>JAIUOK010000001.1 GCA_020161245.1 Actinomycetota bacterium | reverse complement strand
CGACCGACCTGCACGACGTCGACGGCCTGCTGTTCTCGATGGGCATCGGCGAGGCGCCCGTGGGCCTGCAGGGAACCTTCAGCGCGTGGACGTCGGGGCGCGCGATCACCGAGTTCGCGCAGCGGCGCGCCCCGCACCTCGAGGCCGTCCGGCGCACGCACGAGACAGGCTGGTACTCCGAGGAGCTCTTCGCCCGGCTCGCCGTCGTCGACGCGCGCGGCACCTACGCCGGCGAGCCGCTCGCGCTGCCGTCGGCCTGAGCTGCGACGCGCCCGCCCTCGCCGGGGAACGGCGGCGGGACCACGCGCGGCTTGTCGCGCACACGGCTGGCGAGGCCGGGGTCGAGCATCAGCCGCTCGAGCCACTCGGCGTCCTTGCTCCGGGCAGCCGGCTCCGGCACCGGGTGGGGCGACGCCGTCGCAGCCGCAGCAGCGGCGGCCTCGCGCTCGGCGAGCTCGGCGTCGGTCGCCTCCCGATGCGCGTCGGACCCCGGCAGGTCGGGGTGCCATCCGACGACAGGGACGATCGGCTGCAACCGGTTGGGCACGAGGTCGTCGTGCGGCCCGCGGGCCGCCGTCCGGCCGCCGTGCTCGCGCGCCTGCGTGGGCGCCGGCGCGCGGTCGACGTCGGCCTTGCGCCACGTGTCGCGCAGCGCCCAGACCACCGCGGGCAGGGCGGGCAGGAGGAAGAAGACGGTGCCGAACGCCAGCCACGCGCAGAACAGCAGGATCACGCCGGTCACCACGAGCCGGCCGGTGAGGCCGAACGTCACCTCGCTGGCACGCATGCGGCGCGGGACCGGATGCATGTCGTCCCACTGCAGCGGACTCACCCGCGGCGGCTTGTGGCTGCGAGGGTCGAAGGACTCCACCGGCTCGGCGTCGTCGGGCTCCGCGGGGCCGGACAGCCATACCTGCGGCTCGGGCCGCTGCGCCTCGTGCATCCCCATGCCCAAGATCATCGGCACGCCGGGCCGGCGGGTTCTCGCCGTGCGCCCGGCCACCACCCGGTCGGAGCAGCGGTCGGCGTCGTCTAGGGTCGGGGCGCCATGAGCGTGCGCGTCTACACCGGACCCCGCGCCGCCCGCCGACGCGGCGGCGGCGGGTCGTGGCGCGCCCTGCCCTGGGTGCTCGCGCTGCTCACCATCGGCGCGCAGATCGCCTGGCCGCTGACCTCGGGCCAGACCCGCGACGTGCTCACCGCCACCACCGTGGTGCTGTTCTTCCTCACCAGCGCCTCCCACGCGGTGATCGTCCGCGGCTGGCTGTGGGCGCTGGGCTGGTTCGTGGCGAGCGCCGGCGTCGGCTTCGGCGCGGAGGTGCTCGGCACCCGCACCGGCCTGCCCTTCGGCGAGTACGTCTACGACGACCGGCTCGGCCCGATGGTGCTCGGCGTCCCCGCGGTGATCCCGCTGGCCTGGGCGATGATGAGCTACCCCGCCCTGCTGGCGGCCCGACGGCTGGCACGGGGCCCGCTGCTCACCCCCGTGGTCGGTGCGGTCGCGCTGGCGTCGTGGGACCTGTTCCTCGACCCGCAGATGGTCGGCGAGGGCCACTGGACGTGGCAGGCCGGCGGACCCGAGCTGCCCGGCATCGCGGGGATCCCGGCGCAGAACTTCGTCGGCTGGGTGCTGGTGTCGTTCGTCCTCATGCTCGTGCTCGACCGGCTCCCGCGCCGGCGCACCGACGGCGGCGAGGGCGACGGCGTGCCGGCGCTGATGTACCTGTGGACCTACGTGTCGTCGGTGATCCTCAACGCGGTGTTCGAGCAGCGCGCCGGCGTCGCGATCTGGGGCGGCGTCGTCATGGGCCTGGTCGCGATCCCGTACGCGTGGTCGCTGTGGGCCGGGCGCGACTGACCCGCGCCGCCGAGGCCGTCGTCGCGGTCGGGGCGATCGGCGCCGTCGCGGCCACGGCGCACACCGCGGTCAACCTGCGGCTGCTGCGCACCCCGTCGTCGTCGCCCCCGCCTGTGCGCGAACGGGTCTCGGTGCTCGTGCCCGCGCGCGACGAGGCCGGGCGCATCGGCCCGTGCATCGCCTCGCTGCTGGAGTCCGGCGGCCTGCCCGACGTCGAGGTGCTCGTCCTCGACGACGGCTCGTCCGACGGCACCGCCGACGTCGTCCTCCGAGTAGCGGCCGGCGACCCTCGGCTGCGCGTGATCGACGGCGGGGGCGCGGCCGTGCCCGAGGGCTGGCTGGGCAAGACATGGGCCTGCCACCGCCTCGCCGAGCAGGCCACCGGCTCGGTGCTCGTCTTCGTCGACGCCGACGTCCGCCTGTCGCCCCAGGGCATCGCCGCCTCGGTCTCCCTGCTGCGGTCGGCCGGCCTCGACCTCGTGTGCCCCTACCCGCGCCAGCTCGCCGACGGCGCCCTCCCCCGCCTCGTGCAGCCGCTGCTGCAGTGGTCGTGGGCCACGACGCTGCCGCTGCGCGCCGCCGAGACCTCGCCCCGCGAGTCGCTGGCAGCCGCCAACGGCCAGCTGCTCGTCGTCGACCGGGATGCCTACGACCGCGCGGGCGGTCACGCCGCCGTGCGCGGCGAGGTGCTCGACGACGTCGCGCTCCTGCGCGCGGTGAAGCACAGCGGCGGGCGCGGCGTGGTGGCCGACGGCACCGACGTCGCGGTGTGCCGGATGTACGACTCCTCCGAGCAGCTCGTCGAGGGCTACACCAAGTCGCTGTGGTCGGCGTTCGGCTCGCCCGCCGGCGCGGCGGGTGTCGTGGGCGCGCTGTCGTGGCTCTACGTCGTCCCCGCGGCGGCCGCGGCTGCGGGCCCGACGCCGGCGTCGCGGCGCTGGGGCGCCCTCGGCTACGCGGCGGGCGTTGCCGGGCGCGTGCTCGTCGCGCGCCGCACGGGCGGCCGCGCCGTCGACTCCCTGGCCCACCCGGCGTCGGTGGCGGCCTTCGGCGTCCTCGTCGCGGAGTCGTTGCGGCGCAAGCGTTCCGGTGCCCTCACCTGGCGCGGCCGCTCGCTGCCTCCGGCCTGACCCGGGAGGTCCCTCGAGTAACTGGCGTTGCTAGCGGTTTCGGGGCCTGGAGACCGACGACAACGCCAGTTACTCGCGCACCTCGGGGCCCCCGTAGGCTCGCGGCGTGGCAGAGGTCGTGGTCGTCGGCGCGGGCATGGGCGGCATGGCGGCCGCGGCCCGCCTGTCGGTCAAGCGGCACTCCGTGACGGTTGTCGAGCAGTCCTCGACCTACGGCGGCAAGGTCGCGACGTTCGAGCGCGACGGCTTCGTCTTCGACACCGGCCCGTCGCTGCTGACCATCCCCGCCGTCTACCGCGACCTGTTCAACAAGACCGGCGGCGAGCTCGAGTCGACGGTGGAGCTCGTCGACCTCGAGCCCGCGTTCCGCTACCGCTTCCCCGACGGCACCGCCGTCGACATGCCGGGCGTCGACCCCGGCGTCTGCGCGAAGGTCCTCGGCGACGCGCTCGGCGGGACGGCGGAGGCCGACTGGCGCGCCTTCATGGCCCGCGCCGCCTCGATCTGGCAGGTGACCCGCCGGCCGTTCCTCGAGGCGCCGCTCACCGGCATGCGCGACCTGCTGCCGCTCGCCCGCGACCTCGACGACGTCCGCACCGTCGCGCCGTTCACCAGCCTGCGCAAGCTCTCCGAGCAGTACCTGCACGACCCGCGGCTGCGCATGCTCGTCGACCGCTACGCCACGTACACCGGCTCCGACCCCCGCCGCGCGCCGGCCGCGCTCGCGACCGTGCCCTACGTCGAGCAGACGTTCGGCGCCTACCACGTGGCTGGCGGCATCCGGCGCCTCGCCGACGCCCTCTACCAGCGCACGCTCGAGCGCAAGGTCGCCTACCGCTTCGACGCCGACGCGGTCGAGGTCCTCACCTCCGACGCCGGCGTCACGGGCGTGCGGCTGGCCGACGGCGAGGTGCTGCCGGCCGACGTCGTCGTCGCCAACGCCGATGCCACGCACCTCTACCGCGACCTCGTCGCCGACCCGCGCGCTGCCTCGGCCCGACGCCGGCTGGCGCGCACGCGGCCGTCGCTGTCGGGCTTCGTGCTGCTGCTCGCCGTCCGCGGGCGCACGCCGGACCTTCGCCACCACAACGTGTGGTTCCCCGCCGACTACGACGCCGAGTTCGACGCGATCTTCGGGCGCAGCCCGAACCCGGTCGACGACCCCACGATCTACGTCTGCGCGCCCGACGACCCGCAGATGCGTCCGGACGCCGACCACGAGTCGTGGTTCGTCCTGGTCAACGCGCCGCGCCACTCGTCGACCGGCGAGCGCGGCACGATCGACTGGGACGCACCGGGTCTCGCCGACTCCTACCGCGACCGGATCCTCGACGTGATGGCCTCGCGCGGGTACGACGTCCGCGACCGGTTGCTGTGGTCGGAGATCCGCACGCCTGCCGACCTCGAGCGCGCGACCCGCGCCCCCGGCGGGTCGATCTACGGCTCGTCGAGCAACGGCCCGCGCGCGGCGTTCCTGCGCCCCGCCAACGCCTCGCCCGTGCCGGGCCTCTACCTCGTCGGCGGATCGGCGCACCCCGGCGGCGGCCTGCCGCTCGTCGGCATGTCGGCCGAGATCGTCGCCAACCTCATCGGCCGCGGCTGATCACCGGGGCTCGAGCACCACGATCGCGGCGAGCGTCGAGCGCATCGCGGCGTAGGCGTCGAGCTGGGGGTCGTACTCGCGGAACCGGGCCCACAGCCGCTCGCGCTCCTCGCCGTGGGCCTCCCGCGCCCGCACCTCGCGGTTGCCGTCCACGGTCGTGACCTCGGCGTCCGGGTTGGCCTGCAGGTTCAGCCACCAGGCGGGATCCCCCTCGCCCCAGCCGTTCATCGACATCGTGACGAGGGACTCCCCCTCCTCCACGTAGGCGACGATGACGCTGCGCGGCTCGCCGGAACGGCGGCCGACGGCCGTCAGACGCATCGCGCCCCACCCGCGCTTGCCGCCCGGCGGCCACAGCCCCTTGCGCCCCCTCGTCGCCGCGTAGAGGCCGCGGTGAACCCGCCAGGCCGACGTGACGAACCATCGCGGCGGCAGCCGCGGCTGCGCTTCTGCCATCCGGATCGCCTCCTCGCCGTCCAGCATCCACGCCCGCCCGTAGCGGTGTCCGCCGAACGGGCGTGGACGCAGCCCGGCACTCCTACGGTGGGCGCCATGACGACGACGTGGCGCGACCGGCCCGAGCCCCCGATGGACGGCGACGAGGCGTCCTCGCTGCTCGGCTCGCTCGAGCGCATGCGGTTCACGTTCTGGTGGAAGGCGTCCGGGCTCTCCCCCGAGGGCGCACGCCTGCGCATCGGCGCCTCCGAGCTCACCCTCGGCGGGCTGCTGCGCCACATGGCGCTCGTGGAGGAGCACACGTTCTCCACCAAGCTGTGGGGCCGGCCGCTGCGCGAGCCGTGGGCGTCGGTGGACTGGGACGCCGACCCGCAGTTCGAGTTCCGCACCGGCGAGCAGCTGCCGCCTGACGAGCTGGTCGCGGCCTACGAGGACGCCGTGCTCGCGGCCCGCGCCGACATCGACGAAGCGCTCGCCGAGGGCGGCCTGTCGTTCCCCGCCCGCTTCTCCTGGCCCGACGGGTCAACGCCGACGCTGCGCCGGCTGCTGCTCGACGGCATCGAGGAGTACGGCCGCCACACCGGCCACGCCGATCTTCTCCGCGAGGCCGTCGACGGACGCGTCGGCGAGGACGCGCCCTGGCCGCCCGAGCCCAACCGCCTCTGGCAGCCGGCGTGATCCGGTAGGGGGATCGCGCGGCAGGGCGCGCGAATCGACTACCGGATCAGCGGGTGCGGCCAGCGACCGAGCCGGAGCCGGGGTTGAGCGCATCGCCGTGCATGCCGCCGACATCGCGCAGGGAGTTCACGTCGAAGTCCTCGGTGCCCGGGTTGCCGCGGCGCTTCCACACCAGCACCCCGATCGCGCCACCGACGATCGCCGGGATGATCAGCCAGGCCATCGCATACCCCCTGTCGCGGCGGACGACGTCCGCTCGACGTTCAGTGTGGCACCGGCAGCCGGCGCGACGCCCCGCTTTGCCGGCGATGGCCGGAGGACCTCGTCGATCCGGTAGTACGAACGCGCGGCAGGGCGCGCGGATCGACTACCAGATCGGGGTCAGCGCAGGCGGCGGCGGACGACGAGGAGCAGCTGCACCACGGCGACCGCGCAGACCAGCACCGTCGCGTAGGCGCCGTACGTGGCCCACATCGCGGCCGACGACGGGTAGATGCCGCCGGCGAGCAGGAACATCGCGGCGATGATCACGCGGGTGGGTCGCTCCCCCACCGTCACGACGCCGATCTCGGTGAGCCCGATCGCGGCAGCGCGCGCTCGCGCGTACTCGAGCAGGAACAGCAGCGCTCCCGCGAGCACGCACGCCCACGCCGGCGCACCGACGACCCACAGCGCCACCAGGTAGAGGAGGTCGCTGACGCGGTCGACCACTGAGTCGAGCACCGCGCCCCATCGCGACTCGCGGCCGGTCATCACGGCGACCGCGCCGTCGAGGGAGTCGACGACGCCGGAGAGCCCCACCACGACCGCCGCCGCAATGAGCCACAGGCCGCCGAGCGAGCACAGCCAGATCACCAGGGCCGCGACGACGACGCCGAGCATCGTCACGGCGTCGGGCGGCACCCCGAGCCGGGCGAACGGGGAGGCGAGGGCGTGGATCGTGCGCAGCCAGCCGCCGACGAGGGCCGACGACCGCGGGTCGTATCCGCCGTGCAGCGACGACCACCGGTCGAGGTACTCGTCGCGGGTCAGCACGGATCGGGCCACGCCCGCAGGCTATCCGCGCGGGTCGGCGTCGGCGCTCCGTCCGCCCGGCGCGTCAGGGGTCAGACCGACGGGCTCAGACCGACGGGCCCAGCGCCCAGGTGACGGTGACGCTGGCCGTCACCGTGCCGCCGCCGCCGTCGATCGACGGCGCGCCGCCCATGTCGGCCGACGCCGCCATCGCCTTGTAGACCGGCACGGCGCCGCGCACCGCGCCCTCGACCACGTGGCGCACCTCTCCGAGCGCCTGGCCCGCGAGGCCGGCGTACTGCTCGGCCTTGGCCCGCGCCTCCGCGAACGCCGCCTCGCGCGCCGCGGCCTCGAGCGCCTTGGCGTCGTCGTGGCTGAACGAGATGCCGTCCACGCGCGCGCCGTCGCCTCCGGCCTGCACCGCCGCCACGAGCACCGTGCCCACGCGCTGCAGGTCGGTGAGCCGCACGGCGAGAGAGAGCGAGGCCTCGTACGCCGACACCGTCGGCCACGGGTCGTGCACCGGGTTGAGCGAGACCGACGTCGTCTGCAGCGTCGACTCGTCGGCGCCGCCCGCGATCACCGCCTCGCGCATCGCGTTGAGCGCGTAGGTCGCCCGCGCCGTGGCATCGGACGGGTTCGCGGCACGTGCGCTCGCGGCCAGTTGCAGCGTGGCGACGTCGTACGGCGCGCTCGCGCGCCCGGTGCCCGTGACGGTGACAGATCGGCCCATGCCGCGATCCTGCCCCACCCGGGGCGCCCCGTCAGGCCGTCGTGGCGGCGCCGAGGCCGGTGTAGATCTCGCGGGCCGACGTCGAGCGGTTGAGGGTGAACCAGTGCAGGCCCGGCGCGCCGCCGTCGAGCAGCTCCTGGCACAGCTCGGTCGCGGCCTCGACGCCGAGGGCGTGGACCGCGTCGGCGTCGTCGGCGACGGCGCGGAACCGGGCCTCGAGCGCCGACGGGAACGCGGTGCCGGACAGGATCGCGAACCGCTCGAGCTGGCCGATGTTGGTGAGCGGCATGATGCCCGGCAGCACCGGGATGGTGACGCCGAGGGCGCGGGCGCGCTCGACCATCTCGAAGTAGTGCGACGCCTCGAAGAACATCTGGGTGACGGCGAACTCCGCGCCCGCCTCCTGCTTGGCCAGCAGCACGCGCGCGTCGTCGTCGAGAGTGGCCGACTCGGGGTGCTTCTCGGGGAACGCAGCGACGCCGACCGAGAAGTCGCCGAGCGAGCGCAGCAGGCGCACGAGCTCGTCGGCGTGGGCGAGGCCCTCCGGGTGCTGCTCCCACGGGGAGCCGGGGCCGCCGGGCGGGTCGCCGCGCAGCGCCAGGACGTTGCGCACGCCGGCGTCGGCATAGGCGCCGATCACCGACCGCAGCTCGGCGACAGAGTTGCCCACGCAGGTGAGGTGGCCGACCGGCAGGAGGGTGGTCTCCTCGGCGATCCGCCGCGTGATCCGCACGGTCCGGTCGCGGTTCGAGCCGCCGGCGCCGTAGGTGACCGACACGAACGTGGGCCGCAGGCCCTCGAGCTCGCGGATCGCCTGCCAGAGCTGGCGCTCGCCCTCGTCGGTCTTGGGCGGGAAGAACTCGAAGGAGAACGACCGTCCGCCCTCGCGCAGCAGCGCGCCCACGGTCTGGGGCGACGGCGTGCCGGGCGTGGTGGCGGACATGGTCCGAAGGGTACGGCGTTCCGCCCAGCGGGCCGGATCCGGTCCAGATCGTGGTCGCGCAGCCGTGCCTGCGACACAGCTGCGACAGGGCCCACGGCTGCGCGAGATGCCCCGGGAAGGGGCCGCGCCTACGCTGCAGGCATGACGGGTGCCGCGATCTCGCCGCTCGACGCCGAGGACCTCCGCGTCCGCGTGCAGAAGCGGCTCGACGACTTCATGGGCGCCCAGGTGCCCCTGCTCGACGAGGTGAGCCCCGACCTCGCTCCCCTCGCCGAGGCCCTCGTCGACCTCATCCGGGGCGGCAAGCGGCTGCGCCCCGCGTTCCTCTACTGGGGCTGGCGCGGCGCCGGCGGCGCCGACTGCGAGGAGGCGGTGACCGCCGCCACCGCGCTCGAGCTGCTCCAGGCCTGCGCCCTCATCCACGACGACGTCATGGACGGCAGCGACACCCGCCGTGGCCTGCCGGCCGCGCACCGACGGTTCGCGACGCTGCACCGCGGCAACGAATGGCTCGGCTCGCCCGAGGCGTTCGGCGTCGGTGCCGCGATCCTGCTCGGCGACCTGTGCCTGTCGTGGGCCGACGAGATGCTCATGAGCTGCGGCCTGCCGCCGCGGTCGGTGATGCGCGCCAAGCCGGTCTACGACCACATGCGCACCGAGCTCATGGCCGGGCAGTACCTCGACCTGCTCGAGCAGGCGCGCGGCGGCGGCTCCGAGGCCCGGGCTATGCGCGTGGTGCGCTACAAGTCGGCGAAGTACACGATCGAGCGGCCGCTCCACATCGGCGCCGCGCTGGCCGATGCGCCGCGCGAGACGTTCATCGCGTACTCCGGCTACGGCCTGCCGCTCGGAGAGGCCTTCCAGCTGCGCGACGACGTTCTCGGCGTCTTCGGCGACCCGTCGCAGACCGGCAAGCCCGCCGGCGACGACCTGCGCGAGGGCAAGCGCACGGTGCTCGTGGCGGCCGCGGTCGAGGCCGCCTCCCCCGCGCAGGCCGCGCTGCTGCGCCGTCACCTCGGCGACCCGGCTCTCGACGCCCAGGGCGTCGCGCTGCTGCGCGAGGTCATCACCGAGACCGGCGCGCTCGGCCACGTGGAGCGCCTCATCGAGGCGCTGACGACGCAGTGCTTCGACGCCCTCGAGAAGGCCGAGATCGACGACGCCGCCCGCGATGTGCTGCGGGGCCTCGCCCACGCCGCGACGTCCCGCTCGGTCTGACGCGATCCGGTCAGGACGCTGACGGGACGGCCGGTCGCACCCGCACCGCGAGGACGCCGGCCACGAGGGCGCACGTCGCGATGACGTAGGCGCCCGACACGATCCGCACCCACGGCGGCGCGTCCGCCGCCACCACCAGGGGCGCCGCGAGCGGCACGGTCGCGACGACGCCCGCCGCGACGGCGATCGCGCGGGCGACCGTGTCGCGGCACTCGTGCCAGACGGCGACGGCGAGCAGCGGCAGCCAGATCCAGAGGTGGGTCCAGCCGATCGGCGGCACCGCGGCTGAGGCGACGCCGACCACCGCGACGGCCGACACCGGGGCGCTGCTGCGCAGCAGCAGGGCGGCGCCGAGCAGGACGACGAGGGTCGCGCTGGACGCTGCCAGCAGCAGCGAGGGGTCGGCCCCGCCGACCAGCCGGTCGACCCAGGCGGGCACCGACTGGTTGCCGGCCGCCTGCAGCGTGACGTTGCGCGAGATGTCGACGACGACGCGGCCGGCCCAGTAGTCCCACGAGTCGTCGGGGAGGGCGACCCACGCGGCGAGAGTCAGCAGGGCGAACACGGCCGCGGCGACAGCGGCGTCCCGGAACCGGCGCGCCAGCAGCAGCCACAGCACGAACACCGCGGGCGTCAGCTTGATGGCGGCGGCCACGCCGATGCCCGCACCTACGAGGCGACGGCGCCCCGGCGCCAGCAGGTCGACCGCGCACAGCGCCAGCAGCAGCGCGCCGACCTGCCCGAGCACCAGGCCGAACAGCACGCCCCACGTGGCGAGCACCCAGGCCGCAGTCCTCCACGTGGCCACGTCGTCGGCGCTCCCCCGGCCGAGCGCGCGCAGCACGATCCGGACGCCGACGACGACGAGCGCGGCCGACATGAGCAGCCACACGACCTGCATGGCCGGCAGCGGCAGCAGCGCGAGCGGCGCGAGGACGAGCACAGCCGACGGCGGGTAGGTGAAGGGGAACCCGTCCCCCTCGGCGAGCGAGCGGTCGTAGAGCGGCTGCCCCGCGAGGGCGTCCTGGACGGCCGAGCGGTAGACCCCGAGGTCGAGGCCGCCGTCGCCGGTGCCGCCGAGCGCGACGACCAACGCGCCGACGACGACCAGCGAGCCGAGGCCCGCCCACAGCACCGAGTCGCGCCCGACGGGCAGCACGCGGTGGCGCGGGTCGGCGGCGTCGCGGCTCACGCCGACAGCGTGTCAGCCGAACCGGCCCACCCGCGGCAGACCCGCCAGCGCCGTCCACACGGGGTCGTCGGCGGGGACCGGGCGTCCGAACAGCCAGCCCTGTGCCGCCTCGCAGCCGAGCTCGCGCAGCAGCGCCGCCTGCTCCTCGGTCTCGACGCCCTCGGCCACCACGCCCAGGCCGATCTCGTCGGCGATGTCGAGGACCGCGCGCACGACCGTCGCGCGCCGGTGGTCGTTCAGCATCGCCTGCACGAAGCTCTTGTCGATCTTGACGATGTCGACCGGGAACCTGTGCAGCCACGACAGGCTCGAGTAGCCGGTGCCGAAGTCGTCGAGGGCGATGCGCACCCCCGCGGCGTGCAGCTCCTCGAGCGCGGCCGACGACGCCGTGCCCTCGACCATGAGGGCGGTCTCGGTGATCTCGACGAGCACGCGGGCGGGCGACGTCCCGTTCGCGGCGACACGCGCGAGCAGGTCTGCGGCGAAGCCGGGATGGGCCAGCTGGCTGGGGCTGACGTTGACACCGACGTCGACGGCGATCCCGCGCTGCTCCCAGGCCGCACGGTCGACGAGGGCGCGCTCGAGCACCCAGTCGCCGACGGGCCCGATGAGGCCGCTGGCCTCGGCATGCGGCAGGAAGCGGTCCGGGCCGAGCAGCCCGCGGTCGCAGTCCTTCATCCGGATCAGCGCCTCCGCGCCCACCACGGCGCCCGAGGCGAGCAGCACCACCGGCTGGTAGTGCAGCACGAACCCGTCCTCGACCAGCGCGTCGCGCATGCGCTGCTGCATCGTCAGCGCGCCGGCGAGCTCCTCGTCGAGGCTGCGGTCGTAGGTCTCGATCCGGGCCCGGCCGGAGTCCTTCGCGCGGTACATGGCGACGTCGGCCTGACGCAGCAGGTCCACGGCGTCGGCGTCGGGGTCGGACGTCACCGCGACGCCGATGCTGGCCGTCGGGCTGAACACGAGGTCGGCGTGGTGCCACGGGCCGGCGAGGTGCTCCTGCATGCGCAGGGCGAGCAGCGCGGCCTCACGGGGGTCGGACAGCCCCTCGCACACCACCACGAACTCGTCGCCGCCGATGCGGCCCACCGTGTCCTCCGGTCGCACGGCCGACTGCAGGCGGCGCGCCACCTCGGCGAGCAGCAGGTCGCCCACCTGGTGGCCGTAGACGTCGTTGACCGTCTTGAACCGGTCGAGGTCGCAGAAGATGACGCTGACGACACCAGTGCCGCGCCGGAGGCGGGCCAGCGCGGTCGCGAGGCGGTCGTTGACCGCGGCACGGTTGGGCAGGCCCGTGACGGCGTCGGTGAGGGTCCGCGACGTGAGAGCGGTCTCGAGGGCGCGCAGCTCGGTCTGGTCGGCCAGCTGGACGACCACCTCGACGCTGCCGTCGGTGTCGGGCTCCCCGACCTGGGACGCGCTGACGCGCACCCAGTGGACGCCGCCGCGCAGGTCGACCAGCCGCAGCTCCCGGGCCGACGTGACGTCGCCGCCGACGGCGACCACCGAGGCCAGGCCGCTCCACACCTGGTCGAGGTCGTCCGCGTGGATGAAGCGCCGAAGCGCCGCCTGGTCCATGCCGTCGAGCGGCATCCCCAGCAGCTGCTCGGCCGCCTCGTTGGACTGCAGGACGCCGACGCCGCCCGGCCCCAGCAGCAGCCGCACCGCAGCGACCGGCGACTCGTCGAACACCGCGGCCATGCGTCGCTCCGCGCGCCGCTGCTCGCTCAGGTCGGTGGCGATGCCCGCGACGGCCCAGGGCCGGCCGTCCTCGTCGAGCAGCGGGAACTTGGTCACGAGGTAGGGACGCTCGCTGCCGGCGCGAGGACCGACGTGCTCCTCGACCGTGACGGCGTGCCCGCTCGCCAGCACCTCTGCGTCGGCCGCTGCCACGACCTCCACCAGCGACTCTGGGAACAGGTCGGCGTCGGTGCGCCCCGCGGCGTCGTCGACTCCGGTCGCCGCCTTCCAGGCGGGGTTGGTGAGCACGTACGACGGTCCGGCGCCGGCGACGTCGTAGCGCTTGACGAAGATCGGCTGGTCGGTCGCGTCGAGGATGCCGCGCAGCAGCCGGCTGTTGGCCCGCGCCGCCCGCAGCCGCTTCTGCTCTACCCGGGCCAGCACGACGGCGAGCACGACGAAAAGGGGCATCCAGACCACGCGGGACCAGTAGCCGGGCAGCGGGCTGGGGTCGAGCATCGGCTCCAGCCCGAGGAGGACGGCGCCGATGCCGCACAGCGCCGCGACGCGCCACGGGTCGGCGAGGAGGACGACCGCGATGAGCAGCACGGTCCCGAGCAGCAGGAACACCGGCTGCTCGGTCCTGGTCTGGGCGAGCATGAGCACAGCGGAGAAGGCGGCCAGGCCCCAGAAGGGCCACGCGACGAACCGCGCCACGGCCGACCGCGCACCCCTGCCCTGCACCCGCACAGTCTCCCGCCGCGGGGGCCGCCGTTGCCCGCTGAGAGGGCCGCACGGGCGGCCGCCGGGAGGCCGGATCGCCGCCGCGTCCCTAGGGTGGTCGGCATGGGCCTGCTCCGCCGCTCCCCCCGCACCGTCACCGGACCGACCGACCACGTCGTGGTGGTGGGCGCCGGCCTCGCCGGGCTGTCGTGCGCCCTGCGCCTGGCCGGGGCCGGCCGTCAGGTCACCGTGCTCGAGCGCGAGGCCGTCCCGGGCGGGCGCGCCGGCGTCATCGAGGACCAGGGCTACCGGTTCGACACCGGCCCCACCGTCCTCACGATGCCCGACCTCATCCACGACGCCTTCGCGGCGGTCGGCGAGGACATGCACTCCTGGCTCGACCTGATGCCGGTCGAGCCGCTCTACCGCGCCTACTACCCCGACGGCTCGCAGCTCGACGTCCACTCCGACGTCGACGCGATGGCCGCCGAGATCGAGCGCGTGATCTCGCCCGCGGAGGCCGCGGGATACCGCCGCTACGTCGACTTCGTCTCGCAGCTCTACCGCTACGAGATGCGCGACTTCATCGACACCAACATCGACACCCCGCTCGACCTGCTCACCGAGAACCTCGCGAAGCTCGTCGCGATCGGTGGCTTCCGCAAGCTCACGCCCAAGGTCAGGCAGTACCTCAACGACCCGCGCACCGAGCGGCTGTTCAGCTTCCAGGCGATGTACGCCGGGCTCGCCCCGCAGGACGCCCTGGCGATCTACGCGATCATCGCCTACATGGACTCCGTCGCCGGGGTCTACTTCCCGAAGGGCGGCATGCACGCGCTGCCGAGGGCTCTCGCGGGCGCCGCGGAGAAGCACGGCGTCGAGATCCGCTACTCCACCGAGGTCGACCGCGTCGAGATGTGCGGCGACCGCGCCACCGCCGTGCACACCGTCGACGGCGAGCGCATCGCCGCCGACGTCGTCGTGCTCAACCCCGACCTGCCGGTGGCCTACAAGCAGCTGCTCGGCCGCGACCCGTGGGACGTGCGCCGGCTCACCTACTCGCCGTCGTGCTTCCTGCTGCTCGCCGGCTCGTCGGCCACGTACACGAAGACCGCGCACCACAACATCCACTTCGGCCGCAGCTGGGACAAGGTCTTCCGCGAGCTCATCGACGAGAAGCGGCTCATGAGCGACCCGAGCATCCTCGTCACCAACCCGACGCACTCCGACCCGTCGCTCGCGCCCGACGGCAAGGAGATCTACTACGTGCTGTTCCCCACGCCCAACCTCGATGCGGACATCGACTGGCGCACGACCGGCCCGCGCTACCGCGACGAGGTCGTGCGCACGCTCGAGGAGCGCGGCTACATCGGCTTCGGCGACGCCATCGAGGTCGAGCACGTCACCACGCCGCTCGACTGGGCCGAGCGCGGCATGGAGCGCGGCGCCCCGTTCGCGGCCGCCCACTCGTTCCAGCAGACCGGCCCGTTCCGCCCGTCGAACCTGTTCGGCGAGAACGTCGTGTTCACCGGCTCGGGCACCCAGCCCGGCGTCGGCGTGCCCATGGTCCTCGTGTCGGGACGGCTCGCCGCCGAGCGCGTCACGGGGCCGGACCCTTCGTACGCGCCGTCGTACTTCCACTAGGCGGGCCGCGCCGTCACGTCCCGTGACGGCGGCCACGTCCGTCCCGGGGTCTCGGGACGCCGTCGGCGGGCGCGCGCGCCGGTACCCTCGTGACCATGTCCGCTCCCGACGCCCGGCTGCCGCATGGCGAGCCGTCCGAGGCGTCGGTCACGCTGCGCTACGCCCTCGGCGGGCTGGTCGCGAGCGCGATCCTGGCCTTCGGCGCCATCGGCGTGGGCTGGCTGCCCGCCGACACCATCACGTCGTCGGCCATCCTCGAGACCCTGCACACGGACCCCGTCGGGCAGTTCGTCTCGCGCTCGGCGGTCATCATCGGCGGCGCGCTGCTGCTGCAGGCGTGGCTGGTCATCGGCGCGGACGTCCTGCACGGCCACCTGCGCGACCTTCGCCGGCTATGGGCGATCCTCGCGCTCTGGACCGCGCCGCTGCTGCTCGCACCGCCGCTGTTCAGCCGCGACGTCTACTCGTACTTCTTCCAGGGCAAGCTCGTGCTCGCCGGCCAGGACCCCTACACGCAGGGCGTCGCCTCCATCCCCGGCTGGTTCCAGAACGGCGTCGACCCGATGTGGCAGGACACCCCGACGCCGTACGGCCCGCTGTGGCTGGCTCTCTCCCGAGGCGTCGCCGACATCGCCGGCGACAACGCCTACCTCGCTGTCCTCGCGTTCCGTCTGCTCGCCGTCTGCGGCGTGGCGCTGCTCGCGTGGTACGTGCCGCGACTGGCGTTCCACTGCGGCATCGACGCGTCGAAGGCGCTCTGGCTGGCGGTCATGAACCCGCTGGTGCTCATGCACTTCGTCGCGGGGGTGCACAACGACGCGCTCATGATCGGCCTGCTCGTGGCGGGAGCCTGCTACGCGATCGAGGGCCGCGGCGCGCTCGGCGTCGCGCTCGTCATGGGCGCCGCGATGGTCAAGCCGATCGCCCTGCTGGCGCTGCCCTTCGTGGGGATCATGTGGGCCGGCAGCGTGCAGACCGGCCGCCAGCGCTGGCTGGCCTGGCTCAAGACCGGCGTCGTCGCCGCGGTCACCTATGCCGTCGTCGCGTTCGCCGTCGGGGCCAGCTTCGGCTGGATCCAGGCGCTGACGACGCCGGGCGAGGTGCGCACCTGGCTGTCGCCGATGACCGCCCTCGGCATGGCTACCGGCAACTTCCTGTCGGCCGTGGGCCTGGGCGACCACACCGACACCACGGTCACGTTCTTCCGCCTCATCGGCATGGCCGCCGCCGTCGTCATCGTGGCGCTACTGGTGCTCAAGCCCCAGGGCCGAACCGCGGTGCGCTCGATGATGCTGGCGTTCCTGACGGTCGTCGTGCTCGGGCCCGTCGTGCAGCCGTGGTACCTGCTGTGGGTGCTGCCGCTGGCCGCCGCTTCGGGCCTGAGCCGTCGCGAGCTGCGCGCCGTCATGCTGCTCACCGCCGGCTTCACGCTCTACGGCCTGTGGGAGACCAGCGCCTCGGCCGACCCGCTGCTCGAGCTCTCCGACGGCCTGGCCATGTTCGCCTCCGCCGTCGCGGTGGTCGTGGCGGTCACGGCGTCGCGCCGCGAGCGCCGTCTGCTGTTCGGGCCGCCCGAGGACCACGGGCTGCTCCCCGAGGACGCGCCCGCCGCGGCGCGCGGGGCCCGCCTCGTCGTGCGCGGGCCGGAGGCCGCATGAGCCGACGCCGCACGGTCCCGGGCATCCCCGTGGCCGTCGACATCGACGACCTCGTCGCCGTGCACGACGCCCCTCCCGGCACCGGGCGCGGCTTCATGCCGACGGTCACGAGGTGGACGACGCACTTCGTCGACGCCGTGGCGACGTGGATCGACCGGCTCGTCGGCCATGGCGCGCCGTGGGCGCGCCTGACGGTCGGCAAGCGGATCCTGGTCGGCTGGCTGGTGACCCGCGCCGTCATGCTCCTGCTGCTTGCGCTCCCCCAGCGCACGATCATCAACGACGTCCTGTACTACGCCGACAACCTCCAGCAGTGGTCCGACGGCCAGCCGCTCAGCGAGGTGCTCGACGAGTACCCGGCGCCCGTGCTGGTGCTCGTAGGGCTGCCGTGGCTGCTCTCCTTCGGCAACCACACGGTCTACGCGACGCTGTTCGTCGTCATGATGCTGGCCATCGACGCCGTGTTCTGCTGGCTGCTCTACAAGCAGCATCGCGGCCACCAGGGCCCCGCCGTCACGCTGTGGCTGGCCGCCGGCCCGATGATGGGCCCGCTCGCGGTGACCCGCTTCGACGTCGTCCCCGGCATCCTCGCCGGCGCCGCCGTGCTCCTGCTCGGACGGCGTCCCGCTCTGTCGTCGGTCTTCATCGTGATGGGGGCGGCGCTCAAGCTCTGGCCTGCTGCGCTGCTCCCGGCCCTGGCAGCGCCGTCGCGCACCCGCTGGCGGGTGATCGTCGGGGCGGTGGTGTCGGGGCTCGTCGTCGTCGCCGGCACCGTAGCGGTGGGCGGGCTCGACCGGCTGCTCTCGCCGCTGACGTGGCAGTCCGACCGCGGCCTGCAGATCGAGTCGCTCATCGCGCTGCCGCTGATGATCCCGTGGTCGATCGTCCACGACCCGTGGACGGTCGACTTCACGCGGTTCATCACCAGCGAGATCTGGGGCCCGGGCGACACCGTCCTGCTCAAGCTCGCCACGCTGCTCACCGTCGCCGCCGGCGCCGGGATGCTGACGCTCTGGTACCGCGCCTGGCGGCGCGGCAAGGCCATCGGCGCGGAGACCGTCGGCTGGATCATGCTGACGACGATCGGCCTGCTCATCCTGAGCAACAAGGTGTTCAGCCCGCAGTACCTGCTCTGGCTCTCGCCGGTGGCCATCGCGATGGTGGCGATCGCCCCGCGCGGCGACTCCGGCGTGCGCCGGTTCGTGGTGCTGCTGCTGTGCGTCGGCGTCCTGACCCAGATCATCTACCCGGTGCTCTACCTCTGGATCTCCGAGATCTACTGGGCCAACCCGCTCGGCGTCGCGCTGCTGGCGCTGCGCGACGTGTTCCTCGTCGGCTTCGTCGTCTACGCCTGGCGGCGGTCGTGGAGCGAGACGGCGCCCGCCGCGGAGCCGGCCCCGGACTCGGTCGCGGCGACGGGCTGACGTGCGCGCCCTCGACGCGCTGGTGCGGCTGCTGCGCCTGCTGCTGCCCACCGGCCGTCCCCCGGGCGAGGCCTACCCGGCACTGCGCGTCGTCCTGCTGTGGGCGGTCACGCGGGCTATCGGCATCGTCATCCTGGTGCTCGCACCGGCCGTCTCGGCCGACGTCAACTACTACCTGCTGGCGCTGAACGGCGGGAACGACCAGCTCCCCGGAGGCCTGCGCGAGTACCCGCTCCCGGCCGTGTGGCTGGTATCGCTGCCCAACCTTGTCGCCCGCGAGGACGCGGCGCTGTACCCGTGGCTGTTCCTCGGCCTCATGCTCGCCGTCGACGCCGCGTTCACCTGGTTCCTCCAGCGCAGCGCGACCTCCGACGCCGTCCTGGTGTGGCTGGCCGCCGGCCCGCTCGTCGGCCCGCTGCTGTGGACCCGCTTCGACATCGTGACCGGGGCGGCCGTCGCCGCCGCGCTGATCCTGCTGCTCCGACGTCCGGTCGTCTCGGGCCTCCTGGTCGGTGCCGCGGCGCTGCTGAAGCTGTGGCCCGTGCTCCTCCTGCCCGCGCTCGGCGCCCCGCGCAGCTCGCGGCGCCCGCTGCTGCTCGCCGCGGTGCTGCTCGGGGCCGGCGTCTCGCTGCTCGTGCTCGTCCTCGAGGGGCCCGACCGGCTGCTGTCGCCGCTGCGCTACCAGTCGGCCCGCGGGGTGCAGATCGAGTCGCTGTGGGCCCTGCCGCTCATGGCGGCGTGGGCGGTGTCCGAGCAGCCGTGGCAGATCTTCTTCTCCGACTACCTCGCGCTCGAGATCGGCGGCCCCGGCGACGGTCTCATGCGGGCGCTGAGCGCTGCGGCCACCGCCGTCGTCGTCGGGCTCGTCGCCTGGACCGCCGTGCGGCTCTGGCGCCGGCCCGCAGGCGCGTCCGCCACCGACGTCGCCTGGGCCGTGCTGTCGGCGTCCGCGCTGCTCGTCGTGGCCAACAAGGTGTTCAGCCCGCAGTACCTGATCTGGCTGGTGCCCGTGGCGGCGGCGCTCATCGCCCTCGACCGGTCGGCCGCGGCCCTGCGCTGCGCGGCCGCGCTGCTCGTGGCCGGCGTCCTCGGCCAGCTCATCTATCCCGTGCTCTACGTCTGGATCTGGACGCCCGGCGACTACAACCTGCTGGGCACCGCGCTGCTCGCCCTGCGCCTCGTCCCCGTCATCTGGGTCGCCTGGACCGCCACCCGCGAGATCTGGCTCCGCTCGGCACCCGTCCGCGTGTAACACCCTCAACTGCACAAGAAACACGCGGTTCTTGTGCAGTTGAGGGTGTTACGTGCGTACCCCGGGGTCAGTCGGAGGTGCCGAGGTCGTCGGTGCCGTCGGGGCCGTCGCCGACGAGCAGGACCCCGCCGGGGACGCCGTCGCGGGCCCAGCCGCGCTGGGCGCCGCGCAGGATGTCCAGCGCGGTGGCGAAGGCCGAGGCGTCGGCCTCGGCCAGCAGGCCCCACGACGTCCACACGACGACGACGCCGTCGGCCCCGTCGAGGTCGAGGTCGGCGAGGCACTCCTCGAGGGCGTCCCAGTTCATGCCGAACCAGTCGGGCAGCCCGAACGCCTCGTCGCACATCTCGAGGAACGCCTGCTTGCTCTCCACCTCGCTGCCGTCGAGGACGACGCAGCGCCAGCCGAGCTCGTCGGCCTCGGCCTCGACGGCGTCGACGGCCAGGTGCTCGACCCGGCGGACGCCGTCGAGACGCTTCAGCAGTGAGCTCACGAGCCCTCCCCGGACACGACCTCGCGGAACGAGTCGTAGTGGTCGTCGGTGTAGAAGCGCGAGCCGTCCTTGCCGGTGACGATGCGGCGGGCACCGCGGTCGTCGGACCCCGGTGTCTCGACGGTGTACTCCTGGTAGAACCCGCTCTTCTGCTTCGGCAGGATCCCCTCGCGGTTCTGGAACGTGACGCCGTCCTTGGAGTACGGGAAGGGCCCGTCGGAGTCGATGAGCCGCAGCGTCTCCACGCCCTCGGGCGGCAGCTGCGAGACGGTCATCGTGGGCAGGTCGGTGGTGGGCTGCGCCGGGGCGAGCGACGCCGCGCCGTCGACGGCGGGGCCGCCCGGCTGCGTCGTCGTACCGCCGCCCGCGGAGCCGCACGCGGCCAGGAGCAGGCCGGCGACGAGCGCGACCAGGAGGGTGAGCAGCCGCCGGGCCGGGAGGCCGGCGCGCACAGGGGTGATCATCTGCACCCCCGCATCGTGGCAGAAGCCCGCCGCCGCGCGGGCACCTGCCGGGAGGCCGCTCCCCCGCTGGGATGGGAGGATCCCCGGGTGAGCCGACGCGACCTCGACCGGGCGGGGATCAGCGACCCGCGGCTGCGCGCGTCGTACGAGCGCTGCCGCGAGCTCAACGCCGCCCACGGCAAGACCTACTACCTGGCCACGCTGCTGCTGCCGCCGGCGAAGCGCCCGTACGTCCACGCGCTCTACGGCTTCGCCCGGTACGCCGACGAGATCGTCGACGACCTGGCCTCGACCCTGAGCGACCAGGAGAAGGCCGACTGGCTCGGCTCGTGGTCCGACCGGTTCTACGCCGACCTGCGCCGGGGGCGCAGCGACGACCCCGTGTGCGCCGCCGTCGTCGACACCGTGCTGCGCTGGGACATCCCGGTCGAGCATTTCGAGGCGTTCCTGCACTCGATGCGGATGGACCTCACGGTCACCGAGTACCAGACCTACGACGACCTCTACGAGTACGTCTACGGCTCGGCGGCGGTGATCGGCCTGCAGATGGTGCCGATCCTCGAGCCGTCGCAGCCCGAGGCCTACGAGCGCGCGAAGGACCTCGGCGTCGCGTTCCAGCTCGCCAACTTCGTCCGCGACGTCGGCGAGGACCTCGAGCGCGGCCGCGTGTACCTCCCCCTCGACGACCTCGCGCAGTTCGGGGTGACGCGCGACGACCTCGAGCGACGCGTGCTCACGCCGGAGATCAAGGCGGCTCTGCAGTTCCAGATCGCGCGCGTGCGCGACCTCGAGGAGCGCTCGCGCCCCGGCATCGCGATGCTGCACCCGTCGTCGCAGCCCTGCATCGAGGCCGCGCGCGTCCTCTACTGCGGCATCGTCGACGCCGTCGAGGAGATCGACTACGAGGTCTTCGACAAGCGCGCGACGGTCGGCACGGGGCGCCGGCTGCAGGTGGCGCTGCCTGCGTGGCGCGAGGCCGTCCGCGCCCGACGCCGCTTCGGCGAGGGCCACCCGTACGGCCTGCACTCCCCCGCATCCGCCTAGTCGGCTCTCGCTCGCAGCTCGGCCGTCGGGCCGCGCCCGGTTCCCCTGGGGGCAAGGGGGGCTCCGATGTCGGTAGGCGCTGCCTGCTCGCGCGCGCCGTCCGCGGCCGTCGCGCTTCCGCTCGTACCACCTCGTGGGGCTGCGCTCGTTGTGCACGGGCGTGAGACTCGGGTAGCGCCGCCCCGTTCCGGCTTGCCGGCGCCCGCATTCGATCCGTGATTTCGCTTGCAGCGCAATGGATTTCGAGACCTGAATCGCTTGTCGGAGCGAAGCAGTGTCGGACCCCTCTGGGACGATGGTCGTGGTCAGGAGGGAGGTGGCAGATGACGGTCGAGATCGTCGGCGGAACGCCGCTCGATGCTGACTGGCAGGAGCTCGAGCAGCGGCTCGCCGAGGGCTGGTCGCCCCTTCCCTCGGCCGAGGAGATCGCGCTCGCCGACGAGCTGCGCCGCCTCTGGCAGTCCGACGACGAGGACGTGGAGCGCTGGGACGACGCGCCGGGATGGGCTCGCGACGACGAGCCGGAAGTACTGCTCGGCACTGGGTCTCCCGAGGCCGACCACGCGATGCTGGGCGGACTGATCACAGCCGCAGCTGCGCAGCGGGAGGGCTGCGGAGCCTTCGAGCTCGCGCTGCTCGAGTCGGTCGATCCAGCGTCGCTCGACGACCCGCTCGCCCGCATCGCCTTCCTCAAGGTCCTCGACCGGCTCGAGGCCGCCATCACCGCCCGCCGCTACGACGTCGTCCTGTCGCTGGTGCCGGTGATGGCGCAGGAGTCCGACCACGTGGTGGAGAGCGCCCGGCAGATCGATCTCGCCGCGGCTGGCCGCACCTCGATCCGGGCCGGTGGACAGCTCATCGACGCCGCCCGCGCCACCCGCACAGTCTTCCCCGGCATGCACGCCGCGCTGGCGGCGGGCCGGGTGTCCGACAAGCACGTGCGGATCCTGCTCGAGCGCACCCGGGTCATCCAGGACGCCGCCACGCTGGTGCTCATCGGCGAGCAGGCGCTGCCGCTGGCCGAGCGGCTCACGCCGCCGCGGTTCACCGAGGCGCTCGAGGCCGTGATCATCGCGTTCGACCCCGACGCGCCCGCCCGCCGCAAGCAGGCCCACGCCGAGCGCGACGTGTGGACCTGCACCCTGCCCGACGGCATGTCGTTCCTCGGCATCAAGACCGATGCCTCCACGGTTGCCGCGATGTACGAGCGGATCCGGCAGGCTGCCGACGCGCTGCACGCCGCCCGGGGCGGCGCGGCCGCGGTGCGCCGGGGCGATGCCGACGCCGCGAAGCACGCCTGCCGGGCCGACGCCGCTGCAGCCCTCATCCTCGGCACGCAGGAGCCCGACGGCTCCGTCACCCTCGCGCCCGACAACGTCATGGTGCACGTGCAGCTGGTCATCGACCTCGAGACGCTGCGCGGCGAGCGCGACAACCCGGTCCTGCTCGACGGCGCCCCCATCCCCGCCACCGCCGGCCGCTGCATCGCCGGCTACGCCGCGGCCTTCCGGCGGATCGTGACCGACCCGGTCACCGGCTCCTGCCTCGACTACGGCCGCGAGCAGTACCTCCCCCGCCCGCTGCGCGACTTCGTACTGCACCGCGACGGCGGCTGCCGCATCCCCGGCTGCGGCTGCCGGCGCCAGGCCGATCTCCAGATGGACCACGCGCTGCCGTTCCCGTCCGGGCCGTCGACGCCCGCCAACACCGGCGCCATCTCGACGCGCTGCCACCAGGTCAAGACAGCCGGGCTCCTCCAGCTCGTCGACGGCAGACCCGACGGCTCGGTCACCCTCATCACCATGCTCGGCCAGCGGATCTCGATCCCGCCGCGGCCCTACGTCGGCTGGCAGCCGCCCGACCCAGCGCCCCCGCCCGGCCCCGACGACCCCGGACCCAACGCCCCGGTGCCGGACGACGACGTCCCGCCCTTCTGACCGTCACGCGACACCCACCGCCGATCCGCCGTCCCGGCCCGCCCGGACGTCCCTTCGGCATGCCTTCACGGGGAGTAGGTGTCAACGGTGACGGAGGTGATGGAGGCCGGCCCCTCGGTCTCCACAAGGATCAGGCCCGGTGGAATGCACGACCGTGCGAACTTGAGGCTGGGGGCAGGAACTCGGCTGCCCTGCGCGCGGAGACGCGCTACGTCGTCGGTGGCACACCGGCGGCGGCGTTCTCGATGAACGCCTCGACCAGACGGAAGGGCAGAGGCTTCCCCGTGTGGGCGGTGAACGTGAACAGCCCCGTTGTGTCGTCCCAGAAAGCCTCGAGGAGGAGGTCTCGACCGCCGGACTCCCACAGCTCGTAGCCAAAGCCGTCGCGGGTGGAGACGTCGCTCGCCGCGATGATCCGGTAGGACACGCCGTCGAACGTCCACTCGCGCCCTGTCCCTGGCATCGCCACATCCTCATCCTGCCCGAGCAGGCGAACGCCATGGGACATCGGCTGGCTAGACGGACGGGCGGTTCCGCGCAAGATCTGGCCAGTCGGACAGGTGGTGCCCGTCGACCGAGTAGTACTCCAGCCCCGTGAGACAACCGTTGTCCACGAAGACGATCAGGCCGCCACCGAGCACACCTTCGACCTCCGCAGTGACGGGCGTGCGGCTCGTGACCCTGGCTGGCTGCACGTCGCCCTCGACCACCAGATCGACAGTGGGACAGCCGCAGGCACACCTGCCGGAGACGACCGTCGAATCGACCTGAGCTCGTAGCTCGGGGGCGCCCGGGAAGTCCATCGCGAGCAATACCCCGAGGACGCCACGCTCGGTCTCGGACAGCTGCCGCATGCGGAACATTTTGCCGGGCGACCCGAGCGCGAGCGGCACTTCGGCGCACCTACAGCAGGCGCACCTGTCCACGCTCAAGCCGCACGAAGCCGTCGCCGTATCTGTCGTCGAGGATCGACTGAGCCGCTGCGAGGTCGCCCTCAGCAATCACGTCCGCGCCCGTTCCGTCAGGGCCTACGCCGACGACGTACATGTGGATCGGCAGATCGTTCTCCGCCAGGATCGAACGCATGATCTGCTCGTTCGCGGCCTTGTTCCTGGGCACATCGACCAGGGCCACGGAGACGCGCTCAGTGCGATGCGAGAGGACCTCGTCATCGAACGCCGGGTCGCCCGCCACCCGGTAGACCGTGACGATGCCTGACGGCTGGTCGACCACGACACCGGCGTAGGGGCTCTCGGGTCCGTCCTCCCAACGCTCCATGATGGCCTGGGCCACCGAGACGACCTCGTCGCTCAGCGGATCCAAGGCGTAGGTGAGGTCGTCATCGACAGGCTCGTCGCCGTTCCCCATGCGAGTCAGAATGCCGCCACTTCAGGGTCGGGTCCCGGCTTTCGGCCGTTGGGGGTCGGAACGCGTCGTGGCGAGCGCGTATCGACCTCCGACCTCGCCCCGTCAGGGGCGGGGGTCGTCGGCCTGGCCGGGCATGCGGACGCGGGGCGGGCCTGAGTAGGGGGTGCGCTGGACGCCGCGGCGTCCGAGCCAGACCCACACCGCCTGGGCGAGCACCACGAGGGCGAAGCCGAAGAGCAGGTCCTCGAGCGGGGCGAAGGCGATCCGGCCGTCGCCGAGGAAGGGCGGCGGGCCGTCGACCGGCGTCGTGGAGCCGACGATCGCCTCGCCGTCGTAGCGCACCACGCGCAGGCCGGTGAGCACCCCGTTGGTGACCAGCTGGAAGAAGACCACGATCGCGTACGACACCCAGAACGCCTTGCGCCGCAGCAGCCTCGTGCGCAGCACGAAGAGGTCGATGAGGATCACGACGACGACGCCGAGGACGGCGAGCTGGGTGTAGCTCATGCGTCGTCCCTCCGGACGCCGTCCTCGCAGGCGCCCTCGGGCTCGTCGCCGACCTCCCAGCGCTTGACCGAGCGCACAGCCTCGAGGGTGAGCAGCGCGGCCAGCGGGACGACGACGAAGAACAGGATCTCCTCGAGCGGGATGCCGCCCGGGAACACGATGCCGGTGGTCTGCTCGGCGTCGAACCACCAGTGGCCCGAGGCGATCGCGTAGAGGTCCCAGACGACGAACACGGCGACGACGGGCAGCAGGGTCAGCAGCAGCCGACGCCAGCGCGCGTACACGCGGGTGCGCAGCACGATCTCGAGCCACCCGGTGCCGATGAGGATGAAGGCGAGGACGCCGAGGTAGGTCAGGTGGTTCACGCGCCCGCCTGCTTGCCGTGGTCCCAGCTGACGACGCGGTCGACGTGCAGGCGCAGGGCGCGCTGCTTCGGGGCGCGAGGCCGGTAGGCCTCGCGGACAGCGTCGACGTGCTCGGGCGCGAGGCCCTCGTACTTCACCATCAGGCCCGCCGCGATGTCGCAGATCCGGTCGACGTCGTCGACGAGTTCGACCCGGCCGCTCAGCTGGGCGCCGCGCAGCTCGGTGTAGTGCTCGCCGTCCTCGACCAGCGCCGAGAAGCGGGGGTCGCGCTCGAGGTTCACGACCTTCTGGCTCTTGGCGTAGGTGCGCATCCAGATGGCGCCGCCGTCGTCGACGACGAACCACATGGGCACGGGGTCGGGCAGCCCGTCGGGACCGATCGTGACCAGCACCATCGTGCGGCTGGACCGGAGGAGGCCGTCGACCTCCTCGTCGGAGAGCGCGATGCCGGATCGGTCGTGGGCCACGCGACCATCCTGTCCGGGATCCGTGCGGGGCGCACGGCGGCACGCGAGCGCCGGCCCGGCACCGCCGTGCCCGGTAACCGGTGAGGGTCGTCACCGTGCTGCGGGGAGCCCCCCGGCGAGCCGGACGGCCGCATCGCCGTGCGGCACCTAGAATTCCGCACTGTGGAGACGTCTGCCGGCACGCGCGCGCCCGACGCTCTCGTCGGCCGCGTGGTCGACGGGCGCTACCGGGTCGACGCCCGCCTGGCCCGCGGCGGCATGGCCACGGTGTACGAGGCCACGGATCTCCGCCTCGACCGCACGGTCGCCCTCAAGGTGATGCACGCGAGCCTGGCCGACGATGCGGCGTTCGTCTCGCGCTTCCAGCGCGAAGCCCGGTCGGCCGCGCGGCTGTCCGACCCCCACGTCGTCGCCGTCTACGACCAGGGCGAGGACGGCCCGCTGGTCTACCTCGCGATGGAGTACGTCCCCGGCCGCACGGTCCGCGACGTGCTGCGCGAGCACGGCCGCCTCTCGGCGGAGCAGGCGCTCACGATCCTCGACCCCGTGCTGCAGGCCCTCGAGGCCGCTCACCGGGCCGGCTTCGTCCACCGCGACGTCAAGCCCGAGAACGTCCTGCTCACCGACGACGGCCGTGTGAAGGTGGCCGACTTCGGCCTCGCCCGCGCCATCTCGTCGGCCACGTCCACCGCGGCCACGCAGGGCCTGCTCATCGGCACGGTCGCCTACCTCTCCCCCGAGCAGGTCGAGCGCGGTGTCGCCGACGCGCGCAGCGACGTGTACGGCGCCGGCATCCTGCTCTACGAGATGGTCACGGGCTCCGTGCCCTTCGCCGGCGAGACGCCGCTCGCGGTGGCCTACCAGCACGTCAACGCCGCAGTGCCCTCGCCGTCGAGCGTGCGCCCCGAGGTCTCGCCCCTCATCGACGGCCTGGTCGCGCAGTCGGCCACCCGCGACCCCGACGACCGCTACCCCGACGCCGCCGCGTTCCTCGACGACGTGCGTGCGGTGCGCCGCCAGCTGCCCGCACCGCGGGCCTTCGGCGTCGTCGACGACCCGGCCACCGCCGCCACGCTCGTCGTGCCCCTCGCCGGGGCCGGCACCGGGTTCGCGCCGCCGTCGGGCCCGGCTCCGACGGCGGACTCGCAGACCACCGCGGCCACGCCCCTGCCTGCCGCGAAGCCCGCCAAGCGCAAGCGCCGCAAGGGCTGGATCGCGTTCCTCGCCGTGCTCGTGCTGGCCGCGCTCGCGGCCGGCGCAGGCTGGTACCTCGGCGTCGGACGCACCGTCGCGGTGCCGCCGCTGGCCAACCTCACGGTCAAGCAGGCCGAGGCCAAGCTCGCACCGCTGGGCCTGAGCCTCGACGCCAGCCAGACCGACTTCAGCGAGACGGTCGGCAAGGGCGACATCATCCGCACCGACCCGGACTCCGGGGCAGAGGTGCGCGAGGGCGCGACCATCGCGGCGGTCGTGTCGAAGGGCCCCGAGCGCTACGAGGTGCCCGACGTCCGAGGCAAGACCGTCGACGAGGCCACCGCCCTCATCACCGAGAACAACCTCGCGGTCGGCACCACCAAGCAGGCCTTCGACGAGAAGGTCGACAAGGGCCTGGTCGTGAGCGCCACGCCCAAGGTCGGCACCGAGCTCAAGCGCGGCCAGACCGTCGACCTCGTCGTGTCCAAGGGCCCGGCGCCGGTGAAGATCCCCAACCTCGCCGGCCAGACCAAGGAGGCCGCCACCGCCACGCTGACCAAGGCCGGCCTCGAGGTGAAGTACGCCGACGCCTACAGCAAGACGGTGCTCGAGGGCTCGGTCGTGTCGTCGAACCCGAAGGCCGGCGCGACCGTGCCCAAGGGCGGCACTGTCACCCTTACCATCAGCCTCGGCCCGCCGCTCGTGACGGTGCCCGACGTCTACGACCTCAAGGCCGCGACCGCCCAGAAGCGGCTCGAGGCGCTCGGCCTCAAGGTCGTGCTCGAGTACCCGCTCGTGGTCACTCCGCGCGACCGGGTGGTGATCCAGTCGATCTCGGCCGGCACACAGGTCCGCTGGGGCTCGACCATCACGCTGTCGATCGTCTGACGCGTCGACGCCCGCCGCGGCGTCCCACATGCTGGAACCGGTGTCCGTGTCGCGGACGCGGCCGTCTACCCTCGTCCCGTGCGCGAGCAGTTCTTCTATGGCTACCGGTCCGGGGCTCCCCGGGCGGGTCGCTGATCGCGCACCTGCCCCAGACGCACGAAGCCCCGAGCCGCACCGGCCGGGGCTTCTTCCGTGCCGGGCCCGGCGGCCGGGACCAGCACACCGAGGAGGAACGGCCATGGTCATCGTGATGGCCCCTGGAGCGACCGACGAGCAGATCGGCGCCGTCGTCGACCGCGTGAGCGGCGCCGGCGGCGAGGCGTTCGTCAGCCGCGGCGACACCCGCACCATCGTCGGCCTCGTCGGCGACATCGACCGCTTCCACGGCCTCAACCTGCGCGCGCTGCCCGGCGTCGCCGAGGTCGTGCGCATCTCGACGCCGTTCAAGCTCGTCAGCCGCCAGCACCACCCCCAGATGTCGACCGTCTTCGTCGGCGAGAGCCGCGTGCCGATCGGCCCCGACACCTTCACGCTCATCGCCGGCCCCTGCGCCGTCGAGACGGCCGAGCAGACGCTGGCCGCCGCTCAGATGGCCGTGGCCGCCGGCGCCACGCTGCTGCGCGGCGGCGCCTTCAAGCCGCGCTCGTCGCCCTACGCGTTCCAGGGCCTCGGCGAGGACGGCCTGCGGATCCTCGCCGACGTGCGCACCGAGACCGGCCTGCCGGTCGTCACCGAGGTGGTCGACGTCGCCGACGTCGAGCTCGTGGCCGAGTACGCCGACATGCTCCAGATCGGCACGCGCAACGCCCAGAACTTCACCCTGCTGCAGGCGGTCGGCGAGATCGGCAAGCCGGTCATGCTCAAGCGCGGCATGAGCTCCACGATCGAGGAGTGGCTCATGGCCGCGGAGTACATCGCGCAGAAGGGCAACCTCGAGGTGGTGCTCTGCGAGCGCGGCATCCGCACCTTCGAGAAGGCCACCCGCAACACCCTCGACATCTCGGCCGTGCCGGTCGCCCACGACCTCGCGCACCTGCCGGTGGTCGTCGACCCGTCGCACTCGGGCGGGCGCCGGGATCTCGTGGTGCCGCTGTCGCGGGCCGCGATCGCGATCGGCGCCGACGGCATCATCGTCGACGTCCACCCGCACCCCGACACCGCGCTGTGCGACGGCCCGCAGGCCCTCGTCGACGGCGACCTCCGGGCGCTGGCCACGGCTGTGCGCCAGCTCGCCCCGCTCATGGACCGGTCCCCCGCCCTGCCCACGGCCTGACGGATCTCGGCGAGGATGGGCGCATGATCGAGATCCTCAACGACGCCGAGGTGGCGCGCGGCCGGGAGACCGGGGCGCTCGTCGCCCGGATCCTTCAGACGATGAAGGAGCGCACGCAGGTCGGCACCAACCTGCTCGAGATCGACGCCTGGACCGAGGCGATGATCCGCGAGGCCGGCGCCGAGTCGTGCTACGTCGACTACGCGCCGTCGTTCGGGCGCGGCCCCTTCGGCCACTACATCTGCACGTCGGTCGACGACGCTGTGCTGCACGGGCTGCCGCACGACTACGCCCTGCGCGACGGCGACCTGCTCTCCCTCGACCTCGCGGTCTCGCTCGGCGGCGTCGTCGCCGACTCGGCGATCAGCTTCGTGGTGGGCGGCTCCGCGACACCTCAGCAGAGCGCCCTCATCGACGCGACGCAGCGGGCGCTCGACGCCGGCATCGCGGCGGCGCAGCCCGGCGGCAAGGTCGGCGACATCTCCGCAGCCATCGGAGCGGTGCTGCGCGGCGCAGGCTTCCCGGTCAACCTGCAGTTCGGCGGCCACGGCGTCGGCTCGACCATGCACCAGGACCCGCACGTGTCCAACGACGGCCGGCCCGGCCGCGGCTACACGCTGCGGCCCGGCCTGCTACTCGCGCTCGAGCCGTGGGTGATGGCCGACACCGCCGACCTCGTGACCGACGCCGACGGGTGGACGCTGCGCAGCCGCACCGGCTGCCTGACGGCCCACAGCGAGCACACCGTCGCGATCACGGCCGACGGTCCGGAGATCCTCACGCTCCCCCGCTGAGCGCCCGCTGCTCGAGGGACGTCCGTCAGGCCGGGTGCTCCTGCAGCAGGACCTCGAGGACGACGGCCTCGGCGCGCAGCCGCTCCGCGCGCTCGCCCCGGCCGCCGAGCGCCTCGACGGCGGCGTGGTGCTCGGCGATCTCGCCGCGCACGATGTCGGCCACCTCGTCGTCGCTCAGCTCCCGCCGCGCGGCCTCGGCCGCCCCCACGCCCACAGCCGCGCCGGCCACGTGCTCCGACACGGCGACGGCCGGCCCGTCCGACGCCGGCAGCGGCACGGCCTCGGCGTTCGCGATAGCCGACAGCACGGTGCGCAGCGCGGAGACGGTGACGGTGTCGCGCGAGCGGACCGCCTCGGTCAGCCAGGTGCGCGCGCGGCGCTCGATGGGCGTGCCCCCGTGGGTCATGGGTCGATCCTGCGCCACGCGGGCCCTCGATGCCACGACCGGCGGACGTGTCTCCCGCCTCGTGGCATGCCCGTCTACAGGGCGAGCTGCTGCTGCTCCGGCGCAGTCAGCGCGCCCTCGTGCTCGAGAAGCGCCTGCTTGACCGGCAGCCCGTAGGCGTAGCCGCCGAGGCTGCCGTCGGTGCGCAGGATGCGGTGGCACGGCACGAACGGCGCGACCTTGTTGCGCGCGCACGCCTGCCCCGCGGCCCGCACGGCTGTCGGGCTGCCCGCTCTCGCCGCCAGGCCGGTGTAGGAGTCGGTCTCGCCGGCGCGGACACCGCGCAGCTCGGTCCAGGCCCGCTGCAGGAACGGCCCGCCGGGCTGGCTGACGTCGACGGAGTCGAGGGCGTGGACGTCGCCGTCGGCGTAGCGCCGCAGCGCGTCGACGGCTGCGGCCGTCGCGCCGCCGCCGCGCGGGGCGGGGCGGTGCCCGCGCGCCTGCTCGGCCGGGGTGAGGAACGCGAACGTCGCCTCGAGCGGCTTGTAGCCCGATGCCACGACCGCGCCCGTGAGCGGGTCGGCGACCACGACCACCTGCCCGCCGGGCAGGTCGGCCGAGGCGGTCTCGTACGGCGGCAGGGCGGTGCTCATGCGATCTCCTCCGAGGCGCGGGACGGACGGCGGGCGGCCGGCGAGGCCGCCCACAGGTGGGAGGCGGCGTAGGCCCGCCACGGGCTCCAGGCCGCGGACCGGGCCTCGAGCCCGCGGGCGTCGTCGGGCAGGCCGAGGGCGGCCGCCGACTGCCGCAGCACGAGGTCGCCGGCGGGGAACGCGTCGGGGTCGGCCAGGCCGCGCAGGCGCAGGTAGCCCACGGTCCACGGCCCGATACCCGGCAGCGCGAGCAGCGCTGCGGCGAGCCGGTCGTGGTCGGGATCGCCGAGATCGACGCCGCCCGATGCGGCGGCCTCGGCCGCCGCGTGCACCGCGTGGGCGCGGGCGCGCGGCATCCCGCCGAGCACATCAGGACCGGCCGCGGCCAGCACGTCGGGCGACGGGAAGGCCCGCATGCCGGCCACGTCGCTGCCGTGCTCGGCGACGATGCGGCCGAGCAGCGTGGTGGCGCCGGCGACGGAGACCTGCTGGCCCACGACCGCGCGCACGAGCGTCTCCCACGGGTCGACGGTCGTGGGCACGCGCATGCCCGGCAGTGCTGCCACGAGCGGGGCCAGCACGGGGTCGCCCGATAGCGCCGCACCGACGGTGGCGGGGTCGGCGTCGAGGTCGAGCCAGCGGCGCACCCGGCGCACGAGCGCTGCGGTGTCGCGGAGGTCGGCGTCGCTGCGGACCACGACGTGGTCGCCGTCGAGCCGCACCTCCGCGACGGCCGGGCGGTTCGGCAGCGGGACGACGCGGCGGTGGGTCCAGCCGCGCCTCGAGAGCTCGTGCACCTCGAGCCCGGGGACCGCCCGTGCCCGCAGGAACGCACCGACGCCGTCGGCGTCGTACGGCGGGCGAAGGCGCAGCCTCAGCACGAGCGCCTGGTCGGCCGACGGCACCGTCGGCGCGGGGGCGCGGCGCAGCGACGACGGCGGGGCGCCGAACTCGCGGCGCATCACGTCGTTGAACTGCCGGATGCTGGAGAAGCCCGCGGCGAACGCGACGTCGGACAGCGGCAGGTCGGTCTGCTCGATGAGCAGCCGGGCGGTCTGGGCGCGCCGGCTGAGCGCCAGCTGCTGGGGGCCCGCACCGACCTCGGCGACGAGGCTGCGGTGCAGATGCCGCTCGCTGACGTGCAGCGTGCGCGCGAGGCCCGCCACACTGCCGTCGTCGACCGCGCCGTCGGCGATCAGCCGCAGAGCCCGGGCGACGAGGTCGCCGCGGTGGTCCCAGTGCCGCGAGCCCGGCGCGCTGTCCGGCCGGCAGCGCCGGCACGCCCGGAAGCCGGCCGACACCGCGGCTGCCGGCGCGGCGAAGAACCGCACGTTCTCCCGGCGCGGGGTCTGCGCCGGGCACACCGGACGGCAGTAGACGCCGGTGCTCGTGACGCCGAACCAGATCCGCCCGTCGAAGCGCCGGTCGCGGGCCGACAGCGCGGCGTACGCGGCCTCGGAGTCGAGCCCCGCAGGCGCGAGCCCGGGCTGCTCCACGACGTCGACGGCGCTGCTCATGCCGACGATCCTGCCCCACGCCCCCGACGTCCGACTGGCGGGAATCGGACCCGGCCGTCCAGCCCGAGCCCTCGAGTAACTGGCGTAGTCATCGGTCTCGGGGCGCCGGAACCGATGACAACGCCAGTTACTCGCGGCCTCTACGGGGGTCTAGCTGCGGTCGAGGAGCCAGTCGGCGACGTCGAACGCGAGCTCGAGGGACTGGGCGCGGTTCAGGCGCGGGTCGCACGCGGTCTCGTAGCGGTCGCCGAGCTGGTCCTCGGAGACGCCGTAGGAGCCGCCGACGCACTCGGTGACCTCGTCGCCGGTGAGCTCGACGTGGATGCCGCCGGGGATGGTGCCGAGCGCCTTGTGCACCTCGAAGAAGCCGCGCACCTCGTCGGCGACGTCGTTGTACGAGCGGGTCTTGTGGCCCGACGCCGCCTCGCGGGTGTTGCCGTGCATCGGGTCGCACACCCACACCACGGGGTGGCCGGACGCCGTGACCTTCTCGACGATCGGCGGCAGCGCCTCGCGGATCGTGCCCGCGCCCATCCGCGTGATCAGGGTGAGCCGCCCGGGGATGCGGTCGGGGTTGAGCCGGTCGCACAGCTCGACGGCGAACTCCGGCGTCGTGGTGGGCCCGAGCTTCACGCCGACCGGGTTGCTGATGCGGGAGACGAAGTCGACGTGGGCGCCGTCGAGCTGGCGCGTGCGCTCCCCCACCCACACGAAGTGGCCGGAGACGTCGTAGCGGTTGCCCGTGCGGGAGTCGATGCGGGTGAGCGCCTTCTCGTAGTCGAGGACCAGCGCCTCGTGGCCCGCGTAGAACTCGACCCGCTTGAACTCCTCGGGGTCGGCGCCGCAGGCGGCCATGAACGACAGCGCGCGGTCGATCTCGCCGGCGACCTTCTCGTACCGGTCGCCCGCAGGGGTCTCGCTGACGAAGTCCTGGTTCCAGGCGTGGACCTGGCGCAGGTCGGCGTAGCCGCCCTGCGTGAAGGCGCGCACGAGGTTCAGGGTGGCGCTGGCCGTGTGGTAGCTGCGCAGCAGCCGCTGCGGGTCGGGCGTGCGGGCGTCCGGCTCGAACGGCAGGCCGTTGACGCCGTCGCCGAAGTACGACGTCATCTCGACGCCGTCGCGCACCTCGGTGGGCTTGCTGCGCGGCTTGAAGTACTGGCCGGCCATCCGGCCGACTTTGACCACCGGCAGCGAGGCGCCGTAGGTGAGCACGATCGCCATCTGCAGGACGGTCTTGAGCTTGGCGCGGATGTCCTCGGCCGTGGCCTGGTCGAACGTCTCGGCACAGTCGCCGCCCATGAGCACGAAGGCCTCGCCGCGGCTGGCGGCCGCCAGACGGTCGCTCAGCACGTCGCACTCGCCCGCGAACACCAGCGGCGGGAGCTTGCGCAGCGACGCGACGGCGTCGTCGAGCGCGGCCTGGTCCGGCCACACCGGCTGCTGCGCGGCCGGCAGGTCGGGCCAGGAGATCACATCCACCATGCGGGAAATCGTAGGTGACCCCCGCAGGACCCCACCAACGCGCCCACCTGCTGGACGCCGCACGAGCGAGGGCCCGGGCGCCGACGCGCCCGGGCCCTCGCTCGTGCCGTGAGGTGGATCAGCCGAAGAAGGGCTTGACCTCGTCGTAGCGCGCCTGCGGGACGGTCTTGAGCTCGCCGGTCGCCGCGATGAAGGGCACCCGCACGATGTCGGTGCTCTGCAGCGCCACCATCTTGCCGAAGTCCTTCTCCGCGATGGCATCGATGGCCTGCAGGCCGAACCGGGTGGCGAGCACGCGGTCGAACGCGGTGGGCGTGCCGCCGCGCTGGATGTGGCCCAGGACGACCGCGCGGGCCTCCTTGCCGGTGCGGGCCTCGAGGCCCGACGCCAGCCAGTCGCCGATGCCGGACAGGCGCACGTGCCCGAAGGCGTCGAGCGACTGGTCCTTGGTGATGAGGTCGCCGTCGGACGGCAGGGCGCCCTCGGAGACGACGATGATCGGCGAGTACGACGCCGAGAAGCGCGACTCGACCCAGCCGGCCACCTCGTCGAGGTCGAAGGGCACCTCGGGGATGAGGATGCCGTTGGCGCCGCCGGACAGGCCCGCGTGCAGCGCGATCCAGCCCGCGTGGCGGCCCATGACCTCGACGACGAGCACGCGGTGGTGCGACTCGGCCGTCGTGTGCAGGCGGTCGATCGCCTCCGACGCGATGTTCACCGCGGTGTCGAAGCCGAAGGTGTAGTCGGTGGCGTTGAGGTCGTTGTCGATCGTCTTCGGGACGCCGACCACGGGGACGCCGAGCTCGTCGAGCTTGGTGGCCACGCCGAGCGTGTCCTCGCCGCCGATGGCGATGAGGGCGTCGACGCCGGCGGCCTCCATGTTGGCCTTGATGCGGTCGACGCCGCCGTCGATCTTGATCGGGTTGGTGCGGCTCGACCCGAGGATGGTGCCGCCGCGCGGCAGGATCCCGCGGACCTGGGCGATGCCCAGCGGCATCGTGAGGCCCTCGAGCGGGCCCTTCCAGCCGTCGCGGAAGCCGACGAACTCGAAGCCGTACTCGGTGACGCCCTTGCGGACGACGGCGCGGATGACGGCGTTGAGACCGGGGCAGTCGCCGCCGCCGGTCAGGACTCCGATGCGCATGGTTCTCCTCACGCGATCGAGACAGGGGAACTGGGGCGATGACAGCGCTGTCATGGCTCGATGCCCCTATCCAACCGCACCGGGCCGGGCCGTGGCGACCACCCCCGCGGGCGGGTCGGGTCTCCCCCGCCACACAGGGTCACCTGGCCCGAGCCGGTGGCACGCGCCCGGCTGCTGGCGGTCGCCCGCGCCCGGCCCTAGGTTCGGGTCACCGAGACCGGGACGGGGCGGCTCCCCTCCCGGCCCGCCCCAGCCCCGGAGGTCCAGCTCCCGTGAGCGTGCTCGCCCTCGACGCCGGCACGACCGGCGTCACCGCCCTCGTCGTCGCCCCCGACTCCTCGGTCCTGGCCAAGGGCTACGCCGAGTTCCCCCAGCACTTCCCCGCCGAGGGCTGGGTGGAGCACGACCCCAACGAGATCTGGGCGGCGGCGCTCACGGCCGTGCGCGCCGCGCTCGACGCGCTCGGCCCCGACGGCGACCAGCCCACGGCCGTCGGCATCACCAACCAGCGCGAGACGGTCGTGCTCTGGGACCGCGAGACCCTGGGCGCCCCGCGCCGGGCGATCGTGTGGCAGGACCGGCGCACCGCCGGCATCTGCGACCAGCTGCGCGAGGACGGCCACGAGGGCCTCGTCACCGCCCGCACCGGGCTGCGGCTCGACCCCTACTTCTCCGCGACCAAGCTCACGTGGATCTCGCTGAACGAGCCGCACGTGTGGGCGTCGGTGCAGTCGGGCCGCACCGCCGTCGGCACGGTCGACTCCTACCTGGTCGCGCGGATGACCCGCGGCCTGCACCACGTCACCGACCCGTCGAACGCCTCGCGCACGCTGCTCTACGACATCCACGCCGGCGCGTGGAGCGACGAGCTGTGCGAGGTCTTCCGGGTGCCGCGCTCGGCGCTGCCCGAGGTGGTGCCGTCGTACGGCGTGATCGGGCGTACCGACCCCTCGGCGTTCCTGGGGCTCGACCTGCCGATCGCAGGCATCCTCGGCGACCAGCAGGCCGCGCTGTTCGGCCAGGCGTGCTTCGCCGAGGGATCGAGCAAGTGCACCTACGGCACCGGCTCGTTCGTGCTGGTCAACACCGGCTCGCGGCCGGTCGCGTCGTCGTCGGGGCTGCTCACGACGGTGGCCTGGCAGCACCCGGACGGCGCCCTGGAGTACGCGCTCGAGGGCTCGGTCTTCGTCACCGGCGCCGCGGTGCAGTGGCTGCGCGACGGGCTGCAGATCATCGCGTCGGCGTCCGAGACCGAGCAGCTCGCCCGCTCGGTGCCCGACACCGGCGGCGTCGTGTTCGTCCCGGCCCTCACCGGGCTCGGCGCCCCGGACTGGGACCCGCACGCGCGCGGCACGATCCTCGGCCTGAGCCGCGGCACGACGCGCGCCCACATCGTCCGGGCCACGCTCGAGGCCATCGCCTTCGAGGTGCGCGACGTCGTCGACCTCATGGTGCGCGAGGGCGGCGTGAGCCTGCCCGAGCTCGCGGTCGACGGCGGGGCCGCAGCCAACGGCTTCCTGTGCCAGCTGCAGGCCGACGCCCTCCAGGTGCCGGTGGCCCGGGCCGCCCAGCTCGAGACGACCGGACTCGGGTCGGCGTTCGCCGCGGGGCTGGCCACCGGCGTCTGGGCCGACCGCGACGAGGTGGCCGCGACGGTCCGCCGCGACGCCCGGTTCGAGCCCGGACCCCGCGACGACCGGGCGCTGCGCCGGTGGCGCGCGGCCGTCGAGCGCAGCAAGGCCTGGGCCACGCTGTAGCCGAGCCGCCGGCCCGCGCAGGAAACGCCGGGCCGACCTGCCCCCGCGGAGCCGCTGCATTTGGCACGCTCCTCGCCATGGGGGGCATGGCGCACCATCCGCTCGCCGCGGTGGCAGAGGACCTCGTGGCGTCGTTGCCGACCCCGGCCGACGGCCACCGGCTCGACCGCCCGTGGGGCGTGCTGCGCCACGCCGGACGGCACGGCCGCGACTTCTGCAACGTCGCCCGGGTGCGGCTCGACCCGCACGACGTCGAGGACGCCGTCGCCGAGGCGCGCGAGTGGTTCGGCGGGCTCGGGCAGCCCGAGCACGCGTGGTGGGTGGGACCGTCGGCGCAGCCGGGCGACCTCGAGGCGCGGCTGCGGGCAGCGGGGCTGGTGCCCGACCCGGTCCAGCCCACGTCGACCGCGATGGTGCTGACCTCCCCGCCCGACGTGCCCGACCGCCCCGGCCTGGAGGTCCGGGCGCTCGGCTCGGCCGACGAGCTGCGCTCGATGCTCGAGATCGACGCCGCCGTCTGGGGCCTCACCGCCGAGGACCGGGCGCACGTGTTCCGCGACGTCGACGAGCACTGGGAGCGGATCTCCAGCCAGCCCGGTCGCACCACCTACCTCGCCTGGCTGGACGGCGAGCCCGCCGCCTACGGCAGCCTCGTGCTGCTGCCCGAGGGGGCGGGCGCGTTGCTCGGCGGCTCCACCCGGCCGGAGGCCCGCGGCCGCGGGCTCTACCAGGCCCTGGTGCGGGCCCGATGGGAGGCCGCGCACGAGGCGGGCATGAAGGGTCTCGTGGTGCAGGCCTCGGACATGTCGCGACCGGTCCTGCAGCGCCTCGGGTTCCGGCCGACCGGCCTCATCCGGCTCTGGGCCCACCTCGAGCGCCGGTCACGCTGAGCACCCATCCCGGTACGCCCTGTGCTCGTCCGTGCCACGGCCGGGCGACGCGCCGCGAGGAGCCCGCGGCTCGAGGGCCGCACCTGACAGGCTGGCCCGCGTGGAGACCCCGGGGCGGCCGCTCACCCTCGCCGAGGCGCAGGAGCGATCGCGCCTGCTGCTCGTGGAGCGCTACGACGTGCGCCTCGACCTCACCACCGGCGACGAGGTGTTCCGCACCCGCACCGAGGTGCGGTTCGCCTGCACCGAGCCGGGTGCGGCCACCTTCGTCGAGCTGAGGCCGGCCGCGCTGCTGGCGGCGTCGCTCAACGGCGAGGCCCTCGACGTCCGCCTGCTCGACGGCAACCGGCTGCCGCTGGCCGGGCTGGCCGCCGACAACGTGCTCGTCGTCGAGGCCGACATGCCCTACGTGACGACGGGCGACGGCATGCACCGGTTCGTCGACCCGGTCGACGGCGAGGTCTACGTCGGGGCGTACCTCGGCGTCGACAACGCCCAGCGGGTGCTGGCCTGCTTCGACCAGCCCGACCTCAAGGCGGAGGTCGCGCTGACCGTGGTGTCGCGCGCGGGATGGTCCGTGGTGGGCAACGGCCTCGAGGTGTCGGCCGAGGGCGGCGTCCACGTGCTCGAGCCGACGCCGCGCATCTCGCCGTACCTCGTGGCGATGGTCGCCGGTCCCCTGGCCTCGGTGCGCACGACCCACCGGGGCATCCCGTTCCATCTGCACGCACGCCGATCGCTGGGAGCCCGGCTGCAGGAGCAGGCCGAGGAGATCCTCGCCGTCGCGCGAGAGTGCTTCGACCGCTACGCCGAGATGTTCGACGAGCCCTACCCCTTCAGCAGCTACGGCCATGCCTTCGTGCCGGAGCTCAACTGGCAGGCGCTCGAGCAGCCGGGCTGCGTCCTCGTCGTCGACAGCCTCATCTTCACCTCCGAGGTCACCGACGACGAGCGGCTCAACCGGGCGCTGGTGCTCGCGCACGAGATGGCCCACATGTGGTTCGGCGACCTCGTGACCCTGCGCTGGTGGGACGACATCTGGCTCAACGAGTCGTTCGCTGAGTACATGGGCTACCGGCTGGTGTCCGACGGCACGGGGCAGGACGCGCCGTGGGTGCAGTTCGCCACCACGACCAAGGCCTGGGGCTACGACTCCGACCGCCGCCGGTCGAGCCACCCGATCGCCCCCGAGGCCGACGACGTCGCCGACACCGAGGCGGCGATGAACAACTTCGACGGGATCTCCTACGCCAAGGGCGCCTCGGCCCTGCGCCAGCTGGCCACCTGGCTGGGCGAGGACGCGTTCCTCGCCGGCATCAACGTGCTGCTCACCCGGCACCGGTTCGGCTCGGCCACGCTCTCCGACGTCCTCGACGCCCTGTCGGAGGCATCGGGCCGCGACGTGCACGCGTGGGCCGACGGCTGGCTGCGCACCACCGGCACCGATGTCGTCCGCGTCGTCGAGGCCGACGGCGGCGTGGCCCTCGAGCACCCCGGTGTGCGGCCGCACCGGCTGGCCGTGGGCCTCTACGACGTCGGGCCCGACGGCTCGCTGTCGCGCCGCGACGCGCCCCTGGTCGAGCTGCCGGCCGGCGTCGGGCGCGTCGCGATCGGCGGGCCCGGCCGGCGCCCGGACCTGCTGCTGGTCAACGACGAGGACCTCACCTTCGCCTCGACCCGGCTGGACGACCGGTCCGAGGAGACGCTCGCCCGCTCGCTGTCGCGGCTCGACCGGCCGCTGTCGCGCGCGGTCGCCTGGGTGCACCTGCGCAACCGCGTGCGGGAGGGCGATCTCGACCCCCGCGCCGTGCTGGCGGCGGTGCGCGACCACCTGCCCGCCGAGACCGACACCTCGGTGGTCGAGGGCGTGCTCGGCTTCGTCCGCCGCAGCGTCGTCGACCGCTACCTCGGCTGCGACGACCGCGACGGCGCGCTGGCCGACGTCCGCAGCGCCTGCGAGGGCCTGCTCGCCCGCGAGGGCGCCCCCGCGGGGCTGCGGCTCGCGGCGCTGCGCGCCTGGGTCGAGTCGTGCGGGCCGGACCAGGCCTCCCGCCTGCTCGAGGTGCGCGACAACGGCTGGGACGGCGACGGCCCGGCCGACCAGGACCTGCGCTGGCGGGTGCTCACGAGGCTCCGCGCGATCGACGCCGGCCTGCCCGACGCCGACGACGACGCCGTGGCCGGCGAGCTCGCCCGCGACACGACCGGCGACGGCCCCCGCCGGGCGGCCAAGGCGATGGCGTCGTCGCCTCACCACGACGCCAAGGAGGCGGCCTGGGCGGCGATGTTCGACGACGCCACGACGTCGCCCCCCGTCCTGCGCGCGGCGGCCGAGGGCTTCTGGCGGGCGTCGCAGCCGGCGGCGACCGCACCGTGGGTGCCGCGCTGGCCCGACGCCGTGGTGGAGGTGTCCGCACGCCGCGGCGTGGCGGTGGCCCACGCCCTGGGGTCCTACGGTTTCCCGGTCGGCGTCGTCACCGACGAGATGCTCGAGGCCGTGGAGGCGGCGCTGGCCGATCCGCGGTGCACGCCCGCGCTGCGCCGATCGCTGGAGGACCAGCACGACGACCTGGTGCGGGCACTGGGGATCCGGGCGCGCTACCCGTCGCCGGGGGCCTAGCGGCGCGGATCAGGCGGCGGTGGAGCCCTGCAGCTCGCCGGGCTCCGGCTGCTCGAGCTCGAGCGCGGCATCGGCCGAGAGCGTCTTGGCCTTCTGGGCGTACATGTCGACGTACTCCTGGCCGGACAGCTGCATGAGCTCGTACATGATCTCGTCGGTCATCGAGCGCAGGACGAAGCGGTCGTTGGCCATGCCCTCGTAGCGGCTGAAGTCGAGCGGCGCGCCGATCGCGATCTTCACGCGCATGATCTTGGGGCGCACCCGGCCGGGGGGCTGGATGAGGTGGGTGTTGACCATCGCGCACGGGATGACCGGCACACCGGCCTCGAGCGCCATCCGGGCGACGCCGGTCTTGCCGCGGTAGAGGCGGCCGTCGGGCGAGCGGGTGCCCTCCGGGTAGATGCCCAGCAGGTTGCCCTCGCCGAGCACCCGCAGACCCGTGCGCAGAGCCGCCTCGGAGGCGCGCCCGCCGGAGCGGTCGACCGGCACCTGGCCCACCCCGGACATGAACAGCTTGGTGAGCCAGCCCTTGAGACCGGGCGTGTGGAAGTAGTCGCTCTTGGCCAGGAAGGTGATCTTCCGCTTGCACACCAGCGGCAGGAAGATCGAGTCGGAGAACGAGAGGTGGTTGCCGGCGAGGATGGCGGCTCCGTCCTCGGGCAGGTGCTCGATGCCCTCGACCTGCGGACGGAACAGCAGACGCAGGATCGGACCGATGAGGATGTACTTGCACACCCAGTAGAACACCGGCCCTGGCCTCCTTCCGTCGTGCGCCGTCCGCGTCGGCTGCCGCGAATCCGCAGGTCAGCCGCGTGATGGTGACACTACGGGCTGCATACCCCCGCGGGCAACGCACCGCGGGGTAGCGTCGCCCCGGCGGGTCCCCTCCCCCCGCGGCCCCGGCTGCCGGACGCCCTGCCACGATGCTCCGCGAGCCCTGCCGACCAGCCGGCCGGCGCGGCCGACCTGCCTGCAGCCCCGGCTGCCGACCTGCCTGGAGAACCGGTGCCACTCATCCCCGGGGCCGAGCCCCTGTCCCACCGCGGCGGCCCGGTCGGGGCCCTGGTCCTGCACGGCTTCAGCGGCTCGCCTGTCTCGATGCGCCCGTGGGCCGAGCACCTCGTCGAGGCGGGCCTGAGCGTGGAGATGCCCCGCCTCCCCGGCCACGGCACCCGCTGGCAGGACATGACCGTCACCCGGTGGGACGACTGGTACGCCGAGGCCGACCGCTGCCTGACCCTGCTCACCTCCTCGTGCGAGCAGGTGTTCGTGATGGGCCTGTCGATGGGCGGGTCGCTCACGCTGCGGCTCGCGGAGAACCGCGGCGACGAGCTCGCCGGCATCGTCCTGGTCAACCCTGCGGTGCACACCGAGCGCAAGGACGCCGTCCTGCTCCCCTACATCCGCCACGTCGTGAAGGCCTTCCCCGGCATCACCAACGACATCAAGAAGCCCGGCGTCGACGAGGGCGGCTACGAGAAGCTCCCGCTGCAGCCGGCGTACTCGCTGCAGCACGACGGGTGGCGGGCCATCCGCGACGACATCGCCAAGGTCGAGGTCCCGCTGCTCATGTTCCGGTCGCGGGAGGACCACGTCGTCGAGCCCAGCAACGGCGACTGGATCGCCTCGCATGTCTCGAGCACCGACGTCACCGAGGTGTGGCTCGACAACAGCTACCACGTCGCCACCCTCGACAACGACGCCCCGCTCATCTTCGACACGACCCTGGACTTCGTACGGCGGCTCGCGCCGGGGACCGCGCAGGCCTGACACTGGTCCCATGACGCCGACCGGCCGCGACAACGGGCTCCCCCGGGCCGCCCGCTACGTCGCCCTGCTCGACGTCGCGGCGCCGATGGCCGACCACGTGCTGGCCGTCCTCCGCGACGCGGGCGTCACGGCGCTCGCGGAGGCCGACGGCGACAGCGCCACGGAGCGCGTGCACGTCGACCTCGAGCGCGCCGACATCGCGCGCGCCGTCGTGGCCGACGCGCTCCCCGGCCTCGCTGCGGGGCTGCTCGGGACCGACGCCGGAGAGGCGGGCACCGCCCCTGACGCCGACGAGCTCGCCGACGACGAGGTCGACTCGCTGTTCGCCGGCATCGTCGCCGGCTGGGACACCGCGTCGGCCGACCCGGTGCCGCGCTGGTCGGCGCTCGAGGACGTCGAGGGCCCGGCTGACGACGGCGCAACCGGCAGCGGCACCGACACTCTTCCCCCGGTGCCTCCGCCGCCGTCGCCCCGGCCGCCGCTGTCGTCGCGGCTGGTGCGCCGCTCCGATCCCGCCGCGCGACGGCCCGACGACGTCGGCCGCCACGACGGCGACCTGCCCGACGACCCGGACCTCCACGACGACGATCACGACGGGTTCGTGCCGCCGGAGCCGCCTCCGCTGCCGGAGGTCGACCGCGTCACCCGGATGGCGTGGGCCGCGCTCATCGGCGGGCCGACTCTGATCATCCTCGCCGGCATCTTCGGCATCCCTCTCGAGGGCTGGCTCGCGCTGCTGTCGCTCGGCCTGTTCCTGGGCGGCTTCGCCACGCTGGTGGGCCGGATGCGCGACCGTCCGCGCGACGACGACGGCTGGGACGACGGCGCCGTCCTCTGACCGGACGCCGACCGCGGCCCGGGGCGACGCAGCGTGCTGCCTCGACCTCGGTGCGTCACTCTCCGCTGATCCCGTCACCCGGATGGTCCCCCGGGTGAAACGGAGCGCACCCCGCCGACGTGTTCACAGTCGACGACGGCTGCCTGGAGCCGGACACGACTGATCCCTCCCGGCGGCCTCGACGGCGAGCGGAGGACGGGATGGCGCTCATGCGCGCACGACGGGCGGCGGCCCTGCACGACGACACCGGCGCGTCGGCGGTGGAGTTCGCCCTCGTGGTGCCGTTCCTGCTCCTCCTCGTCTTCGGGATCATCAACTACGGCGTCGTCTTCAGCCAGCAGCTCAGCCTCAACAACGCCGTGCGCGAGGGCGCCCGCCGCGCCGTCGTCGCCGACCCGACGGCCCCCCGCACCTGCAACGCGATCATCACCAGCGTCCAGAACCAGCTGGCCGGCCTCGCGCTCGACCGCACCAAGGTCGAGGTGCTCGTCACGACCGACGGCTTCACCAGCTCGCAGCCCTGCTCCACCACGTGGTCGTCGACCACGTTCCCGGACAAGGGCACCAACCTCCCCTGCCGCGGCAGCTACAACGGCGGCAACACCGGCTCCCTCGTGGTGCAGGCGCGCTACACCAGCCGCTACCTCGTCGCGTTCCCGCCGTTCCCCACCACCACCCAGCTCACCTCGAAGGCGGTGTACCGATGCGAGTACGACGCGTGAGCCCGCAGCAGCGGCTGCGCGACGACTCGGGGGCCGTCGCGATCCTCGTCGCCATCCTCATGACCGTGCTCATGGTCATGGGCGCGTTCGCCCTCGACATCGGCAACGCCTACGCCCAGGGCCGTCAGATCTCCGTCGCGATGGATGCCGCCGCCCTGTCGGCCGCCGCCAAGGTCGGCCAGGCCATGCCCATCAACACCGCGTGCACCTCGACCGTGCTGGCCAACATCGGCGCGCAGAGCATCGCCCAGGCCGAGGCCGACGCGATCAACACCAAGAACCGCAAGAACGGGCTCGCCGAGCCGGTCCAGTCGGTCAGCGTCACCTGCCAGGACGGCGGCAAGGCCGTGCAGGTCACGGTCGGCAACTCCCGCGGCGTGCCGACGGCGCTCGCGGGCGTCATCGGGGTCGACTCGATCCGCCCGGCCGCCGACGCCTCCGCGCGCTACGTGAAGCGCACGGTGGGCGGCGGCCTGCGCCCGTGGGCCGTGTGCTCGACGACGTTGACCCAGGCGCAGCAGAACCCCGGCAGCACGTACTGGACGGCGCTGGGCAACTGGAACACCAAGGACAGCGTCGGCATCTGCGGCACCTCCGCGCCGGGCAACTGGGGCTCGGTCGACTTCGACGGCGGCAGCAACTCCGCCGGCGACCTCGCCGACTGGACGCTCAACGGCTACCCCGGCCCCGTGACCATCCCGGACCCGTACCTGCCGGCCGACCCCGGCACCACCAACTCGAGCGCGCTCCGCGCGGCGTTCCAGTCGCTGGTCAACCAGGTCGTGCTCTTCCCGGCGGTCGACGGGATCTCGGGCTCCGGCCAGAACGCCGTGTTCGACGCCGTCGGCGTCGGCACGGTGAAGGTCTGCGGCGTGGTCTACCAGGGCAACATCTACAACACGACGCCGTCGGGCGGGGCCAGCGACTGCTGGCGCACGCCGTCGCCGCCGACTGCCACGACGACCACGCAGGACACCACGATCGGCCCGTTCAAGGTCAAGGGCAGCATGACCAAGAACAGCAACGTGCTGACCATCCCGGCCAACACCTTCGCGTCGATCCCGACCGGCCCCGACATCAGCAACCAGGCGACGATCCGGGTCACGGGCGCGGCCAAGCAGGGCAACACCGCGGTGCCGCTGGTGTCCACGGTCACCCTGCCCGACCCGCTGCCCACCACGTCGATCACGCTGACCGACAAGGCCGACAACACCGTGACCAACGTCGACGTCACCATCACGGTCACCAGCACGAAGGCCACCACCACGACCACGGGCGGCTTCGGGCTCTACGACGACAAGGGCAACCTGCAGGACCAGATCCAGTTCCGGTGGGTCAACTACACGACGTCGTCCTACACCGGCCCGGGCGGGAGCGGCTGCGCGCTGACCGACCCGACCTGCGTCGGCCAGACGGTGCTCTGGCGCTGAGCCTCGCGGCCCACGTCCTCGGGGGACGGCAGCTCCGCCCCACCCCCGGGGACGTGCTGCTGCCGGCACCGGGCCGTGCGGCTACTCGACGATGCGGACCGGGTCGCCGGTGATGCGCGCGTTCCACGTCATCACGTCGGTGGCCTGCGCGTAGTTGATCTGCACCGTGAACCAGCAGCCGCCGGCCGACGTCGAGTTGCACGAGTAGTCGGCCGGGATCGGGATCGTGATCGTCTGCAGCTTGCCGTTGTTCGACGAGTTCACCCGCACCGAGCAGTTGGTGAGGCTTCCGTTGACGACGCCGCTGCCGACGCAGCCCGCGATGCCGCTGCCGCTCGTGATCGAGCCCGTGGCGTCCGCCGGGCGCTGCACGGTGATCGTGCCGCCCGAGCTGCCCGTGCCGTCGGCGGCGTCGAAGAACTGGAAGCGCAGCTGCTTGCCCTGGGCCGCGGGGATCACGCGGATCAGGTTGAACACCGAACCGGACACGCTGCCGGTGTTGATGTCGGTGGGCATCCGCTCGTAGCCGGAGATGGCGACCTTGGTGCCGTCGGTGGCCGCGACGCCGCGGATCGCGAACGCGTTGGAGCCCGAGCCGTTCATCGACGTGTTGTCGCCGGTCTGCGAGACCACGTTGTTGTTGCCGCTGGCGATGAACTGGGTGGCGCTCATCGAGGGCAGCGCCACGTTGGTGCGGACCTGCAGGTAGTAGCGGCCGGGCGACGTGATCGTGCACAGCGACGTCCAGCGGTGGAAGACCTGCGCCAGCTCGTCGACGTAGGCGCTGTTGGCCCCCGAGCCGCTGTTGCCGGCGGTGCGGTACTGCTGCAGCTGGGTGACGCCCGGAGCGGTGGTCGAGCCCTTGTACTGCTTGATGCAGCCCGGCACCACGGTGGAGTCGGTGGGGTCGCCGGTGTCGGGCGTAGGCGCCTCGCGCAGGGCGAACGACGTGTCGACCCTCACGCCGGTGTCGCTGCGGCCGGGCGCGTAGTCGCCGGTGCAGAACGTCGGCAGCCCCGAGCCGGCGGCGTTGTTGTTGTCGGCGTACCGGGTCTGCGCGTCGTTGACGTAGGAGTTCATGTTGTTGGACGGCCACGACGAGGGCAGCGCGGAGCAGTCGACGCCGGTGTAGATCCACGCGGGGTCGTAGAGCTGCAGGTCGACGTTGCCGGCGCCGGCCTTGACGTCGACGAGGAAGAAGTAGCCCTGCACGCCGTTGGGGAAGTCGTCGTTCTGCGTGCCCGAGCACTGCGACTCGCCGCCGGCGCACACGCGGTTCATGAACTGGTCGCCCTGGACCTTGGTGGTCTGGGGCCCCTCGATGTTGGCCCAGAACGTGGGGTTGCGGATGCACTTGGAGTTGACCGGCGAGGCAGGGATCGCGCTCCCGACCTGGCCCACTCCGCCCGCGGGCTGGTTGCCGAAGGTGTTGCAGGGGCTGCCCATCGGCGCGGGGCCGACGTAGTCGGCGACCGATGTGCGCTCGATGTCGGTGGTCTTGAACCCGGCGAACGAGCCGAAGGCGTTGCTCACCGTGCTCTTGATCGTGACCCGCAGCTGCGACTGCTTGCTGCCGGGCTGCACGACGATGGTGACCTTCGAGCTCGGGGCGTAGCCGTTGTCGGCCGCGATCGCGAGCGCGGTGCTCTGCGCGGTGGCGAAGTCCTGGGGCATGAACACGACGCCGGCCAGCGACGCAGCGTCGGCGGCCTTCTGCAGCCGCTCCCCCTCGACGTACCAGCGGGCCACGTCGACGGCGAGCGCCGCGAACATGAGGAACGCCGGCACGAGGACGGCGACGAGCACCGCCACGGCGCCGGCGTCGGCTCCGCGGCTCTCCCGGATCTGGATCAGCCGGCCCCTCATCACGGGTGCGCCCCCGGCGAGCACTGGTCGGACTGCAGCGGCTCGAACTGCATCACGGCGAAGTCGGACACGCCGGCGGTGCTGCCGAACAGACCGGTGAGGAAGGTGTGGGTGGCCTTGAGGTAGACCCCGACGGCGTCGGACGAGCCGATGCAGGCGTTGACCTGCGAGGTGTCCCAGGTGCCGCTCTGGTAGGTGAAGCGCGCGTTGGCGTCGACCCAGCGGTACTTCACGCAGTTGGTCGAGCAGGTCGCCGAGGCCCAGGTGGTGGCCGTGCCCGGCAGGCCGGAGGCGTTGGCCTTGTAGACCCACAGCTCGTCGATGCTGTTGCGCGGCAGCGCGGTGCCCTGGCGCTGGATCGCGTCGGCGGCAGCCTGGGCGAGCGCCGGCGGGCGCGACGACGGGCAGGTCGTGCCGTTGACGGGCGTGCACTTGCCGGCGGCGGGCGACGCGGCGGCGATGCGGGCGCCGGTACGGACGGCGGACGTCGCGGCCACGTGGTCGCGCAGCAGCAGCGAGAACTCGATGATGCCGAACACGATCGTGAACAGCAGGAGCGAGACGATCGCAAACTCGACGGCGGCTGCGCCCTCGTCGCGGCGTCCGCGCGCGCCCAGCGCAGCACGGACCCGGACCAGGACACGTCCCTCGGGTGCAGTCATGGGTTCCCCACCGCATGTCCAGTTGACGACGGCCAGGCCCGTCGCCGGACTCAGTGTGTCACTCTCCGTCTCCGCGTCACCCCCTGTGCGCCCGGCCAGGCGTCGTCCGTTCGGACGAGACGCGCACGGGTCTCACCCGATCGTGGTAGCGCGAGCACGCAGCGTCAGAGCCTCGGGCACGTTCTGTGACGGCCGGGCGGTCCCGGGCGCGATCAGTCGACGCTGCGGGCGAGGTCGGCGGCACCGACCAGGCCGGCGTCGTTGCCCAGCTCCGCGGGCACCACCGCGGCGAGCGGCCGGTGGGCGCGGGCCACGAGCGCGTGCTCGAACGCCGAACGGGTCGGGGCGAGCAGGAGGTCGCCTGCCTCCGACACCCCTCCGCCGATCACGAACATCGCCGGGTCGAGCAGCGCCGCCATGTCGGCCAGGCCCGAGCCCAGCCAGCGGCCGATGTTCTCGAAGGCCTCCCGCGCGACGGGGTCGCCCTGCTGGGCCGCCTCGGTCACGTGCTTGCCCGTGACCCCCTCGGGCGTGCCGTCGCCGAAGGACAGCAGGATCTCGGCCTCGACCCGGCGCTCGGCGGCCAGCTCGCGCGCCTCGCGCAGCAGCGCGTTGCCGCTGGCGTACTGCTCCCAGCAGCCGCGCTTGCCGCAGCCGCACAGCCGGCCGTCGGGCACCTTGACGATGTGCCCGAACTCCGCGGCCATGCCGAACGAGCCCCGGACGAGCTCGTCGCGCAGCACGATGCCGCCGCCGATGCCGGTGCCGACGGTGACGGCGACGAGCGAGTGCTCGTCGCGGCCCGCGCCGAAGCGGAACTCGCCCCACGCCGCAGCGTTGGCGTCGTTCTCCACCACGACGGGCAGGCCGCTGCCGGCCGACACCTGCTGGGCGAGGGGCTCCTCGGCCCAGTTGACGTTGGGCGCGAACCGGACGACGCGGCGGGTCTCGTCGACCAGCCCGGCGGCGCCGAGCCCGACCGCCTCGATGGCGCCGTGGCCGCCGGCCTGGGCGATGGCGTCGAGCTCGCGGACCACCTCGACGATGGCGTCGACGATGCCCTCCGACGATCGCGCCGGGGTCTCCCGGCGGGCTCGCGCCAGGATCGTGCCCTCGGGGTCCACGAGGCCGCCGGCGATCTTCGTGCCGCCGATGTCGACGCCGATCGTGAGGGTCATGTCGTGTCCTGTTCTGGGCGGGGCGGCCGGGGTCGGGGGCAGGTGGTGCCGGGTCTGGCTGGGCGGCTCAGCCGCCGTCGGCGCCGTCGTCGAGCGGGATGCGCCGGACGCGCGGCGGACCGGCGTCGCCCGGCTGCGCGCCGCTGGGCTCGTCGACGACGGCGTCCTCGCCGTCAGTCGGCCAGGTCGCGCCGTCGGTGCCGGACGACGCCCGGGCGGCCTCGGCGCGGGCCTGGGCCTGGGCGGCGACCTGGCGCGTCGTCTGCTCGAGCGTCGACACGGCCGAGTCGACCCAGCGGCCGACGGAGTCCGGATCGGCGTCGCGGACGGCGGCCACGGCACGGCACAGCGGGCACGAGCACGGCTCGCCCGCGGCATCGAGCGGGGCGAGGTGGGGCGCCGACTCGCGCAGCCACTGCTGGGCCGCGGAGAGCAGCCGGGACGCCTCGGCGCCCGCCCGAGGGGCCGCGCCGCCGCCGCTGTCGCCGGGAACGTCTGCGCCGTATGCCATCACGAGCCCCCTGACGTGCCGGTCATGCCCGCCGACCACTGCGCCTCGTCCGGCACGAACCGTACGCGCAGCACCTGGCCGCCGTCGGTGAGGTCGAGCGAGGCGCCCTCCACCTCGCAGCGCCGCAGCACCGCCGGCAGCTCGATCACGCGGCGGTGCGGGCCGAGGTCGACGACGAGCGCGCCGTCGTCGGTGACGGCGAGGTCCACGTCGTCGGCCGAGGCGCCGGGGACCGGCAGGTCGAGCAGCCATCGGTCGCCGGCGTCGCGGATGTCGAGGGCGGTCCGCCCGGCGCCGAGGTCGAGCGGGTCGCCGCCGCCGAGGACGACGTCCGCGAGCGCGAGCAGCGCCTCGGCGCCCACGGGCTCGTCGTCGGCGTAGGGCGCGTGCCGCACCGGCAGCGCGGCGAACCGGTCGCGCGCGGCCACGAGGCCCTCGCGGTGGCGCGCCACCAGGGCCGCGGGCCACTGCTCCCCCACCGCGACGCGGTTGACCACGACGCCCTCGACGTGGTGGCCGAGCAGCGCCAGTGTCGTGCGGGCCCTCGCCGTCTCGGCCAGCACGACGCGCTCGGGGGTGGTGACCAGCCGCACGGCCGCGTGGGGGCCGCTCACCAGGTCGCGCACCGACCGCAGCCGGGCGCAGAGGTCGTCGAGCGCGTCGAGGGCCTCGACCGTCGCTGGCGGCAGGCCCTGGCCGGCGACCAGCCGCATGATGCGGCTCTCGACGGGCAGCCCGCGGCGCACCAGCCGGTCGACCGCCTCGGGCAGCGCGAGCAGCCGCAGCGTCTCGGCCGTCGGTGCGCAGTCGACGACCACGGCGTCGTAGCCGGGCGCGTGGGCGGCGACGTCGAGCAGGCTCAGCACGTCCTCGAGCCCGGGGACCGTCGCGATCTCCTCGGCCACGATCGGGTCGACGCCGGCGCCGGCGAGCAGCCCGCCGGCCGTGCGCCGCAGCGTCGTCCACGACTCGTCCACGCGGGCGCGGGTATCGATCTGCAGGACGTCGAGGTGCCCGGGAGCAGCCTCGACGCGGAGGGGGTCGCCCGCCGTCCGCCACTCGCGGGGCTGCCCGGTGCGGCCGGTCAGGCCGAGCGCGTCGGTCAGCGAGTGGGCGGGGTCGGTGCTGACGACGAGGGTGCGCAGCCCCTCGCGGGCCGCGGCCAGGGCGGTCGCGGCGGCGACGGTGGTCTTGCCCACCCCGCCCTTGCCGGCCACCAGCAGCACGCGCGTCACGGCACCAACCTATCCGGACGCCGCGGCGCGCCGTGACGCATCAGGCCCCGGACTCGACGCGCTCCTTGAGGCCCTTGAGCGCGGTGTCCACGATCACCTTCTCGGCCTTGCGCTTGATCATCCCGATCATCGGGATGCTGACGTCGACGGCGAGCTTGTAGACGACGGTCGTGGTGCCGTCGCCGCCGCCGGTGAGCTCGTAGCTGCCGTCGAGGGCCTTGAGCATGTGGCCGGTCGTGAGGTGCCAGGTCACGGACGAGCCGTCGTCGGCCCAGTCGTACTCGAGCTCGTAGGTGTCCTTGATGGCGCCGGCGTCGACGACGAACCGCGCGTCGGCCGGGCGGCCGTCCTCGTACTCGGTGAGCACCGTGACCGACTGCACGCCGTCGCTCCACTCGGGGTAGCGGCGGAGGTCGGCGATGACGTCCAGGACGCGGGCCGGCTCGGCGGCGATGACGATGCTGGACTCGGTGCGGTCGGCCATGCGCCGGACCCTACAACCGGCGCGCCCGGCAGGGGGCGAACCCGCGCAGGGCGGCGGCGCTCACCACTGCAGGGCGAAGGGCGCCCGGCGGGCCCGGAAGTGCCCGACGTTGACGCACTCCGTCCGGCCGATCCTGGCCCGCCGCACCAGGGGCTGGTGCACGTGGCCGAAGAGCACGAGCCGCGGCCGGGTGCGGCGCACGTGGTCGAGCAGGGCGCGGCTGCCGAGCTCGAACCGGCGGGCGACGACGTCGTAGCAGAGCTCGGGCAGGGCCGGCGGGATGTGGGCGCAGAGGACGTCGACCTCCCCGACGGCCTCGACCTTGGCGGCGAACTCGTCCTCGGGGATCTCGTAGGGCGTGCGCATCGGGCTGGTGAGGCCGCCGCCGACGAATCCGAACCGCAGCCCGTCGATGTCGACCGCGCCGCCGTCGATCACCTGGTGGCCCTGGCGCAGTGCCTCGGGCCACAGCGACGGCACGTCGACGTTGCCGTAGGTGAGGTAGGCCGGGGTCGGCATGGCCGCGAAGGTCTCGGCGTACTGCGCCCTGACCATGTCGTGGATGAGCTCGTGACGTGGGCGCTGCTCCCGCTCGAGCAGCTCGGCCCACCAGCCGGCGGCGAGCTCGCGGGCCTCGTCGAACCGGTTCGCCGTCCGCAGCTCGACGAAGCGGCCGGTGCGCTCGGCGCCGAACAGCGCGGGGAGGATGCCCTGGGTGTGGTCGTCGTAGTCGAGGAACAGCACGAGGTCGCCGAGGCAGACCAGCGCATCCGCGCCGTCGGCGGCACGGGCCAGGGCGTCCGTGCGGCCGTGGACGTCGGAGACCACGTGGAGGCGCACCGGACGAACCTATGGCGCTGGCGGCCCGCCCGCGTCCCGGGGAGCGTCAGTCGAGGATGGCGCCGACGACGGCGTAGAGCAGCAGGAGCACGAGCAGCACGACGACGAGGCCGGCTGCTGCTGCGGCCCAGCGCCCGCCGGGGAAGTCGTCGGGGGACGGCAGGCTCTGCCCGCTCTCCTGCACGGCGAGGCGGGTCAGCATGGCCTCGGCCAGGGCCTCGGCCTGCTCCGGGGTGGCCTCGCCCTGGGGCAGCTCGAGGCCCTCGAGGAGGGCGGGGTCGGGAGCGGTGCGCACGGGGCTGCTGCGGCGGCCCGCCTCGCGGCGCCCGGAGGCGCTGCGGCCGGCCTCGCGGCGGCCCACCGGCTCGCGCTCGGCGGCGCGCCGCGCCGCGGCCCGGCCGCCCGTGGGCGCGGGCGCAGGCGCAGGCTCCTCCGGACGGGCATGACGCCCCGCGGAGGTGTCGGCCATCGGCTCGGCGAGCGCGACGGCGGACCCGCCGGCTGCCTGGTCGGCGGCGCTGGAGCTCGGGAGCACGGTGCTGGTCGGCGCGGCCAGCGCGGGCTGCGGCTTGGGCCGCAGGTCGGCGTGGCACAGCGAGCACCACGCGGCGCCGTTCGGGACGGCGGCCGCGCACGAGGGGCAGCGGGACGTAATGGCCACGGACTGTGTCTCGGCACGCGGGCCCCTCTCCTTGACCCCTCTCGCGGGCGACCCCCGCCGGATCGGGGGCGGCGCTCAGGGCGCCGGACGGGGCTCGCCGGGCCGGCGGCCGGCCTCGAGCCGGTCCTTGAGCTCCCACACGCTGCGCTTCCATGCCCGGGCCCGGGCCTGCCGCGCCCGGGCGGCCCGGCGCCACCCCCGGTGGTCCGTCGGCAGCGGGCGCGCCCGGCCGGTCGCGGGGTCGACCGGGTCGAGCCGGGCGTAGTGGTGGAGCAGCACGCCGTCGCCCACCTCCTCGAGCCAGATCTCGACCGACCCGACCCAGGCGCCGGACGCCGACCAGCGGATGCCGTCGAGGCCGCGGTCCATGAACACGGCGAGCTCGAGGTCGGGCCACCAGCGCCGCCACTGCTCCGGATCGGCCACGACGTCGGCCAGGGCCCTGCGGTCGGCGACGACGAAGGTCTCGTCCACGAGGTCGACGGCGGGCACGCCCGCATGGTGGCAGACGGCGGCCGGAGCGGGTCGGCCGGCTCAGTGTCGCAATCTCGTCGCAGATGGGGCCGCACCCCCGGTGCCGGGGGGCGGTCCGGGGCGCCCGCTGACATGCTGTGGTCCAGGTCACACCGGCTCCACCCCAGTCCCGCCGGCGCCCGCCGGCGCAACCCGCCAGGAGGACCCCGATGCGCGAGCACCGCGAGCCCGCCCTCGTCCCCGAGCCCCGCGCGAAGCGGCTCACCGACGACGTCGTCCGCCATGCGGCGGAGCGTCCCGCCGTCCCTGTGATGTCGCGCCGCGTGGGCGGCGCCTGGGTCGACGTCAGCGCCGCCGCCTTCGCCCAGGAGGTCGCGTCGGTCGCCCGGGGCCTCGTCGCCGCCGGCGTCTCACCCGGCGACCGCGTCGGCATCATGTCGCGCACCCGCTACGAGTGGACCGTCGCCGACTACGCGATCTGGTGGGCCGGCGGCGTCACCGTGCCGATCTACGAGACGAGCTCGGCCGAGCAGGTGCAGTGGATCCTCTCGGACTCCGGCGCCGTCGCGGTGATCCTCGAGGCGGACCGGCACCGGGCGGTCTTCGACGAGGTCGCCGGCGACCTGCCCGCCGTCACCAGCGTGCATGTGATCGAGCAGGGCGGCCTCGACGCGCTGCGGGCCCTGGGGGAGGGCGTCGCCGACGACGACCTCGAGGCCCGGCGCACCTCGCGCGGCCCGGACGACCTGGCCACGATCATCTACACCTCGGGCACCACGGGGCGCCCGAAGGGCTGCTCGCTCAGCCACGACAACTTCGCGTTCGAGGCCGAGAACATCATCGCCGCGACGCCGGAGATCTTCGCCGACCCCGAGGCGTGCACCCTGCTCTTCCTGCCGCTGGCCCACGTCTTCGGCCGCATCATCCAGGTGGCGTGCGTCAGCGCCGGGGTCCGCATGGGGCACGCCCCCGACCCGACGAAGCTCACCGAGGACCTGCCGGGCTTCCGGCCCACGTTCCTGCTGGCCGTGCCGCGCGTGTTCGAGAAGGTCTTCAACGGCGCGCAGCAGAAGGCCATCGCCGCGGGCAAGGGCAGCATCTTCGACAAGGCGGCCCACACCGCCGAGGAGTACAGCCGCGCGCTCGACACCGGGAAGGTCGGGTTCGGCCTCAAGGCCAAGCACGCGCTGTTCGACCGCCTCGTCTACGGCAAGCTGCGCGACGCCCTCGGCGGCCGGGTCGCCTGGGCCGTCTCCGGCGGCGCCCCGCTGGGCGAGCGGCTCGGCCACTTCTACCGCGGCATCGGCATCACGATCCTCGAGGGCTACGGCCTCACCGAGACCGCCGGCGCCACCACGGTCAGCCGACCGAAGCGGATCAAGGTCGGCGCCGTCGGCATCCCGTTCCCGGGGGCGGGCGTCGCCATCGCCGACGACGGCGAGGTGCTGCTGGCCGGCCGGCAGATCTTCCAGGGCTACTGGAACAACCCGGCGGCCACCGCCGAGGTGCTGCCGGGCGACGGCTGGTTCCGCACCGGCGACATCGGCGAGCTCGACGCCGACGGCTTCCTGCGGATCACCGGCCGCAAGAAGGAGCTGCTCGTGACCGCGGGCGGCAAGAACGTCGCACCCGCCGTCCTCGAGGACCGGCTGCGCGCCCACTGGCTCATCAGCCAGTGCATGGTCGTGGGCGACAACAAGCCGTTCATCGCGGCGCTCATCACCCTCGACCAGGAGGCCCTGCCCTCGTGGGTGGCGCAGAAGGGCAAGGACCCCTCGCTCACGCCGGCCCAGCTCGCCGACGACCCCGACCTGCTCGCCGAGCTGCAGGCCGCCGTCGACGAGGCCAACAAGGCGGTCTCGCAGGCGGAGTCGATCCGCAAGTTCACCGTCCTCGGCGTCGACTGGACCGAGGCCGGCGGCCAGCTCACGCCGTCGATGAAGCTGCGGCGCGGCATCGTCATGAAGGAGTTCGAGCAGGACGTCGAGGCGCTCTACCACTGACGCAGGCGCACTCCCCCTCCGGTCCGCGCCGCCCCGACGAGTAAGCCGTCGGGGTGGCGCGGACCTGCCGCTTCCGGCGCGGGATGCGAGGATTCCCGCGTGACCGGGACCGCGACCGCTCAGGTGGATGTCCGCGGCCTGGCCGTGAGCTTCGCCTCCGTGCACGCCGTGGACGGCGTCGATCTGCGCGTGGGCGCCGGCGGCTCCGTGGCGCTCGTCGGGCGCAACGGGGCCGGCAAGTCCACCACGCTGCGGGTGCTGGGCGGCGTCATCCCGCCGTCGGCCGGCGAGGTGGTCGTGGCAGGCGTCGACGCCGTCCGCGAGCCCCGGCGGGCCCGCGAGGTCGTGGGCTACTGCCCCGACGTCGGCGGCCTCATCCCCCGCGCGACCCCGTGGGAGCACCTGCAGCTGTCGGCGAAGCTGCGCGGGATGACCGGCTGGGAGGAGCGCGCGCGCGACCTCCTCGACCGCTTCGACCTCATGGGCGCCGCCGACCGCGTGACCGCGGGCTTCTCGCACGGCATGGGCCGCCGCCTCTCGGTGCTGCTCGCGGCGTTCCACGAGCCCGGGGTCCTGCTGCTCGACGAGCCCTTCGACGGCGTCGACCCGCTCGGCGTCGAGGCGACGCTGGAGGAGATCCGCCGCGCCCGGCTCGGCGGCGCCGCCGTCCTCGTCTCGACGCACCTGCTCGACCTCGCCGTCCAGGCCTGCGACGAGGCGGTCGTGCTGCGAGCCGGCCGGGTCGTCGCCGCCTCGCCGTCGTCCGAGCTGTCCGGCGACGCCGGGCGGGCCCGCTACCGCGAGCTGCTGTCGTGAGCGGCGGCCAGGTCGGGCCGCTGCTGGCGCTGCGGTGGCGCATGATCCGCAACCCCGGCGTGCAGATCGGCCTGGCGGTGGCCAGCATCCTCGCCCTGGGCCTCATCGGCATGTCGGTGCTGTCGAGCGCCAGCGCCGACCTCGGCCGCCAGACCGCGCAGGACGTCGGCCTCGGCGACCTCACCGCCGCCCTCGACCGCACCGGCGAGGTCGCGGCGCTCATGCCCTCGCTCATGCTGGCGTTCGCGCTGCTGTGCGTCGTGGCACCGCTGGCGGCAGGCGGCGGGACCGAGCTGATCCCCGAGTCGCAGCTGGTCGCCTACCCCGTGCGGGTCTCCACCCTCGTGCGGCTCTCGTTCATCCTCGCGCCGCTCAACATCGCGTGGTACCTGCAGGTGCTGCTGCTCGCGGCCGCGACGTCGTACGCGATCCGCGGACCGCAGGGTCCGCACCTGCCGCTCGTCGTGCTCGTAGCGTTCCTGGCCGCCTGCACCGCGCTCGGCCAGGCGATCGGCTGGGCCCTGGTGGGCGTCCGCCGCACCAAGCGCGGGCGCCGCGGCACCTGGGCGCTGCTCGGAGTCCTGCTCGCCATCGCCGGCTGGATCGTCGTGACCGACCGAGGAGCAGACGTCCTCGACGCCTCGCCCACGCTGCGGGTGCTGTCCGCCCAGCTGCGGGCGGCCGACGGCGACGTCTACGGCGCCGCCCCCGTCGTGCTGGTCCTCCTGGCCGCCACCGCGGTGGGGTACGTCGCCGCTGTGCGCATCGCCTCGTGGGCGCTGCGCCGGCCGGGCGACCTCGGCGTCGACGGCCCGCTGTCGCGCCCGGTGGAGCGCCGCCGGCTGGAGGCCGACGACACCGTCTACCAGGTGCTGCTGCGCACCGACCGCGCGTCGGTGTGGCGCTCGCCCCCGCTGCGCCGGGGCATCATCGTGCTGGCCGTGCTCCCGACGGCGGCAGCCGCCATCGCGTCGCTGCCCTGGACGTCGATCGCCCTGCTGCCCCCGCTGGTCGCCTCCGGCGCGGCCCTGCTCTTCGGCGTCAACGCGCTGTGCCTCGACGGCTCCGGGGCGGTCTGGGTCGCCTCGCAGCCGCTCGACCACCGGCTGGTGCTGCGCAGCAAGGCCCGCGTGATCGCCGAGGCCTGCGCGGCGTCGGTGGCGCTGGTGCTGGTCGGCGCCGCCCTGCGCGCCAGCGAGATCCCCGACCTCACCGACGTCGTCGCCGTGCTCGGCGCGGCGGTGAGCTGCACGGCGCTGGTCGTGGCGACGTCGATGCACCTGTCGGTGACGAGGCCGCACCGCGCCGACCTCCGCGGCCCCCGCGACACCCCGGCGCCCCCCGGCACGATGGCGCTCTACTCCGCGCGCCTGGCGCTGGCCACCACCACGGCAGGCCTGTTCTTCTTCGCGGCCACCCTGGCGCCCACCCCGATGCCCAGCCTCGTGCTCACGGCGGGGCTGCTGCTGTGGGCCGCGTGGTCGTGGTCGCGCACGCGCCGGCGCTGGGACGATCCCGCCGTCCGGGCGCGCGCCGCCTCGACCGTCGCCTTCGGCTGATCGGGCGACGCGCAGGCGACACCGCGCCGCAACCGTCCGTACCGTCACGACCGGTCGGGACGCCCGGTCACAGCGGGTCATACGTTCGTACGAGACTTGCTCCCAATCGGAGCAACGCCTGGTTGCGGAGCGTTCCATCGGGACCCGGCACGGCTACCGTACGTGCGGGGCGTTCGCGAGGTGACGCCCTCACCGGGGGGCTCGCACCCAGCAGCCGCCCTGGTGCCCAAGCCGCCGCGGGGCCCCTCCGGTCCCGCTGTCCGCAAGAGGGTCACCATGGGTCGTCGCACCATCCTCCTCATCGCCGCCCTCGTCGTGGCCGCGCTCGGAGCCGTTCTCGTCTTCCTGTACGCCAACAACGCACGGAACGCGGCGCTCGACGGCCAGGAGCGCGTGACGGTCCTGGTCGCCACCGCCCAGATCGAGGCGGGGACGCAGGGCAGCGCCGCTGCCGCGGCCGGCGCCTTCGCCGAGAAGGACATCCCCCGGGAGGACCTGGTCGAGGGCGCGCTCAACAGCGCCGAGCCCATCTCCAACCTCGTGGCCCTGAGCACGATCTTCCCGGGCCAGCAGATCATCATCGGCCAGTGGGGCGCCACGACGGCGGTGCCGTCCGTGCCGGTGCCCGACGGCCAGGTGGCCCTGTCGGTGTCGCTCGGCGACCCCGAGCGCGTGGCCGGCTTCGTGACCCCCGGCTCGCAGGTGGCCATCTTCGCGACCGGCGGCCCGGCCGTGCGGCTGCTGCTCAAGGACATCACCGTGATCGGCGTCGGCGCGACGACGACGGCGCAGGGCCAGGGCGACCAGGAGGGCGAGCAGATCTCGACCGCCATCCTCACGCTGGCGCTGACGCAGGAGCAGGCCGAGAAGGTCATCGCCGCCCAGGGCAAGACCTCGGACGCCGAGTACACCGGCCTCTACTTCGCCCTGCAGGGCAAGGACGCGCCGCTCCGTGTGGCCGCGCCCGGCGCCAACAACGACAACCTGTTCCGCTGACCGCAGCCGGTTCTACCGGGCAGGAGGCACTCCACCCATGACCGCGATCGTCGAGTTCGACCCCATCGGCGTCGAGTCGATCAAGGGCGCCCTGGGCCAGGACGCACTCGTGCTGCCGGGCCTCGACGCCCTCAAGGCGCACCTGGACAGCAACCCGTTCGAGGACTCCGTCGTGCTCGGTCCGAGCGTCGACCAGCAGGAGGTCTTCGAGCTCGCCGAGCAGCTGCGGGTCACCCGCCCCAGCCTCGGTGTCGTCATGGTGCGCCGCCGCATCGACACGACCGTGCTCGCCGACGCCCTGCGCGCCGGCGTGCGCGAGGTGATCCAGGACCGCGACCTCGCGGGGCTGGCGGCAGCAGTGCGCCGGCAGCGCGAGATCGCCGCCCGGCTGCGCGAGCAGCTCGAGCGCGGGGACTCCTCGCCGCAGCAGGCGCAGCACGGCCGCGTCGTCACGGTGTTCTCGGCCAAGGGCGGCTGCGGCAAGACCACGATGGCGACCAACATCGCCACGGGCCTGGCCATCAGCGGGCGCGGGTCGGTGGCGCTGCTCGACCTCGACCTCGCCTTCGGCGACGTCGCGATCGCGCTGCAGCTCTTCCCGAGCCACACCATCGCCGACGCCGTGGGCATCGGCGACGAGCTCGACGGCGCCGCCGTGCGCAGCCTGCTCACCGCGCACCGCTCCGGCGTCCAGGCGCTCGTCGCCCCGCTCGAGCCCAGCGCGAGCGACACCATCGACGTCGCCCTGGTGCAGGGGATCATCGACATCCTGCGAGCCGAGTTCGACTACGTCGTCATCGACACCCCGCCGGCGCTCGACGACAACGTCCTCGCGGCCTTCGACCGCAGCGACGTCGTCGCCCTGCTGGCCACGCTCGACATCCCCGCGCTGAAGAACCTCAAGCTCACGCTGGAGACCCTCGACCTCATCGGGTACCCGCGCGAGCGGCTGCGCGTCGTCCTCAACCGCGCCGACTCCAAGGTGGGCCTGGCGCTGTCCGAGGTCGAGAAGACCCTCAAGACGCCGATCTCGGCCCAGGTGCCCTCCAGCCGCGACGTCCCCGCCAGCACCAACCGCGGCGTGGCGATCGTCATGGACGACCCGAAGAGCCCCGTCAGCGTCGCGATCCAGAGCTTCATCGAGGAGCACATCGTCGTGACGCCCAGCAGCGACGACGCCATCCCCGCGCAGATGCGCAACGACCGGCGCTCCGGGCGCCTCTGGAGGAGGTAGGCCATGAGCCTGTCGGACCGCCTTGCCCAGGCCCGTCGCCGCTCGGGCGCCAGCACCGAGGACCCGTCGTCCTCCGCTGCCGGCCCGCGCTCGCGCCGCGCCGCCCAGACCGACCCCTTCGCCGAGCTCAAGCGCGCGGTTCACGCCAGCCTGCTCCAGAGCCTCGGCCCGCAGCTCTACGACTCGAACCTCACCGAGTCGCAGCTCGAGGGCAAGGTCCGCACCACCCTGCAGGAGGTCCTCGCCCACGAGGACACCCCGCTGACGGTGCAGGACCGCGCGCGGCTCTCCCAGGAGATCGCCGACGACATCCTCGGCTACGGCCCGCTCGAGCCCTTCCTGCGCGACCCGGAGATCACCGAGGTCATGGTCAACGGCGCCTCGACGATCTACGTCGAGCGCGCCGGGCGCCTGCACCAGGTCGACGGGTACTTCACCGACGACGCCCACCTGCGCCGCACGATCGAGAAGATCGTCGCGCGCGTCGGCCGCCGCATCGACGAGTCGTCGCCCATGGTCGACGCCCGCCTCCCCGACGGCAGCCGTGTCAACGCGGTCGTCCCGCCGCTGTCGATCGACGGCCCCACGCTGACGATCCGCAAGTTCGCGGCCGACCCGTTCGAGGCGGAGGACCTCATCACCTTCGGCACGATGACGACCGTCGTCGCGCAGTTCCTCGCGGACTGCGTGCGCGGCCGGCTCAACATCATGGTGTCCGGCGGCACCGGCGCCGGTAAGACCACCACCCTCAACGTGCTCTCGTCGTTCATCCCCGACGAGGAGCGCATCATCACCATCGAGGACGCCGCCGAGCTCCAGCTCCACCAGGAGCACGTCGTCCGCCTCGAGTCGCGCCCGCCGAACATCGAGGGACGCGGCCAGATCACGATCCGCGACCTGGTCCGCAACAGCCTGCGCATGCGCCCCGACCGCATCGTCGTCGGCGAGGTCCGCGACGCCGCGGCCCTCGACATGCTGCAGGCCATGAACACCGGCCACGACGGCTCCATCTGCACGGCCCACTCCAACGGGCCGCGCGACACCCTCGCCCGCGTCGAGACGATGGTGATGATGTCCGGAGCCGAGCTGCCGCTGAAGGCGATCCGCGAGCAGATCTCGTCGGCGTTCGACCTCATCGTCCACCAGACGCGCTTCCGCGACGGCTCGCGCCGCATCACCCACGTGACCGAGGTCGTGGGCATGGAGCACGACGTCATCACGCTGCAGGACCTGTTCGTCTTCGACCACACCGCCGGCTACGGCGAGAACGGCGAGGTCCTCGGGCACCTGCGGTCCACGGGCCTGCGCCCGAAGTTCCTCGAGAAGCTCGCTGCCGCAGGCGTCAACGTCGACCCGAGCATCTTCGCCTTCGAGCGGTTCGGGGCGTGACCGTGAGCCTCCGATCCCGATCCCCCGAGCCGAGGGGGCGCCGCCGCGCCCTCGCGGCGCTCGGGGCCCTCGCGGCGGCCCTGGTGGCCGTCGCCCTGCCGGCCTCGCCCGCGTCCGCGGCCACCGGCACCATCAACGGCTACTCGATCAACGACGACGGCACCATGTCGGTGTCGTTCTCGGCCAACGACCTGCCGCAGGGCACCACGATCGACCCCGCCTCGGTCACGGTCACCCTTGCCGGCCAGACGGTGCCGGGCACGTCGGCCAAGCCGGCGAGCGGCTCGGACATCACCCGTGTCACCTTCCTGACCATCGACACCAGCGGCAGCATGCGCGGCGAGAAGATGGCCTCGGCCAAGGCCGCTGCCAACGCCTACCTCGACCAGCTGCCTCCGGACGTCGCTGTCGGGCTCGTGTCGTTCAGCAACACCCCGACGCTGCAGGTGCCGGCCACCACCGACCGCGCCACGGTCAAGGCGGCCGTCGACGCGCTCGAGCCGCGGCAGGCGACGTCGCTGCGCGACGCGATCCTGCTGTCGATCCAGAACCTCGGCACCACCGGGATCCGCAGCCAGCTCGTCCTCGCCGACGGCGGAGACGGGCGCTCGCAGACCACGCTCGAGGACACCGTCAAGCAGATCGCGGCGAGCGGCACCATCGTCGACGCCGTCAGCATCGGCGGCACCGAGGACGAGAAGGCCCAGCTCGACGCCCTGGTCAAGGCCGGCAACGGCGTGGTCGTCGATGCCACCGGCACCGCGGAGATCGTCGACGCGTTCACCGCCGCCGCCGACGCCGAGAACAACGCCGTCGTCGTCACGGTTCCGATCCCCCAGGGCGTCACCGGCTCGCAGCCGCTGGCGGTCAGCGCGAGCGCGGGCACCGAGACCGTCGACGACTCGATCGTCGCGCTGATCCCCGCCGGGTCCGCACCGACGCCCGACCCGACCGAGCAGTACGCGCCGCAGGCCAGCACGGTCGACGCGGGCATCTTCGGCCAGGGCTGGCTGCTCCCGGCGGCGCTCGTCGCGCTCGGCATCGGGCTGTTCGTGCTGCTCGCCGTCGCCTTCCTCGGCGGCGACGAGGACTCGCGCACCCAGGGCCGCGTGCGCCGGCGCCTGTCGCGCTACTCCCTCACCTCGCGCGAGCCCGAGCCGCAGGTGCAGACCTCCGGCGCGCTGGGGCAGGGCGCCGTCGCGCGCTCGGCCGTGGAGCTGGCCGGCAGGGTCACGCAGAAGCGCGACATCGACAACGTGCTCGGCACGCGCCTCGAGGCTGCGGGCGTCCCGCTCAAGCCGCCGGAGTGGCTGCTCATCCACATCGGGTCGACCATCGTGCTCGGCCTGCTGTTCATGCTGCTGTCGGGCTTCGGCTGGCTGGCCACGCTCATCGGCCTGCTCATCGGCTTCCTGATCCCGTTCTTCTACCTGCGGATCAAGGAGGAGCGCCGCAAGGCCGCCTTCCAGGCCGCCCTGCCGGACACCCTGCAGCTGCTGGCCGGCTCGCTCGCGGCGGGCTACTCGCTGCCGCAGGCCGTCGACACGGTCACCCGCGAGTCGTCGGGGCCGATGGCGGTGGAGCTCAACAAGGCGATCGTCGAGGCCCGCCTCGGCGTGCCGATGGAGGACGCGCTCGACACCATCGCACGCCGCATGAACTCGGTGGACTTCGCGTGGGTCGTCATGGCGATCCGCATCCAGCGCGAGGTCGGCGGCAACCTGTCCGAGGTGCTCAACAGCGTGGCGGCGACCATGCGCGAGCGCGAGCGGCTGCGCCGCCAGGTGGAGGTCCTCTCCGCCGAGGGCCGGCTGTCCGCGGTGATCCTCGGGCTGCTGCCGGTGCTGTTCATCGTCTACCTGACGATCGCGCGGCCCGAGTACCTCAGCACCCTCATCACGACGCCGCTCGGGCTCGTCATGTGCGTCGTGGGCCTGGTCCTGCTGATCGTCGGAGCCTTCTGGCTGCGCAAGGTCGTCAAGGTGGAGGTCTGACATGGGATCGCTCGTCCTGTGGGCCGGCCTCGCCGCGATCTTCCTCGGCATCGCCGGCGTGATCATCTCGATGATCAGCGGCTCCTCGGCCGACGGCGGCGTGCAGCGCTCGCTCGCCGCGGTCGAGGCCATCAACGCCGCCCCCGACAGCATGCGGCGCGACCTCGACCGCCCGTTCAACGAGCGGGTCACGCGGCCGTTCTTCGACCGCCTCACCCGCATGGGCCGCCGCTTCACCGCGTCCGACCAGAGCGACCGCATCCGGCACAAGCTCGACCTCGCCGGGAACCCGGTCGGCTGGACCCCGGACCGCGTGCTCGCGTTCAAGATGCTGGGGCTGCTCATCGGCGTTGCCGCCGGCGTGATCATCCCGCTGCTGCTCGGCAGCGTGCTGTGGGCGATCATCCTCGGCGTCGGCCTGGCCGTGCTCGGCTTCTTCCTGCCGAACATCGTGCTGTACCAGACCGCCTACAACCGGTCCGAGCAGATCCTGCGCGAGCTGCCCGACGCCCTCGACCTGCTGGTCATCTCGGTGGAGGCCGGCCTCGGCTTCGACGCTGCCCTCTCGCAGGTCGCGCGCAACACCACGGGCCCGCTGGCCGACGAGTTCTTCCGCGTGCTGCAGGAGATGCAGCTCGGCACGTCGCGCTCGGACGCCATGCGCGCCCTGGGCGAGCGCACCGACGTCTCGGAGCTCAAGGGGTTCGTGAGCTCGATGGTGCAGGCCGACGCCTTCGGCATCCCGGTGGCGAACGTACTGCGCGTGCAGGCGCGCGAGATGCGCATCCGCCGCTCGCAGCGCGCGGAGGAGGCAGCCCAGAAGGTGCCGGTGAAGATCCTCTTCCCGCTGATCTTCTGCATCCTCCCGGTGCTGTTCATCGCGATCCTCGGCCCGGCCGTCATCCAGATCGTCAACGCGTTCTCGAACGTCTAGAAGCAGCGACGAACAAGGGGCGGGACCGCATCGGTCCCGCCCCTTCGCCGTGCGTCGGCGGCTACGACGTCCAGAGCCGCGAGTCGACCAGCTGCTCGCGCACCAGCTCGCCGGCGCGCTCGTAGCGGGCCTGCTCGAAGCGCTTGCGGAACTCCATGTCGACCCGGGCGAGGCCGCCGCGGTTCTTCTCGATCGAGAGCACCACGAAGTGGTGGTACCGGTCGGCGTTGGCCGCGCCGTACACCAGGTGGTGGCGGGCCACGACGTCGTACTTCTCGTTGAGCACCAGGACGCAGTCGGCCTCGTAGGCCAGCGCTGAGGCACCGCGCAGGTTCTGCGTGCGCAGGCGGGTGCCGTCGGCGATGCCGGCCGCGTCGCTGGCCGAGATCGCCAGCACCGGCAGGGCGCCGGTGAGGGCCAGGTCCTTGAGGGCGCCCGCGACGACGGCCATGCGGCGCTCCTCGTCCTGGCCGGCCTCGGGCGCCGCGACCTTCTGCACGTAGTCGACGACGACGAGCGGCTGGCCGCCGTGGGTCGCGATCACCTCGCGCACCGCGGACGTGATGTCGTCGACCGTGGTGTCGACGTGCGCGCGCAGGATGTGGAACCGGTCGAGATCGACCGACACCGACGCGATCGCCTCGGCGCCGCCGGGCGCGGACGACAGCCGGTCCGACAGCGACCCCGCCTCGCCCTCCCCCTCGAGCGCCGAGCGGACTCCGCGCAGCGGCACGCCGTCCTGGCCGGCGAGCTCGCCCGCCTCGGCGGCGACGACGCGCTCGAGCAGGCTCACCGAGTCGTGCTCGTACGAGACGTAGACGACCGGGTGCCCCTTGGCCGCCACCTGGCGCGCGATCTGCAGCGCCATCGTCGTCTTGCCCAGGCCCTGCGGGCCGCCGAGCAGCGTGAGCTCGCCGGGCCGCAGCCCTCCCGACAGGTAGGTGTCGAGCGGGATGAACCCGGTCGGCCACGGGCGGTGGGTCGCCGAGTGCCCGAGGCGCAGGCGCTCGTCGGTCTCGGCGAGGACGTCGGAGAGCCGGTCGAGGCGGCCCCCGAGGGAGGTCTGGTCGGTCATGGCGTCATGCTGGCAGACCGCCGCCCTCCGCGGCGGCAGGCCGGCAGGGCTCGCCCGATCGGGGTCACGCCGGGAACCCACGGCGCAACGGCGGGCATCGACACGGGCGGCCCGGTGCACCACCCGGTGCGCGCGTCCACGACGCCGATGTGCCACCGTCATCCCGATGAGCGCCGTCACCAGCGACCCCAGCACGCGCTGGGTCTACGAGCCGCCCGAGCCGATCCTCGTGGTCGTGCGCGTGGGCGTGCTGGTGCTGTGCGGCGTGTCGGCGTTCCTCGATCTGCAGCCCGAGGGCGCGGCGTCGTTCCCCTCGACGCAGCTGGCGCTGCTGGCCATGGTCGCCCTGCTCGCGAGCGTGCCGCTCCCCTGGGCCGCGGCGCGGCGCTGGCGCCCGCTCGCGGAGGCGGCGGCCGCAGCCTGCATCATCGGCCTGGGCCCGACGCTCGCCGTGTCGCTCATGCCCTACCTGGTCGTGCCCCCGCTGGCAGCGGGCCTGCTGCTCGGGATCGTGTCGGCGCTCGGTGCGGCGTTCGTGCAGTTCGCCGGCATCGTGGGCCTGCGCGCCGCGAGCGGCGGCCTCACCGGCACCAGCACCCGCGACATCATCACCTGGACCGGCCTCGGCCTGGCCACCGGTCTGGTGGGCGCGTGGGTCCGCCGCGTCACCGTGCGCCAGCGCGAGGCCACGGCCACCTACGTCACCGCCCACCAGCTGCTCACCCGCCTGCGCGACGTCGCCCGCGCGCTGCCCACGGGCCTCGACGAGGTGGCGCTCGCGCAGCAGGTGCTGGGCGACATCGCCAAGGTCGTGGAGTTCGACCGGGCAGCGCTCTACGGGTCGGCCGGCAGCGGCGTGCTCATGCCGCTGGCCTACATCGGCGCCGACCACATCGAGTGGGACCCCGACATCGACGAGGGGATCTGGAGCAAGGTCTGGGCCACCGGCCGGCCGGTGCAGCAGAGCGGGACCTTCACCGATCCGGCCACAGGGCACTCGGCCGTCCTCGCCCTGCGCCTCGGCGACCGCCGCGTCGGCCTCGTCGGGTTCGAGCGCGAGGGCGGGCCCTGGGGCCGCCGCGAGGTGGCCCGGGCGCAGGAGCTCGTCGACTCTGCAGCGCTGCGCATCGACACCGGCCAGCTCTTCAGCGAGGTGCGGGCGCTGGCCACGGTCGAGGAGCGCCGCCGCCTGGCCCGCGAGATCCACGACGGCGTGGCGCAGGAGGTCGCAGCCCTCGGCTTCGCCGTCGACGACCTGCGCGCGCGCTCCACCGACCCCGAGGTGCGCGACGACCTGGAGAGCCTGCGCGGCGAGCTCACGCGGATCGTGAGCGAGCTGCGGCTGTCGATCTTCGACCTGCGCAGCGACGTCCAGCCGGCCGCGGGCCTCGGTGCCGCGCTCACCAGCTACGTGCGCAGCGTCGGCACGGGATCGAGCCTCACCGTCCACCTCGTGCTCGACGAGTCGCCCTACCGCCTGCCGATCGAGGCCGAGACCGAGCTGCTGCGCGTGGCCCAGGAGGCGATCACCAACGCCCGCCGGCACGCCCACGCCAACAACCTGTGGGTCACCTGCCGCGTCGACCCGCCGCGGGCGTTCCTGCGTGTGGCTGACGACGGCCGCGGGCTCGGGACGGCGCGCGCCGACTCCTTCGGCATGGAGATCATGCGCGAGCGCAGCGCGCGCCTCGGGGCGAGCCTCACCGTGCGCCAGCGCGTCGGCGGCGGGACCGTCGTCGAGGTGACCCTCGGAGCGGGCACGGCGCGCCGTCCTGCGGCGCAGAACCCGCTCCCGGCGCGCGGCGACGCCTGAGCGCCACCCCCGCGTGGCATGATCGAGGCCGACTCAAGGGGGCTCGGCAATGGGCATCAGCGTGCTGCTCGTGGACGACCATGAGCTGATCCGGCAGGGGCTGCGCCGCGCGTTCGAGCGCGACGGCGACTTCACCGTGGTCGGCGAGGCGGGCACCCTCGCGGACGCTCGACGGCTGATCGCGCTCTCGCAGCCCGACGTCGTGCTGCTCGACGTCCGCCTGCCCGACGGCAACGGGCTGCAGGCGTGCCGCGAGATCCGGGCCACCGACGACCAGCTCGGCATCGTCGTGCTCACGATGTACGCGGGCGACGACACGCTCTTCGAGGCCCTCGACGCCGGCGCCTCGGCCTTCGTGCCGAAGAACTCCCCGGTCGAGGACGTCGTCGCCGCGGCCCGGCATGCCGCCAGCGCCCCGCGCGCGTTCACCGCGGCCGACCTCAACGAGGCGATGAAGCGCAAGCTCTCGCCCTCGGGCCCGCAGCTCTCGCCGCGCGAGACCGAGGTGCTCAACCTGCTCGCCGACGGCCTCGGCGTGGCGCAGATCAGCAAGAAGCTCTACATCAGCGAGTCGACCACCAAGACCCACATCAGCAAGCTCTACGACAAGCTCGGCGCTGGCAACCGCGCCCAGGCGCTCATGACGGCCCTGCGGCTCGGGCTGCTCAAGCGCGACGACCCTGGCATGTGATCGGGCCCTCGATCCCCCCGCACACCCTGCCGCGGCAGGTCCGAACGAGGATCTGAGGGCTTTCCTTACGCCGGTCGGGTGACTCTCCGTCATCGAATCGTCCGAAAGTCTGAGGCTCGTCGGCCTTGACGACGGATCTTTCCGTCACGCTCCGCTGCCAGACTTCAGGCGTCGCCCCGACAGGACGGGGGGCACGCCTACTGGAGGGGCTTTCCCGATGATCACTCGCATTCGCACCGCTCTCCGTCACGACGAGGGCGCGTCCGCCGTCGAGTACGGCCTGCTCGTCGCCGCAATCGCGGCTCTCATCGTCGCCGTCGTCTTCCTGCTCGGCCAGCGGGTCAGCACGGTCTTCAAGTCGACGAACGACTGCATCTCGACCAAGGGCTGCTGACGCACCTGGCAGCTGCACGCAGGGGTCGTCGGTCGCCCGACGGCCCCTGCGGCATGTCCGGGGCCAGGTGCGCCGCCGACCGGCGGGCGCGCGCGATGATCCCGGGATGGGCGACGGGGAGGAGGATCAGGTGACCGCGATCGAGCCGGCCGGCGCCGACGCCGTCGACGCCGCCGTGGAGGGGGCCGACACTGCCGTGGCGCCCGCGCGCCGCGAGCGCCCGACGCCGTGGCTGCTGCTCGCCGCCGTCACCGTGGTCGTCGTCCCCCTGCAGGTGGCACTGCGGCCGCTCACCGACATCGATCTGTACTGGCACCTGCTGATCGGCCAGGAGATCCTCGGCGGCACGCCGGTCGCCGAGGCCGCGCGCGGCTGGTCGTACGCCCCGGTGCCCGACACCTGGATCACCACCCAGTGGCTGGCCGAGGTTCTCTTCGCCAAGCTGTACGAGCTCGGCGGCTTCAACGCCCTGATCCTCTACCGGGCCCTCACCGCGCTCGCCGCCCTGGCCGTCCTCGGCCTGGTGACCCTGCGCGGGCGCCCGGCGCGGGCGGCCGTGTGGCCGTTCGCGCTCGGCGGCGTCGCCGTCGCGATGGCGTCGCAGGAGCGCAGCCAGCAGCTGACCTACGTGCTCGCGCCGCTGGTCGGCTGGTGGGCGCTGCGGCTGTGGCGCGAGGGCCGGCTCCCCCGCTGGTGGGCGGCCCTGCCGCTCGTCGTGGTGTGGGCGAACTTCCACGGCGGCTGGCTGATCCTGCCGATGGCGCTGGTGATCGCCGCCGTCGCCCGCGCGATCGACCACGGACTGCGCGACCGCGCCGCCTGGCTCGCCGTGGGCCTGGCCGCCCTGTGCTTCCCCGCAGCCGCGATCTCCCCCGCCGGGCTCGACAACGCCTTCGCGTTCCTGCGCTTCTCGTCGGCCACCGTGTCGATCGCGGAGTGGAAGCACGTCATCGTCTGGGACTGGCAGGGCATCTCGCTGACCCTGACCGCCCTGCTCGTCGTCGTCGCCTGGGCCCGCGGGCGCGCCCGTCCGACGTGGGGCGAGGTCGTCCTCGTCCTGACCCTGCTCGCCTTCGGCTACCAGGCCTGGCGCTCGATCGCGCCGACCGTGCTCATGCTGGCGCCCATCGTCGCGGGCATCCTCGCCCGTGCCCTGGGCGAGCCCGACCCGCGCGAAGGCACTGCACCGCAGCCGATGCACCGCGTGCTCGTCGGGGCCTGGATCGTCGCGGCGGTGCTCGCGCCCGTCCTCGCGCTCACCTCCCCCGAGTCGGAGCAGCCCGGCATCCCCGTCGACGCGATCTCGACCCTCGCCGACGCCCCCGGGCCGCTACGGGTCCTCAACACCTACAACCTGTCCGGCCCGATCCTCTGGTACGGCGGCGGCCCGGGCCACCTGCAGCTCGGCGTCGACGGCCGCGCCGACAGGTACGGCGCCGAGTGGATCCAGCGCTACACCGAGGACCTGCCCAACGTCGCACCGGGCTGGGAGGAGCTGCTCGCCGAGCTCTCCCCGGACGTCGCCGTGCTCTCGACCACCGAGCCGCTCTCGCAGGTGCTCGTGGCCCAGAAGGGCTGGGTCGAGGTCGCGCGCGACGACGAGGCCGAGACCGTCGTCCTGCGCGCGCCGACCACGCCGGCCTGGACCGACGAGGGCTGAGGTCAGCGCGGGGGTGCCAGCCCCTCGATCTCGGGGAGCCCCTGGCCGCGCGCCCACCGCCGCGCGTAGGCGATGCGCTCGGGCGACGTCGGATGCGTGCCGAACCACCAGTGCAGCAGCGGCACGGGGCGCAGCGGCGCGAGGTTGACCACCGCCAAAGAGCGGTGCATGGCCGCCACTGTGGCCGGATCCCGGGCCAGGTCGAGGCCGTAGACGTCGGCCCGCCTCTCGACCCGCCTCGACACCGCGTTCTGCACCGGCGCGGTGAGCAGCCCGATCCACGCCCCGCCGGCGAGCAGGAGGCCGGCCGCGGCAGGGTCGGCGGGCCCGGCCACGCCGACGAGCTCGAGCAGCGGCACCCACGTCAGGGCCAGCGCCGCGGCCAGGACGCCCGCGCCGGCACCGACCGCGCCGAGGAAGGTGCCGACGGCCACGTCGCGGTGCACGACATGGCCGAGCTCGTGGGCCAGCACGGCGGCGGTCTCGTCGTCGGCGCCGCGCTGGACGAGCGTGTCGTGCACGACGATGCGGCGTGTGGGCCCCAGGCCCGACACGTACGCGTTGAGGGCGGTCGTGCGCCGCGACGCGTCCGCCACGAGCACGTCGCGCACGGGCACCCCGGCGTGCGCCGCCAGCCCGAGCAGACGGTCGCGCAGCGGACCGTCCGCCAGCGGCTCGAACCGCGCGAACAGCGGCTCCACGAGCACCGGGAGGACGAAGGACATCAGCACGACCAGCGCCGCGGACGCCAGCGCCAGGACCCACCACCACGCCGAGGGCAGCACCCGCACGACCGCCACCCAGCCCAGCATCGCGGCGCCCGTGATCGCCCAGCCCAGCAGCGAGGCCACCGCGACGTCGCGCCACCACCGAGCCCAGCTGCCGGCGGCGAGGCCCACCTCGAGCGAGCGGCGGCGCACCACGACCGCGCCCGGCAGCGTGAGCAGCCGGCCCGCGACCAGCACGAGCGTCGTCACCGCCAGCACCTGCACCCACCAGGGCCCGTCGACGTCGGCCGCCGAGCGCACCGCGCCTGCGAGCAGCAGCACGGTCGGGACGACGACGCCGAGCGCCGTGCCGGCCAGGCCCCACGGGCGCACCCGGCGCCGGAACGCGCGCTCGCGCGCCTGCTCGTGGGGGGCGAAGTCGAGGTCGACGTCGGCGGGCGACGTCCGGGGCCAGCGCACCGGCGGCACCCACCGGGCCGTCAGCGCCACCAGGAGCAGCAGCGACGCCGCGAGCAGGCCGGCCACGAACGGCCACGGCAGCGCGGCGGGTGTCATGGCTCGATCGTGCCCGCGGCGCCCGCGGCGAGCGAGCCGGCACGCTCGCGCCATCGCTCCACCAGCCGCTCCACACCGGCGCCGCTGACCGAGCGCAGGGCCGAGTCGAGGTCCTCGCCGTCGAGCACGCGGCGCAGCACGTCGCGGGCCGCGCCCCGGCCGGAACCCTCGTCGAGCACCTCGGCGGCCAGATGCGCCCCCGCATAGGCGGCCCGCAGCCCGGCGCCGGAGAAGTCGGCGTCGGCGGGCAGCCCGGCCGGTGCTCCATCGCGGCGCACGGCTGCGAGCAGGTCGCGCGCCCAGACCTGCGGCCCGACCCGCACGGCCTGCCAGCCCGCCTGCTCGGCGACCCCCTCGGACAGCCACAGCGGCACACCGGCGCGGCCGGGCGACCCGCTGGCCGCATGGAGCAGCTCGTGGCGCAGCAGCACCTGCAGCTCGCCGGGGTCGAGGCCGCGGACGACGTCGCGGGCCAGCCAGACGCGCGACGCCGCGTGGCCGTCGATCGCCGGGCCGGTGACCGTGACCGCGCCCAGCCCGTCGAGGGAGGCCGGTGTGCGGCCGAGGCCGCCGGCGAGCTCGTCGCTGCCCGGCACCACCACCACGACCGGCTGGCCTGTCGAGGACGACGGCCACCACCGCGTCACAGCGCGCTGGGCCTGCTCGGCCGCCGCCAGCAGCGTCCGCGCCGAGCCCGCGCCGCCCACCGACACCACCGACACGCCGTCGCCGCCGGCCCAGTCGACGTCGCCGAGCTCCCAGACAGCCGCGCCGGCACCGTCGGTGCGCTCGGACACCACGCGCCAGCGCCCGCCGTCGTCGCGGACCGTCAGCTGCACATGCTCCGACGTCGCAGCGGCGTCTCCGTCGAGCCGGAAGCCCAGCGTGGCGCGGACCGCGACGAGCCCGTCGCGCGACCCGAGCACCACAGGTTCGAGGTAAGACCACTGCGCCCACGGCAGCGACGTCGCCGCACCGCCCACCGCCGTCGCGGCGCCCGGGGCCTCGGTAGCGGCCACGCCGGCCGCGGAGCCGGCGAGCACCGCGTCAGCGCGCGCGGCGAGCAGCTCGCGCAGCTGCGCCGCCGAGGGCTGGGCAGACGAGGGCTGCGCGGGTGCGGATGTGCCCCCGGTGCCCGACGACGTCGGCGCAGCGCTGCAGCCGGCCAGGGCGAGCACGGAGAGGGCAGCCGTGAACAGCACGAGGCCGTGCCCGCGCGAGCGGGCACGGCCTCGGGAGGTGTGCGTGCGGATCGTCAGGCCACGCGGCCGGCGCCGGAGTAGCGCTCGCCGTACCAGGGGCCCCAGGCGGCGATGAGCTCGACGCCGTCGCGGGGGTTGGAGGCGCTGACCATCATGCCGCCGCCGACGTACATCGACACGTGGTGCGCGCCGCCGCCGAAGTAGAACACGAGGTCGCCGGGCCGCAGCTCGCTGCGGCTGACGCGACGGGTGACGTCCCACTGCGCGTAGGACAGGTGCGGCAGCGAGACACCGGCCTGCCGCCACGCGGCCATCGTGAGGCCCGAGCAGTCGAAGGCGCTGGGACCCGAGGCCGCCGCGACGTAGCGGTCGCCGACCTGGGCGAGGGCGTAGGCCACGGCGATGCGCGCGCGGCCCGAGGCGTTGTTGGACACCCCGCCGCCGTTGCTGCCGCCCGTGCTGCCGCCGTCGTTGCCGTTGTCGGAGCGGTCGCGGCTGGCCTCGTTCGCGGCAGCGGCACGCGCGGCGGCAGCCGCCGACGCCTGGCGCTGGCGGGCCTGCAGGGCCTCGAGGCGCTTGCGCTCCTCGGCCTTGAGGCCGGCGAGGATCTTCTGGGCCTGCGCGAGCTTGGAGCTCACGAGGTCCTTGCTCTTCTTGGCGTCGGCCGCGGCGGCCTTGGCCTGCGACTCCTGCTGGGCGAGCTCGGCCTGCAGCTGCGCGAGGCGCAGGCGGGCGTTCTGGGTGCGGCGCAGCGAGGTGCCCTGGGCGCGGGCGACCTGGTCGAGCGCCGCGCTCTGCTCGAGGAAGGCCTCGGGGTCGTCGGCGAGCAGCGCCTGCAGGCTCGGCTCGATGCCGCCGGAGGCGTAGGCAGCACGCGCCATGGCGTCGACGGCGCTGGCGACCTGGCCGTAGGCCTTCTCCGCGGCGGCGATGCGCTTCTTGAGCTTGGCGATCTTGGTCTCGATCGTGGTCTGGCGCAGCCGCGCCTCGTTCCACGCCTCGGCGGCATCGGCGGCGTCGTGCTCGAGGGCGTCGACCTCGGCCTGCACCTGCTCGATGGTCTTGGTGGGCTCCGCCGACGCCGGTGCGCTCGCGATGCTCAGGCCGCCGACGAGCAGGGCCGAGATGACGATGGGCGCGGCGATACGGCCGGCCCGGGTCGCGCGCACGCGGCCGAGCGCCGTGGTGCTGGTCGCCACGAAGGCGGCCTCCCTCTCTCCCTGACCGTCTACCGGGTGAGCTGACGGGCTCGGGCGGGAAGATCGCCCTACGACGACGCGCGGCCGGAGCCGTCCGCCGCCGATTCGCCCCGGGGGAAGTGGGTCCCCGGCTCCGGGCCGCCCTGCGGGGCACGGCGGTCCGAACTCGACGGGGCATCCGCTGCCGTCTCGTCGACGGCGCCTCACGGACACCTGCCGGTGACCCTAACACCCCTGGCTGGACACCCGGGACCGCGCACCGCGACCCGGCCGTCACCGGACCGTGACCTCGCCGTGATCCGTGTCACACGCCGCAGTCCGGCCTCATCCAGCCCTCATCGGCGTCTCACGGAGCCACCGGTCGACGTCTCACATCGCCGCGGAGGAGCCGCCCTCGGCCGCGGGCGCCGCACGGCCGTCGGACGTCGTGCGCGGAACCAGGCGCAGCGGCGGCACGAGGCCGGAGTCGGCGAGCACAGCGAGCGCGGCCGCCTCCTCCCCCGGCAGCCCGTCGGCGGCCAGCCAGTCGGGCGGGCCGAGCAGGAACGTGACGACGCAGTCGCCGCATGCCGGGCCGCGGACGACGCAGGTGTCGCAGTCGACGATCACAGGGCACCTCGGGGAAGACGCGGGCCGGAGGGTCTCCGACCACCTGCCGACGACGCTAGGAGGGGCCTCCGACAACAGTGTTCTTGCGCGCTGCGCGCGGGGGCCGCCCGGCTTCGCGGTCGATCGGCTCGGGGACCCTGCGGGCCCCCTCGCCGCTCTCCGGCGGCCCGTGGCCCCTCGGTGTCGTCTCCGTCATCGCCCGCCTGCCTGGCTTCGCGGTCGACGACTGCGGGGAACCTGCGGCCGCTGTGCGTGTGCGGCACGGTCGGCGGTCCCGGCTCGGGTCAGCCGAGGGCGCCGTCGGATCGGAGGGCTGCGGGGTCGAGGCCGAGGGCGGCGAGCACGGCGTCGGTGTCGGCGCCGAGGGCGGGGGCCGCGACCGGCTCGCCGGTGCCGGGCAGCCAGGCGACGGGGCGGGCGGCCGTCGCCGTCGAGCCGTCCGCGAGCGCGACCGTCTCGAGCACGCCCCGGTCGCGGAGGTCGTCGTCCGCGAGCGCAGCGTCTGTGCCGCGCACGGGCGAGACGCAGGTGTCGTCGGCCTCGAGCAGGTCGAGCCAGTCCTGCCGCGGCCGCGAGGCGAACAGCGTCGTGAGCCGTCCGCGCAGCGCGTCCTGGCCGACGATGTCGTACTGCACCTGCGCGAGCGACGGGTCACCGACGAGCTCGGCGACCCGGCCGAAGAACTTGGGCTCGAGGGCCGCGAGGACGATCTCAAGACCGTCGGCGCAGCGGTACACGCCGTAGCAGGCGAGCGCGCCGGTGAGCACGTCCGGCACGGGCGGCGCCGTTGCAGCAGCGATCACGGTGCCCTGCCCGACGACGTTGAGCGAGAGGGCCGAGTCGAGCATCGTGACGTCGGCCCGGAAGGCCGGCCCGTCGGAGCCGGCCGCGCCCGCCTCGGCTGCGCGCAGGCCGGCGACCACGGCGAGCGCCGTCTGGAGCCCGGTGGCCATGTCGGCGACGGGGAACGCGGGCAGGGCGGCCTGGCCGTCGGCGCCGCGCACCAGGCCCACCAGCCCTGCGTAGCCCTCGACGTTGAGGTCGTGGCCCGGCAGCGCGGCGCGCACCCCCTCGCCGTACGCCGTCATCGACACATGCACGAGCGCGGGGTTGGCGGCGGCGAGCTCCGCCGGCCCCAGGCCGAGCCGGTCGAGCACGCCGGGCCGGAACGAGTCGACGAGCACGTGCGACGACCCCACCAGCGCCAGCAGCGCGTCGCGCCCGGCCGGGTTCTTGAGATCGAGCGTGATCGAGCGCTTGCCCCGGCACAGCGCCAGGAACAGGCCCGACTCCCCCGAGGCCGTGTACGGGGGCGAGACCCGCAGGCCGTCGCCGCCGCGCGGGTCCTCGACCTTGACGACGTCGGCGCCGAGGCCGGCGAGCAGCGAGGTCGCGTAGCCGCCGGGCAGCAGCCGGGTCAGGTCGACGACGCGGACGCCGTCGAGCGGCCGGGCCGCGGTCGCCACGCCCGCGTCCTCAGGCGCCGGTCGGGTCGTCGCTCGGGCCGCCGGCCTCGGGCCGCGGCACCAGCTCGACGGCGTCGACCGCGCCGCACCAGCGGCAGGCCACCGACTCGACGGTCTCGGCGACCACCTCGGTCTGCTCCACCGCCGGCTCCCCGGACAGGTCGAGGTGCCAGTACTCGCGGACCCTGCTCGAGCGCACGACGTCGAAGCGCGTGAGGTTGCCGCACTGCGAGCAGCGCCAGCGGGTGGTCTCGTCGGGCAGGGACACGGGCACGGCGTCGTCCTCGTCGGTCGCGGCTGGGCTGGTCGCCCGGCGGGGCGGGACGAGCCTACGAGCGGAGGTACGGCGGCGCGCCTCCGGCCCGGCGTCGTACCCCCCGCCTAGCGTCTCGTGGCATGGGGACCGGACCGCAGCGATCCGGCGGCTGGAGCGCCGCGCTGGCCGCCGCATCCCGTCCCGTCGCCCGGCCGATGCGGGTGGCCCCCCGCCCCGAGCCCGACGGCCAGGCCACCTTCGACGACCTCGGCACACCGCTGCGCGACGTGACGTTCGTCGTCGTCGACCTCGAGACCACGGGCGGCTCGCCGTCCGACGCCGGCATCACCGAGATCGGCGCTGTCAAGGTCCGCGGCGGCGAGGTCGTCGGCGAGTTCCAGACCCTGGTCAACCCGGGCATCCCGGTGCCGAGCTTCATCGCCGTCCTCACCGGTATCACCGACTCGATGCTCGTCGACGCCCCCACCATCGGCGTCGCCGTCCCGGCGTTCCTCGACTTCGCCGCCGGCTGCGTGCTCGTCGCGCACAACGCGCCCTACGACGTCTCGTTCCTCAAGGGCGCGTGCGCGCGGCTCGGCCGCGCCTGGCCGGAGCACACCGTCGTCGACACCGCGCGTCTCGCCCGCGCCGTGCTGATGCGCGACGAGGTACCCAACTGCAAGCTCTCCACCCTCGCGCCGTTCTTCCGCTCGTCCACCACGCCCGACCACCGTGCGCTCTCCGACGCCCGCGCCACGGTCGACGTCCTGCACGGGCTGATCGGGCGCGTCGGCTCGCTCGGGGTCCACTCGCTCGAGGAGCTGGCCACCTACACCTCGCGCGTCACGCCGCAGCAGCGCAAGAAGCGCCACCTCGCCGAGGGCCTGCCCGACAGTCCTGGCGTCTACGTCTTCCGCGACGACAAGGGCCGCGCGCTCTACGTGGGCAAGTCCGGCCGGATCCGCTCGCGAGTCCGCACGTACTTCACCGCGTCCGAGACCCGCACGCGGATGGCCGAGATGGTCGGCGTGGCCTCGCGGGTCGACGCCGTCGTCACCTCCACGCCGCTCGAGGCCGAGGTGCGCGAGCTCCGCCTCATCGCCGAGCTGGCGCCGCGCTACAACCGCCGCAGCCGCAACCCCGAGCGCAGCGTGTGGGTCAAGCTCACCGTCGAGCCGTTCCCCCGGCTCTCGGTCGTGCGCGCCGTGAAGGACGACGTCGACGACGGGGCCGCCTACCTGGGCCCGTTCGGGTCGCGCCGTACCGCGCTCGAGGCGGTGGAGGCGCTGCAGGCCGCGATCCCGCTGCGCACGTGCTCCCCGCGTCTGTCGCCGCGGCGCACGAGCCCCGCCTGCGTCCTCGCCGAGATGGGTCGCTGCCCCGCACCCTGCACGGGCGCGGTCGACGTCGAGGGGTACGCCGTGCACGTCGAGGCGGCCCGCCGCGCGCTGCTCGACGACGTCCGCGGGGTCGAGGGCGCGCTCGTCGGCCGCCTGCGCACGCTCGCCGCCGAGCTGCGCTACGAGGAGGCGGCGCTGTGGCGCGACCGGCTCGAGGCCTTCGCCCGGGGCGCCGCCCGGGCGCAGGAGATCGCCGCGCTGGCGGCGCTGCCGGAGGTCGTCGCCGCCCGGCCGACCCTCGACCGCGGGTGGGAGGTGCACGTCGTGCGCCACGGCCGGCTGGCCGCCGCCACCACCGTGCCGCCCGGCGTCGACCCGCGTCCCGCCGTCGCGGCGCTCGTCGCCGGCGCCGAGGTGGTCGCGGCTCCCGAGGGCCCTGCGCCGGCAGCGCTGGTCGAGGAGACCGTGCGCATCCTGCGCTGGCTCGAGCAGGACGGCGTCCGCCTCGTGCCCTCGCCCGTGCCCGTGGCGTGGTCGGTGCCGGCCCACGGCGCCGCGGGGCTGCTCGCCCGGCTCGCGGCGTCGCGGGCGGCCGACGTCGTGGCGAGGCCCGCGGCCGAGCGGTCGCTGCGCCCCGCGGGCTGACCGCACGCGCTCGGGGCGTGCGCGGCCCTAGGGTGGCGGGCATGGTGACCGCGATCGTCTTCATCCGCACCGACGTCGACGCCGTGAACAACGTGGCCGAGACCATCGCCGCGATCGACGGCGTCGCCGAGGTCTACTCGGTGACCGGCGACCTCGACCTGGTCGCGATGGTCCGCGTCCGCGACCTCGACGACGTGAGCCGCGTCGTCACCGACGGCGTCGCCACGGTGCCGGGCATCCTCGCGACCGAGACCCACATCGCCTTCCGCACCTACAGCCGCCACGACCTCGAGGCCGCGTTCGCCATCGGCCTGGACTGACCCGCTCTGGATGCGTCAGCGACGCCTATGGCCGTCGCTGACGCATCCAGAGCGAGCAACAAGCGGCGTCAGCGGGCGGCGAGCCCGCTCGACACGGCGATCCAGCGATCGAGCAGCGCGCCTGCGGCGCCGGAGTCGACGGCCTCGGCGGCGCGCGGCAGGGCGGCGGCGAGCCGGTCGCCCATCGACGCCGACGACGTCGCGCCCACGGCGTCGTGCGCCACCAGCGCCGCTGCGGCGCCGAGCAGCGTGGCATCGCGCGCCGCGGCCAGCGCGTCGGTGCGCTCGCCCGAGAGGACGGCGCGGGCCACGGCCGCGTTGTAGACGGCGTCCTGGCCGCGCAGGGCGCCCTCGCCGGCGCGCGCGATGCCGAGGTCGGCGGCGTCGACGACCACCTCGACGACCTCGCTGCCGGTGGCGTCCCAGATCCGGGTCGGCGCCTGGGTGGAGAGCTCGTCGAGCCCGTCCTCGCCGCGGACGACGACGGCGCGGGTGCCTCGGTCGAGCAGGGCCTGCGCCATGACCGGGGCGAGCCGGGCATCGGCGCAGCCCACCACCTGAGCGGCCGGACGGGCCGGGTTGGCCAGCGGGCCGAGCACGTTGAACACGGTGGCGACGCCGAGCTCGCGGCGGGCGACGGCGGCGTGGCGCATCCCCGGGTGGAACACAGGGGCGAAGAAGAACGAGATGCCCGTCTCGGCCAGGCACTCGGCGACGGCGTCGGGCCCGAGGTCGACGGCGATGCCGAGGGCCTCGAGCGTGTCGGCGGAGCCGGCGGCCGAGCTCGCCGCGCGGTTGCCGTGCTTGGCCACGGGCGCGCCCGCCGCTGCCGCGACGACGGCCGACATGGTCGAGATGTTGACGGTGTGGGCGCGGTCGCCGCCCGTGCCGCAGGTGTCGACCGTGGCGCCGAGCCCCTCGGGCAGGGTCACGGGGGTCGCGTGGCCGAGCATCGCCGACACCAGGCCGGAGACCTCCGCCGGCGTCTCGCCCTTGGCGCGCAGCGCCACGAGGAAGCCCGCGAGCTGCACCGGCGTCGCGTCGCCCTCCATGACCCGGGCCATCGCCCAGGCGGTGTCGTCGGCTCCGAGCTCCTCGCGGCGCAGCAGCGCGGCGACGAGGTCTGCCCACGATCGGGAGCCGGCGTCGGAGGCGGGCGGGGGCGCAGCGGGGCCGGTGGTCACAGCGTCACCCTAGTAAGGCGCCGGCGGCGCGCTCATCCGGCTTCTACGGACGGGGCGGCGGCCCGGACGGACGCCGTCAGGCGGTGATGGCAGCGCGGGGCCGCAGCAGCGAGGCCGCGGTCTCGGCCAGGACGACGGGGTCGATGGGGTGGGGCACGACCGCCTCGGCCTCGGACCACGTCGCCAGCCAGGCGTCCTGCGGGCGGCCGATCAGCAGCAGGACGGGCGGGGCGTTGTAGACCTCGTTCTTCATGCGGCGGGTGATCCCCATGCCGCCGGAGGGCCGGGCCTCGCCGTCGAGCACGCACAGGTCGATGCCGCCCTCGTGGAGCTTGCGCAGCACCATCGGCTCGGTGGCCACCTCGACGTACTCGCAGCGCGGGAGGTCGGCGGCCGGGCGCCGGCCGAGCGCCGCACGGATCGCGGCGCGGGTGGGCGCCTCGGAGGAGTAGACGAGGACGGTGAGGGTGCGCTCGGCGGTCGGCCCGGTGCTCATGGGGCGATCGTAGCGACGGCGCCGAGGACGGCAGCACGGACCGGCCGGGGCGCGGCTGCGGGCAGGCCGCCTGCAGCCCGGCGTCCGACTGCCGGATGGGTAGGCATGCCTAACCCCGGACGTGCCCTGGATCATGTCGCGCGGACGCCGTCACAAGGGCACGAACCCGCAGGTCGGACGCGGTTTCCGCCGTTTTCATAACACTGCGACACGGACATGGGGGGTGGGGAGGCCGAAGGCCCCCGGACCTGCCACAATCCTCCGCGTGGCGACCGCATCCGTGATCGAGACAGCTCCAGCGCACGCACCTGCCAACCGGCCCAACATGGTGTCCGTCGGCACGATCGTGTGGCTCTCGAGCGAGCTGATGTTCTTCGCGGCACTGTTCGCGATGTACTTCACGCTCCGCTCGGTGAACATCCTCACCTGGCGCGAGACCACGGACATCCTCAACATCCCGTTCGCCACGACGAACACGATCATCCTCGTGCTCTCGTCGGTGACCTGCCAGCTCGGCGTGTTCGCGGCCGAGCGCGGCGACGTACGCAAGCTGCGGATGTGGTTCATCATCACGTTCATCATGGGCGCGGTCTTCATCGCCGGACAGGTGACGGAGTACGCCGAGCTCGTCAGGGAGGGCATCACGCTCTCCTCCGGCCCGTACGGATCGGTCTTCTACCTCACGACCGGGTTCCACGGCCTGCACGTGACAGGCGGTCTCATCGCCTTCCTCTTCGTTCTCGGGCGCACGTACGTCTCCCGGCGCTTCACCCACCGCCAGGCCACCACCGCGATCGTCGTGTCTTACTACTGGCACTTCGTCGACGTGGTGTGGATCGGCCTGTTCACGATGATCTACCTGATCAAGTAGCCGAACCCGTACACGACCAGCGACATCGAGACACGACGACTCTTGAAGGCGAACTCGTGACCAGCAGCTCAGTCCGACGGCACAAGGCCACCGGCCTCGCCGTGCTCCTCGTGGGCCTCCTCGCGACCGGATTCGGCTACGCAGCCGTCACCGGCACCGCGCAGGCATCCGCCCCGACCGCCAACGCCAGCCAGATCGAGGCCGGCAAGAAGCTCTACCTCGAGGGCTGCGCGACCTGCCACGGCCTCGCGGGCCAGGGCAGCTCCGACGGCCCGAGCCTCATCGGCGTCGGCGCTGCGGCGGTCGACTTCCAGGTCAAGACCGGCCGCATGCCGCTCGCGCAACCGACCAACCAGGCCCCGCGCAAGGCGCCGGTCTACAACGACGAGGAGATCGCCGCGCTCGCCGCGTTCGTCGCCTCGCTCGGCGCCGGCCCCGCGATCCCGACGGCCGAGCAGGTCGACACCGAGGACGCCAACCTCGCCGAGGGCGGCGAGCTGTTCCGCACCAACTGCGCGCAGTGCCACAACTTCGCCGGCAAGGGCGGCGCGCTCTCCTACGGCAAGTACGCGCCCTCGCTCATGGACGCGACGCCGACGGAGATCTACGAGGCCATGCTCACCGGCCCGCAGAACATGCCGAACTTCCCCGACGCCTCGCTCCCCGAGGAGGAGAAGAAGGCGATCATCAAGTACATCGAGAACCTCCAGCAGGGCGACTCGCCCGGCGGCCTCGCGCTCGGATCGCTCGGGCCGGTCACGGAGGGTGTGTTCATCTGGACGGCCGGGCTCGGGCTCCTGCTCGCCGCCGCGGTCTGGATCGGGGCGAAGGTGCGATGAGCGAGAAGACGTCCACGGAGCTCGCCACCGCCGAGCACCACGGCGAGGAGCCGCTCTTCCCGCTCCCGCCGCACCGCCACCGCCTCACCGACACCGACCCTCGCGCCGCCCGACGGGCCGAGCGCCAGGTCGCGACGATGTTCGTGCTCTCCGCGCTGCTCGTCGTCGCGTTCGTCGCGGTCTACGTCGGCGTCGACGTCCGCAGCACGCTCAACCTGGGCCCGTTCGGCGTCGTCAACGCCTCGAACCTGCTGCTCGGCCTGACGATGGGCGGCGCGATCCTGCTCATCGGTATCGGCGCCATCCACTGGGCCAAGAAGCTCATGTCCGACGAGGAGATCGTCGACGAGCGCCACCCCCTCGGCTCGCCGAAGGAGGACCAGGACGCTGCGCTCGAGGCCTTCCAGACCGGGGTGGCCGAGTCGGGCTTCGTCGAGCGCAAGATCGTGCGCCGCTCGCTGATCGGCGCGCTGCTGCTCTTCCCGGTGCCGCTCATCGTCTTCCTCAAGGACATGGGCCCGACCGACGTCAACGTGCTGCGCGAGACGCTCTGGAAGAAGGGCGACCGCATCCTCGTCGACATCACGCTGCAGCCGCTGCGGCCCGAGGACCTCAACGTCGGCACGCTGGTGTCGGCCTCCCCCGAGGGCCTCAACGAGGTCCAGGAGCTCGAGCACACCCAGAACGCCCGCGCCAAGGCGTCGATCATCCTCGTGCGCATGAAGCCCGAGGAGATCCGCTCGCAGCAGGGAGACAACTGGGACTACCAGGGGATCCTGGCGTTCTCCAAGATCTGCACCCACGTCGGGTGCCCCATCGCGCTGTACCAGCAGCGCACCCATCACCTGCTGTGCCCCTGCCACCAGTCGACGTTCGACCTGTCCGACTCGGGCAACGTGGTGTTCGGCCCCGCGGCCCGCCAGATGCCGCAGCTGCCGATCACCGTCGACGAGGAGGGCTACCTGGTCGCCGCCGACGGCTTCCAGCAGCCCGTGGGCCCGAGCTTCTGGGAGCGTGGCTGATGTCCGTCATCGTCAAGGAGGCCGGCCGCGCGATCAGCCGCGCCGACGAGCGCGCACCGATCTCGAGCCTGCTCAAGGCCAACCTGCGCAAGGTCTTCCCCGACCACTGGTCGTTCATGCTGGGCGAGATCGCCCTCTACTCGTTCATCATCCTGCTGCTCACCGGCGTCTACCTGACCATCTGGTTCAAGCCGTCGATGACCGAGGTCGTCTACAACGGCTCGTACGCCCCGCTCGTCGGCATCAAGATGTCGGAGGCCTACGCCTCCGCGCTCGACCTCAGCTTCGACGTCCGCGGCGGCCTGCTCCTGCGCCAGATCCACCACTGGGCGGCGCTGTTCTTCATGGCCGCGATGGTCGTGCACATGTTCCGGATCTTCTTCACCGGGGCGTTCCGCAAGCCGCGCGAGCTCAACTGGGTCATCGGCGGCTCGATGTTCCTCATCGTGCTGCTCGAGGGCTTTGCGGGCTACTCGCTGCCTGACGACCTGCTCTCCGGCGTCGGCGTGCGCATCGTCGCCGGCATCATCGAGGCGGTGCCGATCGTGGGCACCTACCTGATGTTCTTCATCTTCGGCGGGCAGTTCCCGGGCAACGACTTCATCCCGAGGCTGTACACGTTCCACGTCTTGCTGGTGCCCGGGATCCTGCTGGCCCTCATCGGCCTGCACCTGATCCTGATCTTCTACCACAAGCACACGCAGTACCCCGGCCCCGGCCGCAGCAACACCAACGTGGTCGGCTTCCCGCTGTTCCCCGTGTACGTGGCCAAGGCCGGCGGCTTCTTCTTCGTCGTCTTCGGCGTCACCGCGCTCATGGGCGGCCTGGTCTCGATCAACCCGATCTGGGCGTACGGCCCCTATGTGCCCGACCAGGTGACGGCAGGCTCCCAGCCCGACTGGTACATCGGCTTCCTCGACGGCATGCTCCGCGCGATGCCCAACTGGGAGTGGGAGGACTTCCTCGGCAGAACGTGGTCGTGGAACATCTTCATCCCCGGTGCGGTGATGCCCGGCATCCTCGTGGGCCTGCTGCTGGCGTACCCGTTCATCGAGGCCTGGGTCACCGGTGACAAGCGCGAGCACCACCTGCTCGAGCGTCCGCGCAACAACCCCACGCGCACCGGCATCGGCGTGGCCGCGATCGTCTTCTACGGCATCCTCGTCATCAACGGGGCCAACGACCTCATCGCGATCACGTTCAACCTGTCGATCAACCAGCTGATCTGGTTCACCCGCATCGCGATCTTCATCGCTCCCCCGCTGGCCTTCCTCGCCACCCGGCGCTTCTGCCTCGGGCTGCAGCGCCGCGACCGCGAGAAGCTTCTGCACGGGCGCGAGTCCGGCCAGATCCTGCGTCTGCCGCATGGCGAGTTCATCGAGATCCACACCCCGATCTCGGACGACGAGAAGGCGGTCATCCTGTCCAAGGAGGACTACCCGGTCGTCGCGGCCCCGCCGGCTACCGACGAGAACGGCGTCCGCACTCCGGGCCTGCGCGCCAAGCGCTGGCGCGCGCGGCTCTCGCGGGCCTACTTCGGCGACAACATCCAGAAGCCGACGCCGGCCGAGATCGAGGCTGCGGCTCACCACAGCCACGAGGAGCACGACCACGAGGTCGAGGAGCTCCACGCGGGCGGCAAGGAAGTCCCCGCCGTCCTCGGCCCCGACTCCCACTGAGTCGACCAGCGCGATACGACGAAGGCCCCCGGCAACGCCGGGGGCCTTCGTCACGCAACGACCACGACCCGGGCCGCAGCCGTTCCGCCCTGCCTGCGACCACCCACCACGGCCGACCGACGACCGCAGAGCACACCCAAGAGCGAAGCGCGGGGACCAGGCGCGGGCCTCACCGACGCCAGCACATGCCCAGCGAAGCACGGGAACCGGGTCCGAAGCCTCACCAGCGGCGGCGCACGGCCCAGAGCGAAGCGCGGGGACCTGGCGCGGGGCGCAGCCCCTCCGCCCGGGACCCGCAGAGTCTGTCTCCCTCCAACCCGGCGCATCCCCAACAGGCCGACCCGACCACACAGGGCGTGGAACTCGGTCCAAGAGGGGGCGTCGTCGATCCCGGCGCCGGCGATCAAGCCTGCCGCGCCGCCGACGGGACCGACGACGCCCCCTCCGTCACACGCACAGGCGAGCCTCGGAGGACCGAGCCGACACATGACCGACAGGCCCACAAGGACCGATGAGGGGAAGAAAACTTGCCTCTATCGCAAGCAGGGGCACCTTCACCCGTAAAGGACGGGCGTCAGGAGAGGGCGGAGCCCTGGGCCCAGTCGCGCCAGCTGTAGTTCCAGATGCCGATGCCGTTCCAGGTCTCCATGGGCCGCGTGCTGCCCGTGTAGACGACGACGTCGCCGATGCGCGTCCGCTCGAACAGCCACTTCGCGTCCGCCGTGCTCATGCCCGTGCAGCCGTGGGAGACGCTGGCCTCGCCCTGGCTGGTGACCGACCATGGAGCGGCGTGGATGAACTCGCCGGAGTTGGTGAGCCGCATCGCGTAGTCGACCTCGAGGCGGTAGTACTCGGGATCGTTCTCGTCGGTGCCGCCGGTGGCGGCATCCATGAGACGGGTGCGCTCCTTGGTGGAGATGACCTTGATGCCCGAGCGGGTCTCGAAGCCCTCCTTGCCGGTGGTCACCGGGATCTTCTTGACGGCCTTGCCGTCCTCGGTGACCTTCATCTCCAGCGTGCGGATGTCGACGTAGCTGATCCGTGCCACCCCGGTCTGGAACGAGGTGGTGCGGTCCTGCTCGCCCCAGACGCCGGACGCGATCTGCTTGCCCTTGAGGTCGGCGGTGACCGTGATGGTGGCGTGGCCGGGCCAGTAGGTCTGCGGCCGGTACTCCACCACACGGTCGGACATCCAGTGCCAGGCGCCGTCGGCCTCGACGCCGTCGACCTCGACGGCCAGCGTGCGCTCGAAAGCCGCCTTCGCCTTGTCCTTCTTGAGGCTGCGGTCGAGGGTCAGCGTGATCGGCATGCCGACCCCGACGGTGCCGCCGTCGCGCGGCGACACCGAGTAGCCCAGGAAGGCCTTCGGGGCGACGGTGGTCAGCGTGGTGGTCGTCTGGGTCGGCAGCCCGACGCGGTCGACGGCGTCGGCGACCACCGTGTACGTCGACGAGTACTCCAGCGCCCCGCCCGGGACGGTGAAGGTGGTGCCGTCGACCGACAGCGCGCCCGGGATCTCCCCCTCGGGGCCGAGGACCTTGACCGCGGTGAGCCGGCCGGCCTCGGCCTTGACCACGACCCGGTTGGCCGGGGCGACGGGCTTGCCGGTCGCTGCGGGCGAGATGACGATCGAGGCGGCCGACTGCGGGCTCGCCGACCCGGCGTGCACCTCGAGGCCGCCGGCTCCGCAGGCGCCCAGCACGAGCCCGGAGAGGGCCAGGAGGGCGGGCAGGGCGCGCCGTCGCGCGGTGGTGCTCACGTGCGCCCCTTCCCGGTCTGCGGCGGCGTCAGGGCGCCGGAGAGGCGCCCACGGCTGGCCGGCGCGCATGCCGGCACCATCCCAGTGTCGGCACGCTGCGCCGTAGGGTCCAGCCTGCCGAGGTGACGGGACGGTGACGATCCCCCGTACGGCCGGTCCGGCGGCCACGGACGGTCACCGCTCGGACGCGCGACGGAGGGCGGGTCACGCAGGATCCCGCCCTCCGTCGCGCAGTGTCGATGCCTCAGTCGGCGAACTCGCCCACGTAGTACTCGAAGACGAAGCCGATGAGGGCCAGCAGCAGCAGCACGACGCCGAGGATGAGCAGCCACACGGCGAAGATCAGCCCGAAGCAGACGATCATCGTCGCGAACGCGACCACGATTGGCCACCACGAGTGCGGGCTGAAGAAGCCGTAGTCGGGCTCGGCGTCCTCGATGTTGCCCTCGGGGTCGTCCTCGGGACGGGTGCCGACGCGCTTGCCGGTGAAGAGCAGGTAGAACGCGACGAGGAACGCGAGGCCGCCGGTCAGCGCGAGCGCCGTGGTGCCGACGATCTCGCCGGTGATGAGCCAGTACGCCACGGCGACCATGCCGTAGAAGACGCAGCCCAGGGCGAACAGCCCGCCTTCGATCCTCACGACTGCGGGCCCTTCTCCTCGGCGCCGACGAGCTCGTCGAGCTTGCTGTCGCGGCGCAGGGCGGCGACGGCGTACTCAGGGTGGTGCAGGTCGAAGGCCGGCGACTCCGAGCGGATCGGCGGGATCGACGTGAAGTTGTGCCGAGGCGGCGGGCAGGACGTCGCCCACTCCAGCGAGCGGCCCCAGCCCCACGGGTCGTCCTCGGTCACCTTCGGCGCGGTCTTGGCCGTCTTCCAGACGTTGTAGAAGAACGGCAGCATCGAGGTGGCGAGGATGAACGCGCCGATGGTGCTGACCACGTTGAAGGTGGTGAAGCCGTCCGAGGCCAGGTAGTCGGCGTAGCGGCGGGGCATGCCCATCGCGCCGAGCCAGTGCTGGACGAAGAAGGTCACCTGGAAGCCGATGAAGGTCAGCCAGAACTGCACCTTGCCCAGGCCCTCGTCGAGCATCCTCCCGGTCCACTTCGGCCACCAGAAGTAGAAGCCCGCGAACATCGAGAACACGACGGTCCCGAAGATCACGTAGTGGAAGTGGGCGACGACGAAGTAGCTGTCGGACACCTGGAAGTCGACCGGCGGGGCGGAGAGCAGGATGCCGGTGAGTCCGCCGAACAGGAACGTGATGAGGAAGCCCAGGGTCCAGAGCATGGGCGTCTCGAAGGTGATCGAGCCGCGCCACATCGTGCCGATCCAGTTGAAGAACTTCACACCGGTCGGGATGGCGATGAGCATCGTCATGAACGCGAAGAACGGCAGGTTCACCGAGCCGGTCACGTACATGTGGTGGGCCCACACCGCGACCGACAGCGCGGCGATCGCGATGGTGGCGAAGACCAGGCCCTTGTAGCCGAAGATCGGCTTGCGGCTGAAGACCGGCAGGATCTCCGAGGCGATGCCGAAGAACGGCAGCGCCAGGATGTAGACCTCGGGATGGCCGAAGAACCAGAACAGGTGCTGCCAGAGGATGGCGCCGCCGTTCTCGGCCTCGAAGACCACGGCCCCGAAGAGGCGGTCGGCCAGCAGCACCGCGAAGGCGGCGGCGAGCACCGGGAACGCGATGAGCACCAGGATGGACGTGAGGAACACGTTCCAGGTGAAGATCGGCATCCGGAACATCGTCATGCCGGGCGCGCGCATGCAGACGATCGTGGTGATGAAGTTGACGGCGCCGAGGATGGAGCCGAGACCGCCGAGGGTGAAGCCGAGGATCCAGAGGTCCGAGCCCACGTTCGGCGAGTTGATCGCGTTCGACAGCGGCGTGTAGGCGAACCAGCCGAAGCTGGCGGCGCCGCCCGGCGTGAGGAAGCCCGAGCACACGATCACGCCGCCGAAGAAGAACAGCCAGAACGCCACGGCGTTCAGGCGCGGGAAGGCGACGTCGGGGGCGCCGATCTGCAGCGGCATGAGGGCATTGGCGAAGCCCGCGAACAGCGGCGTCGCGAACAGCAGCAGCATGATCGAGCCGTGCATGGTGAACAGCTGGTTGTACTGCTCGTTGCTCACGAACTGCAGGCCGGGCTGGGCCAGCTCGGCGCGGATGACCAGGGCCATCACGCCGCCGACGATGAAGAACGAGAACGAGGTGATCAGGTACATGTACCCGATGACCTTGTGGTCGGTGGAGGTGATCCACGTGACCAGCGTCTGGCCGAACTTGCGGCGGCGCGGGTCGCCGACGGTGACGAAGCCGTGGGGGTCCGGCGCCGGGGCCGCGGGGCGCTCGTTGAGGAGAGTCACTGGTCGTTTACCTTCCCGCCGGGACGCCGGTGGTGACGATGCGGCCGGTCTCGAGCTGGCCGTCCTGGCCGGCCGCCTTGAGATCGGCGATGTGCTGGTCGTACTCGGCCTGGCTCACCACGTGGACGTTGAACAGCATCCGCGAGTGGTCGGTGCCGCACAGCTCGGCGCACTTGCCGGCGAACACGCCCTCCTTGTTCGGCGTCAGCTCGAACTCGTTCTGACGGCCGGGGATGACGTCCATCTTGAACAGGAACTGCGGCACCCAGAACGAGTGGATGACGTCGGGCGAGGTGAGCTTGAAGCGGATCTTCTCGCCGACCGGGAGGTAGAGGTCGGCGGGGCGGGCCGGGGTGCCGACGTCGTAGGCGCCCTCGGGGTAGTTGAACGCCCAGTTCCACTTGTAGCCGACGACGCCGATGGGCTTGGCGTTGTCGGTCAGCTTGGTGAGCTCGGCCTGGTCGCGCGCGGTGACGACGAACAGCGCCGCGATCATGATCGTGGGCGTGACCGTGTAGAGGATCTCCAGCGGCAGGTTGTAGCGGGTCTGCACCGGAGCGCCCTCGTTGGTGCGGCGCCGGTAGGCGATGATCGCCCAGAAGATCAGGCCCCAGGTGAGCGCGCCGACCAGCCAGGCCGCGACCCACGAGTCCTGCCAGAAGCTGAGCAGGATCGGCCCCTGCTCGGTGACGGGCTCGGGGTAGCCGAGCCGGCCGATGGCGGATTCGTCGGAGCAGCCGGCGGTGCCGAGGAGCACCAGGCCAGCGCCTGCCGCGAGAGCGACGCGGCGCGCGCGCGAGGAGCCGGTCGAGCGGGTCGAGCCCACGGATCGCCTTCCCTGGAGAGGTCGGCGCCCCCAGAACAAGCACGGGCCGCCTGCTAGGGCGGTCCGGTGCCCGACCTCGGGGCGAGTCGGTCGTACCGGGTGAGAGTAGCGCAGCAGGGGCCGCCCGACCTGTCGGGGTGGGCATTACGGTCGGGGTGTGGCGCAGATGTCCGGAGAGGCCGACCAGCCGGTGCCCGGCGGCCCGTCGTCGCAGGTGGGAGCCGGTGCGGGGTCAGGGTCGCCTAACCTCCGCGGCGGCGCTCCGGGAGCCGCCGACGGCCCCCCGGCGGGGCCTGCGACCACCGCCTCGCGGCCCCCCGCGGGCTACCTCGACGCGGCTTCGTCCGAGCCGCTGCGGCCGGCCGCCCGCCAGGCCCTGCTGGCTGCCCTCGACCAGGGCTGGGCCGACCCCTCGCGCCGCTACCACGACGCCCGACGCGCCTCCCTGCTGCTCGCCGCGGCCCGCGAGTCCGTGGCCGCCGTCCTGGGCGCCCGCGCGGACGAGGTGTCGTTCACGGCGTCGGGCACCCAGGCGGTCCACCTCGGCATGCTCGGGCTGGCGGCCGGGCGGGCGCGATCGGGCTCGCGCGTCGTGACCTCGGCGGTCGAGCACTCGGCTGTCCTGCACGCCGGACGGGCGGTGCCGGGCGGCGCCCTCGTCACCGCGCCGGTCGACCCGCTCGGGCGCCTCGACGTGGGCGCTTTCGACGCCCTGCTCTCCGAGGGCGCTGCGCTCGCGGCGGTGCAGAGCGCCAACCACGAGGTCGGCACCCGCCAGCCGGTGGCCGCCGCTGCGGAGGCTGCCGGGCGCCACGGAGTCCCCCTGCTCGTGGACGCGGCGCAGTCGGTGGGCCACGACGAGGTGCCCTCCGGCTGGTCGGTGCTCACCGCGAGCGCCCACAAGTGGGGCGGCCCGGCCGGGGTGGGCGTCCTCGCCGTGCGCACCGGCGCGCGCTGGCGCTCCCCCTCCCCCGACGACCCGCGCGAGGGCGGCCGCGTGCCCGGCTTCGTCGACGTCCCGTCCGTGGTGGCTGCGGCGGCCGCGCTGGAGGCGGCGGAGGCCGAGCGCCGCAGCGAGATGCCGCGCCTGCGCGCGCTCGTCGACCGGATCCGCGCCCGCGTGCCCGAGCTCGTCCCCGACGTCGTCGTGCTCGGCGATCCGGACGACCGGCTGCCCCACGTCGTGACGTTCTCCTGCCTGTACGTCGACGGCGAGGCGCTGCTCGACGGCCTCGACCGCGCGGGCCTGGCCGTGTCGTCCGGGTCGTCCTGCGTGGCCGACGCCCTCGAGCCCAGCCACGTGCTGGCCGCGATGGGCGCGCTGACCCAGGGCAACCTCCGGGTGTCGCTGCCGTCCGGCGTGGCCGAGGATGACGTCGACCGCCTGCTGGCGGTGCTGCCGGACGTCGTGGCGCGCGTGCGCGCCACCCTGGGCGCGGAGGGCCTGTGACCGACACCGACGGAGTCGTGGTGCGCCCGCCCCACGACCGTGTCCTCGACGAGCGGGGCAAGCGGTGCCCCATGCCGGTGATCTCGCTGGCCCGCGCCACCAACGTCGACCCCGGCCAACGGCTGCTGCTGCTCACCGACGACGCCGCGGCGCTCTCCGACGTGCCCGCCTGGTGCTCGCTGCGCGGCCGTGTCCTCGAGTGGACCGGTCCGGCGCCCGACGGCATGGGTGACGCCTTCCTCGTGGCGCCGCCCGCCGAAGGTGAGGGCTCCTAGAACGCGGGCGGCAGCGTCAGGGCGCGCTCGAGGGCCACGAGGTAGTCGCGCCGGGCCATCTCGACGACGCCCAGGCTCGCCAGGTGCTCGGTGCGCCACTGGACGTCCAGCAGGCGCCCGGGACCCGGAGCCGCCGCCAGGACGTCGACGAGTGCGACCAGCGCGACCTTCGACGCGTCGCGCTCGTGGCTGAACATCGACTCGCCCGCGAACAGCCCGCCGACCTCGACGCCGTAGAGACCGCCCACGAGCCGCCCGTCGGCGTCGCGCGTCTCGACCGAGTGCGCCCAGCCGAGCCGGTGCAGCTCGGCGTAGGCCTCGACGAACTCGTCGTCGATCCAGCCCGACGGCCGCGACGGATCGCCGCAGGCACGCATGACGCCGACGAAGTCGGTGTCGACCGTGATCGTGAACCGCCGGCGCGACTTGGCCAGCGACCTCGTGATGCGCAGGGCGTCGAGCGGGAGGACGCCGCGCGGGTCGGGCGACCACCACCCGAGCGGACCGCCGCGCTCGAGGTTCATGGGGAACAGCCCGCTGCGGTAGGCCTGCAGCAGGGTGCCCGGCTGCAGGTCGGCGCCGACGCCGAGGATCTCCTCGCCCGGCTCGGCGTCCCAGGGGTCGGGCAGCATCCACCCGGTCGGCGGCGGCTCGATCGGCGCCATCTCGATCCTGCCCGTGCTGCTCGGACGCCTGCGGCGCTGGGCCGTCAGGGACGCGGGCAGCGCACGTTCGCGGCGACCTCGGCGGCCGCGTCGGCGCCGTAGGCCTCCTCGAACCGGGTGAGGAAGTGCTGCTGCGCGAGGTCGTACTCCTGCGTGCCGACCGTCTCGATGACGTAGGTGGCGAGCATGGAGCCGATCTGCGCGCAGCGCTCGTGCGAGAGCCCCCAGGCCAGGCCGGAGAGGAAGCCCGCGCGGAAGGCGTCGCCCACACCGGTGGGATCGGCCTTGATCTCCTCGAGCGGCGTCGCGACCTCGATGGGGGCCTCGCCGGCGCGCTCGACGCGGGCGCCCTTCTTGCCCAGCGTGGTCACGCGGACGCCGACCTTGGAGAGCACCTCGTCCGACGTCCAGCCGGTCTTGTGCTCGATCAGGCCGGACTCGTACTCGTTGCTGAACAGGTACGCCGCACCCTCGACCAGCTGCTTGATCGCGTCGCCGTCGGACCAGGCCAGCTGCTGGGAGGGGTCGGCCACGAACGGGATGCCGCGGAACCGGCACTCGTCGGTGTGGCGGGCCATCGCCTCGGGGTCGTTGGCGCCCACGAGGACGAGGTCGAGGCCCCCGACGCGCTCGGCGACCGGGCCGAGCTCGATCTCGCGGGCCTCGCTCATGGCGCCGGCGTAGAACGACGCGATCTGGCACTGGTCGACGTCGGTCGTGCAGACGAACCGGGCCGTGTGGCGGACGTCGGACACGCGCACGCTCGCGGTGTCGACGCCGTGGCGGTCGAGCCAGGAGCGGTAGTCCGCGAAGTCCGGCCCGGCGGCGCCCACGAGGATCGGCCGCAGGCCGAGCACCGCCATGCCGAAGGCGATGTTGGGGCCGACACCGCCGCGGCGGATGTCGAGGTCCTCGACGAGGAACGACAGCGAGACGCTGTCGAGCTTCTCGGCGACGAACGAGTCGGCGAACCGGCCCGGGAAGGTCATGAGATGGTCGGTGGCGATCGACCCCGTCACGCAGACGCGCACGGCCCCTCGCTCTCGTTCGGTCGGTCGTGGTCGCGGCGGTCCCCCGAGGAGCGTCGTCCGCACGCGGAACCCTAGCCTCTGGACGGAACCGGGCAGCGGTGACCGCCGTCACAGGTCTGGAGAACCCATCCGGGACCGGAGGACGCGACCGGTGCCGCCGACCTGGCGGAGGCCACGATGAGCACCACCCGAAGCCCTGGTTCGACCCGCGCCCGGCGCACCGCCGGCCTGCTCGCGACCGGCGTCGCCGCCGCGCTCGCCCTGGCCGCCTGCGGCACGCAGGTGGCCGGTCCCGGGGGCGACGGCTCCCCTCCTGTCCTGCACATCGGCGCCCGCTCGGCGCCCGCGGCCAACGCCGACGCGAGCACGGGCAAGGTCGTCGGAACGTCGGCCTACCAGCTCGACGGCGACCTGCCGTCCGGGCCGTCGTCGGCCGCGGTCGCCCGGTTCGCCGGCGGAGGCGACCTCGACGACGTCGCGAGGCTGTCGGCCGCCCTCGGCCTGTCGGCCCAGCCCGTCGCGCACAAGTACGGCTGGGTCGTCACCGACGGCGACGGGGTGCTGCGGGTCCGCAAGGACGGTGCCGGCGCATGGTCGTTCTCGCGCACCACGGGCGACTGCCAGGCGTACGGGATCGACGTCGACCACGCCGGGGCGGCCGCCTACGACAGCGTCGCGTGCGTGTCGGCGTCCACCCCCGGCACCGCGCCGCCGGCCCCGCCGTCGTCGTCCGCCGCCCTCGCCGCAGCCGCCCCCGTGCTGGCTGCCGCAGGGGTCGACGCCGAGCCGCGAGCCCTGGGCGACAACGGGATCGGCTGGCGGACCGTCGTCGCCGACCCGGACGTCGCCGGCCTGCCCACCGCGGGCCTGCGCACGAGCGTCGACGTCGCCGCCGACGGCGTCACCGGCGCCTTCGGCTTCCTGGGCGCGCCCGAGCCCGGCGACACCTACCCGCTGCTCAGCGCGAAGGACGTCTACGACTCCCTGGTCGCGCTGCCCCGGGCGATGCCGCTCATCGCCTGCCCGGAGCCGGCGCCCGGCGACGGCCCCGACGCCTCCGCGGTGCCGGACGTCTGCGCGAGCCCGTACGACCCGAAGCCCGTCTCCATCACCGGTGCCCGCCTCGGGCTGTCGCTGGCCTACGACGGCGACGAGCCGATGCTCGTGCCCGCCTGGCTGTTCTCCGTCGAGGGCTGGGACGACCCGCTCGTGGCCGTCGCCGTCGACGACGCCTTCCTCGCCGACCCGGAGCCGGGCACCGGCACGGGCGGCGGCAGCGTCGACCCGGGAACGGGCGAGGAGCCCCCGCCCGTCGACGAGCCCGGTGCCGGCTCGTCCCCCGGCGACCCGGGCTCCGGCGGCGGCGTCGAGCCGACCGACCCGGGCCTGTCGCCCGAGCCCGTCCCGTCCGGTCCGGCGCAGCCCGGTGCCGAGCAGCCGGCGGTCGACCGCGCCGTCGTGTCCGGCGCCGACGTGACGCTCGTCTACTGGGGCGGCGTGTGCTCGGAGTACTCGGCCGTGGTCGTCGAGGAGACCGCCACCGCCGTCACCGTCTCGGTGTCCGGGCGCTCGACCCTCGGCCCGGACCAGGCCTGCATCGAGATCGCCCAGGAGTACAAGTCGACCGTGACACTGCGCGCCCCGCTCGGCGACCGGGCGCTCATCGACGCCGCGACGGGCGAGGCCGTCACCGTCGCGCGCGGCTGACGGATCGACGTCGCGGACGGCATCCCGGCGCCACCGTCCCGAGGGCCGGGCGGCGTCCGCACGCAGCGAGGGGCCGCACCCGTACGGGTGCGGCCCCTCGTGATGCCGGGTGCGGGCGATCAGCTGAACGAGTCGCCGCAGGCGCAGGAGCCCGTGGCGTTCGGGTTGTCGATCGTGAAGCCCTGCTTCTCGATGGTGTCGACGAAGTCGACCGTGGCGCCGGCCAGGTACGGGGCGCTCATGCGGTCGGTGACGACCTTGACGGTGCCGAACTCCTTGACGACGTCGCCGTCGAGCGAGCGGTCGTCGAAGAAGAGCTGGTAGCGCAGGCCCGAGCAGCCGCCGGGCTGCACCGCCACGCGCAGGGAGAGGTCCTCGCGGCCCTCGGCCGAGAGCAGCGCGGCCACCTTGCTGGACGCGGCCTCGGTCAGCAGGATCCCGTCGGAGACGGGCAGCGTGGTCTCGATGGTGACGTCGGCGGTCATGCGGGTGTCCTCCACGGGGTGCACCGGTATCGGCTGTCGAACCTGCCAACCCGCCCCCGCACGGGATCTATTCCCGCGCCGCAGGCAAGGCCGACCTCACCAGGATGCCATGCGGGAGCCCGCAGTGCCCCCACAGACCCGTCCACCGGACGGGTTGCTGACCAGGAGCCCCTCACCCACCCCACGTTCGGGCGGCCCGCTCGGCGAGGTCGGCGAGGCGGGCGGCGGGGTCGTCGAGGGCCGCCTCGGGGGGCAGGCCCTGCTCGGCGAGGTGGTCGACGACGGCGTAGGCGCCGCTCACCCCGGTGGCCGCGTACTCGCGGCGGCCGACCTCCACGCGGCCGGCCAGCACCACGCAGCCCCGCCCCTCGGCCAGCGCCGCCTCCGCCACGCCCGACACGACCTTCCCCCGCAGGCTCTGCCAGTCGAAGCTCCCTTCGCCGGTGACGACCACATCGGCCTCGCGCACGCGGTCCGGGAACCGGACGGTCTCGAGCACCGTGGCGATCCCGGGCACCCGCTCGGCGCCGAGATGGAGCAGGGCGTACCCGAGGCCGCCGGCTGCTCCCGCGCCCAGAGCCACGGCAGGGTCCTTGCCGTCCGGACGCCGACCGAGCACCGCGACGAGGTGCTCGAGGGCGCCCTCGATCTCCATGACGGCGGCGTCGTCGGCGCCCTTCTGCCGGGCGAAGCCGTTGGCGGCCCCGCGCAGCCCGAGCAGCGGGTTGTCGACGTCGGAGGCCGCCACGAGCCGCACGCCCTCGACCGCCCGGCGGGCCGGCCCGAGGTCGACGCGGTGGGCGGAGCGCAGCCCGGACGTGCCCTCCGACAGCAGCGCCGTGACGTCGAGGCCCTCCGGGCCCTCGGCCGTGGCCCCGAGCGCAGCGAGCAGCCCCGCTCCCCCGTCGCTCGTCGCGCTGCCGCCGAGGCCGAGCACGACCGTCGTGGCCCCTTCGGCGACGGCGAGGGCGATGAGCTCGCCGACGCCGTACGACGTCGTCCGGCGCGGGTCGCGGGCCTGCTCCGGCATGAGGTGCAGACCGCAGGCCTGCGCGGTCTCGACGTACGCCGTCCCGTCGACGAGCAGCACCGCCGCCGCCACGGGCTCGCGCAGGGGCCCGGTGACCACGGCCGGCGCCCGGCGGCCGCCGAGCGCAGCCTCGACGACGTCGAGGAAGCCGGGGCCGCCGTCGGCGAGCGGCAGCAGGACGACGGCGTCGTCCGGCGACGTGCGGCGCCACCCCTCGGCGATGGCCGCGGCCGCCTGCACGGCGGTGAGGGTCCCGGCGAACTTGTCGGGCGCCACGAGGACCTGCATGCGGACGACGCTATCCGGCGCCGTCGTCGCCTCGGGGGGCGGGAAGGCCCGCGGGCCGCACGACGTTGATGCGGACGCCTGCCGACGTCCGGGACGCGGGTGAGAGGATGCGGCCGTGAGCACCGAGAGCTTCGTCGAGCCGACCCCGACGCCGCTGGCACTGCTTCTGCTCGGGCGCGACGCCGACCCGCAGTCCGAGCGCGGGGTCGAGTGCCCCGGCGACCTCCCCGCCCCCAGCGACCCGCACCTCGTCGAGCGCGCCCGCGCGGCCAAGGAGAAGCTCGGCGACCGCGTCTTCGTCCTGGGCCACCACTACCAGCGCGACGAGGTCATCCAGTTCGCCGACGTCACCGGCGACTCCTTCAAGCTGGCGCGCGACGCTGCCGCCCGCCCCGAGGCCGAGTACGTCGTGTTCTGCGGCGTCCACTTCATGGCCGAGAGCGCCGACATCCTCACCGGACCCGACCAGGCGGTCGTCCTCCCCGACCTCGCCGCCGGCTGCTCGATGGCCGACATGGCCGCGATCGGCCAGGTCGAGGACGCGTGGGACGTGCTGGCCGACGCCGGCATCACCGACGTCACGATCCCGATCACGTACATGAACTCCACCGCGGCCATCAAGGCCTTCACCGGCCGCAACCGGGGCGCGGTCTGCACGTCATCCAACGCCAAGCGGGCCCTCGAGTGGGCCTTCGAGCAGGGCGAGAAGGTCTTCTTCCTGCCCGACCAGCACCTGGGCCGCAACACCGCGGTGCTCGAGCTGGGCCTCTCGCTCGACGACTGCGTCGTCTACGACCCCCACAGGCCGGGCGGCGGGCTCACCGCCGAGCAGCTGCGCGACGCCAAGATGATCCTCTGGAAGGGCCACTGCTCGGTGCACGGCCGCTTCAACCTCGACTCGGTCGTCGACGTCCGCGAGCGCATCCCCGGCGTCAACGTCCTGGTGCACCCCGAGTGCCAGCACGATGTCGTCAAGGCCGCCGACCTCGTGGGCTCCACCGAGTTCATCATCCAGACCATCGACGCGGCGCCCGCCGGCTCGGCCTGGGCGATCGGCACCGAGCTCAACCTGGTGAAGCGTCTCGCGCTGCGCCACCCCGACAAGCAGATCGTGTTCCTCGACCGCACCGTCTGCTTCTGCTCGACGATGAACCGCATCGACCTGCCGCACCTGGTGTGGGCGCTGGAGAACCTCGTCGAGGGCAACGTGGTCAACCGCATCGAGGTCGACCCCGACGTCGCCCACTGGGCGCGCGTCGCGCTCGACCGGATGCTCGCCCTGCCCGGCGTCGGCGCCACCCCGCCCGACAAGCAGGACTGACCGGACGCGTGTCACAGGTCGAAGCGGGCAAGAACCGAGAGGTTCTTGCCCGCTTCGGGCTGTTACGTGCGGCGCTAGAGGCCGGGCGCTCCCCAGACGGCGAACCAGCGGGCGGTGTCCTTCTCCATGCGGAGGTCGTCGGCCAGCAGGTCGCGCAGCTGGATCTCGAGCAGGTTGTCGCGGCGCAGCGGCGCCTCGCCCGTGATGGTCGCCCCGGGCGCGGTGCTCGGGACGAACGGGTAGAACGTGCCCTGCTTGTAGAGGTAGACCAGCCCGACCCTGCGCCCTGAGTCGTCGTGGAACGACACCAGCGAGCACAGCAGCGTGGGCCCGAACCCGCTGTCCTGCAGCGAGGTGTTGACGGCGTGGAGGTCGGTCACGAGCGACGAGACGTCCGGCGGGTCGGTGCGCACGACGAGCCAGGTGTAGCCGTACTCGTCGCCCACGGCCTCGACGGCCGGGCCTCCGCCGGCGTCGAGCAGCTGCTGCACGTCGGACTGCACGTCGGCGAACGCGCGGCCCTCCGGCGCGCGGAACGCGACCGAGCCGGTGCCGGTCGGGTGCAGCCCCAGCGACGCCTCGAGCGTGATGGCCGCCGACGGCAGCCCGAAGAGGTTGTCGAGGTCGGGGCGCACCGGCTTGCTCCGGCCGAGCAGCGAGTCGAACAGTCCCATGCCGTCCAGCCTCGCACAGCCTCGGGGGCCCGGCCGGTCGGCGCCGTCGCGCCAGCAGCCGTCCGATCAGCGCTGGCCGAGGCGGGCGGCGACGCGAGCGAGGCTCTCGGCGCGCTCGTCGACGCTGGGATGGGTGCACCACCCCGGCTCCTGGCCGTCGGACGCCTCGACGAAGGGTACGGCGGTCACGAGGCGAAGGTCGGGCGGGCCGGACGCGCTGCCGGCGGTGCAGGTGCGCACGGCGGAGTCGAGATCAGCCGGGCGCGCGGTGAGCAGGGCAGCGGCGCGGTCGGCCGAGAGCTCGCGCTGCCTCATGAGGCTGCGCACCGACGGGACGATCAGCCCCGACAGCAGCGACACCTTGCGGTCGGCGAGCTCGGCGATCGCCTCGAGCCGGCTCGTGAGCCGCGCATCCCCGTGGGCCACATGGAACAGCTCGTGCGCGAGCATGGCGTCGAGCTCGGCCTGCGTGCACATCTCGAGGGCCGCGGTGGTGACGCAGACGGTCTCGGTCCCGTCGGGCTCGACGACGACGTAGGAGTTGGGCCGCTTCGAGGCGACGATGCGCAGCGGCGGGGTCGGGACGTCGGCCAGGGCAGCCAGCCGCGACAGCGAGATGCGCAGCGGGTGGTCGGGCCCGACGTCGGCTGACTCGCTGGTGCCCAGCGCGTGCCCGCGCGTGGACCGGCGGACCTCGCGGACGAGCCACAGCACGGCGATCGCCAAGGGCAGCAGCAGGATCCAGCCGTGCGTCGCGCCGACTGCCTCCAACGCGAACGTCCCGAACTTCAGCGGAATCAGGGCCACGACGGCGCTGAGGCCGACCACGAGCAGCGCGACCGCGCCGACGACCGACACCACCGCGCGCCGGGTGGCCCGCGTCAGCACCGGGTCGTCGCCGTACCGGGACGCCGTCCTGTCGCCCATACGACGACGATACGTCCGGATCCAGCGGCCGGCAGCGCGTCGCCGGAGAACCGGGGACGTCAGCGCTGACCGAGCTGGGCTGCCACCTTGGCGAGCTCCTCGAGCCGCTTCTCGAGGGGCGGATGGGTCATGAACAGCGTCGAGAGCGAGGACTTCGACGTGAGCGCCGGAGCGAAGGCCATCGCGGACACCGCCTCCATCTGGCGCAGGTCGCGGTCGGGGATGCCTGCGATGTCGCCGGAGATCTTCTGCAGCGCCGAGGCGAGCGCGCTCGGCTTGCCGGTGAGCAGCGCGCCGGTGCGGTCGGCCGACAGCTCGCGGTAGCGCGACAGCGCACGGGTGAGCAGGAACGACACGACGTACACCAGGATCGAGACGAGGAAGACGACCAGCGCCATGACCGCCGCGTTCTGGTCGCGGTTGTTGCGGCCGATGCCGCTCCACATCCACATGCGGGTGAGCAGACCGGCGACGACGCCGGCGAACGACGCGATGGTCATCACGGTGACGTCGCGGTGCGCCACGTGCGAGAGCTCGTGCGACAGGACGCCCTCGAGCTCCTCCTGGTCGAGCCGGCGCAGGATGCCCGTGGTGACGCACACGACCGCGCGGTTGGGCGACCGGCCGGTGGCGAAGGCGTTGGGGACGTCGGTGTCGGCGATCGCGATGCGCGGCTTGGGCATGTCGGCCATCGCGCAGAGGCGGTCGACCATCGCGTGCAGCTGCGGCGCCTGCTCGGGCGCCACGACGCGGGCGCGCATGGCCGACAGCGCCATCGTGTCGCTGAAGTACCACTGGCAGAACAGCAGGATGCCGGAGAAGAGCAGGACGAACGTCGCGCTGAACCCCAGGACGATGAGCACCGCCATGAGGACGACGTAGACCAGGCCCAGGCCGAACATCGTCCCGACCATGCGCCGGGTCAGGCCGCTGTCGTGGGCGTAGCGGGTGGCGGCCACGGCCGCATCACTCCTCGTCGTGTCGTGGTGCTCCAGGGCAGCGCCGGCGGCGCCGCTCACCAGGGGGAACGAGCAGGGGCCGGGCGGATGTTCCGCCCGGCCCCTGCTCTCACGTGCTTCTCAGTCAGCCGGGGATGAGGCCCTCGTCGCCGAGCATGTCCCGGACGTCGTCCTCGGTGGCGTCCGCGAAGGGCAGGACGACGTCGGACTCCTCCATCTCGTGGTCCGGCGGCCGGACCCCGATCGCGCGGACATGGTCGAGCAGCGCGTCGAGCGCGCCCTGGAAGTCGCCGTCGGCGGACTTCAGAGCGGACTCCAAGGCTGCGTCGAGACGGTTGATCTCGGCGAGGTCGTCGTCGGGGACGACGAACTGGCCCTCGCCCAGGATGCGGATGATCACCGGTCGCTCCCCTCGTCGTTCCGCCGGCGTCAGGCCTGCGGCTTGTCCGGCGCCTCGATGGCGGGTGCGGCCTCGGGGCCGCCGATCTCGGCCTTCATGGCGGCCAGCTGGGCCTCGACCTCGTTGCCGCTCGCCATGCGCTCGAGCTCGAGGGTGATGGAGTCCTTGCTGGTGCCGGTCGGGTCGTCGAGCGCGCCCGAGGCGAGCAGCTCGTCGATCGCCTGGCCGCGCGCCTGCAGCTGCGCGGTCTTGTCCTCGGCCCGCTGGATCGCCATCCCGACGTCGCCGAGCTCCTCGCTGATGCCGGAGAAGGCCTCGTTGATCTTGGTCTGGGCCTCGGCCGCGGAGTAGGTGGCCTTGATGGTCTCCTTCTTGGTGCGGAAGGCCTCGACCTTGGCCTGGAGGCGCTGGCTGGCCTGGACCAGCTTCTCCTCCTGGTCGACCAGCGACGCGTGCTGCGCCTGCAGGTCGGTGATCTGCGTGGCCAGGCCGCTGCGGCGGGTGAGGGCCTCGCGGGCAAGGTCCTCACGGCCGCCGGCGAGCGCGGCCTTCGCCTGCTGCTCGAGCTTGTCGCTCTGCTGCTGCAGCTGGGTCATCTGCAGCTCGAGGCGCTTGCGACTGGTGGCCACGTCGGCCACGCCGCGGCGCACCTTCTGCAGCAGCTCGAGCTGCTTCTCGTAGGAGTAGTCGAGCGTCTCGCGCGGGTCCTCCGCCTTGTCCAGGGCCTTGTTCGCCTTGGACTTGAAGATCATGGTGAAGCGCTGCCAGAGGCCCATCGCGGGCGCCCCCTTCGTCGACGTCTGCGTCCTTGGGGCGACGTCCGACGGCGCCCCTGAGTTCCAACCTAGTGCCAACCCGGCCGCCTGTCCGCCCCCGATCCCGCGGACCACAGGCCCTGACCTGCGGGTTTCCGGCGTCGGCTCACCCGTAGGTAGTCGGTGCGGTCGATCTGAGTAGCGGCTGCTCAGGTGCCGGGACGGGGTCCGGCGGGAGGGTCCTCCTCGAGCGGGGCCGACCGGCACCCGCAGCCAGCCCCGGGCCACCGGGCCCGGAACCACCCACGGAGACCACGATGAAGACCCGCCTCGCCCGCACCCTCGCCGCCGTCGCCGCGACCGCCGGCCTCGTCGCCGGCGGCCTGGCAGCCGCCGCTCCCGCCTCTGCCGCCAGCCTCTGCTCCACCGACTGCATCTCGTCGCTCGGCGTCACCACCACGACCAAGTCCATCGACGCGAACGTCACCACGACGGGCTTCGTGAAGGTCTCGGGCGAGATCTGGGACGCGGGCCGCACCACCCGCGTCGGCTACATGTGGGACGACCAGCCGCTGACCTGGGAGCGCACGTGGCCGCTGCACTCGAACTCGGCCACCAGCCTCAAGCAGGGCACGTACTACCAGGTGCGCATCACCGCCACCGACATGCTCGGCAAGACCTGGACCGAATGGAAGACGGTGCGGGTCAAGCAGCGCACCGCGACGTACTACATCACCCGCATCGACGTCAGCGACGACGGCGACTACTTCGGCGCCGGCGAGTTCAACGGCTCGTGGAAGGTGCAGAGCACGCTCAAGACCCCGATCTGGAGCACCTGGCAGTCGAAGTCGTCGGGCGGCTACTGGACGTTCTCCGAGTCCAACTCGATGATGCGCCTCACCCGCAGCAACGAGGGCTCGACGCCCACCGTGTGGCTGCAGCTGACCGAGGACGACACGGGCGACAACCCGCAGGGCACCTGCGGCGGCCAGATGAGCTTCTACTCCACCTTCGTGACCTCGTCGAACCAGTGCGGCGACTGGGCGCACGGCGGCACCCAGCTGCTGCTGCCTGAGTACTCGGCCACGCGCACCTTCACGATCGCGCCCGGCAAGGCGGCGCCGACCCAGTGGAAGGTGACGGGCAAGGTCGTCACGACGGTCTCCTGACGCCGTCGCTGCCGAAGGGCAGGCCCCCGCTCGCCGGAGCGGGGGCCTGCCCGTTCGTCCGCCGCCGGGCGGGCCGCTTAGAGTGACGCCGTGTTCCGCCGCAAGAGCGCCGACGAGGCGCCCGCCCCCGCCGCTGCCCCCGCCGAGGACAAGACCTCCGGCAAGGGCGCGCCGACGCCCACCCGCAAGGAGGCCGAGGCCGCCCGCAAGGCGCGCCTGCAGGGCGTCAGCGACCCCAAGGCGGCCAAGAAGGCGGCGCGCGAGGCCGACCGCCAGGCGCGGTACGAGGCCCGGATGGCGCTGCAGCGCGGCGACGAGAAGCACCTCCCCCTGCGCGACGCCGGGCCCGTGCGCAAGTACGTGCGCGACTGGGTCGACGGCCGCCGCAGCGCCGGCGAGCTGTTCATCCCGGTGGCGCTCGTCGTCCTGCTGGCCGGGTTCATCCGGGTCAACTGGGTGCAGGTCGTGCTGCTCTACTCCTGGCTGGCGATGCTCATCGGCGTCGTGCTCGACTCCGTCTTCATCGTCTACCGCCTGCGCAAGGACCTGCCGGCGAAGTTCCCCGACCAGGACACCCGCGGCGCGGTCGGCTACGGCGTCCTGCGCAGCCTGCAGATCCGGCGCCTGCGCCTGCCCCCGCCCACGGTCAAGGCCGGCGGCAAGCCCGTGGTGCCCAAGGCCGCCCGCGCCAAGAAGTAGCGCTCCCCCGATCCGTTCCGAGGACCTCCGCACGCGCGGGGGTCCTCGGTCCGTTCTAGGGTCGGGATCATGAAGCATCGCCATCTCGGCCGCAGCGGCCTGCTCGTCAGCGAGATCTCCTACGGCAACTGGATCACTCACGGCTCGCAGGTGGAGGAGGACGCCGCGATCGCGTGCGTCAACGCCGCCCTCGAGGAGGGCATCACCACCTTCGACACGGCCGATGTCTACGCCGGCACCCGTGCCGAGGAGGTGCTCGGGAAGGCGCTGGCGGGCCAGCGCCGCGAGGGCCTCGAGATCTTCACCAAGGTCTACTGGCCGACCGGCCCGGGCGTGAACGACCGCGGGCTGTCGCGCAAGCACATCGCCGAGAGCATCAACGGCTCGCTGCGCCGGCTCGGCACCGACTACGTCGACCTCTACCAGGCGCACCGCTACGACCACGCGACCCCGCTCGAGGAGACGCTGCGCGCCTTCGACGACATCGTCCGCCAGGGCAAGGCCCTCTACATCGGCGTCTCGGAGTGGGACGCCGAGCAGATCCGGCGGGCCGTCGAGATCGCCGACCAGATGGGCTTCGACCGCCTGGTGTCCAACCAGCCTCAGTACTCGATGCTGTGGCGGGTCATCGAGGCCGAGGTCGTGCCGACCTCGCGCGAGCTCGGGCTCGGCCAGATCGTGTGGAGCCCCATCGCCCAGGGGATCCTGACCGGCAAGTACCTGCCCGGGCAGCCGCCGCCCGCAGGCTCGCGCGCCACCGACCCGACCAGCGGCCACTTCACCGAGCGGCTGCGCACCGACGAGATCCTCGAGCGCGTGCAGCTGCTCAAGCCGATCGCCGAGCAGGCCGGCCTGTCGATGGCGCAGCTCGCGGTCGCCTGGGTGCTGCAGAACGACAACGTCTCGTCGGCGATCATCGGCGCGACCCGGCCCGAGCAGGTGCACGAGAACGTCAAGGCGTCCGGCGTCGTGCTCGAGCCCGAGGTCATGGGCGCCATCGACAATGCGCTCGGCGACGTGGTCAAGACCGACCCGCGCCTGACCGTGTCGCCCGAGACGAGGCCGTGATGGCCGACGCCGTCGCCTGGGTGTGGCGCTACGAGACGGCGGCGGGCGACGTCGTGGTGCTCGATCCGCCCGAGGCCCCAGGCTTCCCCAGCCAGGCGGACGCCGAGACCTGGATCGGCGAGGAGTGGCAGCGGCTGCTCGAGGCCGGCGTCGACGCGGTCACGCTGCTCGAGGGCGAGCGGGTCGTCTACGGCCCGATGTCGCTGCACCCGCCCGCCTGACGGGCATGAGTGTGACGAGCAGGCCCGCCGGCATCCGCCGGCGGGCCTGCTGTCACGACGAGGGCTGCTCGATCGCGTAGATCGTGCCGCGGTACATCCCCATGGCGCAGGTGAAGTCCCAGGGGCCGGGCGCGAGCGCGGGCAGCTCGATCACATTGGCGCCGGTCGTGAGATCCACCTTCCACGCCGGGTCCGTGATGCCGCGCATGTACGCAGCGCAGGTGAGATCGCTGACCGAGGTGATCTCCCAGCGGATCGGCACGCCGGCCGCCACCACGGTTGTGCCCGGAACGTAGCCGCGCGAGGTCTGGTCGGTGACCACGGTCTGCATCCCGCCCGAGACCGACACGTTCGACGTCAGCGCGGTGGGCACCTCGCGCGCCGACGACGGGGTGAGCCCCAGCAGCGTGAGCGCGCCGGACGCGTTGACCGCGGCGAAGACGATGAGCAGGGCCCCGGCGAACGCGAGCACCTGCTCGCGCGCCCGGCCCGACGCCAGGCCCGGCAGGCCGCCGACCGCGAGCAGCCCGGGGGTCGTGCCGATCGCGAACACGGCCATCACGACGCCCGCCGTCAGCGCCGAGCCGGTCGTCAGCGCGTACAGCTGCATCGCCTGCGTGAAGCCGCACGGCAGGAGGAATGTCAGCGCGCCCAGCAGCGCCGTCCGCGCATCGGAGTAGGGCAGCGACGACCGCTCCTGCACCCCGAGCGCGCGGGCGAGCGACGGCGGCAGCGTCGGCGACCAGCCCGAGATACGGGGCGAGAGCCGCAGCAGCCTGATGCCGAGCACGACGAGCACGACGGCGATGCCGACGGTGACGACGGCCTGCAGCCGCTCGGGCAGGGAGAACCGCGAGCCGACCGCGCCCAGCAGCGCGCCGAGGACGAAGAAGCCGGCGATGCGCCCGGCGTGGAACCAGGCGTGCGGGCGCCACGGCGTCGGCCGGGGCGAGCCGTCGTCGCGCGAGACGGAGGCCGCGTAGGACGACGACACCGCGAGCACCAGACCACCGACCAGCGCCATGCACGTGCTGATGCCCGCGGCCAGGCCGACGAGCAGCACGACGAGGAGCCCGCGCGACGCGACGTCCGTGGCGGCTGACAGGTCCGGCACGCCGAACCACAGCAGGAGCACCGCGAGGGTGCCGACGACCCCGACCGCGACGATCGCGCGGCGCCAGTCGTCGGGGTCGGCGGTCAGCCAGGGCGACCGGCCGACGGTGTAGCCCGCGCCGGCGACGGCCTCGGCGACGTCCGCGTCGAGCTGCTCGCGGGGCACGGCCGGGTCGACGACGAGGACGGCGCGGCCCGCCCGGGACGACACGTCGGCGTCGAGCACGCCCGGCACCCGGCGCAGGGAGGCGCCGACACGGGCCTCGCAGGCCCGGCAGGTCATGCCCTGCACGGGCACGCGGACCTGCTCGCCGGCGGCGCCGTCGCGCGTCGTGCTCACGAGCGAAGAGTGCACTCCCGCGCGCCGGACCGCGAGCCCGCGCGCCGATCTGCGGGTCGGCTCACGTCCGGGGCCCGACGTCCCGTACGGTGTGCGGCGTACCACGGCTCCCCGGAGCCCACAACTGAACACCGCGCCTGACGTCCAGGGGAAGCCGGTCCGAATCCGGCGCTGACCCGCAACCGTAGGCCGCCTCCGCCCTGGAGCGCGGCGAGCCGGAGCACCTGGCGGGCGCGAGAACGGCTCACTTTCCGTCGAGGTCTACGGAACGAGCCCGGACCGTCCCCCGGTCCGACCTCGCGCCCCTCGCGCCAGCGTCCACGACGCCGGCCGGGGGGCTTCTGCGTCGCATGGGGAGCGTTCCGGACCGCTTGGTTCGTGCCCGCTCACCGAGAGGATCCCCCGTGATCCGCACGACCCGCCGGCTGCTCGCCGGCGCCCTGGCCGCCGGCGCCCTGCTGGCCGCCGCCGCCGTCCCCGCAGGAGCGGCCGGCACGGCCGATGCCTACCCGGGCCTGTTCGGCTCCTCCGACCCGACCTACGACGGCGTCTTCCGCCAGTCGATCTCGGTGCTCGCCTATGTCGCCGCCGGCGACGAGCCGCCCGCTGCGGCGGTCGAGTGGCTGCTCTGGCAGCAGTGCGACGACGGCGGCTTCGAGGCCTTCCGCGCCGACACCTCGAAGGCCTGCACGGCGTCCGACCCCGTGGGCTTCACCGGCGAGGACACCAACTCCACGGGCCTCGCCGCCGCGGCGCTGCTGGCGGTCGGCGAGCTCAACGCCGCCGAGGCCGCCCTCGGCTGGCTCGAGGACGCGCAGAACGCCGACGGCGGGTTCCCGTACTTCGTCGGCGGCGACTCCGACGCCAACTCCACCGCGGTCGTCCTGCTCGGCACGAGCTCCGCAGGCCTCTCGCCGCAGCAGGTCGCCCACCCGGGCGGGGCGACCGCCGCGGACTTCCTGCTCTCGCTCCAGCTCGGCTGCGCCGCAGCGCCGGCCGACGAGGACGGCGCGTTCTCCTACAACGCCACCTGGGGCGCGGGCTACGCCAACGACGCCGCCACCGTCCAGGCCGCGCTCGCCCTCAGCGGCGCGCCGCTGCCGTTCGTCGCCGACGCGCCCTCGACGTCGGTGCCGCGCGAGGCCTGCGCCTCGTCGCCGTCGCCGACCGCCGTGCCGAGCTCGCCCGCCCCGGCGACCACGGCCCCGTCGCAGCCCGCCTCGACCGCCGAGGCGTCCCCCGCGACCGGCGAGCCCGCCGCAGTGCCGACCCCGAGCGCCACCGAGCCCGCCGCCCCCGCGGCGACGACGTCGGAGCCCGCGGCCACGGAGGCCACGACGGGCGGCGCGCTGCAGCCGATGCGCGCGGCCAAGGCGGTCCCCCAGGCGGTGGGCGGCTCCGCGACCGACTTCGCCGGCGGCTACATCGCCCGGCTCATCGACACCTACGGCGGCGCGGTGCCGCAGCTGGACTTCAGCACCGGCCAGCGCAAGCCCGGCACGGTGTCGGCGGGCGACACGGCCTGGGCCGTCCTCGCCCTGTCGGCGATCGGCGTCGGCGGCGACCAGCGCGACGCCGCCCTCCAGACGGTGCTGGCCGAGGCGGGCAAGGACGACGGGAACCCGGGCATCCTCGGGCTCGCGGTGCTCGGCGTCGTCGCGAGCGACGGCAGCCGGGCCACGGTGGACGGCCTCATCGCCGCCCTCGGCGCGACCCTGCAGGAGGGGGCGACCACGGGGAGCCCGGCGCCGACGTCGACCGAGCCGCAGAGCGGCGGGGCGACGCAGGACGCGCTCTCGCCCACCGGAGTCACCTCCGCCACCCCGTGGATCGCCGGCCTCGGCGTGATCCTGCTCGGCGGCGGCGCTGCGGCGCTCGTGGCCGCGCGCCGGCAGGACCTCTGGGCGTGATGCGCATGCGGACCCGCTCGGGGAGGACGGCTGCTGCGGCAGCCGTCCTCCCCGGCGTGCCCGCCGCCGCGCTGCTCGTCCTCGTCGTCCTCGGTGCGCTGCTGGCGGCGGTCGTCGCAGCACCGGCGGCTGACGCCACGACCTACCGCTACTGGACCTACTGGTGGGGGCAGCCCTCCGGCGGCTGGTCGTTCGCCTCGGCGGGCCCGGGCGCGGACCGGCCGAAGGACCAGAGCGTCCTCGGCTGGCGCTTCGCCGTCACGACCGAGGCGGGCGGGCGCAAGCAGCCGCGCACGTCCGGCTCGTGGTCGGCCCACTGCACGGACGCCGCTGCGGACGGCATGGTCCGCGTGGCGGTCGTCGTCGACTACGGTACGACCGGCGACGCGCCTCCCGGCGAGCGGCCCCCGGGCGGCGGCACCGTGCGCGTCGAGTGCGTGACCGTCCCCGCCGGCTCCAACGGCTACGCGGTGCTCAAGGCCGCCGGCGTGTCTGTCCGGGCGCGGGGCGACGGCCTCGTCTGCGGGATCGACGGCTACCCACGCACCGAGTGCGCCGCCGCAGTGGCAGATCCGAAGCCCGCGCCCACGAGGACGTCGGCGTCGCCGAAACCGACGCGCACCACCGGGGCGGGGTCGGCTGCCACGACGACGCCGACGCCCGACCGCAGCTCGCAGGCCGCCCGCCCGTCATCCCCGGCGGCGTCCGCGGCGTCCCCCACCACCGCCTCCGCCTCCGCGTCGGGTGCTGCGTCGCAGCCCGTCACGGGCGGATCGCCGACCAGCGCGGCCGCGCCGTCGTCCGCCGGGTCCGACGACGAGGCACCGCTGCCGGTCAGCTCCGGGGCACCCGTCGGCGCGGCGCCGCAGGACCCCGGCTCGCCGATGGGATTCGGCATCGGGGCCGTGCTGCTCGTGCTGGCGGGCGGTGCCGCCTGGTGGTCGTCGCGGCGGAGGGCCTCATGAGCTCGGTGAAGCACGCCCTCGGCGCCTCCGCGGTGCCGCGGTGGCTGCACCCCCTGGCCTGGTGGGCCTGGGCCCTGGGGCTCGCCGTCGTCGTCAGCCGCACGACCAACCCGCTGCTCATCGGGCTGGTCGTCGCCGTCGCCGGCTGGGTAGTGGCCCGCCGACGCCCCGACGCGCCCTGGGCCCGGTCGTACGCGGTGTTCCTCAAGCTCGGGCTGGTCGTCATCGCCATCCGCGTGGCGTTCACCGTGGTGCTCGGGTCGGGCTTCGGCAGCACGGTGCTCGTCACCCTGCCGTCGCTGCCGCTGCCCGGCTGGGCCGCCGGCGTCAGCCTCGGCGGGCCGGTGACCGCCGAGGAGCTGCTCCTGGCGGTCTACCAGGGCATGGTGCTGGCCGCGCTGCTCGCCTGCGTCGGCGCGGCGAACTCGCTCGCCTCCCCCGCGCGCCTGCTCGCGTCGGTGCCGGCCGCGCTCTACGAGGTGGGCGTGGCTGTGGTGGTGGCGATGACGTTCGCGCCGCAGCTGGTGCAGGACGTCGGGCGCGTGCGGACGGCGCGGCGGCTGCGCGGCCGGCCCGACACCGGGCTCAAGGCGCTCGCCGGATCGGTGATGCCGGTGCTCGAGGGCGCGCTCGAGCGCGCGGTCGACCTCGCGGCCGCGATGGACTCCCGCGGCTACGGCCGCGTGGGTCCGATGTCGACGGCGCTGCGACGGACGTCGGGCGGGCTGCTGCTGCTCGGCATGCTCGGCATCTGCGCCGGGGTGTACGCGCTCGTCGACTCGGGCACGCCCGGCGGTATCGCCCTCCCGCTGCTGGCGACCGGGGTCGCCGCCGCCACCGTCGGCGTCCTGCTGTCTGGCCGGCGGAGCATCCGCACGCGCTACCGCCCCGACCCGTGGGCGCTGCCCGAGTGGATCGTGGCCGGCACCGGCGTCCTCGCGGCGGCGGTGGCGATCGCGGTCTCGGCGACCGACCCGGCCGCGCTCGTCGGCCAGGTGTCGCCCCCCGCCTGGCCTCAGCTGCCGCTGCTGCCCGCCGCCGCCGTGCTGCTGGCCGCGCTTCCGGGCGTCGTCGCACCCCTGCCGCCCGGCATGATGTCGACCCGCGGGACCGCACCGGCGGCCGGCCGCAGGGCGCCCGAGGAGGTGGCCGCGTGATCCGCTTCGACGACGTCACCGTCACCTACGACGGCGCCGCCGCGCCGGTGCTCTCCCACGTCGATCTGCACGTGCCGGAGGGCGAGCTCGTCCTCGTCGTCGGTCGCACCGGGAGCGGCAAGTCGACGCTGCTCCGGTGCGTCAACGGCCTGGTGCCGCACTTCACCGGCGGCACGCTGCGCGGGCGGGTGACGGTGGCCGGCCGCGACACGCGCACCCACCCGCCGCGCGAGCTCGCCGACGTCGTGGGCGTCGTGCCGCAGGACCCGCTGTCGGGCTTCGTCACCGACCTCGTCGAGGACGAGCTCGCCTACGGCATGGAGTCGATCGGCCTCGCGCCCGACGTCATGCGACGCCGGGTCGAGGAGACGCTCGACCTCCTCGGCCTGGCCGACCTGCGCCACCGCCCGCTGCTGTCGCTGTCGGGCGGCCAGCGCCAGCGCGTCGCGATCGGCGCGGTGCTCACCACGCACCCGCAGGTGCTCGTGCTCGACGAGCCGACGTCGGCGCTCGACCCGGGCGCGGCCGAGGAGGTGCTCGCGGCGCTGCAGCGGCTCGTGCACGACCTCGGGGTCACCGTGCTGCTGGCCGAGCACCGGCTCGAGCGCGTCGTGCAGTACGCCGACCGCGTCGTCGTCGTGCCCGGCGCCGGCGAGCCGCTCGTGGTCGGCACGCCGGCCGAGGTGATGGCCCACGCCCCCGTCGCTCCCCCGGTCGTCGAGCTCGGCCGGCTCGCCGGCTGGTCGCCGCTGCCGCTGTCGGTGCGCGACGCCCGCCGTGCCGCTGGGCCGCTGCGCGAGCGGCTCGAGCCCCTGGCCCACGACGCGGCGCTGCGCGCGCGCTCGTCGATGCACGTCGTCGACGGCGAGCCCGCCGTCGTCGTCGAGGACGCCGTCGTGCGCCATGGCGGGGTGGTCGCGCTGCGCGGCGCGACCGTGGCTGCCGACCGCGGCGAGATCGTCGCGGTGATGGGCCGCAACGGCGCCGGCAAGTCGACGCTGCTCGGGTCGCTGGTCGGGCTGCATACGCCGTCGTCCGGCTCGGCCACGGTCTGCGGCGTGCCGGCGTCGGGGCTGCGGGGGCGCGACCTCGTCTCGCGCGTGGGCCTCGTGCCGCAGGAGCCGACCGACCTGCTCGTCGCCGACCGCGTGGCCGACGAGCTCGCGTCCGCCGACCGCGACGCCGGCGCGGCGCCGGGCTCGTCGCGCACGATCCTCGACTCGCTCGCACCCGGCATCCACGACGACATCCATCCCCGCGACCTCAGCGAGGGCCAGCGGCTCGCGCTCGCGCTCGCCGTGGTGCTGGCGTCCGACCCGCCGGTGCTGCTGCTCGACGAGCCCACGCGCGGGCTCGACTACGCGGCGAAGAAGCGTCTCGTGGCGACGCTGCGGCGCCTCGCCGAGCAGGGTCGCTGCGTCGTCCTCGCGACCCACGACGTCGAGCTGGCGGCCGAGGTCGCCACGCGCGTCGTCGTGCTGGCCGACGGCGAGGTGGTGGCCGACGGCCCGGCGACCGAGGTCGTCGTCGGCTCGCCGATGTTCGCCCCGCAGGTGAGCAAGGTCCTGGCGCCGCAGCCCTGGTTGACGGTGGCCGAGGTCGCGGCCGCGCTGGCGGCGTCATGACGGCCGTCGTCGAGCAGCCGCAGTCCGCTGTCAGCACCGTGCGCACCGGCCGCCCGGCCGCCGTCCGCGTCGGGCGCCGGTCGGCGGCCACCATGGTGCTGGCCAGCCTGGTCGGGCTGGTCGCCTTCGGATGGCCGCTGGTCGCGGGGGCCGGCTCGGCCGTGGTCGCCCATGCCTCCGACGCCCCGTGGCTGTTCGCCGCGCTGCTGCCGCTCGTGCTCGCCGTCGTCCTCGCCGAGATCGCCGACGGCGGCCTCGACGCCAAGGGCGTGGCCCTGCTCGGCGTCCTGTCGGCCGTCGCGGCGGCGCTGCGCCCCTTCGGCAGCGGGCACGCGGGCTTCGAGCCGATGTGGATCGTGCTCGTGCTCGGCGGACGGGCGCTCGGCCCCGGCTTCGGCTTCTGCCTGGGCGCGATCGGGATGTTCGCCTCGGCGCTGGTCACCGGCGGTGTCGGCCCGTGGCTGCCGTTCCAGATGGTCGGCGCGGCGTGGGTCGGCCTGGGCGCCGGCCTGCTGCCGCGGGCCTCGGGCCGCCACGAGCTCGGCATGCTCGCGGGGTACGCGGCCTTCGCCGCTCTCGCCTACGGGTTCCTGCTCAACCTGTGGTTCTGGCCGTTCATGACCCTCGACCCCGGTTTCCCCGAGGGGCTGTCCTACGTCCCCGGCGCGCCGATGCTGGAGAACCTTCAGCACTGGCTGCTGTTCAGCGCCACCACCTCGCTCGGCTTCGACATCCCGCGAGCTGCCCTCGCTGTCGCGCTCGTGCTGATCGCGGGGCGACCGGTCCTCACGGCGCTGCGCCGCGCCTCGCGACGGGCGGCGTTCGAGGTGCCCGTGCGCTTCGAGGACGCCGACGGCCCCGGCCCGGTGCGCCCGTGAGGGTGCAGCTGCTCGGGACGGGATCGGCCGACGGCTGGCCCAACCCGTTCTGCACCTGCGCGTCGTGCGGGTGGGCGCGCGCCGCGGGTTCGCTCCGCACCACGACGAGCGCCCTCGTCGACGATGCGCTGCTGCTCGAATGCGGCCCCGACGCGCCGCGCCAGGCTGCCCGCGCCGGTGCGGTCCTCGACCGGCTGCGCGCGGTGCTGGTGACCCACGCGCACCGCGACCACCTCGAGCCCTCGTTCCTGCTGGCCCGCGCGTGGGCCCGGCCGTCGTCGGTGCTCCGGCTCGTCGGCCCCGCGTACGTCGTCGAGGAGTGCCGGCCCTGGATCGGACCGGACGACGCCGTGGCGCTTGTGGCCGTGCGGCCCGGCGACGTCGTCGACCTCGACGGGTACGCCGTGCGCGTGCTGGAGGCGGCGCACGACGTCGGCCGCGACGAGGTCGCCCGCGACGCGGTTCTCTACGAGGTGACCGGGCCGGACGGCGCGCGGCTGCTCTGGGCCACCGACACCGGCCCCCTGCCGGCGAGCACGGTGGCGGCGCTGCGCGGCCGGGCGCTCGACGTCCTGCTGCTCGAGGAGACGTTCGGTACCAAGGCCGACCACGGCACCGGCCACCTCGACCTCGCGACCTTCCCGCAGGAGCTGGCCCGGCTGCGCGACGCCGGCGCCGTGACCGGCTCGACCGACGTCGTGGCGATCCATCTCGGCCACCACAACCCGCCCGGGCCCGAGCTGTCCGAGCTGCTCGGCGCGTGGGGCGCCCGCGTCGTCGACGACCTCGCCGTCCTCGGGGAGGACCGCATGCCCGACGCCCGCCGTCCGCGCCGCACGCTGGTCACCGGAGGTGCCCGCTCCGGCAAGTCGCACCGCGCCGAGTCGCTGCTCGCCGCCGAGCCGCACGTCCGCTACGTCGCCACCGGCGGCGCGCGCGAGGGCGACGCCGAGTGGGCGTCGCGCGTCGCCCTGCACCGCGGTCGCCGCCCGTCGACGTGGACGACGCTCGAGACGCTCGACGTCGTCGCCGTCCTAGCCGACGGGCGCGGCCCGGTGCTCGTCGACTGCCTCGCGCTGTGGCTGGCCGGCGTCCTCGACCGCGCCCGGGCGTGGGAGTCCGTCGCGGGTACCGCGGCGCGGGCGGAGTCGCTCGCCGCCGTCGAGCGGGAGTGCGCGCGACTGGTCGAGGCGGTGCGGCTCTGCACCACCGACGTCGTCCTCGTCACCAACGAGGTCGGGTCCGGCGTCGTGCCCGAGCACGAGTCCGGACGGCTCTACCGCGACCTCCTCGGATCGCTCAACGCCCGCATCGCGGCCGTCTGCGACGACGTCGAGCTCGTCGTCGCCGGCCGTCCCCTGACCCTGCGGGGCACCCGCCCCTGACACCCTGGACCCCGGACGTACCCGCTCTGGATGGGTGAGCGACGGCTATCGACGTCGCTCACCCATCCAGAGCGACCAGCCACCGACGACAGGAACGCTGTGACCTTCGACCTGCAGGCGCTCGTGGACCGCATCGGGCTGCCCGACGACGCCGCACGCGCGGCCGCCGAGGCGCGCCAGCGCGAGCTCACCAAGCCGACGGGCGCGCTCGGCCGCCTCGAGGACCTGTCGGTGTGGCTGTGCGGGGTGCAGGGGGCATGCCCGCCGCGGCCGCTCGACCGGGTGCGCGTCGTCGTGCTCGCCGGCGACCACGGGGTCGCCCGGACGGCGATGACGTCGGCGTACCCGCCCGAGGTCACCGCGCAGATGGTGCTCAACTTCCTCGCCGGCGGCGCCGCGGTGAACGTCCTCGCCCGCCAGAACGGCGCGAGCGTGCGCGTCGTCGACGTCTCGGTCGACGTCGACTGGGCCGAGCTCGGCGCGGCGGTCCCCGACGACGTCGTCCGGGGCAAGGTGCGCCGGGGCAGCGGCTCCATCGACCGCGAGGACGCGATGACGCGCGAGCAGGCCGAGGCCGCGCTCGAGCTCGGCGTGCGCATCGCCGACGAGGAGGTCGACTCCGGAGCCGACCTGCTCATCCCTGGCGACATGGGCATCGGCAACACGACGCCGGCCGCGGTGATCACGGGCCTGTACACCGGCAAGGACGCGGCCTCGGTGGTCGGCCGCGGGACAGGCATCGACGACCTCGCCTGGATGCGCAAGACCGCAGCGGTGCGCGACGCCATGCGCCGGGGCCGCGAGCACCGTGCCGACGCCGTCGGGCTGCTCGCGGCTGTCGGCGGGCCCGACATCGCCGCGATGACCGGGCTGCTGCTCGGCGCGGCGGCACGGCGCACGCCGGTGCTGCTCGACGGCGTCGTCTCGTGCGCCGCGGCGCTCGTCGCCCAGCGCATCGCGTTCCGCACGCGCGAGTGGTTCCTCGCCGGCCACCTGTCGACCGAGCCCGCTGCGGCCGCGGCGCTGGAGCGGCTGCGGCTCGACCCGGTCGTCGACTACGGCCTGCGCCTGGGCGAGGGCACCGGCGCCCTGGTCGCGCTGCCCGTGCTGGCGGCGGCCGGCGCGACCCTGCGCGAGATGGCGACCTTCGCCGAGGCCGGTGTGAGCGATCGCGAGGACGGCCCCGACGACGGTGAGCCGGACGCCGGGTCGCCGGCCGTGGACGCCGGCTGATGCCCGACTTCCTCCGGCTCGCGATCGGCACGCTCACGGTCGTGCGCGTCCCCGCCCCGCGCCGCGTCGACGAGCGCGTCGCGCGCTCCGCGATGCTCGTGGCGCCCTTCGTCGGCGCCCTCCTGGGCCTGGCCGCGGCGGTCGCGCTCGACGGCACCCGGTTCACCTCGCTCGGCGGCCGGGAGGCGGTGTCGGCCGACCTGCTCGGCGCCGCCCTCGCCCTCGTCGTCCTCGCCTGGCTCACGCGCGGCATCCACCTCGACGGCCTGGCCGACACCTTCGACGGGTTCGGCGTCAAGGGCGACAGCGACGCCGCCCAGCAGCGGCGGCTCGAGGTGATGCGGCGCCCGGACGTCGGCGCGTTCGGCGTCGTCGCCGTGGTGCTCGTCCTGCTGGTCGACGCCGCAGCTCTGACCGCCTGCGCGCTCACCGGCCGCGGCACCGTGTCGGTCGTGACCGCCGCGATGGTGTCGCGGCTGGCGATGACGTGGTGCTGCACGCGCGGTGTCCCCGCCGCCCGGCAGGACGGGCTCGGCCGCACCGTGGCCGGCACGGTGCCGGTGCTCTGGGCCGCCGTCCTCACCCTGGTGGTCCTCGAGATCGCGGCGGGCCTCGCGATCCTCGACGACGACGCGGTGCTCCGCGACGTGCTGCGCCCGCGCTCGCTGGTGTGGGACCTCGTGCTCGCCTCGATCGCCGGCCTCGTCGCCGGGTGGCTCGTGCGGCGCCGGGCCGTGACGCGCTTCGGCGGCGTCACGGGCGACGTCCTCGGCGCGGCCGGCGAGATCTCCTTCGCCGCGACGCTCGTCGTCGCCGCCCTGCTCGCCTGACGGCACTGGACCGCGGTCGGCCGCCGCACTGTCTCGGCATGTGGGAGACGACCGGTCGGTGTGGCCGAACTCACGCCTCGGACGGGGAGGTCGTGGCCCACGTCACGCGTCCACCGGTCAGGAGAGCCTGTCCTGATCAGGAGGATTGTCCGCATGACTGCGACGACCGAGAGCACCCTGCCGTTCGAGGACGCGGACGCCGCGTCCGCCGCCGCCGACACCACGGCCGGCACCACCGACGTCCGCGAGTTCGAGGCGGAGTTCGACGCCCCCGCGCAGCCGGCCGCCCCGGCGGTCCCGGCCTACCTCGCGTCCGCGGCCCGGCGCCGCGCCGAGGACGCCGAGCGCGGCACCGGCGGCTACGCCCGCTACATGTGGATCGGCGTCCTGGGCCTGGTCATCTCCCTCGGCGTCTTCGCCGGCGTGGCCTACGACGACTCCCTCGCGGCCGGCGGCGACCAGCAGGTCAGCAGCACGACCGCCCCGTAAGCAGCACGCAGAAGGCGCCCGACCCCGCAGGGGCCGGGCGCCTTCGCGCATCGGGGGTCCTACTTCGGCGAGCGGTCGACGAACGGCGGCGTCGTCACCGAGAACCGGGACGCACGGCCGCGGACGTCGACGAGGACCTCGTCGCCCTCCTCGAGGCCGGCCGACGTGGCGAGCAGCGCGAGCGCGATGCCCACCTTGAGCGTGGGCGAGAACGTGCCGGACGTGACCTCGCCGAGCGCCTCGCCGTCGAGCGACGTGACGGCCATGTGCGGGCGCGGGATGCCGCGCTCCAGCGAGACCAGCCCCACCAGCCGCCGCGCGGGGCCGGCCGCGCGCTCCGCGCGCAGCGCCTCGTGGCCGCGGAAGGCCTCTTTGCCCCAGCCGACCGCCCAGCCGGCGCGCGCCTGCACCGGCGAGATCGACGGCGAGAGGTCCTGGCCGTGCAGCGGGTAGCCCATCTCGGTGCGCAGGGTGTCGCGGGCCCCGAGGCCGCAGGGCAGGATCCCGAAGCGCTCGCCCGTGGCCAGGATCGCGTCCCACGCGTCCGCCGCCGAGGCCCACGGCACGACGAGCTCGTAGCCGTGCTCGCCCGTGTAGCCGGTACGGCACACCAGGATGGGGGCGCCCGCGAGCTGCGCCTCGGCGAAGGCCATGTACTCCATCTCCGTCGGCAGGGCGAGCGCGTCCAGCAGCGCCGCCGACTGCGGGCCCTGGACGGCGAGGACGGCGAAGTCGCGGTGCTGGTCGACGACCTCGAGGCCGTCGGGAGCGCCCGCAGCGATGATCCGCACCACCTCCGGCGTGTTCGCCGCGTTGGGGATGAGGAAGACGTGGTCCTCGCCGTGCAGGTAGGCGATGAGGTCGTCGACGACGCCGCCGTCCTCGGTGCACAGCAGCGTGTACTGCGCCTTGCCCGGCGCGATCCGGTCGAGGGCGTTGGTGAGCACCGTGTCGAGGTAGGCCCGCGCGCCCGGGCCCCGCACGGTCGCCTTGCCGAGGTGCGAGACGTCGAAGACGCCGACCCGCTCGCGCACCGCAGTGTGCTCGGCGACGACGCCGCCGCCGGCGTACTCGAGCGGCATCGACCAGCCGCCGAAGTCGCCGAGCTTGGCGCCGAGAGCGAGGTGGCGGTCGTGGAGCGGCGAGGTGAGGGCGTCGGTCATGGCCCGCACCGTACCGCCGTCGGCCGGCGGGAGCCGCCGGCGGCGGCTCGCCCCGATCACACCGCGCCGTCCGGGCCGTGGTGCCGGTAGGTTGCCGGGAGACCTCGACCACCCAGGGAGACATCGTGACCACCCTGACCCTGTCCTCCGCCGACCTCGCCGGCCTCGCGACCGACGCCCTCGTCGTCGCCACGGCCCCGGCGGGCGGGCGCAAGAAGGGCGCCGTGCTCGTCGGCCCCGCCGAGCGGCTCAAGGCCGCTCCCAAGCGCAAGCTGGAGGAGGCCCTCGCCGCGCTCGGTGCGACCGGCAAGGCCGGCGACATCGTCCGCGTGCCGGGTGCCGGCATCGCCGCCGCCCCCGTGGTGGTGGCGGTCGGCCTCGGCGCCGGCCCCTACACCGACGAGGCGCTGCGCCGCGCCGTCGGCGGCGCCGTCCGGGCCCTGGCCGGCACCCGCCGCGCGGTGCTCGCACTGCCGTTCGACACGGCGTCGCAGCTCGACGCGATCGCTCAGGGCGCGCTGCTCGGCGCGTACTCCTTCGACGCGTTCCGCTCCGACAGCAAGGCGGCGTCGAAGTCGCCGGTCGACCGGCTCGTGGTGCACGTGTCGGACGCCAAGGACGCCGGCCTCGTGGCCGCCGTCAACCGCGCCAAGGCCATCGCGGGCGCGGTGAACTACGCCCGCGACCTGGTGAACACGCCGTCCGGCGACCTGCCCCCCGCCGCGCTCGCGCAGGCCGCGGCCGACGCCGTGGCCGACCTGCCCGTCGAGGTCGAGATCCTCGACGAGGCGGCCCTCGAGGCCGGCGGTTTCGGCGGCATCCTCGGCGTGGGCAAGGGCTCGGCCAACCCGCCGCGCCTGGCCCGCCTGGCCTACCGCCCCGAGGGCGCCACCGCGCACCTGGCGCTGGTCGGCAAGGGCATCACCTTCGACACCGGCGGCATCTCGATCAAGCCGTCGCTGAACATGCACGAGATGAAGGGCGACATGGGCGGCGCCGCCGCGGTCGCGGGCGCCGTCGTGGCGATCGCACGCCTCGGCCTTCCCGTCAACGTCACCGGCTACCTGTGCGTGGCCGAGAACATGCCGAGCGGCAAGGCCCAGCGCCCCGGCGACGTGATCCGCGCCTACGGCGGCAAGACCGTCGAGGTCATGGACACCGACGCCGAGGGGCGCCTGGTGCTCATGGACGGCCTCGTGCGCGCCCAGGAGGACAAGCCGGACGTCATCGTCGACATCGCGACGCTCACCGGCGCCGCGCTGGTGGCCCTGGGCTCGCGGACCTTCGGGATCATGGCCAACGACGACGACCTGCGCGAGGCCGTGCATGACGCCTCGAAGCGCGCGGGCGAGGCCGCCTGGCCGATGCCGTTCCCGGAGGAGCTGCGCCCCAACCTCGACAGCTCCGTCGCCGACCTCATGAACATCCCGATGGTCGGCCGCCCGCACGGCGGCATGATGACGGCGGGCATCTTCCTGCAGGAGTTCATCAAGGACGGCCAGCGCTGGGCCCACCTCGACATCGCCGGCCCGTCGTTCAACTCCGGCGCGCCCTACGCCTACACGCCCAAGGGCGGCACCGGCGCCTCGATCCGCACCCTGGTGCAGCTCGCGGAGGATCTGGCCGACGGAGCCGTCTGACCGATCCGCGCCACGCCGTCTGGCACACTCCACCCAGGCACCGGAGCCCCGTCCCGCGCACCGCGGGACGGGGCTCCTGCTGTGCCGGCCCCCGCACACCTCGACCCCCAGGAGCCGCCGTGGCCGCCACGCAGACCCGCCGCTACCTCGTGCTGCACGGGCTGGAGAACCACCGCCCGGAGGGGCACTGGCAGCGGCTGCTCGCCTCCGATCTGCGCAGGGAGGGCCATCAGGTGCTCTACCCGCAGCTGCCCGACGCCGACTCGCCCTCGCTCGAGGCCTGGCTCGAGGCTCTCGACGCCGAGCTCGCGATCGCCGACGAGATGGGCGACGGGCCGCTGGTCGTGATCGGCCACTCGCTCGGCGCGGCGCTCTGGCTCAAGGCGGCGGCCCGCGGGCTCGGCGTCCGCGCCGACCACGTCCTGCTGGTGGCGCCGGCCGGCGCGGAGGAGCTCGAGGAGCACGCCCCCGAGTTCGTCGTCCACCCCGCCGACGGCGACGTGACGGCCGAGCAGGTGGCCGCCGCTGGCGCCAGCACGCTGCTGGTGTGGAGCGGCGACGACGAGTGGTGCCGCGCCGGGGCCGACACCGTCTACGCCGATCCGCTCGGGCTCCCGGTCGCCGTCGTGCCCGGCGGCAACCACCTCGCGCTCGGCGACGGCTTCGGGCCCTGGCCGGACGTCGTGGCCTGGGCCCGCGACCCGGGGGCGGGCTGGCCGGTACGCCGGTAGCGGACACGGGACGCCCCTGAGCGCGGGACGGGTTCCATCCGACGGATCACCCGCGGTCACGTGCGGCACCCCGGAGTGGAAGGATGGTCGCCGCGCGCCACGGCGGACCACCGTCCCCGGCGGCCAGCACCGAAGCCACGACCGTCGTACAGCCACCGCACCCACGAGGAGCGCCCGTGTCCGGCACCACCTTCGATCTCGTCATCCTCGGCGGCGGCTCCGGCGGCTACGCCGCTGCGCTGCGCGGCGCCCAGCTCGGCCTGTCGGTCGCCCTCATCGAGAAGGACAAGCTCGGCGGCACCTGCCTGCACTGGGGCTGCATCCCGACCAAGGCGCTGCTGCACGCCGCCGAGGTCGCCGACTCCGCCAAGGAGTCCGAGGCCTACGGCATCCGAGCCACCTTCGACGGCGTCGACCTGCCCGGCGTGTACAAGTACCGCGACGGCGTCGTCGGCCGCCTCTACAAGGGCCTGCAGGGCCTGGTGAAGTCGCGCGACATCACCCTCGTCGAGGGCACCGGCCGCCTCACCTCGCCCACCACCGTGCAGGTGGGCGACACCACCTACACCGCCGCCAAGGCCGTGGTCCTCGCGACCGGCTCCTACTCCCGCACGCTGCCCGGGCTCGAGATCGGCGGCCGCGTGATCTCCTCCTACGAGGCGCTCTCGCTCGACTACGTGCCGAGCTCGGCGATCGTGCTCGGCGGCGGCGTCATCGGCGTCGAGTTCGCCTCGGTCTGGCGCTCGTTCGGCGCCGACGTGACGATCGTGGAGGCCCTGCCCCGCCTCGTCCCCAACGAGGAGGAGTCGATCTCCAAGGCCCTCGACCGCGCCTTCCGCAAGCGGGGCATCAAGGCCAAGACCGGCGTGCGCTTCCAGGGCGTGACGCAGGACGCCGACGGCGTGACCGTCACCCTCGAGGGCGGCGAGACGCTGCGCGCCGACGTCCTGCTCGTCGCGGTGGGCCGCGGCCCGTCGACCGCGAACTGCGGCTACGAGGAGGTCGGGGTCGCGATGGACCGCGGCTTCGTCCTCGCCGACGAGCGGCTGCGCACCAACGTGCCCGGCGTCTACGCCGTCGGCGACATCGTCCCCGGGTTGCAGCTCGCCCACCGCGGCTTCCAGCAGGGCATCTTCGTCGCCGAGGAGATCGCCGGCCTCGCGCCGCGCGTGATCGAGGAGTCGTCGATCCCCCGCGTCACCTACTGCGAGCCCGAGATCGCCTCGGTCGGCCTCACCGAGGCCCAGGCCGCGGAGAAGTACGGCGAGGGCAACGTCGAGACCTACGAGTACAACCTCGGCGGCAACGGCAAGAGCCAGATCCTGTCGACCGCCGGCTTCGTCAAGCTGGTGCGCGAGAAGGACGGCCCCGTCGTCGGCGTCCACATGATCGGCGCCCGGGTCGGCGAGCTCGTCGGCGAGGGGCAGCTCGTCGTCGCGTGGGAGGCCTGGCCCGAGGACGTCGCCGCGCTCATCCACGCGCACCCGACCCAGAACGAGGCCTTCGGCGAGGCGTTCCTCGCCCTCGCCGGCAAGCCCCTGCACTCGCACGCCTGACAGATCCGCCTCCGCGCGCCAGGATCGAGACCCGGTCCGGCGCCGTCGCACAGCCGCTCGAACGTCCTTCACCTAAGGAGTCACGCAGGCCATGTCGGTCTCCGTCACGATGCCCCAGCTCGGCGAGAGCGTCACCGAGGGCACGGTCACCCGTTGGCTCAAGCAGGTCGGCGACACCGTGCAGGCCGACGAGCCGCTGCTCGAGGTCTCGACCGACAAGGTCGACACCGAGATCCCGGCACCCGCGTCGGGCGTGCTCCTGTCGATCACCGCGGGCGAGGACGACGTCGTCCCCGTCGGCGGCGAGCTCGGCGTCATCGGCGCTGCCGACGAGGCCGGCGCCCCGGCGCCCGCCGCTGCACCCGCGGCTCCCGAGCCTGCGGCCGAGCCGGCACCTGCCCCGGCCCCGGCGGCCGAGGCGCCCGCCCCCGCCGCACCGGCACCTGCGCCCGCGGCTGCTCCCGCCGCCGCAGCCGGCGCCGCCACACCGGTGCTGCTGCCTGCGCTCGGCGAGTCGGTCACCGAGGGCACCGTCACGCGCTGGCTCAAGGCCGTGGGCGACGCCGTCGCCGTCGACGAGCCGCTGCTCGAGGTCTCGACCGACAAGGTCGACACCGAGATCCCGTCACCGGTCGCCGGCACCCTCGTCGAGATCACCGTCGCCGAGGACGCCACCGTCGAGGTCGGCGGGCAGCTCGGCCTCATCGGCGCCGCGGGCGCTGCCCCGGCCGCAGCGCCGGCCCCTGCGGCCGCGCCGCCCGCTCCCCCGGCCCCCGAGCCCGCTCCCGCGGCGCCCGCCGCCCCTCCGGCGCCGGCTCCCGCTGCTCCGGCGGCCCCTGCCCCCGCCCCGGCTGCGCCCGCCGCTCCGGCTGCGCCCACCGCTCCGGTCGCGCAGCCGGCCGACGCCTACGTCACGCCGCTGGTGCGCAAGCTCGCGTCCGACAACGGCGTCGACCTCGCCACCGTCACCGGCACCGGCGTCGGCGGCCGCATCCGCAAGCAGGACGTGCTCGCCGCGGCCGAGGCCGCGAAGGCGAAGGCCGCTCCGGCGCCCGCCGCCGCTGCGGCCCCGGCCGCTGCCGCCGCTCCGGCGTCGCCGCTGCGCGGCCGCACCGAGCCGATGACCCGCCTGCGCAAGGTGATCGCCGAGCGCATGGTCGAGTCGCTGCAGGTCTCGGCGCAGCTCACCACCGTCGTCGAGGTCGACGTCACGCGCATCAACGTCCTGCGCCAGCGGGTGAAGAAGCAGTTCGAGGCCACCGAGGGCGTGAAGCTGTCGTTCCTGCCGTTCTTCGCCAAGGCGGCCGTCGAGGCGCTCAAGCAGTTCCCGCAGGTCAACGCCTCCATCGACCAGACCGCGGGCACGGTCACCTATCACGACGGCGAGCACCTCGGCATCGCCGTCGACACCGAGCGCGGCCTGCTCGTGCCGGTGATCCGCGACGCGGGCGACCTCAACATCGCCGGCCTCTCGCGCAAGATCGCCGACCTCGCCGAGCGCACCCGCACCAACAAGGTGAGCCCCGACGAGCTGTCGGGCGGCACGTTCACGCTGACCAACACCGGCAGCCGCGGCGCGCTGTTCGACACCCCGATCATCAACCAGCCGCAGGTGGCGATCCTCGGCACCGGCGCGGTCGTGAAGCGCCCGGTCGTCGTCAGCGACGAGACGGGCTCGGACTCGATCGCGATCCGCTCGATGGTCTACCTCGCGCTCACCTACGACCACCGCCTCGTCGACGGCGCCGACGCCGCCCGCTTCCTGGTGGCCGTCAAGCAGCGCCTCGAGGACGCCGCGTTCGAGGCCGAGCTCGGCCTCTAGCCACGACGTCGCACGAGGGCCGCACCCCGCCGGGGTGCGGCCCTCGTGGCGTCCGGCCCCGCTATCCCGTCGTGATCGGCTGGCTCACCACGACGCCGATGCCGATGAGCAGCGCCACGGTCGCGACCAGCAGCAGCGTCACACGCGCCCCGGTGACGTGGAACCGCTCGGAGATACCGGCGAAGAACAGGGTTGTGGCGAACAGCAGCGTGCCGAGCGTGAAGGTGTCGGAGAACCCGTTGGCGTCCTCCCCCTCCTCGAACAGGATCTGCGCCCGCTCCTCGAGATCGTCGGCGACGAACTCCTGCTGCACCTCGTACTCGGGCATCGCCAGCGGGCTCGACGGCGCCGCGCCCGGGTCGGTCCACGGGTCGAGCGACTCCCAGGCGACGAACGCCTTCTCCAGCGCCGGGGAGAACCGCTCGCGGTAGAAGTCGCGGACGACGTCCTCGCCGAGCAGCCGGGCGTCCACGTAGTTGGTGAACACGTCGAGGTCGGCCAGCCGGTACTGGTTGGCCTCGGTACGGAGAAGTGCCGCCTCGGTCCGCGCCGCGGACGCCTGCATGTACTTGCTCGACTGGATGCCGTCCCACAGCGAGGCCTGGTAGCCGCTCCAGGCGGTCACCAGCGCCGTGAACGACAGAAGCACGGTGGCGACGAGCTCGAACCGCCGTTCCCGGCGCCCCGGCTCCGGGTGGGCGGCCGCCCACGCCGCCTCCACCTCGGCCTGCTCGGCCGCCCGCGCCTCGGCGTCGGTCGACGCCTCCGCGGGCTCGGGCTCGGGCGCCGTGCCGTCCACGGCGTCGTCGGCCTGGTCCATGCGGGTCCCCTCTCCTGCAGGGGCGATCATGCCGGTCGGCGGTGGGCGGAGCGCGACCGCCCGCCACGGTGCCCTGTGGCGCACCGGGGCCGAGGCTGACAGGCTCGCGGCCATGAAGGTCGTCGTCTCGGGCTCGTCCGGTCTCATCGGCACCGCCCTGGTGCGCTCGCTCGAGCAGGACGGCCACGAGGTGGTCCGCCTGGTCCGCCGCGATCCGTCGGGCCCGCACGAGGTGCGGTGGGCGCCTGAGCAGGGCTCGGGCGCGGTCGACGCCGGCCTGCACGCCGCCGTCGACGGTGCCGACGCCGTGGTCAACCTCGCGGGCGCCGGCGTCGCCGAGAAGCGCTGGGACGACGCGTGGAAGCGCGAGATCCTCGACTCCCGCGTCGCGGCGACCACGGCGCTCGCGAGCGCCATCAGCGACGTCGCACGCAAGCCACGGGTGCTCGTGTCCGGATCCGCCAGCGGCTTCTACGGCGACACCGGGCCCACGGCCGCGACGGAGGCTGACGGCCCTGGCAGCACGTACCTGGCCCGCGTCTGCGTCGCCTGGGAGCAGGCTGCGGACGCCGCCCGCGATGCCGGAGTCCGTGTGGTGCATCCCCGCACCGGCACCGTGGCCGACCCCGACGGCGGCGCGTTCGGCCGGTGGCTGCCCATCTTCAAGCTCGGCGGCGGCGGCCCGCTGGGCAGCGGCAGGCAGTGGTGGTCGCTCATCTCGCTCACCGACGAGGTGCGCGGGATCCGCTGGGCCATCGACCACGACGACGTCGTCGGGCCGGCCAACTTCGCCGCGCCCGAGCAGACCACGAACGGCGCGCTGGCCAAGGCGCTCGGGTCGGCGCTGCACCGGCCGGCGCTGGTGCCCGCCCCCGGCTTCGCGCTCAAGGCCGTGCTCGGCGACTTCGCCGACGAGCTGCTCATCGACCAGCGGATGGCGCCCGCCGTCCTGGAGGCGTCCGGCTTCGAGTTCGCCCACCCGACCATCGCGTCGATCGTCGACGACATGCTCGGCGACGGGTCCTAGCCCGAGGGCCCCCGGCGCTACGCCGGTGCGACGCCGCTGATGCGCCAGGTGCCTCCGTCGTCTCGCGACAGCGTGACGGTCCACCGTGCCGCGGTCCGCTCGGCGACGTGCTGGGTACGGCCGTCGACGACGACGACGTAGGCCTCGCGGCGGTCGCGCACGCGCAGCACCGCAGCCCGGGCATCCGCCCGCTGCAGCTCGACCGACTCGAGCACCAGCGCGCCGCCGTGCAGCTGCGCGTCCGCGGTCGTCAGCCGGCGCAGGAGCGCGACGTCGTCGTGCCAGGCCGTGCCCTGCGGGTCGACCCAGCGGGCGAGCTGCGTCTCCGAGCCGCTGGCGAGAGCGGCCCGGCGTCCGGCGTCGAGCTCGGCGAGCACCGCGGCCCAATCGGTGCGAGCTGCCGGGTCGAGTGCGAACGCGTCCGTCGGCGAGGGACTCGCGGGGGTGGCGACCGCCGACGCCGACGACGCCGCAGGCAGCGGCGCCGTCTCGGCCGCCGCTCCGAGCAGGGGCGCGGCCCGGAAGGCCAGCGCCCCGACCAGCAGAGCGGCGACCGAGGTGACGACGATCGGCAGTCGCCGCCGCGCGGGGGCAGCGGCACGCTGGCGCCGCCCCGGGCGCGGGCCCACGGGCGGTGCGGCCACGACGTCTGCAGCAGCCGGCTCCGGGACTGCGGGCACCGGGCCAGCCGCGTCGGCCGGCCGCGGCCCGGCCGGACGACGGGGGCGACGCGACGTGCGGGCGCCCGGACGCGGCGCTGACCCCGCGGGCGCAGGGGTCCGAGCAGCAGCTGACGCAGGAGGTGGCGGCGCGTCGTCGGGCCCCGCGCCTGCCGGGCTGCCCCACAGGGGGCCGAGCAACGGCTCCGACCGTCCGCACGAGCGCAGCAGCCCCAGCAGGACGGGGGCGTCGGGGCGCATCGCGGGGTCGGGGTCCGCGGCGCGGAGCGCCGCCACGATGAGCGTGCCGGGCGCTGCCCCCTGGCCGAGCAGCATCCGCACGAGCTCGCCGAGTGCGGCGACGTCGTCCGCGGGACGCGGCCCGAGCGGGCTCCCGGGGGCGTTGGGCCACGACGCCCCGGCCGCTGCCAGGACAGCCTCGCCGTCCGGGCCCACGAGCACGTGCTCGGCGTCGACGGCGCCGTGCGCGAGCCCGGCGGCGTGCAGCCCCACGAGGGCCGAGCAGACCGACGTCGCGACGCGCAGCACGTGGGCCGACCGCAGCGGCCCCACGTCGCGCAGCGAGGCCAGCGGCACGGCGCCGGCGGGGACCTCGTGGACGACGACGGGCGCCGACCCGGCCTCCCAGGCGACGAGCGGAGCCAGCCCCTCGGCGCGGACGGCGAGCAGCAGGTCGAGGTGCTCGGCGAGGGCGGCGGCGGCACCGAGGGCGGGGGTGCTGCGCCGGACGACGGGGCCGGGCTCGGCGGGGTCGGTGCGGATCGGCGTCATGGCCGAACCCTGGCCCGGTCCGCGTCCGGCCGGCTGCCGCCGTCCACAGGCCCTCCCGGCCCCCGGGCTGCGCCGCGACGGCCGGGCCGGGAGGATCGGGTCGTGACCGCGCCCGAGCCCGATGCCGACGTCGTCGTCGTGGGTGCCGGGCTCGCCGGCCTGGCGGCCGCCCGCCGGCTCAGGGAGGCGGGACGCAGCGTCGTCGTGCTCGAGGCGTCCGACGGCGTCGGCGGCCGGATGCGCAGCGACGTCGTCGACGGCGTCACCGTCGACCGCGGGTTCCAGCTGCTCAACCCCGCCTACCCCGAGGCGCACCGCGTGCTCGACCTCGCCGCGCTCGACCTGCGCGGGTTCGCGGCGGGGGTCCTCCTCGCCGGTGCGGACGGCTCGCGCACCACGGTGGCCGACCCGCTGCGCGCGCCGTCGGCGCTGTGGTCGACGGCGACCGGCACGCCGGGCTCGCTGCTGCAGCAGGCGCGGTTCGTCGCCTACGCCGCCGCGGTCGGCGTCGGGCCGGTCGACCGGATCACGCGCGGGCCGGACTCGACCGTCGGCGAGCGCCTCGCGCCCTTCGGCGCCGTGACCGACCGCGTGCTCGCACCCTTCCTCACCGGCGTCCTGTTCGACGGATCGATGACGACGTCGCGGCGCTTCGTCGAGCTCGTCCTGCGGACCTTCGTGCGCGGCACCCCGGCCGTGCCCCTGCACGGCATGGGCCTTATCCCCGAGCAGCTCGCGGCCGGGGCCGACGTGCGGCTGAACTCCCCGGTCGTGTCGGTGACGCCGACGTCCGCCACCGTCGGCGACGGGTCCGCGCTGCACGCGCGGGCGGTGGTCGTCGCCGCCGAGGGGCCGGCCGCGGCCCGGCTGCTGCCCGGTCTCGACGTGCCGGAGATGCGCAGCGGCACGACGTTCTGGCACCTCGCCGACGCGCCCGCGTCGGAGATCACCGGCGGACGGCCGATCCTCGTCGTCGACCCGGACCGCCGTGGCCCCGTGGTCAACTCGGTCTGCGTGAGCAGTGCAGCCCCCGCCTACTCCCCCGGCGGCCGGGCGCTCGTCGCGTCGACCACGCTCGGCCTCGATGCCGACGAGTCCGACGTCCGCCGGCACCTCGCGCTGCTGCACGGGCTCGACGTCGCGCGCTGGGACACCGTCGCGGTGCACCGCCTGCCGGTCTGCGTCCCGGCCATGCCGGTGGGTGCACCGCTCCGCCGCACACCGGCCCACGACGGGGTCTTCGTCGCCGGCGACCACCGCGACACCGCATCGATCCAGGGCGCGCTGGTCAGCGGGCGCCGGATCGCCGACGCCGTCCTGAGCGCCCTCGCGTAGGTTTCACCGCGTGACGACGCGACGCATCCTCGCCACCAGCGGCGGCTTCCTGCTCACCGAGTCCGGGCACCTCAACATCCGGCGCCCCGGCAACCTGTTCCTCGAGCTGCTGCGGCTCACCGGCAAGGAGCGTCCGCGCGTGCTGTTCGTGCACACGGCGTCCGGCGACGACGAGGGCTACCTCGCCATGAGCTACCAGGCCTGCCGCGACCTGTCGGCCGATCCGGACCACCTCGTCGTGTTCCCGTACCCGAACCAGTCGCCGGAGGAGGCGTTCGGCCGCGCCGACGCCGTGTGGGTCGGCGGCGGGTCGGTCGCCAACCTGCTCGCGCTCTGGCGGGTGCACGGCGTCGACGACGCGGCCCGCGACGCGTGGGAGCGGGGCGTGGTGCTCGGCGGTGTGAGCGCCGGATCGATCTGCTGGCACGCCGGCGGCACCACCGACTCGTTCGGGCTGCAACTGCGCCCGATCACCAACGGCCTCGGCCTGCTCCCCTACGGCAACGGCGTGCACTACGACAGCGAGGCGCAGCGCCGGCCGCTCGTGCACAGCCTCGTCGGCGACGGCACCCTGCCGCTGACCTACTGCACCGACGACCGGGTCGGGATCCTCTACGAGGGCACCGAGCCCGTGAGCGTGCACACCGACTTCGACGTCGACCCGGCGACCGGGCCAGCCGCCTACCGCGTGGAGAAGGTGGGCGACGACGTCGTCGAGACGCGTCTCGCGCCGGCCGCCGTCGCCCCCTGACGCCGCGATCCGTGATGGGATCGCCGCCATGAGGACGACGTCGATCCCCCTGCTCACCGACAAGCCCGTGCCCGTGATCGGCACCGGCGCGATGCCGTTGTCGAACCCGGGGCGCGACGGCCGGCTGATGGACCGCGACGATGCGGTCGCGCTGCTGCACCACGCCTTCGACCTCGGACTCACGCTGGTCGACACCGCCGACATCTACGCCCCGGACGGCGACCACGTCGGCCACAACGAGAGCATCGTCGGCGAGGCCGTGCGCACGTGGCCGGGCGGCCGCGATGCGATCGTCGTCGTGACCAAGGTCGGCATCGTGCGCACGGCGAGCCCGGACGGCGACACCTGGGGCCGCGACGGGTCGCGCGAGTACCTGCTGCGGGCGGCCGAGCACAGCGTCGAGATGCTCGGGTTCGTCCCGGACGTGATCCTCAACCACCGCGCTGCCCGCAGCACCACGCCGTACGCCGAGACCGTGCGCGCGATGCTGGCCGTGCAGGACGCCGGCCTCGCGACGCGCATCGGCATCGGCAACGTCGACCTCGCCGAGGCCGAGCTCGCCTGGGAGATCGCCGAGGGGCAGCTCGCCGGCGTCGAGAACGAGCGCAGCCCGCGCTTCCGCGGCGACTCCGACCTGTTCGCCTGGTGCCTCGAGAAGGGTGTCGCGTTCTTCCCGTGGTCGCCGTTCGGCGGCGGCCGCGAGGCCGCGGAGCTCCCCGTCCGCTACCCGGAGTTCGCGGCGGTGGCGGCCGAGGTCTCGGCGTCGTCGGGCAGCCCCACCACCGCTCACGAGGTGACGCTCGCATGGCTGGCCGCGCAGGGGCCCTCGGTCGTGCCGATCCCCGGCTTCACCCGGCGCGAGACCGTCGAGTCCGCAGCCCGCGCGGCGCACGTGGAGCTCACGGCAGGGCAGATCGCCCGCCTCGATGCGACGCCGGCCGACTACACCAGCACGGTTCCGGACGAGGGCCGCTGACCCCCGGCGCGCTACGCCCGCAGCGGACTCGGGTGGGGCCGCCCCCCGCACGGCCGTAGGCTTGCCTGCGTGACTGCTGCTCCGGAGATCGCCGGCCCGCACAGCGACGCCGCCGCGGAGCGCCTGCTCGGCGAGGCGTCCGACACACCGTCCGGCCTGCGGCTGCGGCGCCTGGGCTTCGGCGCGGCGGCGGTGCCCTACCTCGCCGCGTGGGACGAGCAGCGCGCGACGCACGCCGCGGTCGTCGACGGCAGCGAGCCGTCGTCCGTGCTCCTGCTCGAGCACCCGCCGACGTACACCGCCGGCCGCCGCACGCGCCCGGCCGACCGACCCTTCGACGGCACCCCCGTCATCGACGTCGACCGCGGCGGCCAGATCACCTGGCACGGCCCGGGCCAGCTCGTCGGCTACCCGATCGTCACGCTGCCCGAGCCGGTCGACGTCGTCGCGCACGTGCGCCGCCTCGAGGGCCTGCTCATCGACGTCTGCCGCGAGCTCGGCGTCGAGTCCTACCGCGTCGAGGGCCGCAGCGGGGTGTGGGTCGCGGCCGACGACCCGCTGCTCGGCACGCGGCCCGAGCGCAAGATCGCTGCGATCGGCGTCCGGGTGAGCCGCGGCGTCACCATGCACGGCTTCGCGATCAACTGCGACTGCGACCTGTCGTGGTTCGACAACATCGTCCCCTGCGGGATCGAGGACGCCGGGGTCACCAGCCTCACGGCCGAGCTCGGCCGCACCGTCGCCGTGCTCGACGTGCTCCCCCTGGTGGAGCAGCGTCTGGCCGGCGGCCTCCACGAAGGGTGGGAGAAGTGACCGCGGAGCCCACGGACCCGGTCGTCACGACGGCGTCCGACGGCCGACGCATGCTGCGCATCGAGGCGCGCAACGCCGAGGTGCCGATCGAGCGCAAGCCGTCGTGGATCAAGACGACCCTCAAGACCGGGCCGGAGTTCACCCGCATCACGAACCTGGTCAAGGGCGAGGGCCTGCACACCGTGTGCCAGGAGGCCGGCTGCCCCAACATCTACGAGTGCTGGGAGGATGCCGAGGCGACCTTCCTCATCGGCGGCTCGCAGTGCTCGCGCCGGTGCGACTTCTGCCAGATCGACACCGGGCGCCCCGACCCGCTCGACCGCGACGAGCCCCGACGCGTCGCGGAGTCCGTGGCGACCATGGGCCTCAAGTACGCGACCGTCACCGGCGTCGCGCGCGACGACCTTCCCGACGAGGGCGCCTGGCTCTACGCCGAGACGGTGCGCCAGATCCACGAGCTCAACCCCGGCACCGGCGTCGAGGTGCTCATCCCCGACTTCTCGGCCAAGCCCGACCTGCTGGCCCAGGTGTTCGACGCCCGCCCCGAGGTGCTCGCGCACAACCTCGAGACCGTGCCGCGGATCTTCAAGCGGATCCGCCCGGCGTTCCGCTACGAGCGGTCGCTCGACGTCATCACCCAGGCCCGCGCGGCCGGGCTGGTCACCAAGTCCAACCTCATCCTGGGCATGGGCGAGGAGATCCCGGAGGTCGTGCAGGCCCTGCACGACCTCTACGACGCCGGCTGCGAGCTCATCACGATCACGCAGTACCTGCGCCCCTCGCCACGGCACCACCCTGTCGGCCGGTGGGTCAAGCCCGAGGAGTTCGTCGAGCTCGCCGCGACCGCGACGCAGATCGGCTTCGCCGGCGTCATGTCCGGCCCGCTGGTGCGCTCGTCCTACCGGGCCGGACGGCTGCACGCCCAGGCGCTCGAGGCGCGTGCCTCGGGAGGCCAGGCCACCATCGTGACCGGCGGCGCGCGCGCCTGAGCGGCGTCAGCGCCCGACGATCTCGACGAGCGGCCTCCTCGTTGCGGTTGCGGGCACGCTATCCCGGCACCCCCGGCCGGGCGGTTCGGCGGCGGGCGCCCGGGCGGCCTACCCTGGACCCCTGAGCCGGCCCGTGCCGGCGCCCCCAGACCGGACGAGACCGGAGCATCACGACGTGAGCAGCAACGCGCCCGCCCCCCGCCGCGGAGGCCGTATCGCGCAGATCCGCGATACCTACCGGATGACGGCGAAGTCCGACCCCAAGCTCGGACTGGTGGTCTTCGGGTCGTTCGCCATCGTGCTCGCGCTGATGATCGCGCTGGGCTTCCTGCTCGGCCCGCTGTGGTTCTGGATCGTGCTGGGCATCCCGACCGCGGGTCTGGTCGCGACGTTCCTGTTCGCCCGCCGCGCCGAGAAGGCCGCCTACGACCAGATCGAGGGCCAGGCCGGCGCCGCGGCGTCCGCGCTGTCCACGCTGCGCTCCGGATGGTTCGTCACCCCGGCCGTGGCCGTCACGAAGAACCAGGACGTCGTCCACCGGGTCATCGGCCGGCCCGGCGTCGTGCTCGTGTCCGAGGCCCCGCCGTCGCGCGCGGCGAACCTGCTCGCCAACGAGAAGCGCCGCCACGCCCGGTTCGTCGGCGAGACGCCGATCTTCGAGATCCAGGCCGGCAACGAGGAGGGCCAGGTCCCGCTGCGCAAGCTGCAGCGCGAGGTGATGCGCCTGCCGCGCAACCTCAAGCCGGCCCAGGTCACGCAGCTGCGCAAGCGCCTCGACGCCCTCACCACGACGCCGCTGCCGATCCCCAAGGGCCCGCTGCCCAAGGGCATGAAGATGCCGCGCGGCTGACCGCCGCCCCGAGGCCCGCCCCATGACCGCCCTGCCGCGCATCGGTGCCCCCGCCACGCGGGCGCTGGCGGCGGTCGGCATCACCGAGCTCGAGCAGGTTGCCGGACGTCCGGCATCCGAGCTGCTCGCGCTGCACGGCTTCGGCCCCCGCGCCGTCCGCCTCCTCGACGAGGCCCTGGCCGACGCGGGCCTCGCACCCCTCGCCTGATCCGGGACGCGTGCTACACCCGTTACGGCACAAGAACCGGCCGGTTCTTGTGCCGTGGGGGGTGTGACGTGCGGAGCTAGCGGCGGACGAGGACCAGCTGGAGGCTGCGGTCGTGGAGGCCGCGCAGGTCGCGGTCCCAGATGAGCGGCGGGAACAGCAGGCAGACCTGCAGGCTGCGCAGGAACGCGCGCACGAAGCCGGGCGGGGTGCCGTCCATCCGCAGGACGCCGATGCCGAAGATCCGCTGGCCGAACGACGAGCCCGTCATCCACGTGAGCAGCGTGAGCTCGACGAGGAAGAACCCGAGGGTCACCAGGCTCGACTCCGGCGAGCCGTACGGGACGCCGGGGACGAGCAGCCTGACGAGCAGCACGCAGGCGATCCAGTCGACCACCAGCGCACCGAGACGACGCCCCCAGCGCGCGATCGAGCCGGGCCCCTCCTCGGGCAGACCGAGCCGCTGACCGGGCCAGTCCTGGGTCGGCGGCAGCACCGACGACGGCCCCGACAGCCACGCGCCGATGTCGCGGCGGGTGATCCTCGGCTCGGGACGCTCGTCGCCCGGCGCCGGGGCCTGGGCGGACGCCGACGACGCGGCCTTGCCGCCGCCCGTCGACGCCGGAGCACCGCCCGCGGCGGGCTTGCGCGCGGACTTCTTCTTCGACGACGACGCCACGCAGCCAGGCTAAGCGGAGCACCGGGCCCGCGCCGCACGGGGCCGAGGCCTCGAAGGCGTCCCCCGCGCGCAGGACGATGCCGGCCCCTCTGGACAGGGTCGCGGGGGCGTCTGGCAGGCTCAGCCGCGGTAGGGCGGACGGCCGGCCTGACGGCGGTCCCCCGGGGCCCGACGACGTGTCCCGAGGACGGCCTCGCGGAGGCATGTCCCGGACGCCTGCGCCTGTCACGCAAGGAAACCTGCCCGAAACAATCGGGACACCGACGGGAAACTGCTGCCCCGTAGGTTCCCGGCAGACGTCGCGGCGAGCCCGCCACGACGACCAGGCCCCCAGAGTCCGACGGCGCCGCCGGGGCTCCCGCGAGGAGGATGGATGTTCAAGAACGCGGAGGAAGTGCTCCGGTTCATCCGTGACGAGAACGTGCAGTTCGTCGACGTTCGCTTCTGCGACCTGCCCGGTGTCATGCAGCACTTCAACCTGCCGGCGTCGTCCGTGGACGAGAGCCTGTTCGAGGTCGGCCAGATGTTCGACGGCTCCTCGATCCGCGGCTTCCAGGCGATCCACGAGTCCGACATGAAGCTCATCCCGGACGTCAAGACCGCCTACATCGACCCGTTCCGCAAGGAGAAGACGCTCGTTGTCAACTTCTCCATCCGCGACCCGTTCACCGACGAGCCCTACAGCCGCGACCCGCGCCAGATCGCGGCGAAGGCCGAGGCCTACCTCGCCTCGACCGGCATCGCCGACACCGCGTTCTTCGCCCCCGAGGCCGAGTTCTACATCTTCGACTCGGTGCGCTTCCAGACCTCGCAGAACGCCGGCTTCTACTACATCGACTCCGTCGAGGGCGCGTGGAACACCGGCCGCGAGGAGGCCGACGGCAACCGCGGCTACAAGACCCGCTACAAGGGCGGCTACTTCCCCGTCCCGCCGAACGACCAGTTCGCGGACCTCCGCGACCAGATGGTCCTCACCCTCGAGCAGGTGGGCCTCCCGGTCGAGCGCGCGCACCACGAGGTGGGCACCGCCGGCCAGCAGGAGATCAACTACCGCTTCGACACCCTGCTCAAGGCCGCCGACGACGTCATGAAGTTCAAGTACGTCATCAAGAACGTGGCCTGGGACGCCGGCAAGACCGTCACCTTCATGCCCAAGCCCCTCTTCGGCGACAACGGCTCGGGCATGCACGTGCACCAGTCGCTGTGGAAGGACGGCTCGCCGCTGTTCTACGACGAGCTCGGCTACGGCGGCCTGTCCGACATGGCCCGCTGGTACATCGGCGGCCTCCTGCGCCACGCGCCGTCGCTGCTCGCCTTCACCAACCCGACGGTGAACAGCTACCACCGCCTGGTGCCGGGCTACGAGGCCCCGGTCAACCTGGTCTACTCGCAGCGCAACCGCTCGGCGTGCATCCGCATCCCGATCACCGGCTCGAACCCGAAGGCCAAGCGCATCGAGTTCCGCTGCCCCGACCCGTCGAGCAACCCGTACCTCGCGTTCTCGGCGATGCTCATGGCCGGCATCGACGGCATCAAGAACAAGATCGAGCCGCCGCAGCCGGTCGACAAGGACCTCTACGAGCTCCCGCCGGACGAGGCGCGCGAGATCCCGCAGGTCCCGTCGTCGCTGCCCGCGGTGCTCGACTCTCTCGAGGCCGACCACGACTTCCTCCTCGAGGGCGGCGTGTTCACGCCGGACCTCATCGAGACGTGGATCGACTTCAAGCGCGCCAACGAGGTGGACCCCATCCGCCTGCGCCCGCACCCGCACGAGTTCGAGCTCTACTACGACATCTGAGCCGTACCCACCCGGACACTCGGAAGCCCCGCCTCTGCTGCAGAGGCGGGGCTTCCGCCGTCCTAGGCGTAGCGCAGCAGGAGGTAGGGCGCGCAGAGCGCGACCGACATGACCGCGGTGGGGATGCCGTAGCGCAGCCAGGAGACGAAGGAGATGTGCAGGCCGCTCTTGGCCGCGATCCCGACGATCACGACGTTCGCGCTGGCGCCGACCAGCGTGGCGTTCCCGCCGAGGTCGGCGCCGAGCGCGAGTGCCCACCACAGCGCCCCGTCCTGCCCGAGCGCCGGATGGGCCGTGACGAGCGAGTCGACCACCGGCGACATAGCGGCGACGTACGGGATGTTGTCGACGATGGCCGACACCACGGCCGACACCCCGAGCATCACCATGAGCGTGGGCCCGACCTCCCCGCCCGTCAACGAGCCGACGCCGGAGGCGAGCGCCTCGAGAGCGCCGACGTGCACGAGGGCGCCGACGAGGACGAACAGGCCCATGAAGAACAGCAGCGTCCCCCACTCGACGTCGGCGACGAGCTCCTGCGGCCGCAACGGGGAGATCACGATGAGGACGCCCGCCCCCACCAGGGCCACGACGGCCGGGCTGACCCCGGTCTGGCGCTGGAGCACGAACCCCACCAGCACGGCGGCCAGCACGACGAGGCTGCGCCGCAGCAGTCGGCGGTCGGTGATCGCCTCGCGCTCGTCGATGGCCATCAACGCGGCGACCCGCTCGGGCCGGTGCACCAACGCGCCGCGGAAAAGCAGGCGCGCGAGCAGCAGGAACGCGGCGAGCACCACCACGACGATCGGTGCGAGGTGGATGAGGAAATCGTTGAAGGTCAGGCCGGCGCGCGAGGCGATGATGATGTTCGGCGGATCGCCGACGAGCGTGGCGGTGCCGCCGATGTTCGACGCGAACGCCTCGGCCAGCAGGAACGGCACGGGCGGCAGGCCGAGCCGGTCGCACACCAGCAGCGTCACCGGCGCCACGAGCAGCACCGTCGTCACGTTGTCGAGCAGCGCGGACGCCAGCGCCGTGACGACAACCAGGAGCACGAGGACGCCGTACGGCCTGCCTCGAGCCGTCTTCGCGGCCCGGATCGCCAGGAACTCGAACACCCCGGTGCGACGGATGACGCCGACGATGAGCATCATCCCGAGCAGCAGGAAGATGACGTCCCAGTCGATCCCTGTCTCGCGCGAGTAGAACGCCTCGTCCGAGCCCACGATGCCCACACCGAGGACCAGCGCGGCTCCGCCGAGCGCAGCGACCGCCCGGTGGACGCGCTCGGTGGCGATGAGGATGTAGACGCCGACGAACAGTGCGACGGCGATCCACGCGATGCCGCTCACGCCAGCAGCGCCTCGGCGAGCCGGTTCACCGAGACCACGCCCACCAGCTCGTCCCTGTCGATGACCGCGACGAGCGGGACGTGGGCCGACGACAGCACTGCCGCGATCTCGACCGCCGTCGCGTCCGGGTCGACGGTCGCCGCGGCTCCGCCCTCGGGCAGAGCCGCGAGCAGGTCCCGCACGGTGAGCCCCCGTGCCCTGGCCACGAGCTCGTCGGCGGACGACTCGTCCCACACCCTCCCGAGCGACGGGTCGGCGAGGACATAGGGCGGCAGGACGACGCGCAGCACCTGCGACGCCGGCACGACGGTGAAGGCACGGTCGTCGCGCACCACGACGCCGGGCAGCCGGGACTCGATCATGGCGCGCAGCGCCTCGGGCACGGGGGTCGACGGCGCCACAGTCGGCGCTGGCACCATGAGGTCGCGGGCTCGCACGGCGTCAGTGTGGCGCGGCGGCCGGGTTCGGCGCAGCGCCGTGGTCGTCCTGGCGCGTCGCGAGCTGGCTGCGGTAGATGGTGCGCTCGCCGACCACGACGGCCGCAACGGCGAGGGCCAGCATGGCGGGGGGCAGCACTGCGAGGTTGCCGGTCATCTCGGCGACCATGAGGGTCATCGCGATCGGCGCGTGCGAGATGGCGCCGAACACTGCGACCATGCCCACCAGCGCGTAGATCGCGGGCGACGGGCCCACCGAGCCGCCGAGGGCCGGCGCGGTGTCGTGGAGGAGCCTCCAGAGGGCGGCACCGAGCCCGGCGCCGATGACCATACCGGGCCCGAAGATGCCGCCGGACCCGCCGGAGCCGATGGACAGCGAGGTCGCCAGGATCTTGGCGAAGGGCAGGACGAGCACGATGCCGAGTGGCAGCGCAAGAGCGCCCTGCGGCGTGAGCAGCTGCTGGACGACGCCGTAGCCCGTGCCGAGGACGCCGGGCACCGCCAGCCCGAGGCAGCCGACGAGCGCACCCGCCAGCGCCGGCAGCAGCCAGCGGGGCAGACGGATCCGACGGCAGAACGAGGCGACTCCGTAGAAGGTCGACGCGTAGAGGCGTCCCACGACGCCAGCGGCCAGCCCCAGCACCGCGAACCAGACGAACTGCGTCGGACCTGAGAAGCCGATGGCGCCCTGATCGCCGAACACGGGGACGAACCCGTCGACCGCGCCGTAGACCACGTAGCCCGACACAGAGGCGACGAGACCGGGCAGGAGGACGTCGGACTCCAGATCGTCGCGGTAGAGCAGCTCGACGCCGAGCACCGCCCCGGCCAGCGGGGCGCGGAAGATCGCGGCGATCCCGGCCGCCATGCCGGCAGCGACGAGGATGCGCGATCTCGCGGCAGACAGGCCGAGGGCGCGCGAGACAGCCGAGGCCGTGCCGGCGCTGATCTGCGCCGTCGGACCCTCCCGCCCGCCAGAGCCGCCCGACCCGATGGTCACGGCGGAGGCGACGAGCTTGACCCCGACGGCCCGCAGCCGGATTCCCTGGGGGTCGTGATGGATGGCGTGGATGGCGGCGTCAGTGCCGTGACCCTCGGCCTCGGGCGCGAGCAGCTGGACCAGGAGCCCGGAGATCAGCCCGCCGAGCGCGACGACAAGGGGCACCGCCCACGGCCGCTCGAACCCCGATGCGGGAGTGCCGCCGCCCTCGCCGATCGTGGTGGCGGGCGTGTAGCCGCCGATGTCCACGAGGAGCAGCCGGGTCGCCGCGTCCAAGGCCCACCGGAACAGCAGTGCTGCGCCGCCGGCCGCCGCGCCGACTGCAGCAGAGAGCAGGAGCAGGCGTGTGTCGCCCCCGCCGTAGCGGTGGAGGGCGCGTCCATAGCGGGCAGTCCGCGCGGAGGACCGACGGGCGGTGCTGAGGTTCACGCCGCCCTCACCACCACGGCCTCGGAACCGGCGACCGTCCGGAACGGCGAGGTCGGCACGTCGTCGTCCTGCAGCGCTACGAACACGATCACGTACGGGTAGGGCTGCAGATCGGAGCCGTCGCGGTACTCCAGAACGAGCTCTCCCCCGTCCCCTCCGGACACGATCCGGGTCACCGAGGCGTCGGTTCCGGCCGTCGCGGGCAGGATGAAGGGCACGACGTGGAGGCCTTCGGAACGCTGGAGCTCGACGGCGGGCCCCGAGCACATCGACAGGTCGGGGGTCGCCGACAGGCTCGTACTCGACGGGGCGGTCACGGCCGGGCACACGGCCACCTCCCGCCAGCCGGTGACAACGTCGCGCCGCAGGAAGATCAGCACGAGCATGACCACGGCGCCGATGACGAGCACACGCAGCAGCGTCTGGAACCAGAACGCATCGCGCAGCCTCGCCGGCTCAGGGGTCCCGGGCGCGTTCACAGCGACAGACTAGTGCTGTACTACATCTGATGCACGAAAGCATGAGTAGAGGGCGCGCCGATGAGGGACAGTGGTGCCATGAGCGACCTCGACGACGCAGCCGCCTCAGTGCTGACGGCCTCGCGCGCGCTGCTGGCCGTGGTGGCCAGGTCCGTGGCTCCGATCCTCGACCAGGTGACCGTCCCCCAGTTCCGCGTCCTCGTGCTGCTCAGCAACGCTGACGGGCCGGTGCGCCACGGCGACCTCGCGGCGGCCCTCGACGTCCACTCCACGACGTTCACCCGCACGATCGACCGCATGGTGTCGGGCGGCTGGGTGGAGCGGCGCCCCAATCCGGACAGCCGGCGGGAGACGCTCATCTCCGCCACGGCTGCAGGCGTCGACCTGGTCCGCGAGGTCACCGAGGCACGCCGTCGGGAGATCCGCGCCATCCTGGCGGCACTGCCGGCACGCGAGCGAGCTGCAGTAGGGGCCGCGCTGGCCGCCTTCGCCGAGGCCGCGGGAGAGCAGCCAGCCCCGGTGCTGGCCGAGTTCTCGCTCTGACGGGAGCGAGCGGCTGTCACCTCCGCGCCACCGGATCGTGATGCGACCGGGACAGACGCGCCACGTCCGTGCGGGAGCGCTCCCTTACCGTGGCGATCGCGCCCGCCCGGCGACGTAGGATCGCGCGACTCGGAAGGGGGCTGACGCCCGTGGCGCTGTCGCCGGTGTGGCGCCGTGCGCCTGCGCGCGCCTGGCGCCGCGGGGGTGCCGGAGCCCTCCTCCTGCTGGCCCTGCTGGCCGCGACCACGAGTGCCGCGTCGGCGTCGATGTTCGTGCAGCTCTCGGGCGACGACGCGCTGCAGACCGTGCGCGACGGCATCCCTGACACCGCGCGCACCGCCGACTCCGACGAGATCCGCCTCATCTCCGGCGCCGCGCCGGACGACGAGCTCATGCGCTTCCGGTCCGAGAGCCTCAAGCGCATCCCCGGCCTGACCTCCCCGACGACGATCGCGTTCTCCGTCGCGCCCGAACTGCGGTGGCAGTCGTTCCTCCGCCCGGTCGTGCGGCACGACGGCGTCGAGATCCGGGCCCGCTTGGCCGCAGTCGACGATCCGGCGGCATCGCTGGTGCCCGTCGCAGCGTCGGAAGGCGCAGGCGACGGCGTCTGGCTTCCGCAGCCGGTCGCCGAGCAGCTCGGCGTGCAGCCCGGCGGCACGGTCGAGCTGGTGGTGCTCACCCGCGACGCGCTGCACCCCGCGCCCAAGGATGCGCCGCCCGACCCGGTCGCCACCGTCGCGGTCGACGGCGTGTACGAGGTGGGGGCCGACGGCCGACGGCCTGCGGACCCGCCGGGAACCACGGCCTGGTCGCGTCGCGTCGGGGGCATCCCGACCGACACCGAGTACTCGACGCAGTCGTCCTACCTGATCCTGGGCGACGTGGCCACGGCCACCGCGCTGGCCGCGACCACCGAGGACCAGCTGATGTGGACCCAGGAGTCCGCGATGCTGCCCGGGCTCACCCTCGATCAAGCGCAGCAGACGGCCGCGGGGGTGGCCGACCTGCGCGACCAGGTCAAGGCACCCAGCGACGAGCCCGCAGGGCCGCTGCGCACCGGTGTCGTGTCGGGCATCGAAACCATGGTGAGCACGGCGTCGTCGCTGCGCGAGGCGACCCGCGATCGGACGGCGCTGCTCGCCGCCGCCGGGGCCGCCACGGGGCTGCTGTCGGCCATGGCCGTCCTCGTGCTGCTGGCGACAGACCGCCGCGCCGAGCTGCGGCACGGCGCAGCCATCGGGCTCGGGCCCCTGCGCACTGCCGGCCTATGGGTCCTGGAGACGCTCCTGCCGGCCGCGCTCGCCGTCGTCGGAGGGGTGCTGCTGGCGCGCGCGGCCATGGCGGCGCTCGGCCCCGACGGCATCGTGCAGCCGTCGGCGATGGAGTCGGCGTGGAGCGCGGCAAGCGTGGTCAGTGCGATCGGGCTCGTGCTCGCTGCGATCGTCGCCGCGACCGCGGTGCTGGTGGCCGACCGTCCTGAATCCTCCGACCGCAAGCGGTCCGTGCCGTGGGTGTGGCTGCTCGCGGCCGTCGCGGCGACGGCACTGCTCGCAGCCGCGACGTCGAAGGCCTCGACCCCGGGCGCTGTCGCGCTGCTGACGCCGGCCCTCGTCGCCCTCGCGCTCGGAGCCGTCGTGGCCACCGTCGCACTGGCCGTCGCACGGCGGACGCGCCCGTCGTCGCTGCCGCGGTCGTCGCGCTCGGCAGGACGCTGGCTCGGCTGGCGGCGCACGACCGGCGGCGGTGCCAGCGCGGTGCTCGCCGTCGCCGCGCTCTCGCTCGGCCTGGGGATGGTGCTGGTCACCGCCACGGCTGTCGCGGGGACCCGCACAGCCATCGCGGATCGCACGGCCGTGCGCACCGGGGCCGTGGCCACGGCCGAGGTCCCCGGCACCTGGGCGTTCGTGGAGGACCCGCCGAAGACCCCTACCGCGGCGCAGGTCGCCAAGGGCAAGCGCGTACCCAAGCCGGCGATCGTGCCGCCGCCCGAGGGGACGACCTTCGTCTTCCGCACGCTCGTGAGCATGGACGGAGACTTCGGGTATCGCGACGTCATGGCGGTGGATCCCGAGGCGTTCGCGGCCGCAGCGTCATGGGGCGACGGCCAGCAGATGCAGGACATCAGGGCGCAGCTCTACGCGCTCGAGGCCGCGGCCGACGAGGAGCGGGCAGCCGGTCAGGCCGACATGGTGCCCGTCATCGCCGTCAACGACAGCGCCGCGACGCCCGGCAAGAGCCGGCTCATCTCCGGCCAGGGCTGGTCGGCTCCGATGCGCGTGGTCTCGTCGGCCACTGCCTTCCCCGGGCTCCGCGACCTGCCGATGCTCGTGACGACCGCCGACATCCTCTTCGGATACTTCGGGCGGGAGGACCCGCGCCTGGCCCCGCCGGACGACGCCATTCCGCGGGCCTACGTCGAGACCTGGCTGTGGTCGGCCGAGCCGGTCGACGGGCTCGTGAGCACCCTGCAGCAGGCGGACGTCCCGGTGCTGCAGACCACCGCGCAGACCGTGCTCGGCGTCGACCCCGAGCTCGACGCCGCCGATCGGTCGACCGGCTACCTGATAGCCCTTGCCGCGTTCGTGGCGCTCACGTCCGTCGTCGTCCTCGTGGAACAGGCCCGTCGTTCGGCGCGCCGCGCCCGCGCTGCAGACGCGATGCTCGTGCGGGTCGGGCTCGGTCGCAGCGGATTGCGAGCAGCGCGCCGCTGGGAGCTCATGTGGGCGGTCTCCGCCGCGCTTGTCGCGGCCGTGATCACGGTCGTCGTCGTCTCGCCGCTCGGGGCATCGCTGTTCGACCTCGACCGCGCCGCCCGCCCAGCCTTCGAGTTCCGGGTGACCTGGCAGTCCCTGGCCATCACGGCGGCGACGGCGGTCGTCGCCTTCGTCCTCGCGCTGTGGGCCGCCGAGCGCGGCTCGCGGCGCAGCACGGCCGAGGAGGTGGTGCTCCGTGACGGCTGAGGCGATCGACCAGGGAGTGGCCGTGCGCTGCGACCGGCTGGTCAAGCTCTACTGGGCCGCGACCGGCGAGACCCAGGCGCTGCGCGGCGTCGAGGCCGTGTTCCGCACGCACTCGATGAGCGCGGTGACGGGTCCGTCGGGCAGCGGCAAGTCGAGCCTGCTGTCGATCCTCGCGCTCAACGAGCGCCACACCGCGGGCGACCTCGAGGTGCTCGGCCGATCTGTCGCGACGATGCGCACCTACGAGCTCGCGCGGTTCCGGCGCCGCAACGTCGCGTGGGTGCCGCAGCGCCCGAGCGACGCCCTGCTGCCCTCCTTGCGCGTACGCGAGCAGCTCGCGCAGGTCGCTGCGCTTCGCCGGCGGCCTGCTGCCGACGACGCCCTCGAGCGGCTCGGGCTCGCCCATCGCCGCGACGCGTGGGTGCACGAGCTGTCCGGCGGCGAGCAGCAGCGCCTCGCGGTGCTGGCTGCGACGTCGTCCGGCGCGCGCATCGTCGTCGCGGACGAGCCGACGGCCGAGCTCGACGACGACTCCGCGGCGCTCGTGCTGCGCGAGCTGCACGCGTGCGCCCAGGGCGGCGCATGCGTCGTCGTCGCCACGCACGACGACCGCGTCGTGCCGCACACCGACCGCGTGCTCGCCCTGCGCCACGGCGTCCTCTCTGCCGAGCACAGGTCGGGACGCTCGCTGGTGCCGATCGACTCGGCCGGACGCCTGCAGCTGCCACCCGAGGCGCTCGACCTGTTTCCCGACGACCGCGCGGAGCTCGTGCTCGAGGACGGGCACGTCGTCCTGCGACGGCCCTCGGAGGACGACGCATGAGCGCGCCCGTGCTCGTCGTCGACTCGCTGACGCACGCCATCGGCGGCACGACGGTGCTCGACGACGTCTCGTTCTCGGTGGAGCCGGGCACCCTCGTGGTGCTGTCCGGCCGTTCCGGCTCGGGCAAGACCACGCTGCTGCACCTTCTCGCGGGGGTGAGCGCCCCGGGGCGGGGCAGCATCACGCGGCTCGGCGCCGCCGTCGACGGCCGGCCCGACTGGGCCTCGGTCTCGCTGACCCCGCAGCACTCCGCCGTCTCCGGCGGGCTCACCGTGCGCGAGAACGTGCTGCTCCCCGCCGCGCTGCGCGGCGGCCACGACGACGGCGGGCTCATCGAGGCGCTCGCCCTCGACGCGATCGCCGACCGGCCCGCCACCGACACGTCGCTGGGCGAGCAGCAGCGCACCGCTATCGCGCGCGGCCTGGTGCTGCACCCGCCCCTGGCCCTGCTCGACGAGCCCACCAGCCACCAGGACGACGACAACGTCGCGCGCGTGCTCGCCGTCCTGCTCGCGGCCCGCGACGCCGGCACCACCCTGGTCGTCGCCACCCACGACGAGCGGGTCACCGAGGTAGCCGACCAGGTCGTCCAGCTCGCCGACGGCCGCGTCGTCGCTGGCGCCTGACGACGCCTCCGTTCCGTTGGGGGTCGAAACGCGCTCTCTGCGACGCGATCGGACCCCCAGCTCGGGGCATGTTCTGGTTGGGGGTCGAAACGCGCTCTCTGCGACGCGATTCGACCCCCAACGCGCCCTCTGAGTGGTCGCCTAGCACGTCGCACCTGCGGCGCGCTCAAGGCGATGGGTGGTTCTGTGGACGACGCACAGGGGCGCGCTGCATGTGGATAGCGGGGGCTGGGATCGACTGGGGCTCAACGGTTCTCGGGCGGGGTGCGCTGTCGGAGGTGGGTCGTAGCCTTGCCACATGACCACCACCCAGCAGCAGACCCTCGACGCGAACGTCGCGCTGCTGCTTTCCACAGCCGAGCTGATCGGGGAACAGCTCGCTGCGGGCGATCATCGGGATCTGGACGGGGTGTCGCAGGCGGGCCTGGCCGGGGATCTGGTCGCCGCTGCCGGGCTCGGGAGTGTGGCGGCCGCGGTGCTGGGGAAGGCGTCGCGGGACTCGGGGGATCTGCGGACGTCGGGGTTCATGAGCGTGAAGGCGTTCTTCCGCGACGGCGTCGGGATCTCCGGCGCGGGCGCGTCGCAGCTGCAGCGCCTCGGGACCGGCGTGGACCGCTACCCGGCCCTGAAGGCCGGCGTGCTGGCCGGCCGGTTCCATCCCGACGCGGTCCTGGTCGCGGTCCGCGGGATCGACTACGCCGTGGCGGACCTCCGCGGACAGGCGCGCGACGAGGCGCGCGCCCGCGGCGAGGCGATCGTGGTCCCGGTCGCGGAGGTCGGCACGGTCGCCGACGTGGAGGAGGTGTGCCGGTCGCTGATCTTCCACCTCGACCCCGAGGCCGCCGCCCGCCGCGCGCTGGAGGCACTCGAGCGCCGCGAGGTCCGCTTCGCGCAGGTCGGCACCCAGTCCCGCGTCACGATGGTGCTCGACGCCGTGACCGGCGCCGCGTTCAAGACCGTCCTGGATGCCGAGGTCGACCGCCGCTTCCGCGAGGGCTCCCTTCCGGAGGAGCTGCAGCCGACCGGGGACGAGGCCGAGGACGAGCGCCGCGCCCGCCTCGCCCGCCCGCGGCTGTACGCCGAGGTGTTCGAGGCCCTCATCCGGCGCCTGCTCGACGAGCAGCTCGTCGGCACCAAGCACGGCGAGGCACCCCACGTGTCCTTGCTCGTGAGCGAGGACATCCACGCCGCCGGCGGGCCCGCGCAGCTCCTCGTCCCGGGGCAGGAGCCCGTCACCGTCGCGAACGAGACCGCCGCCCGGATCCTGTGCGATGCGAAGGTCACAGAGATCCATGTGAACGGCCTCGTCCCCGACCGCACCCGCATCGCCCCGACCTCGCACACCTCGCTGGTGAAGCACCAGCGGTCCGCCCGCGACACCGCCGCCGGCGGCCACCCCGACCAGCTCGCCCCCTGCACCTGCCAGGGCGGCGACGGCGCGGGCATCGACGGCGGGAGCGGGCCGCGGCTGGTCGACCTCGACGGGCTCATGGATCCGTCGGAGGCCCACGACCTCGTCGGCCGGTGCGCCTCCGTGCACTGCGTGGGCCGCGAATCGAGGACGGCGACCAAGGCCCAGCGCAAGGCGCTGGCCGCCGGGCAGCAGCACTGCATGTTCCCCGGCTGCCGCGTCGACGCGTCCCGTTGCGAGGCCCACCACGTGCTGCCGTGGGAGCGCGGCGGCGCGACCTGCCTGTCCGATCTGATCCTGCTGTGCTCGCGGCACCACCACCTCGTCCACGAAGGACGCTGGCGGATCCTCGCCGACCCCGGCCACCCCGACGGCGACCCGCGCCACTGGGTGTTCCGACCGCCGGAGACCGGCTACCTCGGACGCGACGGCACCCTGCTCGCCGAACGCCTCCGCCGCGGCCACCCACCCGAACCACCCCCACCCGGCGACCCCGTCGCCGCCTGACCCCGACCTCGTCGCACCGCCTGAGCCCGACGCCCGAGAGGGGCGCTCGGGCCACAGGCACGTCATCACATCGGCGCAACCAGCACGCTGGCCCGCGCGATAACCGGCAATAGGCGGCGGTATAACCGTGTCTCTCGGCAATCCCGGGCGCTGTCCGTGATCATGGGCGCATGACCGCGCAGATCGCAGATGACGTCGTAGTTGACGGTCGCACCTACTCGCTTGTTGGGGTGTCGGGGGGCACCTTGTTCGATCCTGCGGAGTACGACCTTGCCGCGCATTTCATGAGCTCAGCGTGTTGGCGGGGCTACGTCGCAACGTTCGCGATAGTCGACAAGCAACTCGTCCTATCAGACCTCCTCGTCGGTGACGGATCCACGATCGGTGGGGTCGAGATCGACGAACAAACGTCACTGCTAGGTGTGCGTCCGACCCGCGATACCTCCTGGAAGGGACCGGGTTTCCTGTTCTCCGGGCTCAACGCGCCGAGGCAACTTTCTGGTGGCCTGCTTGTCGGGGACGGGTTCATCCAGACCCACTACGTGCACATGGGCTTTCACCCGGCGTGGAAGTTCGAGCGCGTCCTGGAATTGCTAGTCGACGGGGGTCACGTCGCCGAAGTCCGAGATGTATCGGCGGAACTTGCTGAACGCAGGCGAGCCATCGAAGCGGGTGAAGTCTCCGATCCCGATGGTGATCGCGGTGGTACATCGTGGGTCGAACGCGCCTTCACGCTCGACTACAGCAGGAGCGTGGAGCGGTAGCGAGCCGCATAGCCGCCGAGCCGAAGTGCCGTTCTCGCCCGCATCCCCTAGGCGACCTGTCAGGCATCATCGACGCATGCGCATCGAGGGCTCACCCGGCGAACCGCTCACGACCGCCTACCTGTGGCTCACCGCCGCAGAGGCAGCCGAACTCCGCGACACCCTTGATCAGATGCTCCGGGAGCAAGACTTCGATGGACATCACCACGTGTCCTCGGCCGACTTCGGGACAGAGGTCACTGTGAGCCTCACCCTCGGATAGGTGCCGTTCTGCACCGCATCTGGGTGGAGGAACAGGCATTCTGACTCGCATGAAGCGGGGGGTCTTGCCGGTCGTCCTGATGTGCCTCGTCGGAGGCATCGCCGGGTGCTCGTCGTTGCCGTGGGCCGAGCAGGACGCCCAGCTCTACTCGCCCGTCTACGGCGGGGTCGGCGTTGGCGTGGTCGGCATGGCAGCCGATGATCTTCTGAGCGAAGGCGGAATCCCTCTGTGCCTCGACGCGCCGGGGTCGGTCACCATCACGTCTGTCGAGGCCGTCGAACCGAGCAACGGCCTGTCAGTCGTCGACTTCGCGGTCCGCTACATACCGCTCGGAGATGTGCCCCAGGGCGACGGGCTCGGTGATCTATCGACGTTGGGCCTGACCCAGGCGGAGAAGAGCCAGAGGGCAGTCACCAACGTCTGCGACGAGCAGTCCCGTGCGAATGTCGGGCTGGATGGCCCTCCGCCGGAGGGAACGCAACCGGAGCGTGTCGAACTCGCGGTTACGGTGACAGCGCCCGCCGTTCCGGCATCCACCAAGGCGTTACTCATCCGCTACACAGATGCGTCAGGGGACGAACGAACGACCACGTCGGCATTCGCCATCGCGATGTGCCCTGGGCAAGCTGGCGACTCTTGCGATCCGCTGTAACGCGCTGATGCCGGTACTGCCGCCTCCGCCGGCGGCGCACAGCGTCGCGGTCGAGGTCACGACGCGGTGCTGGTCTCCTTGAGGTTGCGGGTGAAGAAGGCCATGAGGGTGTCGACTCGCTCGTGGTGGCCGGCCAGCGACACGACGAGATCGCTCGTCGGCACGGCGCGGCAGGTCAGGCACGTGCCGCGCTCGACCTCCTCGTCGGTGAGGACCTTGTCGGCGATGGGGCGGGTGTACTCGTAGGTGCCCTCGACGACCTCGACCTTGCAGATCGCGCAGCCGCCGCGGCGGCAGCCGACCCGGATCGCGTTGCCGGTGCGCTTGAGCGCGTCGAGCACGGTCTCGCCGGGGTAGGAGGTGATGTCGACCTCGGTGCCCTGGACGTGGATGCGGGCCATCGTCGTCACCTCTTGATGAGCGGGGAGCGGACCTGCGTGGCGGCAGCGCTCATATCGAGGAACTCCTCCTTGAAGATGTCCCTCGGGAACAGGCGCTTGAGCATGAGCGTCTTGAGCGCGGCCTCGACCATCGCGGGCGGCCCGCAGACGTAGCCGACGTGGCCCTTGAGGGTCTCGTGGTCGGCGTTGAGGACGTCGGTGACCATGCCGGTCGCGAAGCCCTCGGCCTCCTCCTCCGACAGGCACGGCCGGTAGACGAAGCGGCCCGGGAACTCCGCCTCGAGCTGGCGGAAGTGGTCGACGTCGTACATCCACTCGCGGGTGCGCGCGCCCTGGTAGAGGTGCAGCGTGCCGACGCTGTCGACGTCGTCGAGCAGCGCGTGGCGGATCATCGCGGCGATGGGGGCGAGGCCGGTGCCTCCGGCGATCATGATGGCCGGCTCGCTGCGGTCCTCGCGGAGCACGAAGCGGCCGTAGGGGCCGGCGAGCGCAATGGCGTCGCCGACCGCGAGGTCCTTGAAGATCCAGCCGTCGGTGGCCAGACCGCCAGCGGTGCGGCGGATCTGGAACTCGAGGCGGCGGGTCTCCGAGGGCGGGTTGGCCATCGAGTACGTGCGGGTGACGCCGTCGTGGCCGGGCACCGAGAGCGCCATGTACTGGCCTGCGTTGAAGGCGAGGTCGCGGTCGATCTCGATGACGACGCGCTTGGTGTCGAGCGCGATGTCCTCGAGTGCGACGACGGTGCCGGCGTAGTCCTCGACCGGGTAGACGGGGATGTCCTCGTCGACGTCGACGTCGGCCTCGAAGACGAGGTCCTCGCGCGGGCGGGCGACGCAGGGGAGGAACTTGCCCTCGTCGCGCTCGAAGTCCATGAGCGCGAAGGACGACGCCTCGCCGTGGTCGACCTCGCCCTCGAGCACCTCGGCCTTGCACGTGGCGCACGTGCCGTGGGTGCAGGAGTGGGGGATCCAGACGCCGGCGCGCAGGCAGGCGTCGAGGATGGTCTGGTCCTCGCGGCAGGTGACCTCGCGCCCGAGGGGCTCGATGGTGACCTGGTACTCCGCCGTCATGAGGTGCTCCTCGTCCGTTCGTCCGTGCGGGTGCGTGCTGTCATTGCTGTCATTGCTGGCAGTGCTGGTCCGGTGGAGCGACGCCGCTCCCGGCCGATGACCGGGAGCGGCGTCGTCCAGCAGAGGCCTCTGATCAGAGCGTGAACTCGACGAGGCTCTTGTGTCCTACGCCGTTCTCCTCCAGGGAACGGTCGAGGTCCGGCGTGATCGGCTGGCCGTCGACCTTCCAGTTCGCGGAGTCCATCGCGTCCGGCACGAAGTCCGGGTCGGCCGCGAAGAAGCCCTTGCACAGACCGACCAGCTCGCCGAAGGGCATCGCCTTCGGGAACCGGAACGTCTGTGCCGAGACGAAGAAGACGTTGCCGCGGAACCACACGTGCACGAGCTGGTCGTCGCCGTAGAACTCGGCGGCCGAGCGGGACGGCCAGTCGTAGTCGTACATCGCCTTGACTGCCATGGGATCAGCCCTCCTGCGGGGCCTGGCCGTGCCAGGCCAGCCAGTTCTGGTGGTCGGGGGAGCCGAGGTACTCGGCGCCGTCTCCGGGCTGGAGGCCGTACCAGGCCGCCACGTCCGGCAGCGTCGGCCCGCCGCAGTTGCCCTGGAAGATCTGGTGCACGGGCAGCCACGACTGGCGGTACTTGACCGGCTCGCGGTCGAAGATCCACTGGCAGCCGTCGGAGCAGAAGTCGTACCGCTCGCCCTCGTAGACCGACTGGCGCTGGCACTGGGTCAGCGGGTCGCCGGGCTCGGTGAAGCCCATGGGGATCTGGCACACGGTGCACAGCTGGGGGAGGCCCGGGTTGAAGTACCGGCCGCCCTCGTCCATGACGCGCTGCGCCTTGTTCCACACGGTGTCGCGGTAGACGGGCCACGTCTCCGGGTAGGCCTGCTCGAGCCAGGCCTGGTCCTCGGCGTCCGGGATGGTGGTGCTGAACGCCGCGGCGTGGCTGTACTGGTAGAGGATCCAGTACACCTGGTGCGACAGGATCTCCTTCTCGCCGATCGCCCAGTCGACGTGGCGCGGAGGCTTGATCCCGTAGTACTCGAGGTCCTTGAACAGGCCGCCGAGCATCTGCTCCTCGAAGTAGAGCTCGAAGGCCTCCTTCCAGCTCATCACCCGCTTGGGGAGCATGTAGTCCATCATCCCGGCGACGAGCGAGATGAGCCGGTACCCGCGCCAGAACCACTTGTCGAGCCAGTCCTGGACGATCGGGAGGTTGTCCTCGTCCTGCTCGAGCATGAACTTGATCGCCTCGAGACCCAGGGTCATGTGGCGCGACTCGTCGGACTGCGCCGAGAAGCCGAAGGTCATGGTGGGCAGGTCGCCGTTGAACGCCGCACCCGACATGAACGGCACGAAGAGCAGGTTCGTCAGCAGGTACTCGAAGGAGAACCCGATGGCGATCAGCCACTCGAACGGGCCGGCGGTGAGGGCGTCCTCGAAGAACGACTTCGGCACCGAGAGGTACCAGACGCGGTCGCTCCACTTGTGCCAGTCGTGCATGCCGTCGAAGTGCTTGTTGTAGTGCGACAGCGTGTGGATCTCGGTCTGCGCGTGGCGCAGCTCGTCCAGCGACTGGCACAGGGCGGCGAAGCGGGCGCCGGGGCCGTTGGCGTAGCGGGCGAGGTACGCGAAGTTGCGGTGGGCGTCGTACTCGTGGATCGGGATGCCCTGCAGGAAGATCTTCATCGCGTTCATGTACCGCGCGTCGGTGAGGCCGAGCTGGCCCTGGCTCTGCGCGAAGCCGTCGAGCACCGCGTAGAGACGGCGGTCCTTCTCAGCCTGGTACTTGTTGTAGGCCTCGACGGTCAGGCGGAACGGGTCGTCCCACTTGGACCAGTCGTGCACCTTGATGCCCTCGAACGTCGTGTGGGGGAAGACCTGCTCCTCCGTCACGTACGTGGGCGTCCAGTCGAGGTCGTGCGTCAGCGCCGAGTAGCGCTGCTTCATGGAGAGCTTGCGCACGGGCTTCTGGGCGGGAACAGTCATGTCGCAGCTCTCCTCAGTGGTTCCAGGCGATGACGATCTGGTCGTCATCCCACTCAACGAACTCGCCGAAGTACGAGATGATCGCCAGCTGGAACTCGTGGGTCTCCCACGGGCGCCCGAGGCGGGCCTCGACGCTGGCCTGGTTGATCACCAGGCGGCCGTTCTTGGTCAGGCGGATCATCCCCGGCATGTGCCGGATGTTCAGGTCCTCGTTGTCGGCCTCGATGGCCTCGACGAGGGCACGGTTCTCCTCGTTCTCCTGAAGGTCGACGCCCACGGGGCGCGGCTCAGCAGACACGGACATCAGTTGCCTCCAGGGACGGTCAGGCCGGCAGCGGCCAGGTCGGCGGCGAGCTCCTTGGCGTTGGCAGCGACGACGTCGGCGGCGCCGCAGCGGACGCGGGCGTCGACGGCGGCCGCCAGGTCGGTCACGGCCTCGACGATCTGCGTCCACCGCTCGTCCAGGACGTCCTGGAACGCGGCCTTGTTGCTCTCGGCGTAGGTCTCGTCGGCGAGCCACACCTTGATCAGCTGGTCGACCCAGCGGCGGTGGTCGGCGAACCACGACGAGAAGTGCTGCGCCACGAGGCTGTAGGCGCCGGCGCCGCCGGTGAGCGCGGCCTCGTCGACGTGGCCGTACATCAGCGGGTAGAGCAGGCGGTCGGTCAGATCGACGGCCACGACCTTCTTGGCCCAGTCGTCGCCCGCGAGCAGCTCCTCGATGAGGCGGCGCAGGCCCTGCAGGGCGGGGCCGGACAGCCACGTGTCCTTGGCGGTGGCCAGCGCGTGGTCGTGCCCGTCGCCGTAGACGATGCCGATGCGGGAGAGGTTCTGCGCGTTGCCGATGCGGTCGAACGCCGCGTAGGTGCAGCACTGGTCGATCGTGGTGCCCCAGGCCCAGCGGGCGCCCTCGATGAAGACCAGCTCGGTGCCGGCCTCCCAGTGGCGCAGCGGGACGAGGACCTCGCCCACGAGCGCGTCCCAGCCGGCGGGCATCTTGGTGAACAGCGCGCGCGACTCGACGTAGTCGATCGTCTTCACGAACGCCTCGTTCGTCGCAGCGCGCGACTGGACGTACGGCGCGTAGTAGTACTGCCGCGGGTCCGTGAACGAGTACGGGTCGGCGAGCTTGAACGCCGACCAGTTGGGGTCGTAGTGCTCCTTGTCGGCCGAGTAGAGCGGCCGGTAGTGCAGGTTCTCGACGGGCTGGATATCGATCGAGCCCTCCTCGTAGCGCGAGGCAGGGCGGTCGCCGTAGCGCTCCACGAGGTTCGTGAAGGTCTTGCGCTTCGGCTCGATCACCTGCGTACGCAGTTCGAACTGCATGCTTCCCTCCTGGCCGGAGATCCGGTGGTGTGCTGGGGTTTCGATCAGTAGGACGGGTGTCGCGGTGTGTCCGACTCCATGAGGAGGAGAAGGAGCAGGTCCTCGACGGACTCGGGGCCGGCCAGCTCGTGGGGCTCGGAGTTGTCGAGGCCGTCGGCGACGACGCGGCCGTAGGCCTTGCCGTCGCCGAAGGTCGTGGAGACCACGGCCGCACGGCCGCGGTACAGGACGCTGTAGAGCATCTCGTCGCCGACGATCTCGTCGACGAGGGTCATGTGGTCGTCCTCGGGCGCGAGCATCGCGTTGGCCTCGCAGACGAGCTGCTCGGTCAGGCCGCGGTACGCGACGTGGATGTCGTTGCCCTTCCCTACGGGGCGGAGCACCGACCGGCGCAGCGCCGGCTGGGGGAGGTCGATCTCCTCCGGCTCGGCACCGAGGACGTCGGCGACACGGAGCATGAACGGGGTCATGGACCGCCTCCTCGGACTGGGGTGTGAGGTGGGTCGCGCTGGGGGTGGCGCGGGGCCTGTCTACGACCTCGACGCGGAGTGCGTCTGCCCTACGTTCCCGATGCTGGAACGCGTCTTGTCGAGGTAAGGGTTGCCAAACCTCTTGTGCCCGTTCCGTTTTCGGGAACGCCTGTTTCGGCGTCCCATCCGGCGGGCCTACGTTCCTCGCATCCGAGGACGTCGGGTTCCCTCCCCAGGTCAACCCGTCCCGAACCCCAGCAGGACTTCAGAAGGGATGGAGCGCCATGGCGGTCATGCGCATGGGCTACATGCACGTCAAGGTCACGGATCTCGCCGAGGCCAAGCAGCACTACGGCAACACCGTGGGCCTGTACCAGACGCTCGAGCAGGACGGGAAGGTCTACTACAAGGGCTGGGACGAGTGGGACCACCACTCGGTCGTCATCGAGGAGGGCGGCGTCGGCTACGTCAAGTGCGGCTTCAAGTGCGAGAAGCCCGAGGACGTCGCCGAGATCGAGACCAAGGCGGTGGCCTTCGGCTACCCGGTCGAGCGCATGGTCGCGGGCGAGAACCCCGAGGTCGGCGACGGCATCCGCGTGACGCTCCCGAGCGGCCACAAGATCGAGTTCTACTCCCACATGACGGCGTGGGGCCTCGAGGTCGGCACGCACAACCCCGACGCGTTCCCCCGCCACATGGTGGGCATCGGCGCCCCGCGCCTGGACCACGCGCTGCTGTGGGTCGACGACGTCGCCGGCATCGAGAAGTTCTTCATCGACTGCGTCGGCATGTGGGCCACCGAGCGCGTGCGCACGAGCCTCGAGGACGACGCGCACACCATCGCGACGTGGCTGACCATCGGCGAGTCGAACCACGACATCGCTCTGCTCGAGGCGCCGGAGAACAAGATCCACCACTTCGCGTTCGAGATGCGCGGGTGGAACGACATCCTCCACGCGGCCGACATCTTCTCGATGGACGACACCCCCATCGACATCGGCCCGACCCGCCACGGCATCACGCGCGGCACGACGATCTACTTCTTCGACCCGTCGGGCAACCGCAACGAGACGTTCTCCGGCGGCTACCGCTGCTTCCGCGACCGTCCCACGGTCACCTGGACGCCGGACCAGCTCGGGAAGGCGATCTTCTACCACTCCCGCGAGCTCAACGACCGCTTCCTCACGGTCGCGACCTGATCCTCGGGTCGAGCACGAAACGTCCTGGAGGGCGGCGGAGCGCATCCGCCGCCCTCCGGCATGTCCGGCGTCCTATGGGACGGGCCGGCACCGCCCTTCCGGCGGGACGAGTGGCTACGGTGGCGGCGTGAGCGACCACGAGATCGAGGGCGGCCTGAAGTCGCTCGCGTCTGCGATGGAGCTCCTCGACTGCTTCGTCACCGACGAGGAGCTGGGGGTCTCCGAGGCGGCCCGCCGTCTCGGCGTCGCCAAGAGCACCGCGCACCGCATCCTCACGACGCTGTCGGCCGGCAAGCTCGTGGAGCAGAACCCCGCCACCGGCAAGTACCGACTCGGGCTGCACCTCTTCGAGCTCGGCCACCTGGCCCTGCAGCGCACGGAGCTGCGCCGCCGGTCGGTCACGCTGCTCGAGGAGCTGCGCGAGCTGTCCGGCTGGACGGTCCACCTGTCGATCGCGCAGGGCCCGGACACCCTCTACCTCGAGCGGCTGCCCACCCTCCGGGGCATGCAGGCCTTCGACGAGTACCGCCGGCGCTGGCCGCTGCACGCGACGTCGTCGGGCAAGGCGATCTGCGCGTTCGACCCGGTGGCGGCGTCGGCCCGGATCACCGCCGGGTTCCCGGTGTACACCGACAAGACCATCCGCGACGAGAAGCAGTTCCTCGCCGAGCTGGCCCAGGTGCGCAAGCAGCGCTATGCCGCGTCGCACGAGGAGCTGATGCACCGGCTCGCCTCCGTGGCCGCACCGGTGCTGGCCCCGGACGGCCACGCGATCGCGGCGATTTCGGTGGCGGGCCCGACGCAGGAGCTGCAGGGCCGCGAGGACCGTCAGATCCGCCTGGTTCAGGCGGCCGCGGCCCGGCTGTCGAAGATCATGGCGCAGGCGTCCTCGCGCGACGACTCGCGCAAGCCCTAGTTCTGGACGTCGTTCCGGCTCTCCGTGCGCACGTCCGCGCGCGCGTCCTCGACGCCCGGGATCGCACAGACGCCGTCGGTGCAGACGGGTGCGTCCGCGTCGCCCACGAGCTGGAAGGCCGGCACCGGCGCGGGCTGCTGTGTCACGACGTCGCCGCCTCTCGCTCGGCCGCGGCCTGTGCCAGTGCGCGCGCGAAGACGTCCGGGCTCTGCGCACCTGAGACGCCGTAGCGGCCGTCGATCACGTAGAACGGCACGCCGTTGATGCCGTAGGCGTGCGCCTGGTCGATGTCGGCCTGCACGGCGTCGTGGTAGGTGCCGGCGTCCAGCTCGCGCACGACCTCGTCGCGGTCGAGCCCCACCTCGGCGGCGAGGTCGGCAAGCTCGTCGACGTGGCCGACGTGGCGGCTCTCGGTGAAGTAGGCGCGCAGCAGCCGCTCCTTCATCTCGTCCTGCCTGCCGTGCGCCTTGGCCAGGTGCAGCAGCTCATGCGCCTTGAGCGTCTTGGTGTGCTGCAGCGTGTCGAAGTGGTACTCGAGGCCCTCCGTGGCGGCCAGCTGCGTCATCTGGTCGAGCATCTGCTCGACGTGCGGCGCCGGCATGCGCTTGTGGCGGACGAGGAAGTCGACCTCGGTGCCCTCGAAGTCCACGGGGGTGTCGGGGGCGAGCTCGAAGGAGTGGTACTCCACCTCGACGTCGAGCCCTCCGCCCGCCTGCTGGTAGCGGCGGACGCCCTCGGCGAAGCGGCGCTTGCCGACGTAGCACCAGGGGCAGGCGATGTCCGACCAGACGTCGATGGTCAGGGGCTCGCTCATGTCGGTGGGTCCTCCGGGCGTGCGGGCGCGGTAGCAGGCGGGTGCGTCTCCTGGTGGCAACCGTCGTCGGCGGCTGTGCATTCCTGGCGCCCGCGGCTGCCGCCTGTGGACAGCCTGGGGCGCATTCCTTGCTTCTATCGCAAGGAGGGGGCCCTTCACCCGGAATGGGCGGGGGTGGGGTCCGTACGATCCGGGTGTGGTCGAGCAGGCGGTGGTGGTGCAGGGGCCGCCGGGGTCGGCAGCGGTCGCCGGCGGGTCGGCGGAGGCTGTCGCGGCCGCCATCGACGTCCTGAGGTCCGGGGGCTCGGCTGTCGACGCCGTGCTCGCGGCGGCCTTCGCCACCACGCTCACCGAGCCGGTGCTCTCCAGCCTGGGCGGCGGCGGGTTCCTGCTGCACGCGCCGGCGGGCGGCGCGGCCGAGGTGCTCGACTTCTTCGTCGCAGTGCCCGGCCTCGGGCGGTCCGCGCGGCCCGGCCTGGAGGGGGCGGGGGAGGCATCGGCCGGGGCGGGTGTGCAGGAGGTCGTCGTCGACTTCGCCAAGGCCGGCCCTGCTGCCGGTGCCAGCCGGCAGGTGTTCCACGGCGGCTGGGGCACGGTGGCGGTGCCCGGAGCGTTCGCCGGCTACCTCGACGCCCATGCGCGCTGGGGCCGGCTGCCGCTGGCCGACGTCGTCGCGCCCGCCGCACGGCTTGCCCGCGACGGTGTCGAGCTCTCGGCGGTGCAGCGCCGGTTCGTCACGCTCGTGGCCGATCTGCTCGCGCTGACCCCGGAGTCGGCGCGCCTGTTCGCCGGGCTCGACCGGGCGGGCGCCTACCGCAACCCGGGGTACGCCGATCTGCTCGACGCCGTGGCCCGCGGCGAGGTCGCGGGCGCGTGGGACCCGGCCTACGCCGACGAGCTGCTGCGCGGCGCCGCCGACCACGGCGGGCTGCTCTCCGCGGCCGACCTCGAGGCCTACGCGCCGGTGCTGCGCGACCCGCTCGTCCTCGAGCGCGGCGACGCGCGCATCAGCACCAACCCGCCGCCGTCGGCCGGGGGCGCGATCGTCCTCGAGGCGCTGCGCCGGTACGACGCCGGCCGCGGCGGGCCCCGGTGGCACGAGGTGGCGGCGGCGCAGGCCGAGGCCCGGCTCGCCCACCGCGGCCGCGGCCAGGTGCCGACGGGCACCACGCACCTCAGCGTGGTCGACCGCGACGGCGGCGTCGCCGCGCTGACGACGTCGAACGGGTCGGGCTCGGGGACGGTCGTGCCGCGCTGGCACGTACCGCTCAACAACATGCTGGGCGAGGAGGACCTGCAGCCGGGCGAGCCGCTCCCACCGGGTGCGCGGATGGGCTCGATGATGGCGCCGACGCTGCTCGAGGGCTCCGACGGCAGCCGCACCGTGCTCGGCACCGGCGGCAGCGAGCGGATCCGCTCCGCCGTGCTCGGCGTCGTGCTGCGGCTCGTCGACGAGGGCGCCGGTCTCGCCGACGCCGTCGCCGCGCCGCGCGTCCACATCGGCAGCGACCACCAGGTGCATGTGGAGCCGGGGCTCCCCGAGGCGGCGCTCGCCGGCCTCGACCGGCTGGCCGGCGAGCGGGGCTGGCCCGGCGTCGAGCAGTGGCCGACGCCGAACGTGTACTTCGGCGGTGTGCACGCCGTCAGCCGCGCCCGCGACGGGTCGGTCACCGCCGTGGGCGACGCGCGCCGCGGCGGCGCGGCCGCCGTCCTGCCGCCTGGTTGAGCCGTAAACGATTGCACCCTGTGGGTGGCAGGCCGGCCGGATAGCGGACGGACAACGTCGTCAGAGCCGTTGCCCTTGGCGGCTTTGCGGCATTCCTCACCGAATCCTCACGGAGTGGAAGCGGTGTCATTAGCCTGCGTGGCGCTCGTCCGACTCGACCCGACCGAGGAGCTGCACGTGCTCATCAGCAGTCCGGTACGACCCGCACCCGACCGCAGCCCTGTGCGGCTGCGGCGCCCCCTCGTCGCCCTGGCCGCCGCCGGCGCGCTCGCGCTCGGTGCCCTCGGCACCGCCGCCCCCGCATCCGCGGAGGACCCGGCACCGTCCCGCGTGACGCTCATGGGCGACCTCATGTCCGAGCTCGGATGCGGGGGCGACTGGGACGGCGCCTGCGACCTCACCGACCTCGCGCCCGTGGCGGGCAGCGACGTCTGGTCCGGCGTGTTCACGGTGCCCGCGGGCACGTGGCAGTGGAAGGTCCGGCTCAACGGCTCCTGGGACGTCAGCTACGGCGACGCCGGCGGCGCGTTCGACCAGGGCGGCAACATGCTGCTGTCGCTGCAGGACTCGGCCCGGCTGCGGTTCGTGTACGACGACGCGACGCACCGCACCTGGGTCGAGCCGGCCGACGCCCCCGACCCGCTCGGCTCCGCCGACCGCGCGCTCGCGGGCACCAGCCTGCGCAAGGACCTCACGCGCGAGCGCTTCTACTTCGTGATGGCCGACCGGTTCGCCAACGGCTCCACCGCCAACGACCAGGGCGGGCTCACCGGCTCGCGGCTCGAGACCGGCTTCGACCCGACTGACAAGGGCTTCTACCACGGCGGCGACCTCCAGGGCCTGCTCGCCAAGCTCGACTACATCCAGGGCCTGGGCACCACCGCGATCTGGATGACGCCGTCGTTCAAGAACAAGCCCGTGCAGGGATCGGCGGGGCAGGAGAGCGCCGGCTACCACGGCTACTGGATCACCGACTTCACCCAGATCGACCCGCACCTCGGCACCAACGCCGACCTCAAGGCGCTGATCAAGGCGGCCCACAAGCGGGGCATCAAGGTCTTCTTCGACATCATCACCAACCACACGGCCGACGTCCTCGACTACGAGGACTCCGCCTACACCGGCGACCCGGCCAACGAGTCGGTGCCCTACGTCTCGAAGGCCCAGCAGCCGTACAAGGACGCCGCGGGCAACCCCTTCGACGACCGCGACTACGCGTCCGGCGGCACGCCCTTCCCGGAGATCGACGCCGACACGTCGTTCCCCTACAAGCCCGTGCTGCACCCGGGCGACGAGGACGTCAAGGTCCCGGCGTGGCTCAACGACCCGACGATGTACCACAACCGCGGCACGTCGACGTTCGCCGGCGAGGACAGCGAGTACGGCGACTTCCCGAGCGGCGACCGTTCCTCGCTCGACGACCTCTGGACCGAGCGTCCCGAGGTGGTCAAGGGCATGGAGGACATCTACAAGACGTGGGTGAAGGACGCCGGCGTCGACGGCTTCCGCATCGACACCGTCAAGCACGTCAACATCGAGTTCTGGCAGCAGTTCGCGCCCGCCCTCGAGGGCTACGCCGCATCGCTGGGCAAAAAGGACTTCTTCATGTTCGGCGAGGTCTACGACGCCAACCCGGCGTTCATGTCGCGCTACACGACGACGGGCCGGCTGCAGGCGACGGTCGACTTCGGCTTCCAGGCCAGCGCGACGGCCTTCGCCAAGGGCGAGACGGGCAAGGCCGGCTCCTCGGCCAAGAAGCTGCAGCAGTTCTTCGCCTCCGACGACTGGTTCACCGACAGCGACTCGAACGCGTACTCGCTGCCGACGTTCCTGGGCAACCACGACATGGGCCGCGTCGGCCTGTTCCTGTCGCAGACCGGGGCGACCGGCAGCACGCTGCTGCAGCGCGACCAGTTCGCGCACTCGCTCATGTTCACCACCCGCGGCCAGCCCGTCGTCTACTACGGCGACGAGCAGGGCTTCACCGGCGACGGCGGCGACCGTGACGCGCGGCAGGACATGTTCGCGTCGAAGGTCGCCAGCTACAACGACGACGACCTGATCGGCACGGACGCCACGACGGCGACGTCGAACTACGACAAGCGCCACCCGATGTACCGGTGGATCTCGTCGCTGTCGTCGCTGCGCACGAAGCACCCGACGCTCGCCGACGGCGCGCAGATCCACCGCTACGCCGACGACGGCCCGGGCATCTACGCCTTCAGCCGCATCAGCGCCGGCCAGAACCGCGAGTTCGTCGTCGTGGCCAACAGCTCCGACGTGACCAAGCAGGCGACCTTCCCGACGTACGCGGCGAAGGCGTCGTTCACCCGCATCTGGCCGTCGTACTCGCTCACCCAGCGCCCCCGTGGCGCCGCGGTGCTGCGCAGCGGCGCCGACAAGCAGGTCACCGTGACCGTGCCCGCGCGCTCGGTGCTGGTCTACCGCGCCGACCGCAAGCTGGGTGCCGACTCCGTGTCGCCCGAGCCGACCATCACGTCGGGCAAGGCGGGCTCGGTCCTCGAGGGCCGTACGCCCATCGGCGTCTCGCTCGCGTCGGACGACTTCGCGCAGGCCACCGTGCTGTGGCGCCCCGTCGGCTCGAGCACGTGGACCCGGCTCGGTACGGACGACAACGCGCCGTACCGCGTCTTCCACGACGTGAGCGGCCTGCCCAAGGGCTCGCTGGTCGAGTACCGCGTCGTGGTCAAGGACCACGACGGCGACCTCGGCGTGGCCAGCACGTGGGGCATCGTGGGCAAGGCCCCGGTCGTCATCCCGCCGGTCGGCAACGTGACGCAGCCCGACGCGGTGTCGATCCCCGGCAGCCACGGCTCGGAGATCGGCTGCCCGGACAGCAGCACCGACGGCGGCACCAACCCCGGCGACTGGGACCCGGGCTGCGAGCAGGCGCAGCTCGAGCTCGAGGACTCCGACGGCATCTGGAAGGGCACGGTCAGCCCGGCTGCCGGCGGCTACGCGTTCAAGGCCGCGATCAACCGGTCGTGGGACGAGAACTACGGCAGCGGCGGAATCCAGAACGGCGGCGACATCGGCTACACCGCCGACGGCGGGCCGGTGACGTTCTACTACGACCACCGCACGCACTGGATCACGAACACGAGGCTCAGCGACATCGTCGTGGCCACCGGCTCGTTCCAGAGCGAGCTCGGCTGCCCGTCCGACGACGACGCCTCGTGCATGCGCGCCTGGCTGCAGGACCCGGACGGCGACAAGGTGTTCCGCCTCGGCCTCACCACGGTCCCGGCTGGCACCTACACCGTGCAGGCGGCGCGCAACGGCACGCTCGAGGGGCCCACGGCGACCTTCACCGTGAACCCCGACGACGTGACGACGTTCGTCTACAACCCCGCAACGCAGCAGCTCACGGTCACCACCGAGCCGCCCGCGTAGGCGAGTCCCTCCGACGGGGGGCCCGGGCATTGCGCCCCGGGCCCCCCGTCGTGGTTACCGTGGCACGCATGTCGTCGGCCGCTGGTGTCCCGTCCTGGCTGGACCGCGGGCTCTACCCGTTCGAACCGCGCTGGCACAGCACCCCGCACGGCCGCATGCACTACGTGGACGAGGGCTCGGGCCCGCCTGTCGTCCTGGTGCACGGCAATCCCACCTGGTCGTTCCAGTTCCGTCAGGTGATCCCGTTGCTGGAGGGCCGCCGTGCCATCGCGCCGGATCACCTGGGGTTCGGGCTGTCCGAGAAGCCCGTGGGCTACTCCTACCGCCCTGCAGATCAGGCGGCGGTGCTGGCCGGATTCCTCGACTCGCTCGACCTGCGGGGCGCCACGCTCGTGGTGGGCGACTGGGGCGGCCCGCTGGGCCTGTCCTGGGCCCTCGACAACCCGGACCGGGTCGCCGCGCTGGTCATCACCAACACCTGGATGTGGTCGGTGTCCGACGACTGGTACTACCAGGGGTTCTCGCGGTTCATGGGCGGGCCGGTGGGGCGCCGGCTCATCCTGCGCCGCAACTTCTTCGCGGGCGACTTCCTCAAGCGGGTCTACGGCGACCGCTCGGCGCTGACGCCCGCGATCCATCGGCACTACCTCCAGCCACTGGGAACTCCGGACGAGCGGATGGGGAGCGCGGTGTTCCCGCGCGAGATCATCGGCTCGTCGGACTGGCTCGCGTCGCTGTGGGACCGCCGAGCCGCCCTGCAGGACAAGCGCGCCGCCCTGGTGTGGGGGATGAAGGACCTGGCGTTCCGCGACAAGGAGCTCCGTCGGTGGCAGGAGCTGTTCCCCGAGGCCGAGGCGACCCGGCTCGAGGGCTGCGGCCACTTCGTGGCGGAGGAACGTCCGGCCGAGCTCGCCTCGGAGATCCTCCGGGTCAGCGGCCCCTGAGGCGCTCGGTGAGGCGGCGGTCGCGCTTGGTCGGGCGGCCGCTGCCGCGCTCGCGCAGCACCGGCGCGGCGCGCTCCTCCCGCGGCGGCGGCGGGGGTGTGAGGTCCTCGTAGTGCTGGGCGGCCACGGTCGCGCTCGTGCGCTTGGCGATCAGCCCGGCGACCACCACGATCCGCTCGCCCCCTTTCGTGAGCGCCCGCACCTGGTCGCCCACCTTGACGTGCTGCGCCGGCTTTGCGCTGGCGCCGTTGACCTTCACGTGGCCGGCCCGGCACGCCTCGGCGGCTGCGGACCTCGTGGGGTACAGCCGGATCGCCCACACCCACTGATCGATGCGCACCGGGCCCGGCGGCGTCGGGGGCGGGCTCACGGCGCAGGGGCGCCGACGGCGTGCAGCACGAGCGCGACGTCGTCGCGGCCGCCGTCGGGCAGCATGCGGTCGAGGATCGCATCGGCCGCCGTCTCGAGCGCCTTCTCGATCCCGACGAGGGCGGTGGCGGTGCGGATGTCGCCGAGCAGCGAGCGGGCTGTGTCGGCGAGGCGTTCGAGCCCGACGTCGATCACCTCGTCGGTGCGCTCGACGAGGCCGTCGGAGAACACGAGGACGATGTCGTCGGCGCGCAGGTCCACGGTGTGCTCGGTGCGCTCGGCATCGGGGACCACCGCGAGCGGCACGTCGCGGCCGCCGTCGAGCCAGCGGGTGGTGCCGTCGGACCCCAGCACGAGCACGGGCATGTGCCCGGCGCTCGACCACGTGGCGCTGCCGGCGCCGGGATCCACGATGAGGCAGACGACGGTCGTGCAGATGGCGCCGTCGACGGTGGAGGCGAACCGGTCGAGGGAGACCAGCGCCTGGCTCGGTGCGCGGTCGTCGAGCAGCAGCGCCCGCGAGGCGCTGCGCAGCTGGCCCATGACGGCGGCCGCCGGCAGGCCGTGGCCCACGGAGTCGCCGACGAGCAGGGCGGTGCGGCCGCCCGTCAGCGGCACCGCGTCGTACCAGTCGCCGCCGACTGCGAGGCTGCCGACCGCAGGCACGTAGCGGCCCACGGTGCCGCCGGGCACGGACAGACCGGGCACCATCGAGAGCTGCAGCGTCTCGCTGACGGTGCGCAGCTCGCCGAACGCGCGGGTGCGCCGTACTGCGGCGCTCATGGCGGCCGACACGGTCGAGACGAGGACGTCGAGGAAGTCCCGGTAGGCCTCGTCGAGGACCCGCCGAGGGTCGAGCTCGAGGACGACGACGCCGACCGCGTCGGTGTCGCCGGACGAGCGCAGGGGCGCGACCCAGTGCCTGCCGATCCGCACGCCGTCGCGCGCGGACAGTGCGGCAGCGAGATCCTCCGTGCCGACGGCTGCCGGCCGGCGCGGGTCGGTGCGGGCCAGCAGCGACAGCGTGCCCTCGTCGACGACGTGCACCTCGGCGCCGAGGACGTCGCGGTCGTAGCGGCGCAGCGCGTCGACGACGGACATCCCGATGCCGCCGAGGTCGTCAGGCGCGGCCTGCAGCTGGTCGGACACCGCGCGCAGCAGCGACAGCTGCCGGCGGCGCACGATGTGCTCGGTGGTCTCCATCGCGATGTCCAGCACGCCGGCGATGCGGCCCTGGTCGTCGCGCAGCGGCGAGTAGCACCACGTGAAGAACGCCTCGACCGTCTGCCCCTCGCGGGCGATGTCGAGCGGGCTGTCCTCGATGAACACCGGCTGACCGGTCTCGAGGACGCTGCGGAACAGAGGCTCGATGTCGCTGCGGATCTCGGCCCAGACGTCGAGGACGGGCCGGCCGAGGGCGTCGGCGCCCTTCGCGTCGTCCATGAACTCGCGGTAGCCCTCGTTGTAGAGCATCTCGAGGCCCGGCCCCCAGGTCACGAGCACGGGGAACCTGGTGCTGAAGCAGGTCTCGATGGCCGCGCGCAGCTGAGCCGGCCACGCGGTGCGGGGGCCCCACGATGACTCCCAGTCGACCGCGCGCGCCTCCAGCCCGATCGGGTCCATGCCCGTCGCGCGCTCCCACCACAGCCGCCCCACTGCTGCAGGCTAGGGCCTGCCGGGGGTTCCCGCCTGCGAGCGTCCGGCCGGTCCCGGGACCGCTGCCCCCCGGTCCGGGGGTCAGGCGTCGAGCGCTGCGGCCGCCCGGCTGTTCTGCCGTGCCAGGGCGACCGCCTCGCGCAGCGCCTCCGTCTCCACCGGCCCGGTGTAGCGCTGGCCGTTGATGAAGAAGGTCGGCGTCGCGGTCACCTGGCTGGCATCGGCGGTCTCGACGTCGGCGTCGACGTGTCCGGCGTGCTTGCGCGACTTGAGCTCGGCGGTGAACCGGTCGACGTCGAGCCCGATGTCGGAGGCGTAGCCCATGAGGTCGGCCACCGTGAGCCTGCCCTGGTGGTCGAGCAGGACGTCGTGCATCTCCCAGAACCGGCCTTGGCTGCCGGCCGCCTCCGCGGCCTCGGCCGCGAGCTGCGCATGCGGGTGGACCTCGCGCAGCGGCAGGTGGCGCCACACGTAGCGCAGGCCGGCGTCGCCCTCGAGCAGCGACTCGACGATCGGCTCCGCGAGACCGCAGTAGGGGCACTCGAAGTCGGCGTACTCCACGAGCGTCACCTCGCCGTCGAGGTCGCCGCGCACGTGGTCGCGGTCGGGGTCGACGTCGTCGGCGAGGTCGGACGGCAGGGCCGACGAGCCGAACAGGGCGGTCTCGCGCCGGCCGTCGGGCAGCATCCGCACGACCTGGAACACCAGCCAGGTCAGCGCGGTCGAGACCAGTGCCGCGACGACGACGCCGAGCTTGGCGTCGTCGAGGGCCTCGCCCTCGAACGCGAGCGTGGCGATGAGCAGGCTGAGGGTGAAGCCGACGCCGGACACCGTGGCAGTGCCGAGGACGCCGGCCCAGCCGACGGGCGTACGCAAGCGGCCGCGCGACAGGCGCACGCCGAGCCACGTCGTGAGGGCGACGCCGAGGGGCTTGCCCAGCACGAGACCGAGCACGACGGCCACCGTCACGGGTGCGGTGAGCGATTCGCCGAGGGTCGACCAGGGGATGACGAAGCCGGTGTTGGCGAGCGCGAAGACCGGCACGACGACGTAGGCGCTCCATGGCTCCCAGAGATGGAGCATCCGCTCGTTGGGCGAGACGGCCGAGCGCAGCCCGGTCTGCACGTCGCGCGCGGCCGCGGCGGTCGGCTGCTCGCGGAAGCCGACGAACAGCGTCGTGGCGTCGGCGAGGGTCTCGCGGTCGGGGCGCCGGGCGAAGGCGAGCAGGCCCACGACGAGGCCGATGATCACGGGGTCGATCCCCGACTCGTGCAGGGCGACCCAGCCGACGGCGCCGAGCAGCAGGTAGGGGGCGCCGCCGCGGATGTGCCGCATCGCCAGCGCGACGATCGCGCCGACGGCAGCCGCAGCGACCGCCAGCGCGCCGAGCTGCACCGACTCGGTGAACGCGAACGCGATGACCAGCAGGATCACGATGTCGTCGGTGATGACGACGCTGAGCAGGAAGGCACGCAGCCGGCGCCGGTTGCCGCGGCCGACGACGGCGAGCACGCCGAGGGCGAAGGCGGTGTCGGTCGACAGCGGCACGCCCCAGCCCGCGGCCTCGGGCGTGCCCCAGGTGACGAGCAGGTACAGCACGCCGGCCGCCGCCATGCCGGCGACACCGGCGGCCACCGGCAGCAGCAGGTTGCGGCGGGTGCGGAACTCGCCGAGGTCGAGCTCGCGGCGGGCCTCGAGACCGACCACGAAGAAGAAGAAGGCCATGAGGCCGCTGTTGACCCACTCCCGCAGCGTCAGCGCGAGCTCGTGGGAGTCGAAGCCGATGTAGAGCTCGGTGGTCCAGAACGACTCGTACGACGCCGCCGAGACGTTGGCCCAGAGCAGCCCGAGCACCGCGGCGGCGAGCAGGACCAGGGAGCTGCCGTTCTCGGCCTTGAGCCGCTCGGCGAAGGTGCGGCCGTGCGTCCACAGCGACGACTCCTCCGCCGCCGTGCGCTGCGACTCGCTCACCGTGCCCCCTCGCGCCCCTCGAGCAGCGCCCCTCGCGCTGGTCTGCAGGCAACCGCCCGACGGGGCGACGGTATTCCGGACGGGCGCCGCCCGGGTCAGGACGGCGAACGCAGCAGCGGGAACAGCGGGTGGTCCATCGGCGCGCCGGCCGGCAGCTCGTCCTCGAGCCCGGGGAACGGCGGCGACGTGCGCCAGTGCCGCGGCGCATGGGTCATGTCGTCGCCGAGGAAGCGCAGCGAGAACGCGCGTCGGCGGGACGCGCCGGGCACGCCGTAGGAGTGGTGCACGGCCAGCATGTGGAACATGACGACGTCGCCCGGCTCGAGCGCCCACCCGAGGATGGGGTGGGCCGAGCGGTCGGACTCGATGTCGGGCAGCTCGGACAGCGAGCCCTCCGGGAACCACTTCGCCTGCGAGTCCATGAACGACCTCGGAAGCAGCCAGCCCTGCTCGTGCGACCCGGCGAGGAACTCCAGCGTCGACTCCGCCGCGACCGGGTCGACGGGCATCCACATCGACACGTTCTGCAGCCCGTCGACGTTGTAGTAGGGCTGGTCCTGGTGCCAGGGCGTCTCCTGCTGCGTGCCGGGCTCCTTCACCAGGACGTGGTCGTGGAAGAGCCGCACCGTGCTGCTGCGCATGAGGGCGCCCGCGGCATCGGCGGCGCGCGACTCGAACGCGATGTCGCGGAACTCGTCGATCCGCTGCCAGTTGCAGAAGTCCTCGACGAAGCGTCCGGGGTCGTCGCCACGGCTCGCGACGAGGAACAGCGGAGACGGGTCGGCGAGGTTGCGCTCGATGCCCCGCTCGACCGTCGCCACCTCGTCGGGGGTGAACAGGCCGCGCAGCACCACCGCGCCGTCGCGCGCGAACGCCTCGACGTCGGCAGCATCGACGACGCCGGTGTCGACGGGCCTGGTCATCGGCGTCCTCCTGAGGGGTCGGTCGGCCCGGTGCCGGCGTCCGCCTGAGCGTAGGGGAGCCCCGGCCCGTGACGGCGCTCGACGGGCGGGCCGCCCGATGCGCCCGCTACGGTGCCGGAGAGGTCAGGAAGGGGGCACGGCGTGGCGGAGCACCGCATCACGCTGTCGGGGGAGGACATCCTCGCGACGCGGTTCGCCACGTCCCAGGTCACCGAGACCGTCCACGCCCTGCGCACCTTCCAGCGCGCCTCGCCGTCGCCCTACGACGACTGGGCGCGCGGCGTCGCGCCGCGCATGTCCGATCCGCTCCTGCGCATGCTCGTCGGCCTCATCCCGCTCGACGGCTTCGTGCCGCCGTGGTTCCCCCTGCCCGGGGTGGAGCGGCCGGACGGCACCTCCTTCGGCGAGGTGGCCGTCATCGTCGAGCACCTGCGCGGCATCGGGACCGACGACGTCGAGCAGTGGATGGCGCAGCGCCTCCCGCATCCGCCGGAGGCGATGCGCCCGCTGCTCGAGTCGTCCCGCCCGGGCGAGCTGCTCGGCGAGGCCCTGCAGCTGGCATGGGACGTGCTCGTCGCGCCGTGGTGGCCGACGATGCTGCGCTTCCTCGAGGCCGACATCGCGTGGTGGACGACGGTCGCGGGCGAGGCGGGCATGGGCGCGATGCTCGCGCGCCTGCACTCGCGGGTGACCTGGGACGGCGCGGACCTGGTGGTGTCGCCCACCCGCACGCCGCAGCGCTACGACCGCACCGGCAGCGGGCTGCTGCTCGTGCCGACGGTGTTCAACGCGCCCTACGCGGGCCTCGCCGCGTACGACCCCCACCACACCTGGCTGGTCTTCTCCACCCGCTCGGCGGGGCTGGTCTTCGACCAGGGGCTCGACCCCGGCGACGACGGCCTCGCCGCCCTGCTCGGGCGTACGCGCGCCGCAGTGCTGCGCTGGACGACGTCGCCGCGCACGACCTCGGAGATCTCGCGCGCCGCGTCGATGTCGATGGGGACGGTCAGCGAGCATCTCGGCGTGCTGCGCCAGGCCGGGCTCGTGAGCTCGGAGCGCCACGGCCGGGAGGTGCTGTACCGGCCGACGCGGCTGGGCTGGCAGCTCCTCGAGGCCAACCCAGCCCGACTGGGCTGACGTCCGGGGGCTGGCGTGTCAGCCGGCGGAACCGGTTCCATCACCGCAGGTCACGGCCACGATTCGGGCAATCCCGAATACAGACTCACCGGTCTCCGGATGCAGCAGGCTGAGCCCGGCAGGCCCGGAGACCGGCGTCCAGCGCAGCACGGGGGAGCGCTGGACGCGAGGTACCGGGCCTGCTGCCTGTTTGGTGGCGAGGCCGCCGGACGGCCGGCCGACCCAGGTGCCGAGAGCCGGTGTCAGCGGCAGGTGCAGCGCTGCTGCTCGGGCACGCGGGCCAGCACCATGTCGACGTGCATGCCGCAGCCGGACCAGGTGATCTTGCCGCAGCGGCTGCAGGTGGCGGGGCTGCACATGGGGTTCTCCTCGGAGTCTCTCGGGTGGGGGTGCGGGTCAGAGCATATACCCCCGGGGGTATATGCTCTGACCACGATCCCCCGAGAAGGAGCAGCTCGACATGTGCCGACAGGTGACCTGCAAGCGGTGCGGCAAGGCGACGTGGGCCGGCTGCGGCCAGCACGTCGACCAGGTGATGCGCGGCGTGCCGAAGTCGCAGCGCTGCGCGTGCCCACCGGAGCAGAAGACCGGCCTGTTCGGCAAGCTGTTCGGCCGCTAGGCCCAGCAGGCTCGGCCGCTAGGCCCAGCAGGCTCGGCCGCTAGGCCCGGAGCTCAGCGCAGGTAGCCGACGATGTGCATGCGCACGTCGGCGGCCGCGGTGGAGCGCAGCACGAGCGAGCGGTCGACGCCGAGCGGCACCAGCACCAGGTCCGTCGTCCAGGTGCCCGACACGACGTCGGCGCTGCGGCCGGTCGATGCGGCACCGGGGCGCTCCAGCACGAGGGCGCCGGTGGCCGCCCGGCCGCGGGTCTGCACGGCGAGCACCAGCCCGCGGGCGGTCGTCGGGACGGCGGTGACCGGGACGGCGACTGCGGCCGGCGTGCCGGCGACGAGCGGCCCGGCGATGCCGAGCACCGCGCCGGCGTCGACGAGCTTCACCGGCGCACGAGGCACGAAGCGAAGACCCTGGGTGTCCTTCACCGTGCCGTACCACCCCAGTACGTCGAGGGTGATCGTCACGGGCGCCGCGCTGTAGTTGCGGATCGCGATGCGGCCGTCGTCGGTGGCCACCGTCGCCGAGGCGCTGCGCACCGAGGTGCCTGCGACCGGCACCGTGAACCGGGCGGGCAGCTGCGGGCCGTCGGCCGTCACGGAGCCCACGCGGACGCTGCCGGAGATCCCCGACGCCGCCGCGGCCGACACGCGCAGCTGCACCCCCGTGAGCCCCGAGGCGGGCACCCCGGCCGTGCCGCCGAGGGGCACGACGGCGGTCTCGCCGGCGGCCACCGTGAGCGTGGCCGCGGTGGACGGCGCCTGAATGTGGACGTTGCCCCGCGTGGTCGACGCGATGCCGACCTGGTTGGCAGTGGGCGCCCACGCGAGCACGTCGGCCGCGAGGTCCGTGGCGCCGTACGTCGTGGCGAACCGCACGGTGCCGTCGGATGCCACGGGCACGACGTAGGTCGAGGTGACGCCCTTGCCCCGGTAGCCGCTGGCGGCCGGGTTGCCCGTCGGCGACGACGCGCCGGTGGTCCACACCTGCAGGCTCGTCGTGGTGTTGGTGCCGACCGGGTACACGCGCAGCAGCACCGCGCCCACTCCGGTGGCGGGTACGCCGCCCTGGCCGGTCACCCTCACCGACACGGCGCGGCGCTGGCCGCTCCAGCCCGGGCCGTACGCCCGGCAGGGTGCGGCGACGCCGATGCGGGCGGCGGTGTCGAGCACGCGCACTGCAGGGACGGGGACGAGCTGGTAGGCCATCGCGGCGGGTGCGGTCGGCGTCGTCGTGGGCGCCGGGCAGGCGCCCGCGGTCACGGACGTGCCGTCGTAGAACGAGGTGATCGCGGCCGCGCCGTCCCATGTCAGCGAGATGTGGATGTGGTTGCGGTGGCAGGTCGTGTCGTAGGCGGGCGCGGCCTTCGCGGCGTTGGTCTGGCAGTCGAAGAGCTCGTCCCAGCCGGTCGTGCCGTAGCCGCGCCAGATGCGGTCGTCCCAGCCGATGTACATGACGCCGAGGCGGCGGGCCATGGCCGCCGGCACGCCGTCGGCGTCCGGCTCGAGCAGCCAGGCGAGGAAGGCCTCCGCCGCGGCCTTCTGCCCGGCGTCGCGCACGCTCACCATCCAGTCGAGGGCGCGGCCGTCCTTGTGCTCGCTCTGGCCGCCCGCCGCGCAGTCGCGCTCGTAGCCGATCGTCGGATAGGCCGGGTACGTCGCCTTGATGATGTCGCCGAGGCGCACGGTGCCGGGCTTGGGCGCCGGGTCGCAGAGCACCTGGCCCTGGTACTCGGGCTTGACGTCGACCACGCCGGTGAAGACGGGCGTCACCGGCTCGACCGGCGGGTTGGCCGAGTGGGCGGGAGAGGCGGTCGCGGGCAGCCAGGTGGCCAGCAGCGCCACGACGGCGGCCGCAACGACGGCGGCGCGCGCGGGCATGCTGCTGCGGGCTGCGGAGGACCTCACCCTCTGGTTCTCGGCTCACCCGGACGGACCTTGAAGGCGAGGGCGCCGACGCTGAGCGCGACGTGAGCCTTCTCACCCTCCCGACGGCGTGCCACGCACGGATGGCCCATCGTGAGCGTCCCTTGACCGTCCGATGACCCGTCCGGTGCCTTGACACCCCCGCTCGGCTGCTTCGTAGCGTCGGCGGGCGCCCCCGCGAGGGGGCGTCGTCAGTCGTGGGGGCTGGCGCAGGACGGCCCGAGGGCCGTGGGGAAGGGGTCGTGCTGGTGCTCGCTGCGAAGGCGTCGCGCTCGCCCGTCGGACGCGCCGGACTGCTGGCCGCGCTCGCGGGCCTGCTCTGCGCGCTCGTCGTGCTGCCCGCTGGGCCCGCCCAGGCAGCGACCGACGCGCCGTCGTACGACTCGCGCCTCGCGGTGCTGGTCAACCAGGCGCGCATCGCGCGCGGGCTGCCGCCGCTGGCGCAGTTCGGCCCGCTGGCCTCGCAGTCGCGCAGCTGGTCGCTGACGATGGCGTCGAAGGGCTTCTCCGGCTTCGAGCACGACTCCTCCTTCGCCACCAAGGCGTCGTCGGTCTGCACCTGGAGCAGCGCCCGCGAGAACATCGCGTACACCACGGGCTCCGCGGACTCGATGTTCCGCATGTACATGAACTCGCCCGGGCACCGGGCCGCGATCCTGTCGAAGGACTCGCAGTTCCTCGGCGTCTCCACGGTGTCGGCGCCGTGGGCGGGGCACCCCGGCCAGCGCATCTACTGGAACACCATGCGCTTCGTCGGCGGCACCTGCCCGAAGGCCTCGCTCATCACCACCGCGACGCCGTCGACGCTGACCCTGACGCCGTCGCGCACGCCGGTGCCGGCGGGTGCCTCCAACACGCTGCGCATCGCGCTCGTGGCCTCGCCCAAGGGAACGACCGCGCGCACGGTGTCGGTGTGGTTCGTCCCGTCGAGCACCGGGGTCGCCAAGCTCTACAAGAAGCTCACGCTCCGAGCCTCCACGAAGCGCTCGGTCTACCGCGGCTCCACGACGGTGACGCAGCGGACGAGCGGCAGCTGGCAGGTGCGCTACGCCGGCGCGCGGCTGAGCTCGACCGTGGCGGAGACGGCGACCACCCGCTCGTCCTGGGTGGGCCTCGCCTCCTGACGCAGGCGCTCGGGGACGTTCCCGGCGCCCGTGATGGACGACACCGGTCGTCGAGCAGCCAACGCCTGCGCGCGTGGCCGTCCGTTCGCGACGATGGTCCGGTGAGCGCAGACCCGGCCCCCTACGCCGGGGCCGTCACCTCCGAGGAGTTCCTCGACCTGCTCGAGTCCGAGCTCGGCCCGCACGGCTTCACACCCTCCACCGCGCTTCCGCTGCTGTCGGTGTGCCGCGACGAGCTCATGGCCGACCTCCGCCGCGACGTCCGGCGCCGATGGGGCCACTTCTTCGACGTCGCGTCGCTCGGCGGCCTGCCGCTGCTCGGCCGCACCGGCATCCGCGCCGCTCTCGGCCACGCGCCGCTCGACGGCGTCCGGCACCGGCTCGTCGTGCTGGCGCTGCCGCACGTCGGGCTCGAGGGCGGCGTCGTCGGCTCGGTCAGCCGGCCCGGGGTCCCGGGCACCACCTCGGCCTGCGGCGCGCTCGTCGAGGCCCGGCGCGCGCTCGAGGCCGGGGTGTCCGGCGTCGTCGTCGACCGCCACGACGTCGAGGAGTCGATGCTCGTCAACCGGCTGCACGACGTCGTGGGGACAGGCACCGTCCCCGGGCTGGTCGAGGTCACCGAGATCGTGCGGCGGATCGCCGTCGACGAGCTGCGCCTGCTGGTGCGCGGCCTGTCCTCGCCCGAGGCGCCGGTCGACGTCGCGCTGGTGTCCGGCGTCGTCGTCCACGCCACCGGTGCCGACCTCGTCGCCGACATCGGCTTCGAGCTGCTCGAGCCCGACGCCTGACCGGGGACCCTCGGCGTGCATCCTGGGCCCGTGACCGATCCCGATCCCGCCGCCGACCAGCCGCCGATCCTGCTCGACGTCGCCGACGGCGTCGCCGTGCTGACCCTCAACCGGCCGCATGCCTCCAACGCGTTCGGGCTGGACATGATGCGGGCCGTCGAGGACGCCCTGAGCCGCCTCGCGCATGACGACGTCCGCGTCGTGGTCGTGCGCGGCGCCGGGGCGCGGTTCTGCGCGGGCGGCGATGTGACGTCGTTCCTGGGGTCCGACGACCCGGCTGCGAGGCTGCACGAGCTGGCGGTGCTCGCCGAGTCGGGCCTGAGGCGTCTCGGCGACCTGCCCAAGCCGGTCGTTGTCGGCATCCACGGCGCCGTCGCCGGGGCCGGGCTGTCGTTCGTGCTCAACGCCGACCTCGTGGTGGCGGCCCGGTCGACCAGGATCGTGGCGGCCTACCCGGGCGTGGGGCTGACGCCGGACGCCGGCACGTCGTGGCTGCTGCCGCGCGCCGTCGGCACGCAGCGCGCGCTCAAGCACCTGCTGCTCAACGAGCCGCTCAGCGCGGAGCAGGCCCGCGAGTGGGGCCTGGTGGCCGAGGTGGTCGACGACGACGCCGTGGTCGCGCGCACCGACGAGATCGCGGCGAAGCTGGCCACGATGCCTCCGAACGCCCTCGCCGAGGCGAAGCGGCTCGTGCGGTCGGCGGCGTCGGCCAGCCGTGCGGACAACGCCGCCGACGAGGCGGCGACGATCTCGCGCGCCCTGCTCACCGAGGACGCGCAGGCCGCCATCGCGCGCTTCACCGCACGCTGACCCGGGCGACCGGCTGCGGATCCGTGCCCGGATTGGCATGCTCGCGGGCATGAGCAGCGACAGCACCGCCGACCTCGTCGTCGGCAGCCTCTGGGACGTCGTCGAGGTCGAGGGCGCGCCGGTACTGGCGGGCACCTCGCCCCAGCTGCAGCTCGACGCCGAGGGCCGGGTGGCCGGGCGGGCCACGGTCAACCGGCTCATGGGCAGCTACACGCTGACCGGCGATGTTCTCGTGCTCGGACCGCTCGCGACCACGATGATGATGGGCCCCGAGGACCACATGCAGCAGGAGCAGCGGGTGCTCACGGCGCTGCAGCGCGAGCTGCGCGTCGCGCCCGGCGACACCGACGACGAGCTCCTGCTGGTGTCGGAGGCGGGCACCACGCGGCTGCGCCTCGCTGCCGACACCGGCGGCACCGACACCGACGGCTCCGACGCTGACGCTGCTGACGGCACCGAGCCTTAGGCGGGCTTGCGCCAGACCGAGACGTGCTTGTCGCTGTCGGCGGTGAACGGCTCGCCGTCCCAGTCGCCGAGGCGTGCCTCGAGCTCGAGCCCCGCCAGCTGCGCCATGAGGTCGAGCTCCGCAGGCCACGCGTACCGGAAGTGCCCGGCCCCGTAGCGGACCGAGCCGTCTCGCAGCCGCGTGTAGTGGTGGGACGTCAGCTGCTGCGTCACGACGTCGACGGTGTCGAAGCCGGTGTGCTCCGCGGAGACGTCGAAGGGCACGGCCGTCTGGCCGGGAGGCAGGCGGCGCAGGGGCGGCACCAGCAGCTCGACGACGAACCGGCCGCCCGGTGCCAGGTGCTCCGCGGCGTTGCGGAAGCAGGCGACCTGCTCGGCCTGCGTCCGGAGGTTGCCGATGCTGTTCCAGACGACGAGCACGAGGGCGAACCTGCCGGGCACCCGGGTCTCGGTCATGTCGCCGACGGCCACGGGCAGCGACTCGTCGGCCTCCAGCTTGGCCTGCAGCCGGGCCGCCATCGGCGCGGAGAGCTCGATCCCGTGCACCTCGAGCCCGCGCCGCATGAGCGGGATCGCGACCCTGCCGGTGCCGACGGCGAGCTCGAGGACGGGCCCGCCGCCCGCGAGGCCGACGAGCCGGTCGACGGCCGGCCCGAGCACCTCCGGCGCGAACATGTCCGCCGCCTCCTCGTCGTAGACCGCGGCGTCGCTCTCGTCCCACAGGTCGCTGCTCACCATGGCGGCAGCCTGCCCGCCCGGCCCCGTGGCGGCGACGTCGTTTCAGCCCAGGCGCTGCGGTGCAGGTCGTGTCTGCGGATCCCGACCCCTACCCTGAGCGGGTGCGCTACGTCCTCGCCCTGCCGGTGATCGCCTTCGTGGTGTGGTTCGCCGTGGGCGCGGTGCGCGGGCGCATCCAGGCCAGGTCCTGCTGCTCGCTGCCGGCCGAGCAGGACGGTCGCATCGCCGCAGCCCTGCGCGAGGACGCCGCCCGCACCCAGGGCTAGAGCGCCGCCTGCAGCTTGAGCACCGTCGACCAGTTGCGGGCCGTCCACGTCACCCCGAGCACACCGCGCATGAGCTGCTTGTTGACCGCGCTCTCCGCGATCCCCGCCGGCAGCCACAGGTAGAGCTCGCGGCCGTGGACCTGCCAGACCTCGTCGCCCGCGTCCACGGCGAGCAGCGACTCGATCGCCTCGGCGTCGGGCGCGCGGTCGAGGAACACCACGAGGTAGCGCGACGGCTCGTCCGCCACCTCGGCCAACGGGTTGAGCGCGATGACGGCGTCGATCTCCTCGGACGTCCGCGTGACGACGGGGACGTCGAGGCCGAGCTCCTTCACCAGCGCCTTGGCCACCGCCGACTCCAGCGACGCCGCGCTGCGTCTGCTGGTGCAGACCGCGTTGCCGGAGTTGAGCAGCGTGCGGACGTCGGTGGCGCCGGTGGTGGCGAGCACCGCGGTGAAGTCGCTCATCGCGATCCGGTTGCCCTTGCCCACGTTGACTCCGCGCAGGAGGACGGCGCACCGGGTGGTCACGACGGGGGAGCCTAGGGCGAGCCGACGACGCAGTCCCGGCGTCGACCAACCCCGTCAGCCGCAGCAGCCCGCTGCGGCACACCCGTCACACCGGTTCCGGGGACGCCCGCTCAACGCGGATCCGTGCGGGCTGCTGACCGCGGCGGTCGGTCACCGCTAGGTTCCGCACCGTGGTGAGATTCCTGCTCCGGCTCATGGTCTGGTTCGTCTCGGCGCTCATCGGCATCGTCGTGGCCGACATCCTGCTGCCCGGTTTCGAGATCGACGGCGGCTTCCTCTGGGCGGGCTACCTGCTGGTCGCGCTGATCTTCGCCATCGTGCAGTCGATCCTCGCCCCGCTCACCGAGGGCCTGACCCGTCGCCACGCACGGGCGTTCAGCGGCGGCGTCGGCATCATCAGCACTCTCATCGCGCTCGGTCTCACCGCGGCGGTGTCGAAGGACTTCAAGCTCGACGGAGTCGTGACGTGGATCCTCGCGTCGCTCATCGTGTGGCTCTTCGGCGCGATCGCGGCGTTCCTGCTGCCGATCCTCGTCGTCCGCCGCATCGTCGACGAGGAGCGGTAGCGCGCTCTCCTCAGCGCGCCCCTCCGGGCCGGGTCCGAGACGTCAACCCCGGTCGACTCGGCCCCGGCCCGGACTGTTGGATGGCCCCATGACGAGGACAGCGCCGTGAGCGGGCCGCACGTCCGGCGCGACGACCTCGACGCCTGGTACGCCGACCTGCTCGAGCGCGGCCGCGCGGTTCATCCCGGCCTCGACATCGGCCGTCCCGTCCGGTCGAAGGGCTGGAAGCCGATCCAGGTGCTCTTCCGGCTGGTGCGCCTGCGGGTCGCGATCGATCTGCAGGGCCACGAGCACATCAAGCCCGGCGCGGCGATCTTCGCCTCGAACCACCAGGGCGCCCTCGACCCCATCGTGCAGACCTGCAAGGTCGGGTGGCGCGTCTTCGCCTTCACCAAGGCCGAGTGGTACGAGGGCAAGGCAGCGCTGATCTTCCGCTGGTGGGGCCAGGTGCCGCTGCGCCGCGGCGACAACGCCTCCACCGAGTGGGCGCTCGAGATGGCCAGCTTCGCGCTGGCCTCGGGCGACATGATGGGCCTGTACCCGGAGGCGACGCGCGGGCCCGATCCCACGAAGCTCTACAAGCTGCACCAGCGCGTGCTCGTGCCGGTGATCCAGGCCAACCCCGACGTCCCGGTGCACGCCTCCGCCGTCACGTACCCGCCGGGCGGACGGCTGCGCAAGCGCGCACGGGTCCGGTACTCGGAGCCGCTGCCCATCGACGCCCGCACGATGAGCGCCGACGAGATCACCGCGATCGTCCGCGACGCCATCCTGGAGCTCGGCGGGCTGGAGTACGTCGACGTGCCGGCGTTCGTGGCCAAGGCCCGCGCCCAGCGCCAGGCTCGCGGCGACGGCGCCGCGTCGTAGACTGGCCGCACAACAGCAGAGCAAGGGGAGCTCGGAGGAACGCCGGGCTGAGAGGGTGGCCGACCGCCGCCGACCCTGGAACCTGATCCGGGTAATGCCGGCGGAGGGATGGTCTTCCTTGCGTACGTCCACCACCAGGCTCGTCATGGCCGCGGCTGCTGCCGCATCCGCGCTCGTCCTCGCCGCCTGCGGCTCGGGCGCGGGCACGTCGCCGTCGAGCACCTCGGCGTCCTCGACCCCCTCGGCCGTCCCGTCGACCTTCGCGCCCACGACCGTGCGGCTGCTCACGCACGACTCGTTCGCGCTCACCGAGTCGCTGCTCGACGACTTCGAGGCGCGGACGGGCATCACCGTCGAGGTGGTCACCGGCGGCGACGCCGGCGAGCTGGTCAACAAGGCCGCCCTGACCGCGGGCAACCCGGAGGGCGACGTGCTGTTCGGCGTCGACTCCACGCTGCTCTCGCGTGCGCTGCAGTCCGGCGTGTTCGACCCGTACGAGTCGCCCGCCGCGTCCGGTGTGCCCTCCGAGCTCAAGACCGCCACGCAGGAAGCGGTCACCCCGGTCGACTACGGCGACGTCTGCATCAACGTCGACGACGCGTGGTTCGCGGAGAAGGGCATCGCGAAGCCCGCGACCCTCGACGACCTCGTGAAGCCCGAGTACCGGGACCTGCTCGTCGTCGAGAACGCCGCGACCTCGTCGCCCGGGCTGGCCTTCCTGCTCGCCACCGTCGCGACCTACGGCGAGGACGGCTACCAGGACTACTGGTCGAAGCTGCGGGCCAACGGCGTGAAGGTCGTGAACGGCTGGACCGAGGCCTACGAGGGCGAGTACACCGTCGGCGGCAAGGGCTCGCGGCCCCTCGTCGTCTCCTACGCCTCGAGCCCGCCCGCCGAGATCGTCTACGCCTCGGACCCCAAGCCGGCCAAGCCGTACTCGTCGGTGATGGAGTCGAGCTGCTACCGCCAGGTGGAGTACGCGGGTGTGCTCGCCGGCACCGAGCAGCCTGAGGCCGCGCGCGCCGTCGTCGACTGGCTGCTCTCGCCTGCGGTGCAGGCCGACGTGCCGCTGTCGATGTTCGTCTTCCCGGCCGTGAAGGGGACGCCGCTGCCCGACGTCTTCGCGACGTGGGCCGCGACCCCGGCGAGCCCGCTCGTGCTCGACCCCGCCGAGATCGACGCGAAGCGCTCGCAGTGGGTCGACGCCTGGGACCAGGTGACGTTGCGCTGACCACGCTGCTGCCCGCGCGCCCGTCGGCGCCCGCCCCCGGGGCGGCGCCGGCGGGGCAGGCGCGCGTGCAGCCGCCGCCCGCGTGGTGGTTCGCCGTCGTCCCCGCGGTGTTCCTCGGCTTCTTCTTCGCGTGGCCGCTGGTGACGGTGCTGGCGCGCGGGCTGTCGTCGGCAGGCCTCGACGTGCTGGGCTCGGCGCCGACGTGGCGGGTCGTGTGGTTCACGCTGCTGCAGGCCGTGCTCTCGACCGTCGCGACGCTGGTCGTCGCACTGCCTGCGGCGTACGCGCTGCACCGGCTCGCGGTGCCCGGCCGGCGGCTGCTGCTCGCGCTGCTGACGGTGCCGTTCGTCCTGCCCACCGTCGTGGTGGGCACCGCCTTCCGCGCACTGCTGCCCGAGGGCTGGACCGGCACGCTCGGCGCGATCGTGCTCGCCCACGTGTTCTTCAACATCGCGGTCGTCGTGCGCGTGGTCGGCGGCCTGTGGGCCCACCTCGACCGCCGCTACGAGGCTGCGGCGTCCACGCTCGGCTCTCGGCCGTGGCGGGTGCTGCGCACGGTCACGTGGCCGCTGCTGCGGCCCGCGGTGCTGGCGTCGGCCGCGCTGGTGTTCCTGTTCACGTTCACCTCGTTCGGCGTCGTGCTGGTCCTCGGCGGGCCGACTACGACCACGATCGAGGTGGAGATCTACCGGCGCACCGTGCAGCTGTTCGACCTGCCCGGCGCGGCGACGCTCGCGGTGCTGCAGCTGGTGAGCGTGCTGCTCGTGCTCGTCGTCGCTGGTCGGCTGCAGCGCCGGCTGGCGGTGCGGCAGCGCCTCGCGCGCGCCGACGTCGCGCCGGCGCCGCCGAGGTCGGCGGTCGACCGTGCGGCCGCCGCGTGGACCGTCGTCCTCTCGGTGCTCGTCGCCCTGCCGATGCTCGCGCTGCTGCACGACTCGCTCCGCGTCGGCGAGCGGTGGGGGCTGGACTGGTGGTCGGCGCTGCTTCAGGACGGCCCGAGCACCCGCGACGTGCCGCTGTGGGAGCCGCTGCGCACCTCGCTGTCGTACGCCGTCGTGGCCACGCTCATCGCGGTGGTGGTCGGCGGCCTCGCGGCCTGCGCGATCGCGTACGCGCGTCGCGGCGGGCCGGTGCTCGACGCGGCGTCGATGCTGCCGCTCGGCACCAGCGCGGTGACGCTGGGCTTCGGCCTGCTCGTCACCTTCGCCGTGCGGCCGGTCGACCTGCGCGGCAGCTGGATCATCGTGCCGATTGGGCAGGCGCTGGTCGCCGTGCCGCTCGTGGTGCGGACCGTGCTGCCGGTGCTGCGGGCCATCGACCCGCGGCTGCGGGAGGTCGCCGCGACGCTGGGCTCGTCGCCGTCGCGGGCGTGGCGCACGGTCGACCTGCCGGTGCTCGGTCGCGCGCTCGGCGTCAGCGCCGGCCTGGCCGCTGCGGTGTCGCTGGGGGAGTTCGGTGCGACGTCGTTCCTCGCGCGCAGCGACGCGCCCACGCTGCCGATCCAGATCGGCCGGCTGCTCTCGCGTCCGGGCGAGGCGGGGGTCGGCATGGCTGCTGCCCTGTCGGTCGTGCTGGTCGGGGTGACGGCTCTCGTGGTGCTCCTGGCCGAGCGGCTGCGCCGGCCGGGTCAGGCCGAGCTGTGAGCGCCGGGCTGGAGGTCCGCGGCCTGCGGGTCTCGCTCGGAGGAGCGCAGATCCTCGGCGGCGCCGACCTCGACGTCGCGCCCCACGAGGTGGTGGCCCTGCTCGGCCCGAGCGGCGCGGGCAAGTCCACGCTGCTGCGCGCGATCGCGGGCCTGGTCGTGCCGGCGTCAGGCACGGTGTCGTGGGACGGCGACGACATCACGTCCGTGGCGCCGCACCTGCGCCGCATCGGGCTGGTCTTCCAGGACGCCGTCCTGTTCCCCCACCTCGACGTCGCCGCCAACATCGGCTACGGCGTCCACGCGCTGCCCGAGGTCGAGCGCACCGCACGCGTCGAGGAGCTGCTCGCGCTGGTGGACCTCGAGGGCCTGGGCGGCCGGCCGGTCGACACGCTGTCCGGCGGCCAGGCCCAGCGTGTGGCGCTCGCCCGTGCCCTGGCCCCGCGCCCGCGGCTGCTCCTGCTCGACGAGCCGTTCGGTGCGCTCGACCGCGAGCTGCGCGAGCGCCTCGCCGCCGACGTCCGCGACGTGCTGCGCTCGTCGGACACGCCCGCTCTGCACGTGACGCACGACGAGGACGAGGCGCAGGCGGTCGGCGACCGCGTGCTGCGACTCGTCCCGGGCCCCGACGGCGCGGCCCTCGCCCCCGCCTGACGCCGACGGGGGCCGGACCGCGTCGTCGAGGACGCGATCCGACCCCCGGGTCCGTCAGGTACCGGTGATCCGGCGGTAGGCGGTGTAGGCCTGCTCGCCGTGCGCGTAGCTCGGCGGCACCAGCACGCAGTACTCCCAGGCGCCCTTCTGGGCGACGATCTTGGCGAAGACCTGGCCGGTGCTCGAGGCGTACCCGCTCCAGAGCTTCACGATGGAGCCGCTCGGCGCGCCCACGGGCCGGCCGATCACCCACACCGAGCGCTGGTTCCCCGGGGTGATCGAGATGTCGTCCAGCGTGACCCATCCGGTCGCCACCGTCTTCGCCGCGGTGTCCCAGCCGGAGATGGTCGTCTTCGCGGCCACCGTGCGGACAGGCGTCACGGCCGGGCCCCAGGCGCCCCAGGCGGGGGCGTACGCACGCCACTCCCAGATGCCGATCGAGACCGGGATCGTCGCGACCGCGCTGCAGCCGATGTTGGTCTTGACCGTGCCGTAGTTGGCCCAGGCGGTGCCGCCCTGGAGCCGGCGCTGCAGGTACAGAGGGCGGCCCGCCGAGGTGCCGCAGCTGACCGACAGCGTCGGGCTGAAGGTCGTGCCGCTCGCGGCAGTGACCTGCACGGTGCTCCAGCCACCGATGGTCGACGCCTTGTACGGCGTGACGGATGCGGAGAGGGCGGGCTGTCCCTCGCCGAGGGCGTTGAACGCGACGACCTTGACCACGGCGGGGGTGCCGTTGACGGCGGGGACGGTCGCCGAGGGGGTCGCGACGGTGGTCTTGAGGACGTCGTTGACGTAGACGCGGTACTGCGTCGTGCCGTCGCTGGGCAGGGCGGACGGCGTCCAGGAGGCCTTGACCACCGCGTCGCCCGGCGTCGCGCTCACGAAGGCGACCGCGCCCGGGACGGCCTTCGGCGTCGCCGAGGCGGACGCCGGGGCCGAGTCGCCCTCGGCGTTCACAGCGACGACCGAGAAGGCCGCGCTGACGCCGTTGGCCAGGCCGGTGGCGTCGTACTGGCGCGCCGACGGCGGCAGCGTCGCCACGACGCTCTGGCCCGAGAGGACCCGGAAGCCGGTGACGCTGAGGCCGCCGAGGTCGGCGGGCGCCGACCACGTGAGGCGGACCGAGGTGTTGTACGGCGTCGCGACGAGGCTGCGGACCGGCGAGGTGACGTTGCGGATGTGCTGCACCCAGGTGCCGGTGACGGTGTGGATCAGGCGCGCGCCGCCGGGCGAGCTGATCGAGAAGGTGCCGGACGCCGACCCGCTCGCCGTCGGCAGCGCCAGGCTGCCCGACGCGGTGGCCCAGTCCTCGCTGTCGGTGGTCCCCGTCGTGAACGACGGCAGGCAGGGGTGCCCGACGACGCAGATGCCCACGCTGTCGAAGAGCTCGGCGTCGTCGTCGGCGACCGAGAACGCGATTGCGGTGCCCTGCTTGGCGCCGGGCACCTTCTGCACCCGGATGTCGGAGGGGACGCCGTAGGTGCCGCCGTCGGTCCACTGGTGCGTGTCGGGGTTCTGCCGGAAGCCGGTCGCGCTCGAGCCGGCCTTGGAGCCGAGCTCGTAGATGTCGCCGGCGCTCCAGGTGTCAGAGTCGTTGGTGAGCTTGATCTTGTCGAAGAACACGTTGAGGTCGCGCTTGCTCGTCCGCAGCGTGCCCTCCTCGGTGCGCACGTTCCCGTAGGAGTCGGCGGCCTTGACCACGTAGCGGTACCAGACGCCCTGCGACAGGCCCGACTTCAGCTCGTACGCCTGCGACGTCGAGAGCGCCGCGCCCGCGGCCGGGGCAAAGGACTTCACCTTGGTCTGGCCGAACCAGATCTCGGCGCTCACCAGCGTGGGGGCCGACGTGCTCACGGCGAGGCGCAGGCCGTCCGGGTAGGGGGTGGCTGTCAGCCCGCTGATGCAGTCGGACTGGCAGGGCGTGGCGGCGGACGCGGCCGGTGCGGCCGCGACGGCGGCCCCGAGCAGCGCGGTGATCGAGACACCCGCAGCGGCGGCTCGTCGCAGGGTGCGGTGCATGGCTATCTCTCCTCGAAGGTGGGACCGGGTGTCCCGTCGACGGAGAGACTGCTGGCCGCGGCCTCCGCGCACCTGAGCAGCGCCTACTCAGATCGGCGTCCTCGCTACCTAGGAGGACGTCGGGGGTCGGATCAGCGAAGCGTTATCGGGCCACGCGGGCGGGGCCGCGAGCCGTGACCACGGCGACATCGTGGTCGTCGTCGGTATGGGCCGTGGCACGCAGGCCCTGGGCCGCATACGCCGCCGCGCACGCGGGGGCCTGGCCGGGGGAGACCTCGGCGAGCACGGTGCCGCCGTGGGCCAGCCAGGGGGAGACGCGTGCCGCGAGACGGCGGTGCAGCCGCAGACCGTCGTCGCCGCCGTCGAGCGAGATGCGGGGGTCGTGGTCGCGGGCCTCCCGGGGCAGCGTCGCGATCCGCGCCGTCGGTACGTAGGGCAGGTTGGCGAGCACGACGTCGATCTGTCCGAGCAACGACGCGGGCAGCGGGTCGAGCAGGTCGCCGACGTGGACGATCCCGGTGCCGAGCAGCTGACTCGCGGCCGCGGCCGCCGCGGTGTCGACCTCGGTGCCGTGCAGGACGACGTCGGGCCGCAGCGTGTGCACCACGAGACCCAGCGCCCCCGACCCGCAGCCGACGTCGACGACGGTTCGGCGGGCGCCGGACGGGATGAGCGCCAGCGCTGCGCGCAGCAGCGGCTCGCTGCGCCGCCGGGGGACGAAGGACGCCGGCGAGACAGGCACCCGCACGCCGAGCAGCTCGGCCCAGCCGAGCACCCGCTCGAGCGGCTCGCCCCCGCATCTGCGGGCGACCAGGGAGTCGAGGGCATGCGGGTCCGGTGCCTGCGCGACCAGCAGCGCGGCCTCGTCGTCGGCCCAGACGCAGCCCGCGGCGCGCAGCCGCGCGACCACGTCGTCGAGCATCCCGGGCCCATACTCCACAGCCCCGACGCTAGCCCGATCTGGTAGTCGGACCGCGCGGCAGAGCGCGCGATCCGACTACCGGATCGCGGCTACGGTGGCCGCATGGCGACCCGACCCTCGCGACCGCTGCCGCCGACCGTCGAGGAGGTCGACGGCGAGGACTGGGACGGCCGCGCGCTCGACAGGGAGTCCTTCGACGGCGTGCTCTTCCGCGAGGTCGACATGACGTCGCTGACGTCGACCGGGACGACGTTCACCGGGTGCGTCTTCCGCGACGTGACGCTGAGCGCGTCGGCGCACACGTCGTCGGCGTTCCTCGGCTGCGCCTTCGTGCGGACGCGGCTCGTGGGCGCACGGTTCGTCGGCTGCAAGCTCACCGGGTCGTGGTTCGAGGCCTGCGCGCTCGACGGCGTCGTCGTCGACGGCGGCGACTGGAGCCTCGTCGGGCTGGCCGGGCAGGACCTCGGGCGCACGTCGTTCACCGGGGTCCGGCTTCGCGAGGCCGACCTCGCGCAGGCCAAGGCGGTCGGCGCGGTCCTCCGCGGCTGCGACCTGTCCGGGGCGTGGCTGCACGGCACCGACCTCACCCGCGCCGACCTCGTGGGCTCCGAGCTCGGTGCCTTCGACGTCTCCCAGCCGAGGCTGCGCGGCACACGCATCGACGTCGCGCAGGCGGTCGCGGTCGCGACGTCGCTCGGCCTCGATGTCGTGGTCGACGTCGACGACCTCGGCTAGCGTCGAGCCACACGACCGACGAGGGGGACCGGATGGCGATCGAGGCGCCGAATGCACGGACGGCGCCGATCGGCGTCCCGGTCGCGGCGAACCCGTGGCAGTCGGTGGCGCGGGCCTTCCGCGGGTTCTTCGCCACCAGCGGACGGTCGAGCCGCAGCGAGTACTGGTGGTTCGCGCTGCTGTTCAACGTGCTGGTCCTCGCCACGGTCTGGTGGGAGTCGGGCCGCGGCGGATCGGGCTGGATCACCCTGCTCGTCGTGCTGGTGCTGCTCATCCCGAGCATCTCGCTGTGTGTGCGAAGACTGCACGACGCCGGCTACTCGGGCGCCTGGTTCTTCGTGCAGTTCCTGCCCTTCATCGGCTGGGCCTGGCTGCTGATCCTGCTGGTGCAGCCCTCGCAGCGGCTGCGCAACCAGTACGGGCCCGGCCCCGACGACTTCCTGCTCGAGCGCCGCCGCTGAGGCGCCGACGCGACACCTGCCGGCCTCTGCCGACGCCCCTGCCCGGCCCGTCGTGCTGTGGAACACTGCGGACCGAGCAGGGAGGGAGCCGGCGGTGCGCGTCCTCGCGATCGACCAGGGCACGTCGGGCACCAAGGCGCTCGTCGTCGACGACGGCGCCGTGGTCGCGGCGGCCGAGTCGCCGGTCCGCCCCCACTACCTTGCCGACGGCCGTGTCGAGCAGGATCCCGACGAGCTGCTGGCCTCCGTCCTCGACGCCGGACGCCGCGCGGTCGCACGGGCCGGCGGCAGCATCGACGCCGTGGCGCTGGCCAACCAGGGCGAGACCGTGCTGGCCTGGGACCCCGCCACGGGAGCGCCGCACGGGGTCGCGCTCGTCTGGCAGGACGGCCGCGCGCAGGACGTCTGCGACGGCCTCCGCGACAGCGCCGACGAGATCGGGTCGCTCACCGGGCTCGTGCTCGACCCGTACTTCTCCGCGCCGAAGATGGCCTGGATCCGCCGCAACATGACCGGCAACGGTGTCGTGACCACCACCGACACCTGGATCGTCAACGCGATCACGGGCGAGCTCGTCACCGACGTCACGACGGCGAGCCGGAGCCTGCTGCTCGACCTCGACGCGGTGCGCTGGTCGCCGCGCCTGCTCGAGCTGTTCGGGCTGGACGACGAGACGATGCCGCGGATCGTCGCCTGCGACGAGGTCGTGGGCACGACCGCCGCGTTCGGCCCCGAGGTCCCGGTGGTGGGGCTCATGGTCGACCAGCAGGCGGCGCTCCTCGCCCAGGACTGCCGCGACATCGGCGAGACCAAGTGCACCTACGGCACGGGCGCCTTCCTGCTCACCTCCACCGGCTCGAGCGCCCCCCGCTCGGGCGCCGGGCTCACGACGTCGGTGGCGGCGCGACTGCGTGACCAGACGACGTACTGCCTCGACGGGCAGGTGTACACCGCGGCGTCGGCGGTGCGGTGGCTGGTGGACGTCGGGCTGCTCGAGAAGCACGAGGCGGTCGACGCGGCCACTATCGGCAGCAGCGACGACGTGCTGTTCGTGCCGGCGCTGGCCGGGCTCGCCGCCCCCTGGTGGCGCTCGGACGCGACCGCCTCGTTCTCCGGCGTCACGCTCTCGACGAGCCGAGCCGATCTGGTGGGCTCGGTGCTGCGCGGGGTCGCGGCCCAGGTGGTCGACCTGCTCGGCGTGGTGGAGGGCGACGTCGGCAAGCCCGTGTCGCGGCTGCGCGTCGACGGCGGGCTCACGCGCTCGCGGGCGCTCATGCAGGCGCAGGCCGACCTCGCGCAGGTGCCCGTCGACGTGTACCCGTCGCCCGACGCCACGGCCCTCGGCGTCGCGGCGGCGGCGCGCATCGGGCTCGACGCCTCGGCGTCGGTGGGCGAGGTCGTGGGCGGCTGGAGCCCGTCGGCCACGTTCGAGCCGCAGTGGCCGGCCGACCGCGCCGCCGAGCACCTCGAGCGCTGGCGCGACGCCGTGCGCCTCGGCCTGCCGGAGCCGCGCGCGTGAGCGACGTGCTCGAGGTCGACGTCGCCGTCGTCGGCGGCGGCATCGTGGGCTGCGCCGTGGCGCGCGAGCTGGCGGGGCGCGACGTGTCGGTCGCCCTGGTCGAGGCGCGCGGCGACGTCGGCGACGCGACGAGCAAGGCCAACACCGCGATCCTGCACACCGGCTTCGACGCCGTGCCCGGATCGCTGGAGAGCCGGCTCGTCGCGCGCGGGTACGCGCTGCTGTCGGCGTACGCCGAGCAGGCCGGCATCCCCGTGGAGCGCACCGGCGCGCTCCTCGTGGCGTGGGACGACGAGCAGCTCGATGCCCTGCCTGGGCTGCGTGCCAAGGCGGAGAAGAACGGCTACACCCGGACCCGGCTCGTCGGCGCCGACGAGGTCTACGCGCGCGTCCCTGCGCTCGGGCCCGGTGCGCTCGGCGGCCTCGAGGTGCCGGACGAGTCGATCGTCTGCTCGTGGACGGCGGCGCTGGCGTACGCCACCGAGGCCGTGCACCGCGGCGCGCATCTGCTTCTGCGCCATCGGGTCTCGGCGATCGAGGTCGGGCCCGCGCGCACCCTGCTCACGACCGATCGCGGTGCCGTGTCCGCGCGCTGGGTGGTCAACGCCGCCGGTATGGGAGCCGACGTCCTCGACCGGATGCTCGGCTTCGACCGCTTCACCGTCGTCCCGCGGCGCGGCGAGCTCATCGTCTTCGACAAGCTCGCGCGGCCGCTCGCGCCCACGATCGTGCTGCCGGTGCCGAGCTCGCTCGGCAAGGGTGTGCTGGTCAGCCCCACGGTGTACGGCAACGTGATGCTGGGGCCGACGGCCGAGGACCTCGACGACCGGTCCGACACGTCGACGTCCGAGCAGGGCCTCTCGTCGCTGCTGGAGAAGGGGCGGCGCATCATGCCGTCGCTGCTCGACGAGGAGGTCACGACCACGTACGCCGGGCTTCGCGCGTCGACCGAGCACAGCGACTACGTCGTCGACGTCGACGCAGGCATGCGCTACGTCCTGCTCGGCGGGATCCGGTCGACCGGCCTCACGGCGTCGATGGCGCTTGCCGAGCACGTCGTCGGGCTGATGGAGAGCGCGGGGGAGCCGCTCGCCGAGCGGCCCGGCCTGCCGCCGGTGCCGCGGATGCCGATGATCGGCGAGGCGTTCCCCCGCCCCTACGCCGACGCGGCCCGCATCGCGGCCGACCCCGAGTACGGCCGCGTCGTGTGCTTCTGCGAACGCGCGACCGCGGGCGAGATCCGCGATGCGCTCTACTCCACGATCCCGCCGACCGACCTCGACGGCCTGCGCCGGCGCACCCGCGCGCTCATGGGCCGGTGCCAGGGGTTCTTCTGCGGCGCCGAGGTGGCCCGCCTGCTCGAGGACGGCGGCCGATGACGGCCGACGTGCGCGCCGACGTCGTCGTCGTGGGCGGCGGCCCCGCCGGGCTGACCGCGGCCGCCGACCTCGCGCGCACCTGCAGGGTGGTCGTGCTCGACCGCGAGCAGCAGGCCGGCGGCATCCCGCGCCACAGCGACCATCCCGGCTACGGCCTGCGCGACCTGCGGCGCGTGCTGTCCGGCCCGGAGTACGCCCGGCGGCTCGTGGCCGCGGCGCAGGACGCCGGGGCCGACGTGCGCACCGGCTGGACCGTCACCGGCTGGGCCGGGGAGCGCACGCTCGAGGTCACGTCGCCCGCGGGTCGCCTCACGGCGACCGGCGGCGCGGTGGTGCTCGCCACCGGCGCCCGCGAGCGCGCCCGGCCCGCGCGGCTCGTCGCCGGCGACCGGCCGGCCGGGGTGCTCACGACCGGGCAGCTGCAGCAGCTCGTCCACCTGCAGCACCGGTCGCCCGGGACGCGCGCCGTCGTCGTCGGCTCCGAGCTCGTGAGCTGGTCGGCGGTGCTGACGCTGCGCGAGGCGGGCTGCCGGACGGTCCTCATGACCACCGACCGCCCCTACGGCGAGGCCTACGCCGGTCTGCGGATGCCGGCGTCGGCGGGGCTGCGCGTGCCGCTGCTGACCAGGGCCCGGGTCGCGCGCGTCGTGGGCCGCGAGCAGGTGGAGGCGGTCGAGCTCGAGGAGGTGGGCACGGGGCGGCGCCGCACGGTCGAGTGCGACGTCGTCGTGTTCACCGGCGGCTGGATCCCCGATCACGAGCTCGTGCGCCTCGGCGGCCTCGACCTCGACCCCGCCACCCTCGGGCCGCGCGTCGACCCGGCCCTGCGGACGTCGTCGGACGGCGTGTTCGCTGCCGGCAACCTGGTGCACCCGGTCGACACCGCGGACGTGTGCGCGCTCGACGGCCGCCACGTCGCGGCGGCCGTGCGGCGCTGGCTGGAGGCGCCGCGGCAGCCCGGCGCCGGCGTCGAGCTGGCCGCCGAGCCGCCGCTGCGCTGGGTGGCGCCCTCGGTGTGGCGGCCGGGGGAGCCCGGGCCGGCGCGAGGCCGCCTGCTGCTGTGGCCCGAGGAGCGCGTGCTCGCGCCCGTGCTCGTCGCGGTGCAGGGCGGGCGGCAGGTCGGCCGGGTGCGCCTGCCGTGGCCGGCGGTGCCGGGACGGGTGCTGCGGGTGCCGTCGTCGCTGGTCAGCGGCGTGCGGGCCGACGCGGGGCCGGTGCGGATCGCCCTCGGCTGACCGCCCGGACGACGCCCGCGACGAAGGTGAGCCGAGCCTTAGATGAATCTTGGACGATCGTCGGTGACCTCTTCGACGACCCCTCCCTAGCGTCCTTCCTGACGCCGCGGACAGCCCCCGGCACCGAGGGAGGGACACCCCATGAAGAACCTGAAGATCGCCGCAGTGCTGGCCACCGGCGTCGTGCTCCTCGGCGGCACCGCCGCCGTCGCCGCCACCGTGCCGACCAAGGCCGGCTCGGACGACATCGTCCTTGAGAACAGCCCGTCGGCCTCCCCCTCCGACGACTCGGCCAGCCCGTCGGCGTCCGACGACTCCGCCACCCCCAGCAGCTCGCCCTCGAGCGACGGCCCCACGCACGACGCCGGCGACGACAAGGGCGGCGAGCGCCCCGACGGTGTGAGCGACGACGGCCCCAGCCACGACGCGGGCGACGACAAGGGCGGCCTGCGGGGCGACGACGACAGCGACGACGACTCGTCCGCCTCGCCGTCGGCCAGCCGCAGCCACGACTCCGACGACGACGATGACGACAACTCCGGCCGCGGCTCGGCCAACAGCGGCCACGGCTCCGACGACGACGGCGACGACGACCACTCGGGTCGCGGCCGCGGCGGCGACGACTCGCACGACGACGACCGCTCTGCCTCGCCGACGCCCAGCGCCTCGAGCAGCACGCCGGGCGACGACGACGGCACTGCCGACCAGGGCCGCGGCGACCGCTGAGGGACGCAGTCGACGCAGCACCTGATCCTGCCGGCGCTGGTGCCCCCGCCACTGCCGGCTGGGCGGGCCGAGCCCCCTCGGCCCGCCCGCACCTCGACCCCGAGGCCCGTCACCCCCGACCGGGCCTCGGGGTCGACCCCTGTCCGGCTGCTGCTGCGAGTAACTGGCGTTGTCATCGGTCTCGAGGCCCCCGAACCGATGACAACGCCAGTTACTCGCGCGACCGTGCATGCGCCCCTAGGTTGACCCCAGGGCGAGCCGGCCCGGGCGCGAGGGCAAGGGGGCAGCAGTGGACTTCGACGACGACGCCAAGCTCGACACCGGTCAGATCCAGGACCGCCGCGGCCAGTCGTCCGGCGGCGGTGGCGGCGGTGGCGGCATCAACCCGGGGGCCGTGGCGGCGGGCGGCATGGCCTACAAGCTGGCCGGCGGCGGCATCACCGGCCTGGTCGTCATGGGCGTCGTCGTCCTGCTGATGAGCGGCGTGCTCGGCGGGGGCGGCTCGGGGCAGACGGCGGTCGACACCGGGCAGGGCACCGGCACCAGCCAGAGCGGCGACCTCGCGTCGCGCTGCCAGACCGGTGCCGACGCCGACCAGTCGTCGGAGTGCCGCATCGTCGCCGCGGTGAACAGCGTGCAGGCCTACTGGGCCGGCGCGCTCGACGGCGGGCAGACGCCGTACCGCAAGGCCGACACCGTCTTCTTCAGCGACCGCGTCAGCACGGCGTGCGGCGCGGCGACGTCGGCGGTCGGGCCGTTCTACTGCCCCGCCGACGAGACGGTGTACCTCGACCTCGGCTTCTTCGACGAGCTGCGCTCGCAGTTCGGCGCGCAGGGCGGCGCGTTCGCCGAGACCTACGTGATCGCCCACGAGTACGGCCACCACGTCCAGCACATCACCGGTTACGACACCCTCGTCGGCAAGGACCGCCAGGGCCCGGAGAGCGGCGCCGTGCGCCTCGAGCTGCAGGCCGACTGCTTCGCCGGGGTCTGGGCGCGCAACGCCGTGCGCACCGGCTTCGTCGAGTCGATCACCCGCGCCGACATCGAGGACGGTCTCGACGCGGCCAGCGTGATCGGCGACGACCGGATCCAGCAGCGCACCCAGGGGCGGGTCATCCCCGAGGCCTTCACCCACGGCACGTCCGCGCAGCGGCAGCGCTGGCTCGAGACCGGCTACACCACCGGCGACCCAAACCGCTGCAACACGTTCAAGGCCTCGTCGCTCTAGGTCGACAACCTGTCCGGCGGCGGGCCCTGAACGGGCCCGATCCGCCCTGCTTACGCACCGTCGCGGGCCTGATCAGGTCAGGCCGAGGCTGTCCCCTGACCCCGGGCGGGTGACCGGCGGCGCGTCCGGCACGCTGCGGCGTCGTCGCAGGTGAGCGCCCTGAGGCTCGACCTCGGTCGGGGGCGCTCTGCGTCGATGGTCGTACGCCGTCCGGCGGAGCGAGCCGACCTCGCGGCAGTCACTCCCCGTGATCTTGGACGTTTCTTGGACGAACCCCACCCGATCTTGGACGGCACGGGGGAGATCCCGGTGCGGCGGTTCCCGATGATCGAGCCACCGGGTCAACCCGGGACCGGGTCGGGGCCCGGACGAGATCGACGAAACGCGCGGAGGGACACCATGCGGTCGACCACAGGCAGGATCATCGGGACGGCGCTCGCCACGTGCGGCGTGCTGGCCACGGGCGGGGTCGCGGTCGCCGCGGGCCTCAGCTCGGCCTACCAGCCGACGGCGGTGGCAGCAGGCTCCACGGCCGTCGCCGACACCTCGGCCGCCGAGCTCGAGGCCGAGCTCGCCGTCCTCCAGGCGCAGAGCGAGGACCTCCAGGGCCAGCTCCGCGACGCGTCGAAGGCGCTCAAGGACGCGCAGCGTGCCGCTGCCGCCCGCGCCGCTGCCGCCCGCGTCGCGGCCGAGAAGGCCGCACGCGCCCAGCAGGCGGTGGAGCACCACGAGAAGTCCGGCACCTCGCACGCGAGCAAGCCGGCCCCGCGCCCGACCGAGTCGCACAGCACCACCGGCGCCTCCGGCTCCGGCGACGACGATGACGATGACGACGAGGACGAGCACGAGGAGCACGAGGAGGGCGACGATGACTGAGCGCGGATCCCGGGCGCGCTGGACTGCCGCGGCCCTCGTGGCCCCGGCCACTGCGGCCGTCTTCACCGGCACCACCGTCTGGGCGGCCGAGCACCAGCCCGCCACCGCGCCGAAGGCCGCCCCGGCGGCTGCGGCGCCGGCGGTCGACCCTGCCGTGGTCGTGCTGAAGAAGGACGTCGCCCAGGCCAAGAAGACCGTGGCCTCGCTGAAGAAGCAGGTGGCCAAGCTCAAGAAGCAGGCGGCGCAGATCAGCAAGGGCTCCGGCTCGTCCGGCTCCTCGCACGCGTCGAGCAGCTCGTCGGGCTCCCGGTCGTCGTCGTCCTCGACCCGCTCGTCGTCGAGCTCGAAGTCGACCGCCAGCACGACGAAGAAGTCGTCGGGCTCCACGTCCGGCTCGTCGTCGTCCGGCTCCTCGTCCGGCTCGTCCTCGAGCTCGACCACGAGCCACACGACCACGGGCGCCTCGGGCGCATGAGCCAGGACGTGCGGCCCGCGCCCACCGACCTGCGGCACGCCTTCCGCTCGATGGCGTCGCAGTGGCGGGTGTGGGTCGTGCGTCCCACGGCGGCTGCCGGCGAGGACGTCGCCGAGGCCCAGGCCCTCGTCGAGCGGGTGGCGGCCACGTGCACGCGCTTCGACCCCTCGAGCGATCTCATGCGCGCGAACGCCGCGGGCCGCAGGTGGCACGAGGTGGCGCCCGAGTGCTTCGAGGCGCTGCGGGCCGCGGCCGAGGCGCACCGCGCGACGGACGGGCTGTTCGACCCCCGCGTGCTCATGGCCCTCACCGCGATCGGCTACGACCGGTCGCTGCCCTTCGAGAGCCGGCGGCTGGCGCTGTCCGACGAGGCCGGCCCGTCCCGCCGGCGCCCGTGGCGGCGCAAGCCGTGGCGGCCGGACTTCGACGACGTCCGCTCGGCCGTGCGCATCGGCCGCGAGCCGGTCGACCTCGGCGGCATCGGCAAGGGCCTCGCCGTCCACTGGGCGGCGGAGCTGCTCGCCGGGTCGGGCGAGTCGGTGCTCGTCGAGGCCGGCGGCGACATCATGTGCCTGGGCGACGGGCCCGAGGGCGAGGGCTGGCTGGTCGACGTCGAGAACCCCTTCGGCGGCGATCCCGCGGCGGTGCTGCGCGTCCTCGATGTCGGCGTCGCGACGTCGTCCACCCGCATCCGCTCGTGGAAGCTCGGCGAGCGTCAGGTGCACCACCTCATCGATCCGCGCACCGGTCTGCCGGCCGAGTCCGACCTCGCGTCGGTCACGGTGGTGGGCGCCGACAGCGCGATCGCCGAGGTGTGGAGCAAGTCGTTGTTCGTGCTGGGGCGCGGAGCGATCCGCGCCGAGGCGGATCGTCGCGGCCTGGCGGCGCTGTGGGTCGACACCCTCGGCCACGTCGGCGTCAGCCGCGAGATGCGCCCCTTCGTGGAGTGGCAGGTACCCCGTGTCTCGTGAGCGCATGGACCAGAAGGCGATCGACGCCCGCTCGGTCACGATGGCGACGGGCCTCGTCCTGCTCGTCACGGCGAGCGCGTTCGTCACCAGCTGGCTGATCGGGCTCGGCGTGCAGCGCGTGGCCGGCGACAAGATGGCCCCGTGGATCCTCGGCCGGTCGGCCGGCGTCACCTCGTACCTGCTGCTCGTGGCCCTGGTGCTGCTGGGCCTGGTGCTCTCGCACCCGGCCCGCGCCAGGATCGCCTGGCCCAGCTCGGCAACGCGCATCCGGGCCCACATCAGCCTGTCGGTGTTCGTGCTCGTGTTCACCGTGCTGCACATCGTGGTGCTGGCGACGGACAAGTACGCCAACGTCGGCTGGTGGGGCGCGTTCCTGCCCATGGGGTCGCAGTACCGCCCGCTTCCGGTCACCCTCGGCGTCATCGGCTTCTACGCCGGCATGGCCGCCGGCCTCACCGCCGCCCTCGCCGGCCGCATCGCCCGCCGTGTCTGGTGGCCGGTCCACAAGGTCGCGATCGTGTCGCTCATCCTGGTCTGGCTGCACGGCGTGCTCGCGGGCATCGACACCCCGGCGCTGCTCGCCATGTACGTGGGAACCGGTGCGCTGGTGGTGGGCGTGGCCTTCAGCCGCTACACGGCCGTGAGCCACCGCGACCAGGCCGAGGACCTCGCCGACGTCCGCGCCACCGAGCTCTCCGGCCGGCGCGCCGACACCGCGCCGCGCGCCGTGGTCTACAGCGACGACATCCTCGGCTCCGATTCGAGGCGGTCGTCGTGAATCACCTCCACCTCGCCCACCCGCACGCCGACGTGCCGGCCACGACGCCCCTGGCGGCGGGTGCCGTGCGGATGCTCGACGGCTCGGCGGTCCTGCCGCTCCACGACGCCGAGCAGCTCACCGGCGTCACCGTCCACGACCTCGCCGCCCACCGTGCGCTGTTCGGGCCGCGCCGGTCCTACCTCGGCCACGCCGCGGACACGCTGCTGGCCGACATGGACGCTGTCGAGCTGTCCGGACGCGGGGGCGGCCACTTCCCCACCGCGGCGAAGTGGCGCTCGGTCGCCCGCGCCGGCGCGGGGGGCACCGTCGTGGCCAACGCGGCCGAGGGCGAGCCCGCCATCGCCAAGGACGCCGTGCTGCTGCTCACCCGACCGCACCTCGTGCTCGACGGGCTCGCCGCCGCGGTGGAGGTGCTCGGAGCGCGCGAGGGCGTCGTCTGGCTGCACGACGGGGCCTGGGCCTCGGCCCGCTCGGTCACGCGCGCGCTCGAGGAGCGCCGCCATGCCGGCGAGCTCGACCCGCCCATCCGCATCATGCTCGCGCCCGCGCGCTACCTGTCGGGTGAGGCCACCGGCATCATCCGCACGCTCGAGGGCGGCCCCACCCTGCCGCGCTGGGTCGCCGACCCGGCTCGCCCGTGGTCGGCCGGCGAGCGCCCGGTGCTGGTCAACAACGCCGAGACCCTCGCCCGCGCGGCCCTGCTCGGGCACGTCGGCGCGGCCGCGTACGCGCCGACCTCGCTGCTCACCGTCGTCAGCGACACCTACCGCGTCGTCGTCGAGGCCGGCCCCGACGAGACGTTCGGCCAGGTGCTCGCCCGCAGCTGGCGCTCGCCCGACGGCCAGGCCCCGGTGGCCGCGCTGCTCGGCGGGTACGGCGGCTCGTGGGTGCGCTGGGAGCACCTGGCCCCGCTCCCTGTCTCCAACCCCGCGCTCAAGCCCTTCGGCCTCTCCGTAGGCGCCGGCCTGCTCGGCCCGCTGCCGCAGCGGGTGTGCGGCCTCGAGGAGTCCGGCCGCATCCTGCGCTACCTGGCGGGCCAGTCGGCCAAGCAGTGCGGGCCCTGCGTGTTCGGGCTGCCGGCCGTCGCCGACCTCGTCGACCGACTCGTCGAGGGCCGTCTCGGCCGCCGCGACAAGCACACCCTCGACACCTACGTGCGCGAGATCTCCGGCCGCGGCGCGTGCCGCCACCCCGACGGCGCGCTGCGCATGCTCTCCACCGCGCTGACCGTGTTCGCCGACGACGTCGCGCGCCACAAGCACGGCCGCAGCTGCGACGCCCCGCTCCACAGCGTCCTGCCGATCCCGGCCGACCCCGAGGAGGCGTGATGCCGCGCGTCGTCCCCCTGCGCGAGGCCCGCCCCCAGGCCGGCCCGGCCGCCGGCCCGCGGCTGCGACTCGACCCGTCGGTGTGCGACGGCGTCGGCATCTGCTCGCACCTCGCGCCCGACGTCATCGGCGTCGACTCGTGGGGCTACCCGATCGTCCATGCCGAGCCGCTCACCGACAAGCGCGACGTGCGCCAGGCCGAGGCCGCCGTGAAGGCCTGCCCCCGGAAGGCCCTCCACCTCCTCTAGCCCCGGCGTACCCGGCGGGTAGTCGGGGCGACCTCGCGGTGCGGTCAGGTTCAGGCCTCGGCGTAGGGGCAGTGCCGGCAGCCGTTGGAGCAGCAGTCGCCGCGGTCGAGCAGGTGCGCGGCCGAGAACACCCACCAACCGCTCACGGGATCGATGTAACCGTCCTCGCCGTGCTCGAGCGCGGCGTCGTGCGCGGCGATGATCTCGGCGTAGCGGGGATGCGACGGCGCCAGCCGCGACTCCAGCGGCACCCGCAGCCCGTCCTCCCGCACCCGCCCATCCTCACCCACGCGGGGCACCCCCACACCCCGGCACTCTCCGTGGTCGTCGGTTCGTGGTGAAGGGTCCCCATGACCAATAGAGCCGTACAGATCTACCCCTCACCGCAGCCGCTGCGACGCTGTGTCACCAGCGTCCCGTGGATGGCGGATCCGTTGCAGCCCAACGGTTTCGGAGGATCAGCAACTGTCGGAGGTGGGTCGTAGTGTCGGCTGCATGAACCCCACCGCCGTCGCCGATGCGCGCGAGGTCGTCGACCTCGCCGAGGCCGAGCTCGCCTGGGAGATCGCCGAGGGGCAGCTCGCCGGCGTCGAGAACGAGCGCAGCCCGCGCTTCCGCGGCGACTCCGACCTGTTCGCGTGGTGCCTCGAGAAGGGCGTCGCGTTCTTCCCGTGGTCGCCGTTCGGGG
>JAIUOK010000062.1 GCA_020161245.1 Actinomycetota bacterium | reverse complement strand
CGGTAGCAGGCACTTCTCGAGACGGCCCGCCAGAACCCCGGACGCTACGAGCAACCGCTCAACGCCCGCCAGAACCATCCATCAGGCACATCTGCGCGGCCCGGCGAGAGTGGATCAGTTCACCCGAACACAGCAAGAGCGCAGGCGAGAAGCGCCAGGACCAAGAGGGCCAAGCCGACCCAGCGGGTCCACCCCCGGCTCCGAAGCATCATGAGCGACGCCAAGCCGATGGCTGCCAGTCCGCTCAGAGCCCACAGAAAGGTCCACGACGCGAACGGAGGGGCGAGCATTAGCGTGATGAACGTACAGATGAGCGACCCGACCGCCATTGCCGCCAAGGCGAGGCGCTCCGTGGGCGCGTCGGCCACAGTCACCTGCTGCGTTCCCCCGTCATTCATGCAAGTCAGGATGCCGGTTCGCCCGAAGACTTGCGAGCCATAGCGGCACTTACCGGCCCTGGGTGTCAGCGCCCCAACCGGTACCGTCGACTCGACCCCGCCCTAGTCGATGGCTTCACCCCGAGTCATCGGCCAGCAAGTGGAGAGGGAGGCTGCCCGTTCGAGCCGGGCCGGGGTGGGCTCACTCACGCGAGCAAGAACGGCACATCGGCGCGCTACAGAACGGCCCACCGGTGGCACTGGCGTCGCGAAAGACGCAACTAGCATGGCCGGGTGGTTGCCCCGCCTTCACGACGAGACTCCACCGTGGGAGCGCTGAGCCTACGATCGTTCAAGTGGCGCTGGGCCCTGACTGCACGTTGGCGGCACATTCGTGGGCTCAGCGGCGAGTTCGCGGCGGTGGAACAGAGCCCTCGGTCAAGCGAACTGAGCCAGCGCTGGGAGCGGGCATGGCCAGGTGCTGAGCCTTCTCACTTCTCTCTGCGTGCTGGAAATGAGCGCTGGGTCCGGCTTCATTCGCTTCCCGGCGGGAAGCGCTACGCCGACAACGCTGACGAAGCCCGCGAGATCTTGCGCCGACACCATGAAGCGCTGGAGGAACTGTCAGGGGGCGCTCCGCTCGAGCAGTTGCTGGTGCTGGCCCCCGACCACGGCAGGCATGACCTTGGCAGCGGCTGGAGCAAGGCGTACTTGCCCGATCCATGGCCGTGGCGGACGTTCATGGATGACAGCTCGGAGAGACGTGTCTTCTGTTGGGCGGCTACCGGGCTGACGCAACGCCAGCTTGACGCGCTCCTGACTGCCTGCGCCGATGACCTAGCGTTCCCGCTGATCATGGACGAGAGCATGAGTTGGATCTACTGCCCTTACGACGGCGGCGCAGACGTGGTCCTGGCGACCGAGGCCGAACGCCTCTGGCTGGAGGAGCGCCACTCCGATTGGCTGCCCGACTAGCGCGGAGGCGTGGCGTGCCTGCCAAGCCGACCTGATACCGATCGGCACGTAGGCGTGCACAGCAGCCATGCCGGGCGCTACGAGCTGCCAGCGGCGGAAACTCGACCGGTGGCATCGAGCGCGAACGTCAGTGCCGCAGTCCCGCCCGCCCATGTGCTGTCCGCGGAGTACTCGCCCCGGCTAGGAGGGAGTAGCGCCATCGTGAGCCTGCGTGATCGACGGTCGGGAGCGGTGACCTCTGACGTCGAAACGAGCCTCCGGCCGAGGGCAGCACTGCGCGACGTTGAGTCGAACTGCACCTCCTCGCTCCCCGAAGCCGATGTCAGCACGACACGCCAGGTCGCACTGGCAAGAGCGCCGTCGGGAGGGGGAACAAGAAGGGCCAACTCGAGTACGACTTCTCCGTTGTCGACGGACGCACGCACCTGGTGTCTGCATCCTGACTCGTCAGTGGCGATGGTTGTTTCAGCGTCGAGCACGGCTTCTCCGCTGCCCGTCCATGCGAATCAGGATGCCGGATCTTGCGACAGATCCGAGTCAGAACGGCACATCGGCGCGGCGGGCAGTCGCGCCGATCCGGTGTGTCCCGGCAGCGCGTACCTTTCTGTATGTCACTGCGATCAAGGGGGAACGTTGTCTCGGACGTGGCAGAAGGCCATTGAAGGCGCAGCACTTACTGGATGGGTCCTCAGCTGGATTGCAGCCCTGCTAGGGCTCATCTCCTATGCGACGGACCCGTGTCCGCGGGACCTACTGAACGAGTCCGCCGGGGGCGGGGAGGTCCGCGCATGGTCGGTAGTTCCTTTCGGGCCTATCTGCGCGTACACAGACGGCAACGGGGCCGATCTGATCCGGCTCGCTCCGTCGTGGTCCGTTACGGCGTTCGTGGTCTCGCTGCTTGCCGGCACCGGTCTCGCCTTTGCCCTGCGCATGAACCGTGCAGCGGCAAGCAAGATGCGAGAGCAGTCAACGATGAGCGAGTTCTAACGGCACATCTGCGCCCAACTGGACTGAGCTTGGAAGGACGCCCGGTACCGTCAGCGACATGCGGTACGTGGTAGTGCGTTGGGAGAGCAACGGATACTGGCTGGATCCGCGGCCGTATCTGGCCACGCTGCCTGATATCGGCGCTCAACTACCTCCAGGAGCGCGGGCCTTCGCCCTTGATCCTTCCCACTTCGACTTCTATGCCCATCGCTGCGTGAAGGATCTCCGATTTCAGTCGCTACTCCTGGACGGGTCCGGCACCCGGTTGCTACTGACTCTGGCACCCAACATCTCAAAGCACCATGAGGGCCTGCTTGTTGAGTACGACGGAGTCGTCGAAGTGCGTGCCAGCCGTACCTCTCCCGAAGAGTCCGGCCTTGGATCCGTGCTCCTCGACGAACTCCTGCCTACGGCGACTGGAGGGGTCCAGCACGAGGTAGCCCTGACCGGCGGCTCGCTCCTCATCGAATGCTCAGACCTCACGGCCTCTTGGCGCTCCGCAGAAGGCCTTCGACAGTAGATCGGTGCCTATCGGCACATCAGAACCAGTCCAAGTCGTCTCAGGAGTCGTCTCTCGCTGACACCAGCACGTCGGCGAAGACAACAGCGATCAAGGCCAGCGGTGCCAGGAAGGCGACGGTGCTGACGAAGCCCGGCCAGCCGTGGCTGCGCGCATACATGACGCTGATGAATCCGACCACCACAAGCGACAGCTCGACGATCGCGAACAAGAGCCGCCGCCGCTTCCGCGTGCCGAGGTTGTCGCTCATGCGCGCTCACTTGCCATCGCTGACAGGCCAACAGGAACTAAGCAGACGATCACGATCTTCGCCCCGTTGTTCATGCGAGCGATACTGCCGGATACTCGCTCACGAGCCGTGATGAACCGCCGAACGGATAAACGGGCGTGTTAGCGAGCGAGGGATCTCGTCCGGCTGTGGTGGCGGCACCACTACCTCGCGGCCCTTGGCAGGCGACACCGCCCCGTATCCGGCAGTAGGCATCGGGTGGTCGGGCAAGATGGCGGAGTGGTTGGCGAATGGGGTGCCGAGGCCTGGGACGCCCGTGTGGGCCTGCTGCGAGCGCTTGCGCAAGGCGTCACCGGTTGGACCGAAAGTGTCCGAGCGGAGATCGATGGAACCGCTGCCTGGCCAGACCCCGACATCGCTTCGGCGGTTTCAAGGCTGCGGGAGCAACTCACTCAGCCCGAAGACATCGCGGCGCTTGAGTCGGTCGTCTCGTGGGCGCTTAGCGGAGCGATACACACGGCTCTGGTCGCACTCGACGGAGGCTGCGACGGGTGCCCCACCATTGATCTCGCTGACCCCGAAGGGCGCACCCTGGGGTACGCGCTGCACGAGCACTGGCCAGACTTCGACCCGCAAAACCCCTGACCGCATCGTCCAGTACCGACGCGCTGAAGTGCCGTTCTCGCTGCGGCGAGACCCCGTCACAGGCCCGGGCGCCTCTGGCTGAGGCGCCGGGGTCGCTGCCTGCTCACCCCCGTGGAGCAGGCAGCGCAGGGCGCCCTGTCGGTCATGTCCGGCGGATGCCTGTCCGTCGCAGTGCCTTGTGCCCCGGTCACGCGGCTGGTGCGACGGCCGGTGGGCTGCGGACATGACCCGGCGGGGACCGGGGGCTCGCTGGTCGCTGGCGATGCCGCAGGCAGGCGAGCAGGTGCGCCTGCGACGATGAGTCGGGCTTGGACATGTGGGGGTATGGGTCGGGTGGCGCTCGTCGACGAGACCGTCCTGGCCGCTGCCGCGGCCCGCGGGGACAAGGCTGCGTTCGAGCGCCTCTACGACCTGCATGCTGCGCGGGTGCACGCTCACTGCGCCCGGCAGCTGGGCACGGTCCAGGACGCCGACGACCTCACGGCGGTGGTGTTCCTGGAGGCGTGGCGGCGCCGCGGCTCGGTCCGGGTCGTCGACGGGTCGGTGCTGCCCTGGCTGCTGGTCACCGCGACCAACGTGGCCCGCAACCACCGGCGGGGGATGCGCCGCTACCGGGCCGTCCTGGCCCGCCTGCCCGCACCCGACCCGGTGCCCGATCACGGCGGTGATGTGGCGCACCGGATGCGCACCGCGGAGGGCGCCCGCACGCTGGCGGTGGCGCTGGCGTCCCTGGGAGCCACCGATCGGCAGGTCGTGTCGCTGTGCCTGCTGGAGGACCTGACCTACCAGCAGGCCGGCGACGTGCTCGGCCTCTCGCACGCCGCGGTCCGCTCACGGCTGTCCCGGTCGCGGCGGGCGCTGCGCGAGGCGCTGCTGGCAGCCGGCTACGACCCCGACCGCGACGGGGAGGACGACCATGGCTGACCCGCGAGCATGGCCGCCGCCGCTGGACGACGAGAGGGCGGCGCAGATCCGGGCCCTGGTGCTCGACGCGATCGCCGCACCGGACCGCCAGCGGCGGCACCGCCCGCTCACCGTGGCCGTGGCCGCCGTCGCGGTGCTGCTGGCCGGCGCCGGGACCGCGACCGCGCTGCTGCGCTACGCCGAGCCCGATCGGCCCAACCTCGGCTACTGCTCCCCGACCGCGACCACCGACCGGTCTGCCTGGCAGGACCACGCCTTCGGCGCGGTGCAGGCACCCGACGGCACCTGGGAGACGCTGCAGGCCATCGACGCCTGCGCGGCGATGCGCACCGCCGGGATCCTCGGCGCCGACTTCCAGAACGGCCCCGGTCCTGAGCGGCTGACGGCCTGCGTCATCGACGGCGAGCTCGTCGTGGTCCCCGGCGGCCCCGGCACCTGCCGCCGCCTCGGCGTCCCGGAAGCGCAGCCCGCGCCATGACCCCGCGCCCGTGCCCGCGCTCCCCGATCGGGGCCGTCGTTGCGGCGGTGGCCGGCGCCGCTCTGCTCGCCGGATGCGGCGGACTGGCCCCGGCGGAGTCGGCGTCCACGCCCGCCCCGCAGGCGATGGCGACAGCCGGGCCGTCGGGCGCGCTGCCGCCTTACCGCCTTGACCTCACGGGCCCTCTCATCGGGCGCATCGCGCAGCCGGCCGCCCTAGACGGCGACGTGCGCGCGCTCCAGGCCATCGGCGACGTCTACCCGGACGCGTTCGGCGCCGTCGTGGTGAACGAGCCGGAGGGGCGCGTCGAGATGCTCCTGGTCCCCGGACCCGCCGGGGACCGCCTCCTCGCCGACGCGACCCGGCTGTCGGCTCGCCTGCGCACCCCGGTCGCGTTCTTCGCCGTGCCCTTCAGCGGTGAGCACATGCGTCAAACCTCCTACGACCTCCTCGTCCCCGCGGACTGGGCCGGCCCCCACGTCAAGGACGTCGTGTCGGCGGACTTCTCACCGCTGGACTACCGGATCACCCTGTACGTGAAAGCGGCAGCCCTCACGCTCGCGCGGCAGCACGCCGCCCGCATGCCCGAACCCGTCACCGTCGTGCTCGCCGAATCGGCGGAGTTCCAGTGAGACACCGACCCGCGGCAAGCCGCGCCGAAGTGCCTACCTGTTCACTTCCGAACAGCTCGTGGCCCGGCCAGGCTGTGAGTCAGGCGGCCGGCGGATCGCTCTTTAAGTGCCTGCCCACGTTCTCGTGTGGCTCTTTATCGGAGTGCGTTCCGCCGGTCGCCGCTGACGGGAAGTGGCTCGAGAGGGGTCTGCATCGCCCGAGGTAGGCATGCCCTCCCGTCGTCCCATCCAGCGACAGGAGGAACGCGCATGGCTGCTGTGGTGATCGGTGTCGATCCGGCGAAGCGGTCGAACACGATCGAGGTGATCGACGCGGAGGAATACGTGCTGTTGACGGCACGGTTCGAGAACTCCCGCGAGGACTACCGGCGGATGCTCGCGCTGGTGAAGCGGTGGCCGAGCAGGACGTGGGCGGTCGAGGGCGCTACAGGCGTCGGTCTGAGCCTGGCCCAGCGGCTGGTGGCTGACGGCGAGCGGGTCGTGGACGTGCCCTCGAAGCTGTCGACCCGGGTCCGGGCGATCGATACCGGGCACGGCCGCAAGAACGACCCGACCGACGCCCACGCAGTCGCTGTGGTCGGGCTGCGCACTGCCGGCCTGCGCGAGGTCAGCGTCGATGACGAGGTCGTGGTGATGCGTCTGCTGTCCGACCGGCGCCGCGATCTGGTCCGCTCCCGCACCCAGGCCGTGAACCGGCTCCACCAGGTCCTCATGCAGCTGATTCCTGCTGGGGCGCGCAAGAAGCTGACCGCGGACAAGGCGAAGGCCCTGCTCGCGACCGTGCGCCCCCGCGACGCCGCGGGCAGGGCCCGCCGCCGGCTCGCCGCCGAACTCGTCGACGACGTCGCCTACCTCGACCGCAAGCTGGCCGCGGTCGACAAGCGCATCGCCGAAGCCGTCACAGCGTCCGACACGACCCTGACCGACATCGTCGGCGTCGGACCGGTCACCGCTGCCGCGATCATCGGCGAGGTCGGCGACGTCGCCCGGTTCACCACCAGCGACCGGTTCGCCTCCTACACCGGCACCGCGCCGCTGGAAGTGTCCAGCGGCGACGTCGTGCGCCACCGCCTGTCCCGAGCGGGCAACCGCAGGCTGAACAACGCCCTGCACATCGTCGCCCTGTCCAACAAGCGCTACGACCCCCGCGGCAAGGCCTACTACGAACGCAAGCTCGCCGCCGGCAAGGGCAAGAAGGGCTCGCTGCGCTGCCTCAAAAGACGCCTGTCCGACGTCGTGTTCCGCGCCCTGGTCGAGGACCGGGCAAGGGCGAACCCGGGAGGGCAGATGGGGGCGACACTCACAGCCAGCGCGGTTGACCCAATCCCCAAGGCCAACACTTCGGACAAGCCACAACCCGGGTTCACCACCGAGGCTACGCCGACCAGATCCCTCGCGGAAGCCGCCTCTTGACACAGAGGGGAACCGATATCGATCTGGTTCCGCCGATCAACGCGGCAGCATGTAGCTGTGGATCAGGCCGCCATCTCGGACCTCGTTGACGGTCTCAATCAGAGCACGTCGAGTCTGGTTGTCATCGAGCCCCCCACCGGCGAGTCGGTGCTGCTGGTCGGCGGAGGACTGGGCCGGTTCATCGTGACCTACGTCGAGTCGGATCAGCGGTCGGCCGTGGCCGTCGACCTTTCGGCAGAGCCTGATGTCGAGATCCGCGTCGTGGCGGGAGGGCAGCCGGGCAACTTCCCCGCACGCTGGGTGGTCTCGCGCACGACTGCCATCCAGGCCGCGACGACCTTCAGCCAAACAGGCAGCCTCACGGCTGAGCTCATGTGGGAGTGGACCTAGCGCAGATGTGCCGATAGGACTCGCCCTCCCGGGTGTCGAACCGGCAGTAGGCATCGGTCGGTCGGGCACGATGGCTGGGTGTCTGAACCGTCTGGCAGCTTCAGTGTGACCGATCCCGTCGGCTATTGGCCGCGCGCTTTGCAGCTGCGCGGGCGCTGGACGGTCGAAGCGGCTGATGCGTATGTGCAGCACCGGTGCACGGGTCTGCGTTGGCAGTTGGGATCGGCCCCGGCGGGTGACCTGGAACGCGCCGCGTCTGTGGTCGCGGGCTCGCTGACGACGTTGGACATTCGGGCTCGCCGGCATCCGGCCACGGTGCTTCTGCTGGACACTCTGGAGAACCTCGAGCTCTTCTCCACGGCGCAGCAGGTCGATCTGGCCGGGGTCATCCTGCCTCGGTTGCGTGGTGCGTTCCTCTCAGTGAAGGGCGAGGTGGTCGGGCTTGAGCAGTGCCAGGCATTGGAGGAGCTTCGCATCGTCTTCGAAGGTGGGCCGGGGACGCTGCCCCCGTTGATCCCGGCGAGCCTTCGGTCCTTGGTCCTGGACTTGCCCCGGCGGGAAACGCGCAACGTCCTGCGTCTGGATTACGACCTTGAGTCGATCGAGTACCTAAGGGTCACGGAAGCCCTGATCGAGAATCTGCCGGACGTCCTCGCGAACCTCGGCTCCATGCGGAGGCTGTGGATCCGCGACCCCGGGCGCGACGGTGATCCCGCCACCCAAACCGTGAGCTTGGCCGATCTGGCCGCCGCTCGAAACCTTGAGGTGGTGGACCTGCTCGGGCAAGGCACGCTGACAGACATCGATGCACTGTGGGACTTGCCGGTGCTCACGTATGCGGACCTGAGCATGGTCAGCGAACATGCCGCGCTGGCCGCTCCAACCACTTTCCGGACCGAATACGACTCGAGGGAGAGGCGCCTGCGGGCGCAACACACGGAGCGCAGGCTGACCTTGTGAACTTGCCAGTACGGGACGAGACGAGGCAGCAGTCTGTGCGCCTAAGTGCCTGATGGTCTGCTGGGCTGGTCGCTGGGGTCTTCGGGTTCTAGCGTCGTGACGCCGGTGGTCTGACTCGCTAAGTGCCTGCCGATCGTGGCCTTCTAACGATCTGTCGACCGCCGGCGTCACCGCGGCGTGACTCAACAGAGGCTTGGCCACTCCCATCAGGATTGTCCGCCGCGGTACCCCTCGTTGGTGCTCGCAGACAGGAGCTGGTGATGCAGGTGCTCGGCGTCGATCCACACAAGGGATCTCACACAGCGGCGGCGATAGCGGCCGACGGAACCGTCCTGGGCCGCACCCGGGTCGTCTCCAGTCGCCGGCAGGCTCAGCGGTTGATCGCGTGGGCCGCGCCGTGGCCCGAGCGGGTCTGGGCGGTCGAGGGCCCGACCGGGGTGGGGCGGCTGCTGGCCCAGCAGCTGCTCGCGGCTGGGGAGACCGTCCTCGATGTCCCCGCGGCGCTGTCCACGCGGGTCCGGGTGCTCTCGGGTCAGTCCGGTCGCAAGACCGACGCACACGACGCGGTCGCGGTGGCGACCGCGGCGATCCACCACCCGCGGCTGCGCCCGGTGCAGGCAGAGGACCGCAGCTCGGTGCTGCGGCTGCTCAGTGTCCGACGCACGCAGCTGATCGCGTCGCGGACCCAGGCCGTCTAGCGGCTGCATGGGCTTCTCGCTGAACTGATCCCGGGCGGCGCGCCGAAGAAGCTGGCCGCTGATCAGGCCGCAGCGATGCTGCGCTCGACGCGTCCCAGCCCGCGGTCGACGCGACCCGCAAGGCGTTGGCCCGCGACCTGGTCGATGACGTGCGCCGCCTGGACCGCAAGCTCGACGCCAACGAGGCCGACATCATCGAAGCCGTTCATGCCAGCGGAACGACCCTGACCGAGATCCAGGGCATCGCCGAGATCACCGCCGCGAAGATCCTCGGCCAGACCGGGCGCATCGACCGGTTCGAGGACCGCGCGCACTACGCCTCCTACGCAGGCGTGGCACCGATCGAGGCCTCCTCCGGCGCGGTCAGCCGACACCGGCTGTCCCGCCGTGGCAACCGGCAGATCAACTCCGCCATGCACGGCATCGCCATCACCCAAGCCAGCCACCCCGGTCGCGGCCGCGAGTTCTACCAGCGCAAACGCGACGAGGGTAAGACCGAAGGCGAAGCACGCCGCGCGCTCAAACGCCACATCATCGACCTCGTCTTCACCACGATCACCGCCGACACTCAGCGCGCGCAGCGGAGCCCGGGACGACAGGTGGGGGCGACTCGTGAATCCAGCGCGGCTGGCCAATCCCCTACGGCCAACACTTCGGAGAGGTCAGAACCCGGGCTCCGAAAGCAGGCTACGCCCCGGGTGGCTTGACACACAGAGGCTTCGATAGGGCTCGCGCCGATGCAGCTGTTGGGGGACCATGCCGGGCATGGAGGAGGTAGCGCCGAAACCGCCGTACCCGCGCTGGACCGGGGCGGATTGGGTCGAGTTGATGCTGTTCCACAAGAAGTTGCCCGACGGCCCTCGTGGCGTCATCCGAGCGGCCTTGGACGATCAGCCGGCCCCCAACGGTGCAGCCGAGTCAGTGTGGTATCTCGACGAGCTGTGTGACGCCTTCTACCGCGCCCCTCTGGTGCTACTGGACGGCACAACTGTTCGCCTGAATGTCGATGATCGTGAGTGGGTCCGGAGCGTCATCAACCGCTGATCCAAGGTGCCCAGATGTGCCGTTCGCGATCGCTTCGAGAAGTTCGGGCACTGACGCACTCGTCGGGGAAGGATGGCAGCTGTGAGCAAGCCACTTGTTCTGTTCGATTTGGACGGCACGCTCGTTGATCACGACGCCGCAGAGTTGTCAGCGATCACCGGCTGGATCGGTGCCGCTGGTTTCCCGGCTGACGTTGATGGCGTGCCATCCGAGCAGGTCTGGCGTCAGGTGAGCGAGGCCGCCTTCCCCGACTACTTCGCGGGTCGGTTGACTTTCGAAGAACAGCGAAGGGTCAGGGTCCGAACCTTCCTTCCGATGATGGGCGTGCGTGTCGAGGAGATGGCCGACGCCGAGTTGGACAGACACTTCCTCGAGTACCGGAGTCGGTACGAGGCGTCGTGGCAGCCGTTCCCCGACGCGGTCGACTGCCTGTTGAGACTGCGGTCCACGCACCGGCTAGCGGTCCTCACGAACGGTGACCAGTCCCAGCAGGACGACAAGATGCGACGGACCGGGCTCGCCGCGCTCGTGGAGACCACCATCGCCTCCTCCTCGCTGGGCATGTCCAAACCTATGGCGGGCGCGTTCCACGCCGCCCTGACGAGGCTGGGAGCGGACCCCACAACCACTACGTATGTGGGGGACCGCCTCGACACGGATGCGCGGGCGGCCTGCGCTGCGGGACTCGCTGGTGTCTGGCTCAATCGCGCCGCAGATTCCGGAGAGGCCCGAGACGTTCGCGTGATCGCCACGCTGGACGACCTTCCTTGACGAACGCCCGCGCCGATGTGCCGATAGAGCTCGCCTGCTTACGGCTCATCGGGTCACCGTCGATGTGACTCTTGTTGCCCTCGGGTGCCCGGTTCGTCAGAGTGGCCGGGTGAGCCAGCGTGCGGACATCGAGGCGGCGTGGAGTGCCGTCACGGTGTCGGTGCTGAAACGTGACCCTGCCGCGGCGTCCGCGGCCGTTGCCGCCGCTGTCCGCGAGGGCTTGCTGCAGACCGCTGGCCCGGCAGCGCTCCTGGCCGTGCAGTCGGGGATGGCTGGCATCGCGGTCGAGTCGCTGATCGCCGGGTTGCGAGATCGGGACTGGACAGGGGACGACGTTCTGATCGAGCTCCTCACGGCTGTCATAGCCGGCACGGTCACCGGCCGCGCACCGCTCGCGGTCGAGCTCGACACGCTCGGCGACGTCTTGAACGACCAACGCGGCGGCTACATCGACCTACGGTCCGGAACAGTCTGGCCCGCTGAGCTGGTCGACGACGGCCAGGTCGACGGTCTCGAGCCGTTCGAGGAGTCCGACCCGGAGCTCTGGCTGGACGTACCCGGCGAGGGCAGCCGCGACGCCCACGCCGACATGGTCGATTTCACCGCCGAGATGACAGACACAGGCGCCCGGGACGACCTGGCTGCCGCACTCGAGGGCAAGCGCGAGTTCCGCCGCTTCCAGGCAGCCCTGGACCGTCACGAGACCCACCGGGTCCACTGGCGCGTGTTCTCCACCGAACGCCGCACAGGCAGGGCTCGAGCCTGGCTCGCCGACCAGGGCTACGACGCCATCCCCTGACCCAAGCCGAGGCCGTCTGATCCGAGGCTGGACGCCGCGCCCACCGGGGGACCTCGGGAACGTCGCGCGGTCCGCCCCCCGGACTCGCGTTCAAGATCATCAATGCGTACTCCTCTGGCTCCAAGGAGCAGACGGCCGTCGCCGTCCGATTCCGCAGCAACAGCATGCGCTTTGGCGCCCAAACCATGCAGCACGAGATGTGACAACCCGGCACGGCTCGAGCCGGTGCCGTCAGCCGGCCCTCGTGCGGTCGCGGTGCGCGTTGCCGGCGTCAGGAGCCGAGTCACCGGGCTGACGATGACGGCCGGCGACTCCGTCACGGGCAAGGACTGGATCGCCGCACACACTGGTATCTGGATACAGAGCCTCGTGCCGCGGGTTCCCTCGGCGGGTTGGGGCTGCACTTCGCGCAGCGCATTCCGGCTTCCTGGCGAACCGGCTGCGAGAGCCGCCGACGTCAGACTCCGTCGCCACCGACTCCGTCACCAAGTCCGTCACGGGCTCCGTCACGAGCGTGTCCAATCACTCCGACTCCGTCATGAACTCCGTCATGAACTCCGTCGCGAGTGTGACCACACGGCGGTCGACTCCGTCACCGACTCCGTCACGAACTCCGCCGCGCTCGGCGTCGATGTGGCCCGGTCAACGCACGAATCCGCGCACCTTCCCCTGCAAGCACGGTTCGCAACGGCGTCAGGGAGTCACCCATGTCCATCACGGCCAAGTCGACACACGTCTCGATGCCCACGGGCGACGACGTCACCGAACTCCTCGACGTCGCCGCAGCGGCGGACCTGCTCGGCACACCGACGCGGTTCGTCCGCCGGCTCATCGCCGAACGACGCATCCGCTTCTACAAGCTCGGCCGCTACGTGCGCATCGACCGGACCGACGTCGAGGCGTTCATCGCCGCGAGCCGCGTCGAGGCCGCACTCGTCCGCCCCCGCTCGCGCCGCGCCTGACACGGCCCAGGCACCTCACTGATGAGCAAGCGAGAGTTCGGATCCGTCCGCAAGCTGCCTTCCGGCCGCTGGCAGGCGCGCTACCTCGCCGAAGACGGCACCCCGCGAACGGCGCCCACCACCTTCCCCACCCGCAGCGACGCCGCCGCCTACCTCGCGAGCGTGGCCACCGACATGCGCCGCGGCCTTTGGACCGACCCGCGCAACCCCGACATGCCCCGCCTGCGCGAGTACGCCGAGGTCTGGGTCGCCCAGCGCACCGTCCGAGGACGCCCGCTCGCCACGCGCACCCTCGACACCTATCGGCACAGCCTCGACGCGTGGATCGCCCCGACCCTCGGCGAGGCTCTGCTCACCGACATCACCCCGAGCACCGTGCGCCGGTGGCATCAGACGGTGATGTCCAGCACCGGCCCCACCGCGACCCGTCAGGCGTACGCCCTGCTGCGCGCCATCCTCAACACCGCAGTCGCCGACGAGCTCATCGTTCGCAACCCCTGCCAGATCCGCGGCGCCGGGCAGCCCAACTCCCCCGAGCGCCCGTTGCTCTCCCTCGAGGACGCCGCACGCCTCGCCGCACAGATGCCCGCCAACCTGCAGCCCCTCGTGCACCTCGCCTACTGGGCCCACGGCCGCCTCGGCGAGCTCCTCGCCCTCCGAGTCGGTGACGTCGACCTCGAGCGCGGAACGCTGCGCATCGAGCGGCAGGTCATCGAGGTCGACCACGTCGGAACTCGCGTCACCGCTCCCAAGGTCGGCAGCCACCGCACCGTGCACCTGCCCGAGCCCGCGCTCGACACCCTGCGCGACGTGCTCGCCGCACGGCCCGCCGACCCCGACGCGCCCCTGTTCATCCGGCCCGACGGCACCGAGCTGCGCGCCCATCACGTGCACGCCGCCTGGGCGAAGGCGCGCACCGCCGCGGGTCTGGACGGCGTCCACTTCCACGACCTTCGCCACGCCGGCCTGACCCTGTCCGCACAAGCCGGAGCGACCCTCGCCGAGGTGATGCGCCGCGCCGGCCACGCTTCACCAGCAGCCGCCATGCGCTACCAGCACGCCGCGGACGAGCGCGACGCCGTGGTCGCCCGCCTTATGGGCTCGCGAAGGAACATCTCCAACGGCCCTGTGATCGATCGATAGCCATCGCAGTACGCCCGTCTCGTCTAGTGCTCGGCGATGTTGATGACGTCGAGGTAGCCCGCGTAGTAGTGAAAGGTGACCACATGCCGATCAAGGAACCCCTGCTGACCGAGGATGCCCTGGAAGGGCATCTGGAAGTCCATCTGCTTGATGAAGGCCACATCGGCCACCCAGCTGTGGCCGCCGGCGTTCAGCAGTGTGAGGTCCACGTACTCAAACTGGACAGGACGGTCGGCGCCGAGCAAGGCGACCATCCCCGCACGGTGCCCCGTGTTGCCGATGCGAACCCCTAGGGCTTCAGCTGTGCCGTAGTCGAACACTGTGAGCGGCGACCCCGTGTCGATCAGTGCTCGAGTGGTCCACTCCCCGGTCCCGCACTCCAGCTTCACGTCAACGGTCGGGCGCGCGATCCCCGGATTCCCCTCGACGCGATATGGAAATCGGTGCACCGGCGTTAGTCCCCCGTCGACTGAGTCAGCCGACCCCGATCATCACCGCGTCCGAAGGGAACGGAACGTACTGGGCGACTGCCCCTCGTCCTGCCTCTCCGAGCTCATGGAGCATCGGGACAAGTTCACGCGCGTTGTTGGCGCAAGCGACGACAACCCCGTCCTTCACTGCAACCCACTTGCCGGTGAACTGATCCAGTTCAGCCGGGCGAGGTTCAGGGGTCCAAACGGGGGGCATAGCAGAACGGTACCCAAAGACGGCAGCGACACGCCGTACGATGCGCCACATGGCTGACCCTCCGATCTGTGTAATGCTTTTCGCATTACGCCTCAACGATAGCGCTTAGCGCCGTGGACGTCGCACGAACACGGGAGCTGTCAGCGTCGGTTTTCGGCAACGAGAAGTGGGTCGAGATCCAGCTCGTCCTCGACTCGCTCGGTGGCACTCCGAATGCCCAGCAGATCGCGCGGGAGATCGGCATCAATTCGGACCTGGTCACAGCGGTGCTCAGGCGAATGGAGTCCGCGGGGCTCATCAAGCCATTGCCGCGGATCGGTCACGCGAAACGCGGTGTGCTCCCATGGGAGCCCCAGCAGGGCGAGTTCTGGGATGCCACCCTCCAGTTGTGCAGGCTTATCGCCGGCGAGTGAGCCAGGTCGGCTAGCTCGCGTGCACGGAAGCTTCCATCTCACGCCTCCGTTGTAGTCGCGGCCACTGACAAACTGGCAGAGGTGAGTCGAGCAGCGCGCCCCGTTCACGCCATCGGACGTCGCCATGCCGAGGAGTCTGGGGCTGCCTCCCACACCTGCCCGTTGGACCCCGTCCGCACGCTGTCCCGTACATCTGGCACGGATCTGGCACGAAACGGGAAACGATCTTGTTCTGATGGTTCGGCAGCGAGCCACTGAGCCGCAAAGCCGCAGGTCAGAGGGCGGAGGGCGAGGGATTCGAACCCTCGGGGTATCGCTACCCAGCGGTTTTCAAGACCGCCGCACTCGGCCACTATGCGAGCCCTCCTGGCGCAGGCATGCCTGCGTCGGGTCCATCGTGACGCATGCGGCTGCCCACGTGCGACGACAGGGTCATCCCTTCCACGCGGGAGGCGGGGTGCGACTGGCCCTGCGACGGGCGGCCCTTGTCCGACGGCGCGCGGGTAGCGTGCGCAGGCATGGGCAGCGGTCGATGCGGGTGCGCGTGACGACGGCCGAGGGCTGCCCCTGCGGCTGGGGCGCGCCGTACGAGGAGTGCTGCGGGCGGCTGCATCGCGGCGAGCCGGCCCCGACGGCCGAGTCCTTGATGCGCAGTCGCTACACGGCCTTCGTCGTCGGCGACGCCGGCTATCTGGCGCGCACCTGGCACTCCTCCGCCCGCCCCGACGCCCTGGCGCTCGACGCTTCGCGGACGTGGCGGGGGCTGCACGTGCTCGACGCCGTCCGTGGGTCGCTGCTCGACGCCGATGGCCAGGTGGAGTTCGTCGCGCGGTGGGAGGACGCCGACGGCAGCCGCGGCCGTCACCACGAGCGCAGCCGCTTCGTCCGGGAGGAAGGTCGCTGGGTCTACCTGGACGCACTGCCTTCTGCGTAGAGGTCTCGCATCGCTGGGCGTGGCGACTCGTCCCGTCGCCGCACCGGGCCCCTCGAGGCGCGCCGTCGACCGGCGTACGGTGGCGGGCATGGCGGAGAAGGTGCAGGGCCCGGCGGCGTACTTCCCCTCGATCGAGAAGAAGTACGCCCAGCCGATCGACTACTGGCTCACCGAGCTCGACAAGGTGGCCGACCAGCCGCACATGAAGCAGGTCGACTACCTCAAGACCGAGCACGGCCTCGGCCACGGCCACGCCAACGCCCTCGTCGCCTACAAGCTCAAGTCCTGAGGTCCGCGTGTGACACCAGCATGTGTCGCAAAGTCAGCCCGCTTTGCTGCACATGCTGGTGTTACACGCGTCCTAGGTGAGGGCGTCGCGGCGGGCGAGGAGGTAGGTGCGCTCGGCCGCGTTGGCGGTGAGGTCGGCGGCGCGGGCGAAGGCGTCGGCGGCCTCGGGACGCCGCCCGAGGCGCTCGAGCAGGTCGGCACGGGTCGCGTGCCAGAGGTGGTAGCCCTCCAGCGACTCCAGCGCATCGACGGCGGCGAGCCCCGCGGCGGGGCCCTCGACCTCCGCGAGCGCGACCGCGCGGTTGAGCCGGACGACGTCGCTCGGCCCGAGCCGCAGCAGGACGTCGTAGAGCCCGACGATCGCAGCCCAATCGGTGTCCTCGACACGAGCGGCGTCCGAGTGCACTGCCGCGATCGCCGCCTGCACCTGGTAGGGACCAGGGGTGCCGCGGCGCAGGAGGGCCTCCGCGAGCGAGCGGCCTTCGGACATGAGCACCGGGTCCCACAGCGAGCGGTCCTGATCGGCGAGCCGGACGAGCGAGCCGTCGTCTGCGACGCGGGCCGGACGTCGCGACTCCGACAGCAGCAGCAGCCCCAGAAGGCCCTGCGCCTCAGGCTCGTCGGGCATCAGCGCGACGAGCAGCCGGGCGAGGCGCACGGCCTCGAGGCAGAGGTCCACCCGGTCGAGGCGGTCGCCCGAGCTCGCGACGTAGCCCTCGTTGTAGACGAGGTAGACGACCGACAGCACCGGCCGCAGGCGGGAGGGCAGCTCGTGCGCCTCGGGCACCCGGTAGGGGATGTGCGCGTCGCGGATCTTGTTCTTCGCCCGCACGATCCGCTGCGCCATCGTCGTCTCGGGCACGAGGAACGCGCGGGCGACCTCGGCGGTGGTGAGGCCCGCGATCATGCGCAGGGTCAGGGCCACCTGCGCGGACGGCGCCAGCGCGGGGTGGCAGCAGGTGAAGACGAGGCGCAGGCGGTCGTCCTCCACGGCGCCCACCTCCTCCTGGTCCTGCGCGAAGAGCAGCGCCGCCTGGGCGTGGCGGTCGCCGCGGCTCGCCTCGCGGCGGTAGCGGTCGATGGCGCGGTTGCGCGCCGTGGTGACGATCCAACCGGTCGGCGACGGCGGCACACCGGTGCGCGGCCACGCCTCGAGCGCCGCGACCAGTGCGTCCTGCACCGCCTCCTCGGCAAGACCGAGGTCGCCGAGGAGGCGGGTCAGGGTCGCGACGGCGCGGCCGTAGTCGTCGCGGAAGACGCGCTCGACCTCGTCGCGCCCGACGGCGTCCGGCACGGGCGTCAGCCTGCGACGCCCTGGAACGGGCGCACCTCGACGGCGCCCTCGCAGGCGACCGTGGCCTTCTCCGCCCAGGCGATGGCCTCGGCCTCGTCGGCGACGTCGAGCACCCAGAAGCCGCCGATGTGCTCCTTGCTCTCGAGGTAGGGGCCGTCGGTGCGCTCGAGCGCGCCGTCGCGCACCCGCACGACCTTGGCCTTGTACGACCAGTCCAGACCGCCCGCGAACACCCAGACGCCGGCCTGGCGCATCTCCTCGTTCAGCGCGCCGGTCGCGGCGAACGCTCGCTCCATGTCGGCCTCGGTCGCGTACGGCGACTCGTCGGCGTTGTGCACGGACAGCAGGTACTCGGCCATGGGTGGCTCCTTCGGTGTCGACCGGCCGACCCGGTCTCTCATCCTCTGCACGAGCGGGCAGCGACGCTCTCGACATTTCCCACAGGATCATCCCTGGAACGGGCGCACCTCGATCGGCTGGCCGATCGCGTCGCCGAGGCGCGACGCCCAGCCGAGCGCGGCGTCGAGGTCGTCGACGTCGACGATCACGATGCCGCCGACCCACTCCTTGGTCTCGATGAACGGGCCGTCCGACAGCACGGTGTCGCCGCTGCGCGTGTCGACCACGGTGGCCGACGACGGGTCGTGCATCCCTCCGGCGAACACCCAGGCGCCGGCCGCCCGCATGTCGGCGTCGACCTGGCCCACCCGCTGCATGATCGCGGCGAGCTCGTCGGACGGGGGCTGCACGGCGTCGGCGGGGTGGCAGATCGACAGCAGGTACTGGCTCATCACGGTCTCCTCGTGGCCCGGGGCTGCACCGCGCAGCCTCTACCCGCTGCACGAACGGCCCCGCCCCGATTCGACACCCGGCGTCCCGCGATCCGCCCGCAGTTCGGCGGCTCCGGCACGACCGACTGCCGGGAGGAGCGACCGGATCGGGGGCGGATCGCCGGTCCAGCGGCGGCGCTAGGGTGCGGCCATGACGCTGCATGACGACCTGCTCGCCCGGGCCCAGGCCTCCCTCGACGCGTGCGGCGCGACCGTCCCGGCCGGCGACGGCTGGACGGCGAGGTCGCCCATCGACGGGTCGGTGCTCATGCCGGTCGGCGCGGCGTCGGCGTCCGACGTCGAGGCGGCGATCGACGCGGCCCACGCGGCGTTCCTGGAGTGGCGCACGGTTCCGGCACCCGTCCGCGGCAACCTCGTCAAGCGCTACGGCCGCTTGCTCGAGCAGCACAAGGAGCACCTCGCCGACCTCGTCACCATCGAGGTCGGCAAGATCCGCTCGGAGGCCCTGGGCGAGATCCAGGAGATGATCGACATCTGCGAGTTCGCCGTCGGTCTCTCGCGCCAGCTCGAGGGCCGCACGATGCCGAGCGAGCGCCCGGGCCACCGGCTCATGGAGACCTGGCATCCGGCCGGCGTCGTCGCCGTGATCTCCGCGTTCAACTTCCCCGCGGCCGTGTGGTCGTGGAACACCGCGCTCGCGCTGGTCTGCGGCGACCCGGTGATCTGGAAGCCGTCCGAGCTCACGCCGCTCACATCGCTGGCGTGCTCCGCGCTGCTCGACCAGGCCGTCGCCGAGGTCGGTGCCCCCGCCGATGTCCACCGGCTGGTCCTGGCCGACCGCGACGACGCCGAGGCGCTGCTCGACGACAAGCGCGTCGCCGTCGTCAGCGCGACCGGCTCGGAGCGGATGGGCGCGCAGGTCGGTCCTCGCGTGGCCGCCCGGTTCGGCCGCACGATCCTCGAGCTCGGCGGCAACAACGCCGCGATCGTCGCGCCCTCGGCCGATCTCGATCTCGCGCTGCGCGGCATCGTGTTCGCGGCGGCGGGCACCGCGGGCCAGCGCTGCACGTCGATGCGGCGCGTGATCGCCCACGCGTCGGTCGTCGACGGCCTCGTCGAGCGCATCGCGACGGCGTACTCAGGACTGCCCGTGGGCAACCCGTTCGACGACGGCACGCTGGTCGGCCCGCTCATCAACGCCGCGGCCTACGAGCGGATGCAGAAGTCGATCGCCCGCGCCCTCGAGGCGGGCGGCGAGCTGGTCGCGGGCGGCGAGCTCGTCGACGTCGCCGGGCCCGACGCCTACTACGTCCGGCCCGCGGTCGTGCGGATGCCCGCGCAGTCCGACGTCGTCCGCGAGGAGACGTTCGCGCCCCTGCTCTACGTCATGGCCTACGACGCGATCGACGACGCCATCGCGATCCACAACGACGTGCCGCAGGGCCTCTCGTCATCGATCTTCACCCTCGACCAGCGTGAGGCCGAGACGTTCATGTCGGCGGCCGGCTCCGACTGCGGCATCGTCAACGTCAACATCGGCACGTCCGGCGCCGAGATCGGCGGTGCGTTCGGCGGCGAGAAGACCACCGGCGGCGGCCGCGAGTCGGGCTCCGACGCGTGGCGGGGCTACATGCGCCGCGCGACCAACACCATCAACTACTCCGACCAGCTGCCCCTCGCCCAGGGCGTGAACTTCGGATGACGCCGACGCTGCCCGGCAGCGCCGAGGTCGTCGTCATCGGCGGCGGGGTGATGGGCGCCAGCATCGCGTTCCACCTCGCCGAGGCCGGGGTCCGCGACGTGCTGCTGCTCGAGAAGGACTCGCTCGCGTGCGGGTCCACGTCGAAGTCGGCAGGCGGTGTCCGCGCGCAGTTCTCCGACGCCGTCAACATCCGGCTCGGCGCGCGCAGCCTGCCGGCGTTCGAGCAGTTCGGCGTCCGGCCGGGCGGGGAGATCGACCTGCACCAGGTCGGCTACCTGTTCCTGCACACCTCCGACGAGGCGTGGGCTGCGGCCCAGCGAGCCGTGGAGCTGCAGAACTCGCTCGGCGTGCCGACCCGGCTGCTGACCGCGGCCGAGGCCGGCGCGCTCAGCCCGGGCGTGAGCGTCGACGACGTCGTCGGCGCCACGTTCCATCCGCGCGACGGCTACTGCAGCCCCGAGAACGTGGTGCAGGGCTACGCCGCCGGTGCACGCGCGCATGGCGCCACGGTCCGCACCGGTGTGGAGGTCACCGGCATCGAGACCGAGGGGTCTGCGATCGTCGCGGTGACGACGTCGTCCGGGCGCGTGGCAACCAGCACGGTCGTGTGCGCGGCGGGCGCGTGGTCGCGGCGCGTGGGGGAGTGGGTCGGAGTCGATCTGCCGATCGACCCGCTGCGGCGGCAGATCCTCGTCACCGAGCCGATCGGCGGCGGTCTGCTCGAGCGCTTCCCGGCGTCCACGCCGATGACGATCGATGCGGCCTCGACCTTCTACCTGCACCGCGAGGGCCCCGGCATCCTGCTCGGCATGTCGTACCAGGCTGAGGAGCCCGGCTTCCGCGACGGCTACAGCGAGGACTGGCTTCCCGACCTCCTTGAGGCGATGGAGCGCCGCGCACCCGCGCTGCTCGACATCGGCATCGCGCACAAGTGGTCGGGCTACTACGAGGTGACGCCCGACCACAACGCGGTGATCGGGGAGGCGGCGACGGTGTCGCGGTTCCTCTACGCCGCCGGCTTCTCCGGCCACGGGTTCCTGCAGGGCCCCGCCGTCGGCGAGGTGGTGCGCGACCTCTACCTGCGCCAGGAGCCGGTCGTCGACGTGTCCTCGCTCTCGGCTGAGCGCTTCGCCACAGGGGAAGCCGTGCTGGAGCGCGCGATCGTATGAGCAGCAAGGAGATCCGGGGCCTCGACGTTCCGGCCGACGTGCTCGACCTCGACCCGGAGCGCATGCGTGAGCTCGGCCACTGGGTGGTCGACCGCACGATCGACCACCTCGCCACGCTGCGCGATCGGCCGGCGATCACCGAGCGCACGTACGCCGAGCTGGCGGCGTCGCTCGGCGGCGATGTGCCTCGCACGCCATCCGATCTCCGCGAGGGCCTCGGTCTGCTCGCCGACGTCGCGCTCGAGGCTCAGCAGCACGGCGACCACCCGCGCTACTTCGCGCGTGTGCCGGGGCCGTCGTCCGACGTCGCGATCCTCGGCGACTGGCTGGCGAGCGGGCTGCAGGCGGTCGCGTCGTCGTGGGGCGGCGGCAGCGGCACCACCACCCTCGAGGTCGTGGCGCTCGGCTGGCTGCGCGACGCGCTCGGCCTCGCTCCCGGATCCGAAGGCCTGCTGGTGTCGGGCGGGTCGATGGCCAGCACCACCGCGCTCATCGCCGCCCGGGCCGAGAACGGGGCCGGCGTCCTCTACCTGTCCGATCAGACCCACTCGTCGATCAAGCGCGGCGCGGTCGCGATGGGCTGGGACGAGAGCCTGATCCGGATCCTGCCGACCGACGACGCCCTGCGCCTCGATGCCGCGGCCCTTCGCGAGGCGGTCGAGGCCGACGTGGCGGCCGGCCTGCATTCGAGCGTCGTCGTGGCGACTGCTGGCACGACCAACACCGGTGCCGTCGACGACATCCCGGCGATCGCGGAAGTGGCTCGGGCGCGTGGGATGTGGCTGCACGTCGACGGCGCGTACGGCGGGCCTGCCGCGCTCGTCGAGGGCCGCAGCGGAATCTGCGGCCTCGAGCTGGCCGACTCCTTCGTGCTCGACCCGCACAAGTGGCTGTTCCAGCCCTACGACGCCGCGTGCCTCTGGGCCGCGCGGCCCGGGGCGCTCGAGCGCACTTTCGCGATGCACCCCGAGTACCTCGCCGACGCGCAGGGCCGCGACGTCGACCTGTCCAACCGCGGCCTGGAGCTCACCCGGCGCGCCCGCGCCACCAAGCTCTGGCTGACGCTGCGGACCTACGGCCTCGATGCGATCGCCGACGCCGTCCTGCGCGGGATCGGTCTGGCGGAGCACGCCGAGCCGGTCATCGCGGCATCGTCCGATCTCGAGGTCGTGGCGCCGGCGTCTC
>JAIUOK010000061.1 GCA_020161245.1 Actinomycetota bacterium | reverse complement strand
AGACGCCCTCCAGCTCGGCGGCGACCGGATTTTTCGCATTCGAAATGCGCTGGCTCGTATAGCCGGGCGCGATGATCAGCTTCGCCGGTTTTGAAGCCTGTTTGAACGCGTGCACGCCCGAATAATTGGCCCCCGAGCCGACCATATTGGCGAGCGTCGAGACGAGCTTGTCCTGATCGGTCGCGCCCGTCCCGGCGGCGACGCGCACCACCTGCACCTCGGCGACGACACCCTGATCGTCGAGCGCGTCGAAGACCGCGTCGACATTGCCGCCAGCGCCAAGCGCGGTGCGCATGTCGGCGTCGTTGGAGAACATGGTGACCGCTTGATCGATCGGGAATTTTGCGGCGTCCGCGTCGGGAGCGACAATCATCGCGCCGATCGTCGAGTAGTCGCCAACCGAAATCGGCCGCGTCGTCTCCCCAACCTGAAAAACGCGCGTGCCGTGGAAAAATTCGGACGTCGGCATGGATGCGGTCCCTGTGCGAGCGCGCTTGACAGCGCGGGTGGCTCGCAGGACTCTAGAGAGACGCGCTTGGGCGGAAGGCGGTGACGCGCGTCACATCGTCAGGCGTAGATGGCGAGCGCCGCCGCATCGCTGGCTCCGCCGGTGGCCCATGAGCCGGACGTGCCGCCGCCGCCCGCGCCGCCGGCTCCCGGCCCCGAACCCGGATTGCCGTTGCCGGCGCCGCCTTGGCCGCCCATGCCCAGCCATTCGAACCCGTGAGGCGATCCACCTCGTCCCCCATAGGCGACCGTGCCGACCTTGCCTCCCTCGCCCGGCTCGCCGGGAAAGAGTTCATCCCAGCCGGTGCCGGTCGATCCGCCCGGCACGGAATTGCCCGCCACGCCCGCCGCCGCGTTGGGCGAGGCCGTGCCGCCGGACAAAGTGAGCGTCAGCAGCGTCGCGCCAGCGCGTTTGTGCAGCACAGTGAAATCGGGCGGTGACACGGCCGCCACGGCATTGGTCCCGCCCGGCAGGATCGCGGCGATGGTGAATTCGATCGTGTCACCTTCTTGCACAGGGAGGCGTTTGCGGCCGGCGCAGCCGGCCCCAGCGCCGGCGGGCGCACCGCCTGGAGAGCCCGCCGCGCCTGCGCCCGCTGGCGCGCCAGGGCCGATGCCTTCGAGGACGAGGAGATCAATTCCGGCGGCGACCGTGTAGACATAACTACCCGGCGCAGTCCGTTTCCACGGGACCGGCCGGAAGCGCGCCGCCCGCAACACGCGCGCGGTGATCGCCTTGACATTGTCCGTCCCGGCCAACGCCTCAGCGAGGGTCGCCAGTTGCACGACGCCCAGCGCATCGGCCGCCGCCTGCGCGCTGGTCCAGCCATCGGCTGTGCGACGCAGATAGCGATCCGAAGCGTCGAGCGCCTTGCTCGCGTCGCAGACGTGATGGCCTACGGGCGCGGTCGAGAGCGCCCAACCGCCACCCCAATCCGCCAGGCGATGCGCAAAGCCCGTCCAGGCGCCCGTGGGCGCAGCGCCGATAACGTAAGTGGCGCCCACCGCCGGCGCGCCCGGCGGCGCGTTCAAAACGCCTTCAACGGCGAGCCAGAAGGGCCGCACCTGCCGGCCGATATTCACCTGCGCCTGCGGGTCGATGACGACGGTGATCGCCGATGGATTCGACACCGCGAGTTTGAGCCGAAACGTCGCTATCGTCGCCTGGCCGGAGGAGGGCGGCGGCTTGTAGCCGTTGCTCATCCGCGCGACGCCGATCATGGTTCCGGCCGAATTGAACAGGCCCGCTTCCGCGACATTGAAGCCGTGGGAGGCGCGGCCGGATCCGTCCGGCGTGTCGGCCGGGATGATGACATCGATCACGAGCGCGCCCGCCACAGCCGCGACGCTGGCGATGGTGGCGCGATATTTCTCGTTGACGAGCGCGGTCTGCGCGGCGTTCGGCATATAAGGCACGCCATTGGCGTCGCCGAAGGCGACATGGGTCAGCGCCAGATCCGTGCCGCCGCCCAAATCCGCCGTCATGGCGGCGGAGCCGAGCGTCGTGGTGAGAAGACCTGTCGTCATGCGAGCACCTCGATCGTTGTAAATTCTTCCGCAAGAATCCCCGCGCCGACATGGAGCTGCGCGTCGGCGTCCTCGCCGTCGACCCGTCCTCGCCGTTCTCCGGCGGCGCGCTGCTCGGCGATCGCGTGCGGATGCAGGAGCACGCCACGGATCCGAAGGTCTTCATCAGGTCGATGGCGTCGCGGGGCCACCTCGGCGGCCTCGCTTGGGCCACGCCGCAGGCGGTGCGCGTGCTCGACGCCGCGGGCTGCGACATCGTCCTGGTCGAGACGGTCGGCGTCGGCCAGAGCGAGGTGGAGGTCGCGGGCGCGGCCGACACCACGATCGTGCTGCTCGCCCCCGGCATGGGCGACGGCGTGCAGGCGGCCAAGGCCGGCATCCTCGAGATCGGCGACCTGTTCGTGGTCAACAAGGCCGACCGCGATGGCGCCGAGACGACGCTGCGCGAGCTGCGGCACATGCTCACCCTCGGATCGGGACCGCGGTCCGGGCCGGTCGACGACCCGTGGAAGCCCGAGGTGCTGCGCACGGTCGCGGCCAAGGGCGAGGGCAGCGAGGACGTCGTCGAGGCAGTGCTCCGGCACCGCGAGTGGCTCGAGCGCAGCGGCGAGCTGGCCTCCAGGCGCCGGGCGCGCGCCGCCGCCGAGATCGAGGCGATCGCGTTCGGCATCCTGCGCGCACGCATCGGGGACCTGCGCGGCGACCAGCGGCTCGACAGCCTCGCCGACCGCGTGGCCACGGGCGGGCTCGACCCGTACGCCGCCGCCGACACCCTTGTTGCCGGCCTCTCCCTCTGAGCGACCCGCTCGACCCGGGCCTTCCCCAAGGGCTTGCCATTTTCTTGGATGCCATCCAAGATTTCGCCCATGACGGCATCGGCTGAACCCCGGAGCGGCACCGCTGGTCCCACGATCGGCACGCCCTCCGCTGCGCCCGCCCGCACCATGCCGGCCGAGTGGGAGCCGCATGCCGGCTGCCTCATGGTGTGGCCCGCGCGGCGCGAGCTGTGGGGAGGGCGGCTCGACGAGGCGCTGCACGACTACGCCGCCGTCGCCAACGCCATCGCCGAGGCGGAGCCCGTCCTCATGGTGTGCCGGCCGGGCACCGCCCACGAGGTGCGCGCCCGCTGCGCTCCCGAGGTCCGGGCCGTCGAGCTCCCCGTCGACGACTCGTGGGCGCGCGACAGCGGCCCGGTCTTCGTCCGGCGCGCGGACGGCTCGCCAGCCGTCGTCAGCTTCCGCTTCAACGCCTGGGGGGAGCGCTGGCACCCGTACGCCGACGACGACGCGCTCGCCGGCCGCGTCGGCGAGCTGCTCGGGCTCGACGTGGTCGACTCGCCGATGGTCCTCGAAGGCGGCTCGTTCTTCGTCGACGGCGAAGGCACGCTGCTCACCACGGAGCAGTGCCTGCTCGACCCCAACCGCAACCCGTCGTGGACGCGCGCCGAGATCGAGCGCGAGCTGCGCGACATGCTCGGCGTCCGCACGGTGGTGTGGCTGCCGTTCGGGCACTCGCTCGACACCGGACCGGCGGGGACCGACGGGCACATCGACGGCGTGGCGCAGTACATCGCACCGGGGAAGGTCCTGCTGGAGCTGCCCTCGTCGCCGAGCTCGCCGGACTTCGCCCGCGCCCGCGCCAACCTCGAGGTGCTGGAGTACACCTTCGACGCACGAGGGCGCCAGCTCGACGTCACCGTGCTCGATCCGGGCGACGACCCGCACGTGTCGTACGCCAACCACTACATCGCCAACGGCCGTGTCGTCGTCCCTCTCTCGGGGACGGTCCACGACGCTGCGGCGCTCGACCTCCTGGCCCAGGTGTACGACGGCCGCGACATCGTGGGCGTGCCGGGCGAGGTGCTGGCCTACGGCGGCGGCGGCCCCCACTGCATCACCCAGCAGATCCCCGCGGGCGTGCAGCTCCCGTGACCGCCGCCGCCCGCCGCGACCGCGGCCGCGACCGCCAGGAGCTCATCGTGCGCGCAGCAGCGCAGATGATCGCGGAGCGCGGCCTGGCCCAGGTGCGCGTCGCCGATGTCGCCGAGCGCGCGGGCATCTCCACCGGCCATGTCACCTACTACTTCCCCACGAAGACGGCGCTGCTCATGGCGGCCATCCGCGACAGCGAGGAGCAGCTCATCGCGGAGGTGGAGCGGACGGTCGCGCGGGTGCGCGACCCGTGGCGGCGGCTCGAGCGGCTCATCGGGCTGTCGGCCTCGACCGGCTCCGGCGACCAGGGCTGGGTGCTGTGGCTGCAGGTGTGGCACGAGGCGTCGCTCGATCCCGACGTCGCGGCCGTGCAGGACTCGCTCGACTCCCGATGGCGCTCGGTGCTGGCCGACGTACTGCGCTACGGGGCCGACCGCGGCGCCTTCGACGTGGTCGACGCCGATGCATCCGCGCGCGTCCTGAGCGCGATGGTCGACGGGCTGTCGATCCAGACAACGCTCGGGGCGCGGGGCGCTGCGCCCGGCGACGTCCTGGCGCTGTTCCTCGCAGCGGCGCGTACCCTGCTCACGCCGTCCTGCGCCGAGCCAGCCACGAGTGCTGCGCCGGCCCGACGCCAGGGAGGAGCCCCGTGCAGCTGACACCGTCCGAGCGCGACCGCCTGCTGCTGTTCCAGGTCGCCGAGCTCGCCCGTGCCCGCCGCGCCCGCGGCCTGCGGCTCAACGTCCCCGAGGCCACGGCGCTCATCGCCGATGCCGTGGCGGAGGCGGCCCGCGACGGGGTGCGCCACGAGCAGGCGCTCGAGGTCGGCCGTTCGGTGCTCGGGCCCGACGACGTCCTGCCCGGGGTCGCGGACGTGCTCGTCGACGTGAAGGTGGAGGCGGTCTTCGAGGACGGCACGCGGCTGGTGGTCGTGCCCGACCCCATCGGCGGCGGCTCCCTCGGCGACGACGCCCCCGGCGCGATCGTGGTCGCCGCCGACCAGGACTACGACCCGTCGCAGGACGACGAGCGCGCGGCCCGGCTCGACGCCGTCGAGCTCGAGGTCGAGAACACCGCGCAGGTGCCGGTGACCGTCACGAGCCACTTCCACTTCCTCGAGACCAACCCCCGCCTGCGGTTCGACCGCGAGGCGTCCTACGGCCGCCACCTCGACGTCATGGCGGGATCGAGCGTCACGTTCCCGCCGGGGGAGAAGGTCGTCGTCCGCCTCGTGCCGATCCGCGGCGAGCGCGTGGTGGTCGGGTTCGCGGGGCTGGTCGACGGCCCGCTCGACGCCCCCGGCGCGAAGGAGCGCGCGCTCGAGCTGCTGCGGGCCACCGGGTTCCTCGACACCGGCTGGGACGGCGGCGATCCCGACGCCGCCGTCGCCGGCGTCAGGCGCCACCTCGCGGCCCACCCGGAGGTGCAGGCATGACGCACAACCCGCTCGCGCACGCGCACACCTACGGACCACGCACCGGCGACCGCGTCCGCCTCGGCGACACCGGGCTCGTCGTGCAGGTGGAGAACCACAGCCAGCCCGACGACGACGAGTTCCTGCTCGGCTTCGGCAAGACCGGCCGCGACGGGATCGGCATGCGCGCCGTGCCGACGCCGGAGTCGTGCGACGTCGTGATCACCAACGTCCTGGTGATCGACGCGGTGCTCGGCATCCAGACGGCCAGCATCGGCATCGCGGGCGGGCGCATCGTCGGCGTCGGCCGCGCGGGCAACCCCGACACCGCCGACGGCATCGAGATCGTCATCGGCACGAGCACCGTCGTGATCAACGGCGAGGGCCTCATCGCCACCGCGGGCGCGGTCGACACGCACGTGCACCTGCTCTCGCCGCGCGTCATGGAGGCGGCGCTCGCCTCCGGTGTCACGACCGTGATCGGCCAGGAGTTCGGGCCGTTCTGGGGCGTCGGCGTCAATGCCGCGGCGCCGCTGCGCGCGGCGTTCGCAGCGTTCGATGCCTACCCGATCAACGTCGGTCTCCTGGGCCGTGGCTCCGCGTCACGCCGCGGCACGATGCTCGAGGGCATCGAGGCGGGCGTGCTCGGCTTCAAGGTGCACGAGGACACCGGCGCGCACCTGCGCTCGCTCGACACCTGCCTCGACGTCGCCGAGGAGTTCGACGTCCAGGTGGCGGTCCACACCGATGGCCTCAACGAGGGGCTCTCGGTCGCGGACACGCTCGCCGTGTCCGACGGCCGGGTGTTCCACGCCTACCACGTCGAGGGCTGCGGGGGCGGGCACACGCCCGACGTGCTCGAGCTGGCGGGAGTGCCGCACGTCATCGCGTCGTCGACCAACCCCACGCTGCCGTTCGGGCGCGACGCCGTCGCCGAGCACTTCGCGATGATCTTCAACGTCCACGCGCTGCGGCCCGACATCCCCAGCGACGCCGACATCGTCCGCGCCCGCGTGCGCGCCGCGACCATGGCGGCGGAGAACGTGCTGCACGACCGCGGCGTCATCCCGATCACCAGCAGCGACGCCCAGGGCATGGGCCGGGCTGGCGAGACCGTGCGCCGCACGTTCCAGCTGGCGGCGGTGCTCAAGCCGGCCGACGACGACGCGCCCCACGACAACGACCGCGTGCTGCGCTACCTCGCCAAGCTCACCATCAATCCCGCGCTCGCCCATGGTCTCAGCCACGAGGTGGGGTCGCTGCAGCCCGGGCGGCTCGCCGATGTGGTGCTGTGGTCGCCGGCGTCGTTCGGCGCCAAGCCGTACCTCGTCCTCAAGAGCGGACTCCCCGCCTGGGGCACGGTGGGCGACCCGAACTCGGTGGTCGACGTCGCCGAGCCGCGCCAGATCGCGGCGCAGTTCGGCGGGATCGGCGGCGCGGCCGTCGACTCGGCGGTGATCTTCACCAACCGGGCCGCGGTCGAGGCGGGCGAGGACACGTTCCCCACCCGCCGTCGCCGGGTCGCGGTGCGCGGCTGCCGCGACGTGTCGCTGGCCTCGATGGTCCGCCACCGCGCCGCGGCCGACGTCGTGGTCGACCCGCTCGGCCGCGGCGTCGACCTCGACGGCGAGCGGCTCGCCATGGACCCGGTGGAGCGCGTGCCGCTCTCGCGCCTCTACTTCCTCTGACGGGCCCTGCCGGCGCCACCGCGGGCGGCCGTGCCCATCGGCTCGCCGAGGACGGCCAGGGCCGCGTCCGCGAGCTGCTCGACGAACACGTCGTCGGCCTCCTCGCCCCGGATCACCAGGCGGTGCAGCACGGTGCCGGTGATGAGGTCGTAGAGCAGGTCGGAGCCGGCGGCCGCGGCGGCCGCGTCGGGATGCCCGTGGCCCTGCTCGAGGGCCAGCGCGACGCCGTCGATCACCAGCCGGCGGCCCGGCTCCTCGATCTGCTCCTTGACTGCCGCCCGCAGCCGCTCGTCGCGCTGCGCCTCGGCGAGCACGGCCAGCATCGCGGTGCGCGCGGCGGGCCGGTGGTACGCGGCGGCGCACGACAGGACGGCGGCCCGGAGCAGCTCGCGCGGGTTGTTCGTCTCCTCGGCCTTGGCGGCGGAGGCCTGCACCACCTCGCCGAGCACCGCCATCGCGAGGTCGTAGCGGGAGGAGAACCGGCGGTAGACGGTCGTCTTCGCGACTCCGGCGCGGGCGGCGACGGCCTCGACCGACAGCGCCCCCCACCCGCTCTCGGCGAGGAGGTCGCGGGTGGCGTCGAGGATCGCGGCGTCGGCCGTCGACGAGCGCGGCCGGCCGCGCCCCGGGGCCTGCGGGCCGGGCGGCGGCTCGGTGCGGGTGCGCGCGCTCATCGCCGCGAGCCTGCCACGGCACGCGGGGGGAGGGGGCGGTTCGACACGAGGGCTCATCAGCGATACGATACGACGCGTATCGTAAAGAGCTCACCAGGAGGAGGCCGCCATGGCCACCGTCACCACCGCCCGCCACGCCCACGCCGAGGCAGCTGCCGTGCCGGCGACCGCCCGCGCCTGGGTCGCCCCCGCCGTCGCCGCAGCGGTCGGCGGCATCGCCGCCGCCCTGGCCACGTGGGGCCTGGTCGCCACGCAGACCCTGCAGATGTCGGTCGGCGCCGGCTTCTGAGCGCCGTGGCGCACCTCCCGGCGTCGCGGACGCCCGGAGGCGTAGGAGAATGGCGCGCGTGAGCACGCCGAACCCTGCCGCCCGGATGCCCCTGCGCGGGGCCGTCGACCTCGCCGCCGTCGCCGCTGCCCGCGAGGCGCAGCAGAAGGCGGAGGAGCGACGAGCCGCTGCCGCCGCCGACGGCGCGCCGCCTGTCGCCGCCCTGGTGGTCGACGTCGACGAGGCCGGCTTCCAGAGCATCGTCGACCTGTCGTTCACCGTCCCGGTCGTCATCGACCTGTGGGCGGAATGGTGCCAGCCCTGCAAGGCGCTCTCGCCGGTGCTCGAGAAGCTCGTCGCCGACGACGGCGGGCGCTGGCTGCTCGCCAAGGTCGACATCGACGCCAACCCGCGCATCGCCCAGGCGTTCGCGGTGCAGTCGATCCCCGCGATCTTCGCGGTCGTCAAGGGGCAGCCCATGCAGCTGTTCCAGGGCGCGCTGCCCGAGCCGCAGGTGCGCCAGTACCTCGACGAGCTGCTCCGCGTGGCCGAGGCCAACGGCGTGGCCGGACGCCTCGACGGCGCTGCGCCGGAGGCCGACAACGCCGAGGCCGACGCCGAGCCGCCGTCCGACCCGCGCTTCGACGCCGCGTACGACGCGATCGAGGCCGGCGACTGGGACGCCGCCACTGCGGCCTACGAGGCCGTGCTGCGCGAGTCGCCCGCCGACGCCGAGGCCAGGGCGGGCCTCGCCCAGGTCGCGCTGCTCAGGCGCACCGACGGCGCCGACCCCGACGCCGCCTACGCCGCCGCGGAGGCGCAGCCCGAGTCGCTCGAGGCCCAGGCGCTGGCGTCCGACGTCGACCTGCTCACGGGCCGCGTCGACGAGGCCTTCGCCCGCATCATCGAGCTGGTCCGGCGCACGAGCGGCGACGAGCGCAACGCCGCGCGCGAGCACCTGCTGTCGCTGTTCCTGCTCGTCGGCGACTCCGACCCGCGGGTCGCGAAGGCCCGCACAGCGCTGGCCAACGCGCTGTTCTGACCGGGCGCGCCCTCAGGGGCGGTGCTCGGTGCTGCTCGCGTCGTAGGGCGCGTCCCCGTACGAGCGCGGGTCGTCGCGCGGCTCGATGTGCGTCGTGATCGTGACGTCCTCGAGCGCCACACGGACGTCGCTCTCCACGACCTCGACGACGTCGTGCGCCTGCTGCACCGTCCACGACCCCGGTACCAGGACGTGCACCGAGACGAACCGGCTGCGTCCGCTCTCGCGCGTCTGCAGCCCGTGGAAGTCGACGTCGTCGGACCGGTACTTGTCGAGGATCCCGACGACCACGGCCTGGTCCTGCGGCGAGAGCGCGCCGTCGAGCAGGGCCGACACCGACGACGACACCAGCCGGGTGCCCGTGACCAGGATGTTGAGGGCCACCGCGATCGCGACCAGCGGGTCGAGCGGGAGCCAGCCGGTGAGCCCCACGAGCAGGACGCCGAGCAGCACGCCGGCCGAGGTCCAGACGTCGGTCATGAGGTGCTTGCCGTCGGCGACGAGCGTGGCGGAGCGGTGGGCGCGGCCGACCCGGATGAGCAGGACCCCGACCGCGCCGTTGATGGCCGTGGCGACCAGGGAGATGAGCAGGCCGAGGCCGAGCTCCTCGAGGGGCTGCGGGTCGAGCAGGCGGCCGACGGCGGCGACGATGATCACCGCGGCCGCAGCGAAGATGAGCAGCCCCTCGACCGCCGCCGAGAAGTACTCCGCCTTGCCGTGGCCGAACTGGTGGTCGGCGTCGGGCGGGCGGGCGGCCACGGTGAGCGCCACCAGCGCGATGATCGCGGCGACGAGGTTGACCACCGACTCGGCGGCGTCGGAGAGCAGGCCCACGGAACCGGTGATCCACCACGCCAGCACCTTGAGCGAGATCGTCGCGACGGCGGCGGCGATCGACAGCCACGCGTACTTCCGCAGGTCGACGGGAGCCGCAGCCGCGGGCCGCGGTGTACCGCTGCTCGCGGGGCCTGCGCTCATGGGGCCAGCCTGCCCGAGCCGGCGCGGTCGGTGCGCGCTGGCCGCGGCGTGGCGCGGCGCACCGGCACGGCCGCGACGGCGATCAGGGCGCCAGGCGGCGGGCGAGCGCGGCGGCCTCGCCGCGGGTCGAGACGCCGAGCTTGCGCAGGATGCTCGAGACGTGGATGCCCACGGTGCGCGGGCTGATGTGCAGGTGCTCGCCGATGCGCTTGTTGGACCAGCCCTCGGCGAGCAGGTCGAGCACCTCGGCCTCGCGCCCCGTCAGCCCGAGCCGCTCGGCCTCCGGCGTGCCGGCCCAGGCGCCGCGCTGCCGGGGGATGGCGGCGCCGGCCGACTCGAGCGCACCGAGAAGCGGGGTGAGGCCCAGCCGTCTTGCCGACTCCTCCGCGCGGGCGAGGGCCTGCTGCGCCTCGGGTCGGCGTCCGGCCGACGCCAGGGCGGTCGCCTGGCGCCACACCGCGTACGTCTGCAGGGGCTCATGCCCGAGCGACTGCCAGCAGGCGGCTGCTGCAGACCACGCGTCGGGCGAGTCGGACCGCTCGGCCCGGGCGGTGGCCAGATAGCCGGCGGTGACCGGGTTGCCGGCGGTCGCGGCGAGCTGCCCGAGCGCCAGCTCGAGCACGCCGGACGCGGGCGGCGGCGGGTCGGCCGGCAGCGCCCGCGCGAGGGCGTAGGTCAACGGTGCGACCTCGTTGCCGCGGGCTGTCGCGACGGCGAGCTGCAGGCCCTCCATCGCGTGCGCCGCGCTCGCGGCCGCATCGCCCTGCCACCAGGCGATCTCGGCTGCGAGCTGGCTGGTGCGGGGGTGACCGGCAGGCTCGACCTCGCGCGCCGCCGCCAGCTCGGCCTCGGCGTCGGCGAGGCGGCCGGTGCACAGCGCGGCGAAGCCGGCGTCGAGGCGGAGCAGCATGCCCGCGAAGTCCTGCGACCCCCAGGCCAGCCCGTCGGCCACGACCGTGCGCAGCTCGTCCCACCGTCCCGTCGCGAGCAGGAGGTCGGCGACGACGGCGCGCAGCTGCTTGCCGACGCCCCGGGCCGCGCCCATGCGGTCGGCCCGGGCGATCGCGTGTCGCCCGCGCTCGATGTCGGCTGCAGGGTCGAAGCCGTAGAGCAGGCGGTACAGGACTGCACGCAGCGCCTCGCGCGGGTCGGTCTGCTGCGCCGAGAGCTCCTCGGCCTCGTCGAACACCTCGACGGCGTCGTCGATGCGCCCGTAGAGGGCGAGGGCGAGCCCGTGGCTGGTGAGCGCTCGCATGAGGATGCCGGTCGGGTCGCCGTCGAGGCCGCGCGCGATCTCCACCGCCTCGGTCGTGGCCTCCAGCGGCGTGCGGCCGAGCGAGGGGTCGACGAAGGCGGCGGCGCACGTCGCGAGGACACCGGCGCGCACGGCCGGCGGCGTGCTGTCGTCGAGCGCCATGATCATCGTGCGGGCGGTCGCCATCGCGCCGCGGGCGTCGCCGGCCAGGTACTGCTCGGCCATCCGCTCGGCCTCGAGCCGCAGACGCATCGGCGAGGGCTGCTGCTGCTCGACGACGCGCGCCATGAGCTCGGCGGCGCGGGCGTGCAGGCCCGCGCGCGACGCCGCCCGGGCGGCGTCGGCGAGCGCGGGCCCGACCTCGGTCTGCGGCCGGCCGAGCGACTCGAGCAGGTCGAGGGCGACGAGGCGGTGCTCGAGCTCCTCGGCGCAGGCGCCTGCCCGGCCCGCCTCGCGCGCGGCGGCCACCGACGCGACGAGGGCGCCGTCGGGGTCGCCGCCCAGCCGGCGGTGCAGGGCGAGCGCCGCCATCGGCGACGATCCGCGCGGTGCGAGGTCCGGCCGTGCCGTCAGCGCCGCGGCGAGCTCGGCGTGGTGCGCCCGGGCGGCGTCGTCGTCGATGGCGTCGAGCACCGCCTCGAGCAGCAGGTCGTGGCGGAACCGGTAGCCCTGCAGGTCGTCGTCGACCACGACGACGCCCGTGTCGAGGACGTCGTCGAGCCGCGACCGCAGCTCGTCGTCGTCGAGGCTCGCCGCCTCGCGCAGCAGTCCGTGCCCGGCCTCGCCGCCGGCCACGGCGAGCAGCTCGACCAGGTCGCGGGAGCAGTCGGACAGCGGGTCGAGCGAGCGGTGGAGCATCGTCCGCAGCGATGCCGGGACCTTGCCCGGCGCGTCCGTCGCGTCCGGGGCCCCGCTGTCGCTGCTGCGGGCGTAGGAGTCGATGAGCTCCTCGGCGTACAGGGTGATACCGCCGGACCGTGCGAGGACGTCGTCGAGCGCGGTATCGGCGAGAGGCGCGCCGGTGCGGGCCTCGGCGAGCTCGGCGAGCTCGTCGCGAGTGAGCCCTCCGACGTGCAGCTGGGTCACGCCGGCGTCGAGCGAGAGCGACGTGATGACCGCGCGCACGGGTGCCGGTCCGGCGCCATCGCGCAGGCTGGCCAGGACGGCGACCGGGCTGCGGTCCAGCCTGCGCGCGAGGTAGGCCAGCAGCTCCAGGCTCGTGAGGTCGGCGCGGTGCAGGTCCTCCACGGTCACGAGCACCGCGTCGTAGGCCTGGGCCAGCTTCTCGACGGCGTCGCCGGCAGCGCGGAACGACCGCTCCTGCGCGTCGTGGGCGTCGTCAGCCTCGCCTGCGGCCTGCGCTGCGAGATCGAGCCCGGCCGCGGCGAGCAGCGGCGCCACGGACTCCAGCGGGGACGCGGGGCCGGTCTCGGCGGGGGCCTGGCAGGAGACGTGCAGCAGCCGTCCGGACCCGTCGTCGGCCGTCTGCTCGATCAGACGGTCGAGCAGGCGCGACTTGCCGACACCGCCCGGGCCGACGACCAGGACGCCGGCGAACCGGCCGAGACGTGCCGCCGCGACGGCGGCCGCGAGGTGGTCGAGGGCGTCCCGGCGTCCGATGAAGGGCGACCTCGCCGCCCGATCGGAAGCAGTCGTGTCCACCGTGCCGCCCTCTCCCCGTCGCCGAGCCTGCGCGCAGCGTAACCGCGGTCCGCTTACCGCGCGCGGCCTGCGACGAACGGGGGACGCCGTCGGCTGCAGGGGATCCGGCGTCGGGCGAACGGCGGGCGGCGGCGCGGTGAAGGTTCGTCGACGTCACCGGTTCGCCGCACCGGCCGGCGGCGGCAGCCACCTAGCGTGACGATCATGGCCGCCCCGACCATGCGTGCCGGCCGTCGAGCGCAGGCCGGGCCGCACGTCGTCGTCGTCGACTCCTACACCTGGCAGGGCCTCGCCGATCTCGCAGGCGGCCTGCGCTCCCGGGGCGTCGGGGTCTCGCGGATCACCGGGCACCCGACGTCGGCCCGCGCGCGGCTCCTGCAGTGGATCGAGTCGTGGGTGCACGGCCCGACGGTGGCCGCGGTGGACGGCGGGGTGCTCACGGGCCGCTCGGTGCGCATCGACGTCGACCGGCTCGAGGCGCTGCTCCCGCCCGGCACCGTCGACATCCAGACCCAGGAGGACATCCTCGCGCTGCTGATCCGCGCGGGGGCGAGGGGCGTGGCGGACGTCCGCGGCCGCGTCCGCGACGGCGTCGACCCGCAGGTGCTCGTCGACAAGTGGGTGCAGGCGGAGGTCGCGCGCGGCGCGGGCGTGCCCATCCCGCGCACCTGGGAGGGACCGGACTCCGACGAGATCCCCGTCGTGGTCAAGGCTCGCCTCGGCTTCGGCGGCAACGGCGTCCGCATCGTGCGCGCCGCAGCGGATCTGCCTGCGGCGTACGCGGCTGTCGATGCGGCCGATCTCGGCCGCCCCTTCGTCCAGCAACTTCTGCACCCGGCGGTCCACACTGGGGGAGTGGCCCTGGCCGGCGAGACCCTGGTGTGCACCGCCTACGACGGCCTCCCGTCCGCCGACGACCCGACCGGCCCCACGCGGGTCGTGGTCGCCCGCGAGGACGACCAGGCGGTCGCGATCAGCCGGAGGTTCCTCAGCGCCGTCGGGTACACCGGCTTCTTCTGCTTCGACTTCGTGCGCGACGACGACGGCGCCCTCTACGTCATCGACGTGAACTCGCGCGTCTTCGGATCCTGGGCGGCGCTCCAGGAGCTCGGCTTCGACCTGCTCTCGGCGTACCTCTACGTGATCGGGGCCGCGCCGCGCCCCGTGCAGTCGCGCGGCCGGTACGGCGTCGCCGCGGCGACGCTGCGCTACCCGTGCCCCGACACCTCATCGCGCGCCGCCGTGCGCGCCTGGCGGCGCGAGTCGCTCGACGTCGTGCGCCGCCGGCGGGCCCTCCTCGGCAGGCGCTGGGCGGCAGCCATGCGGGTGCGCACCGAGATCGGAGCCGTGCGGGCTCTGCGCGCGGCTGGCCGCGAACCCGGGGCTGCGTCGCCGCAGTCGCCTTCCTCTGAGCCGCTGGAGGCGCGCCGATGAGCGGCGAGGCCGTGCTCTTCGACCCGTACCACCCCTACGCCGTGCGGATGATCGAGGCGCTGGCGCGCGATCACGGGCTGCGCACCGTCGTCGCCTACACCGACCGCCACGCCCTCGAGCGGCAGCAGCACAAGTTCCCAGCGCTCACGGGCCCGCACATCAGCGCCAGCTACCTGGTGCGGCCGGGCCAGCTCGAGGCGTTCGCGGGACTGCTGGCGCGTCAGCACGACGTCCGCGCGGTCTGCCCGCACCAGGAGCCGGCGGTGCTGCCCGCCGCCCGGCTCGCGGCGATGCTCCACCTCGGCTGGGCCCAGCCCGGAGTGGTCGAGATGTTCCGCGACAAGCACGCCCTCAAGACCCACCTCGCCCAGGTGCCGGGCGGTCCCCGCATCAACGCGGTCGCCCTGGTGCGCACGCCGGACGACATCCGGGCCGCCGTCGGCTCCGGCCGGTTCCCGCGGTACGTGCTCAAGCCCAACGACGGCTTCGGCAACGCGTCGGTCGGCTACTTCGACGCCGACGAGCCCGGCCGCGCCGAGGCGCTGCTGGCGACGAGGCCGGACGGCGAGTGGCTCATGGAGGAGCTCATCGACGGCCCGGAGCTGTTCGTCGACGGCCAGGTCGATGCCGACGGCGGCGTCGAGGTCTTCTCGGTCAGCCAGTACGTCCGGGCGGAGGCGGGCGGCACCCGGGGGCTGGCCCTCGGCGACGTGTCGGTGCGGACCACCGAGCCCCTGTTCGGGCCGAGCGCCGCGTACGCGACCGAGGTCGTCCGCGCCAGTGGTCTGCGACGGTCGCCCTTCCACCTCGAGCTCAAAGTCGACGCGTCGGGACCCTGCCTGATCGAGGTGGCCGCGAGGCTCGTCGGCGGGAACCACGCCGTGTACGACGGGATGCTGCACGGCGGCGCTCTTGACCCGTTCCGGACCGCCGTCCTGCACTACGTGGAGGAGTCCAGCGCGCCTGCCGGGCTCGACTGGGCCGCGTACGACCGGCGGCTCCTCGGGCAGATCAACGGGCTCTCGACGGCGTCGGGCCTCGTGCGCCGCGTCGAGGGCGTCGCGGCGGTGGAGGGCCTGCCGGAGTTCGAGCTCTGGGACCACGAGCCGCGCGTCGGCGAGCGGCTGCAGGTGACCAGCGACCTGCTCAGCCACGCCTGGCGCCTCGCGGTGTCGGTCGACGACCTCGAGCACTACCGCACGGTGTCTGAGCGGGTGCGGGGCCTGCTCGTGCTCAACCGGCCGTCCGGCCCGGTGCGCGACGCCGTGTCGAGGGCGGCGGCCTACCGCCCGCTGGCGGTCGGCCGGGCGCGCCGGGCTCTGCGGCCCGTGCGGCGCGTGGCTCCCGTGGAGCCGCGCGCCTGAACGTGCACGCGGCACCTCGCCGCGCCGAGGACGGGCCCGGTTTCGCCAGACGCCGGGTGATGGCGCAAGATGGACGGCCACATCCGTCGAGCCGAGGGCGATCGTGCAGGGCCATCCGGACACCGCCGAGGAGCAGGCGCACCTCGACGAGGCGTACCGCCGCCTCGACGAGCTGCGCGACCTCTCGCGCGGCCGCCTGCGCTCGGCCATGGCCCAGGGAGCCAGCGGCACCCATCAGAACCGCAGCGAGCGCGATTCCTTCGTGTCGCTGTGGACCGATCGCATCGCGGCGCTCGACGCGGTGGAGTCGCGCCTGCTCTTCGGCCGGGTCGACGACCCGTCCGGGCCGACGTGGATCGGGCGCATCGGGCTCACCGACGACACCCAGAAGGTGCTGCAGATCGACTGGCGCGCCCCTGCGGCCGCGCCGTTCTACCAGGCGACCGCGGCCAGCCCCCAGGGCCTGGTGCGGCGCCGCCACATCACCACCGACGAGCGCCGCGTCATCGGTCTGTCCGACGAGGTGCTCGACCCCGACCTCGTCGACCCCGACTCCGTCGACACGGCGTCCGACTCGGCGCTGCTGGCCGCGCTGGGTGCTGCACGCACGGGGCGCATGGGCGACATCGTCGCCACCATCCAGGCCGAGCAGGACCGCATCATCAGGTCGGACGCGGCCGGCGCCCTCGTCGTGCAGGGCGGCCCCGGCACGGGCAAGACCGCCGTCGCGCTGCACCGCGCCGCGTACCTGCTCTACACGCATCGCGACCGGTTCGAGCGCTCCGGCGTGCTTGTGCTCGGGCCCACCGGCGTGTTCCTGCGCTACGTCGAAGCGGTGCTGCCCTCGCTCGGCGAGACCGGTGTCGTGCTCTCGTCTGTGGCCGAGCTCGTGCCCGGCGTCGAAGCCGCCGCGCGCGACCGCGAGCACGTCGCCGTGGTCAAGGGCGACGTCGCGATGGCGACCGTGCTCGAGCGCGCGGTGCGGGCGCGCGAGCGCGTGCCCGAGAAGGGCCTGACCCTGCGCGTGGGCCAGACCTCGATCCATCTCGCGCCCGGCACCATCGCGCACGCGGGGCGCGAGGCGCGCCGCGACGACCCTTCGCACAACGGCGCACGCGTGCCGTTCCTCAAGGCGATGCTCAACCAGTGCGCGACCCGGCTCGCGCGCAAGCGGTCGCTCGACCCGGGCGACGCCTATGTGCGCGAGGACCTGCTCGAGGAGCTGCGCGAGACGCCGGAGGTGCGCCGCGAGCTGAACCTGCTCTGGATGCCGCTCACGCCTCAGCGCGTCCTGCGCGATCTCCTGTCCCGCCCGGACCTGCTGGCGGCAGCGGCCGACGGCGTCCTCACCCGCGACCAGCAGCGCCTCCTGCGGCGGCCGGCCGAGTCGCCGTTCACCGTCGACGACGTCCCGCTGCTCGACGAGCTCGCCGAGCTGCTGGGCAGCGACGCCGTCGCGGCCAGCGCCGACGCCGCCCGCGAGGAGGCGTCCGCGCGCCGCGCTGCGGCGTACGCCCAGCGCGTCCTCGACACGTCGCAGTCGTTCGACGAGGAGGACATCTCGTCGTACTTCGCGCACATGGTGTCGGGCGAGGACATCGCCGCGCGCTTCGCCGAGAGCGGGCCGGTGCTCACCCTGGCCGAACGGGCCGCCGCCGACCGGGAGTGGGTCTACGGCCACGTCGTCGTCGACGAGGCGCAGGAGCTCTCGCCGATGGCGTGGCGGGCCGTCGTGCGCCGCTGCCCCTCGCGCTCGATGACGGTCGTCGGCGACCTCGCCCAGACGGCGTCCGGCGCCGGCGCGCGGTCGTGGTCCGAGGCGCTCGACGAGGTGACCCGCGGAAACTGGCGGGTCGAGGAGCTCTCCATCAACTACCGCACCCCGGCCCGCATCGCCCGCGTGGCCGACCGCGTCCTCGCCGCGATGGATCGCGATGTCAGCGCGCCGGAGGCCGTGCGCGAGGGCGACCACGACCCCGTCGATCTGCGCACCGACGACCCCGCGGCCGCCGCCACCGCGCTCGCGTCCGAGTGGGCGCAGCTCCCGGGCCGCTCGGTCGTCGTGTGCGTCGACGCCGACATCGCGCGTGTGCACGCGGCGCTCCTCGACGGCGGCGTTCCCGCGGCCACCGGCCCCGCGGGGCTCGACGCGCCGGTCGCCGTGATGACGCCGGCCCAGGTGAAGGGCCTCGAGTTCGACAACGTCTGCCTGGTGGAGCCGACGGCCATCGTGGCCGGCACCGGCGGGCTCGCGGATCTCTACGTCGCGCTCACCCGCGCCACCTCGCGGCTGGCGGTCGTCCGCGCCGACGACCTGCCCGCCCCGCTCCTCGACGCCTTCTGACAGCGGCACGCCGAACGGGTGCCCCTGGCGGGACCCGTGGCGCGACTGCGGCTAGCGTGGAGTGGCACGTCCACGGGGGAGCACAACGGGGGTTCTACAGCCATGAGAAGCGCTGCGCGCGTCGCGGCTCTCGTCGCCGCGGCCACAGCCTGCTTGGTCACGCTGTCGGTCGCGCCGGCGTCCGCCGACACGCCCGATCCGGTGCCGCAGGCGCCCGACGGACTGGCGCCGATGTGCGCGGTGCACCGCAGCATCACCGCGCCGCGGCCCGACGACGCCGAGCGGGCGCAGGCGCTGCTGTCCGGCCGTGTGATGGTCTCGTCCTACCCGGCGCAGGACCTTCCCGAGGACATCGACTGGTCGAAGCCTGCGCTGTCGACCGACAACTACGAGGTCTGGTTCCAGTCGCTCGTGTGGACCGACCCGCTGCGGCGGGAGTGGCTGCGCACCGGCGACACCCGCTACCGCGACCGCTGGGTCGAGATCCTGCGCGACTTCGTCGAGGACAACGCCGACCGCTCGCAGCCGCTGACCATGTGGAGCTGGTACGACCACCCGATGGGCCAGCGCGCCACCGTGCTCGCCTGCGCCACGTCGGAGCTGGGCCTCCAGCCGTGGCTGGTCGACGGCCTCGAGGAGCACATCGAGGCGAACTCCGACCCGGCCTCCTACATCGGGATCGGGAACCACGCGCTGATGCAGAACGCCGGCCTGCTCGCGGCCGGGACCGCGCTCGGCGACGACGAGGCCGTCGACCTCGCGCTCGACCGCACGCGCCGGCTGCTGACGATCGCCGTGAGCCCGGACGGCGTCTCGCTCGAGGGCTCGATCAGCTACCACGGCTACAACGACGCATGGTGGAGCGAGATGCTGCGGGCCATCGAGGCGGCCGGGCAGGAGCTGCCCGCCGGCTCCGAGCGCGTGGCGCTCATGGACCGCTTCGGGGCCGACATGACCCTCCCCGACGGGACGGTCGTCAACATCGGCGACGGCTTCCCGACCGATCGCTCCGACTACGACTGGCGCGATGCGCGTGCCTTCGCGGTCTACTCGCCTGGCTACCTGGTCAGCCGTACGAGCGGTGCGCCCGGCCGCACCGTGCTCGCGACCCGGTACGGGCAGCCGATGAAGGCGATGATCCACGGGCACCGCGACGCCGGCAGCCTCGAGCTGTGGGCCTTCGGCACCCGCATGATCACCGACAGCGGGTCGTACGCCTACAACGGCGGGTTCTGGCGGTCGTGGGTGAGGTCGCCGGGCGCCCACTCCGGCGTGTCGGCGAACGGTGCCGACTACCTGTCCGACGCGCAGGGCCGGCTCGTGCGAGCCGTACGGCGCAACGGGTACCTCACCGCGACCTTCGAGCTGCCTGTCCTCGGCGGGGTGACGTGGTACCGCACGATCAAGCAGTCGCTCGACTACGGCTGGGTCGTCGTCGACGACCAGCTGCGCGCACCGGCCTCGACGTCGTGGGTGCAGCGGTGGCAGGTCCCGGACGACGTCGACTACCAGGTGCTGCCCGCGCGGATCGACCAGACCAGCGGGCCCGGGGCGAAGGTGTCGATCCTTGCCGTCGGCGGCGCGCCGAAGATCTCGGTGCGCTCCGGTGTCGGCGGGTCGCGCCTGTACAGCACGGCCGGCTGGCGGTCCTACCGGTACGAGGAGATCGAGCCGGCACCCACGGTCGAGCTGCGCGCCTACGGCAGCTCGTGGCACGCCGTCACGCTCATCGTCCCCCGGGCCTACGGCGAGACCGCCAAGACTGTGCAGGCCACCGACGTCCGCGTGACGCCGGCCGGGGCCGCCCTGACCGTGCGCACCGCGCGCGGCAGCGCACGGACCTCCATCACCCGCCTGGGCTGACCCCCACCCGCTCCCGCGGGACGGGACGCGCTCGCACCCGTGCGCGGGAGGCGTGCCCGTCGGCGGCTACGGTCGTGCGGTGGACGTGAGCACCGGGCAGCTGCTGGTCGTGGGCGCGGCCGGCCTCGCCGCCGGTGCGATCAACGCCGTCGTCGGCTCGGGCACGCTCATCACCTACCCGGTGCTGCTCGGCGCGGGCGTGCCGCCCGTGACGGCCAACGGCACCAACGCTGTCGGCCTCGCTGTCGGCGGTGTGTCATCGGCTGTGGCCTACCGGGAGGAGCTGCGGCCCCGGGCGCGCCTGCTGCTTCCCCTCGCGCTGCTCGCCATGGCCGGCGGCGCCGTCGGTGCCTGGCTGGTCGTGTCGCTGCCGGAGAAGGTGTTCGAGGCCGTCGTCCCCTGGCTGATCGTCGCCGCGGTGGTGCTCGTGGCCGTCCAGCCGCTCATCACCCAGCGGGTCCAGACGCGCGTGCACCATCTGACGAAGCGCGCCAAGGACCTGCCGTTCCTCATCGCGCTGCTCGGCGTCTACGGCGGCTACTTCGGCGCCGGCCAGGGCGTCATGTACATGGCGGTGCTCGGCCTGCGCTACGACGAGGACGTGCAGCAGGCGAACGCGGCCAAGAACCTGCTCGGCAGCCTGGCCAACGTCGCCGCCGCCGTCGTGTTCATCGCGACGGGCGCGGTGGTGTGGCCCTTCGTCGTCGCCCTGTGGATCGGCTCGGTGGTCGGCGGCTACTACGGCGGGCGGGTAGCGCGACGGATCCCGCGCAGCGTGCTGCGCGGGATCGTCATCGCGGTCGGCCTCTACGCCGCCATCTACCTCGTCGTCACCTGACGGCGACGCGGCGGATCAGGCCGGGCGCAGGTAGAGCGCGCCGAGCGGCGGGACGCGCAGCGACGCCGAGAAGGGGCGCCCGTGCCACGGGACCTCCTCGGCGACGACGACTCCCATGTTGCCCACGCCGGAGCCGCCGTACTGCTCGGCATCGGTGTTGACGACCTCGCGCCATTCACCGCCGAAGGGCAGGCCGACGCGGTAGCCCTCGTGCGGGCCGCCGGAGAAGTTCACGACCGCCGCCAGGCAGGCGCCGTCCTCGCCCCAGCGCAGCCACGAGAAGGTGTTGCCGGCGGAGTCGTCGGCGTCGATCCACTCGAACCCGGTGGGGTCGCTGTCGCGCTGCCACAGGGCCGGCGTCTCCTTGTAGACCCGGTTGAGGTCGGCGAGGCACTGCTGCACGCCGCGGTGGTCGGCGTTGTCGAGCAGCCACCAGTCGAGGCCGCGCGACTCGCTCCACTCGGCGTACTGGCCGATCTCGGAGCCCATGAACAGCAGCTGCTTGCCGGGGTGGGCCCACATATAGGCGAGGTACGCCCGCAGATGCGCGAGCTGCTGCCACCGGTCGCCGGGCATCTTCGACAGCAGCGAGCCCTTGCCGTGCACGACCTCGTCGTGGCTGATGGGCAGCACGTACTGCTCGCTCCAGGCGTAGACCAGCGCGAAGGTCATCTCGTGGTGGTGCCACTGGCGGTGCACCGGCTCGCGGTGGACGTACTGGAGCGTGTCGTTCATCCAGCCCATGTTCCACTTCAGGCCGAACCCGAGGCCGCCGAGGTGCGTGGGGCGTGTGACGCCGGGCCACGCGGTCGACTCCTCGGCGATGGTGACGACGCCGGGGGAGCGCTTGTAGGCCGTGGCGTTGGCCTCCTGCAGGAACGAGATCGCCTCGAGGTTCTCGCGGCCGCCGTAGATGTTCGGGTACCACTCGCCCTCCTTGCGCGAGTAGTCCAGGTAGAGCATCGAGGCGACCGCGTCGACCCGCAGGCCGTCGATGTGGAACTCCTCGAGCCAGTACGTGGCGTTGGCGACGAGGAAGTTGCGCACCTCGCGGCGGCCGAAGTCGAAGACGTAGGTGCCCCAGTCCGGCTGCTCGCCACGGCGCGGGTCGCTGTGCTCGTAGAGCGGCGTGCCGTCGAAGCGCGCCAGCGCCCACTCGTCCTTGGGGAAGTGGCCGGGCACCCAGTCGAGGATGACGCCGATGCCGGCCTGGTGCAGCCGGTCGACGAGGTGGCGGAACTCGTCCGGCGAGCCGAAGCGCGACGTCGGCGCGTAGTACGACGTGACCTGGTAGCCCCAGCTGGGCGCGTACGGGTGCTCCATCACCGGCATGAGCTCCACGTGGGTGAAGCCCATGTCGACGACGTACTGGGTGAGCTCCTCGGCGAGCTGCAGGTACCCCAGCCCTGGCCGCCACGACCCGAGGTGCACCTCGTAGGTGCTCATCGGGCCGGAGTGGGCGACCGTGCCCGCGCGGGCGGCGAGCCAGTCGTCGTCCTTCCACTCGTACGACGACGAGTAGACGACCGACGCCGTGGCCGGCGGGTGCTCGGTGTGCTGGGCCATCGGGTCGGCCTTGGTGCGCCAGACGCCGTCGCGGCCGAGGATCGCGAACTTGTAGCGCGTGCCTGCGCCGACGCCCGGGACGAACACCTCCCAGACGCCGCTCGACCCGAGCGACCGCATCGGGGTGCCGGTGCCGTCCCAGTGGTTGTGGTCGCCGACGATGCGCACGCCCTGCGCGTTGGGCGCCCAGACGGCGAACGACGTGCCCTGCACGTCGCCGAGCGCCGAGCGGTAGGTGTGCTCGTGGGCGCCGAGGACGGTCCACAGGGTCTCGTGGCGGCCCTCGCCGATGAGGTGGAGGTCCATCTCGCCGAGCGTGGGCAGGAAGCGGTAGGGGTCGTCGACGGTCTGAGGCTCGCCGCCGTAGGCCACCTCCAGGCGGTAGTCGGGCACCTCGGCCACGGGGATGAGGCCGACGAAGATGCCGCCGTGCTCGTGCTCGAGCGGCACGTGCATCTCGCCCTCGGGGCCGGCGACGACGGCGACCACGGAGGTGGCCCACGGCCGAAGGGTGCGCACGGTGACCGCCCCGGCGTACGGGTGCGGGCCGAGGATCGCGTGGGGGTCGTGGTGGCGGCCCTCGATCACCCGCTGCAGGTCGTGGACGTCGACCGGCCAGATCGTGGGCGACGACGGCTTCTTCGCCTTGCCCTTGTCCGGCTTGGCGGCCTTGTCGACCTTCTCGGTCTTCTCGACCTTGGCGGCCTTGTCCTTGTCGCTCTTGGGCATGTCACACAGCTCCGGCTCGGACGTGGATCACGTGGGCCACCTGGACGTGGGGGTCGAGGCGGACGTACGGGTGCTGGCCCCACACATAGGTGGCGCCGTTGACGAGGTCGCGCGCAGCGAACTGGTCGCCCCACGTGAGACCGAGGGCCGGCAGGTCGAGGTCGAGCACGGTCTCGCGGACGCCGTACGGGTCGAGCGTGCACACGACCAGCACGACGTCGTCGCCCTCGCGCTTGCTGTAGGCGATGACCTTGTCGTTGTTGGTGCCGTGGAACCGCAGGTTGCGCAGGCGGCGGAGGGCCGGGTGCGCCCGTCGGAGGCCGTTGAGCTGCCCGAGGTAGGGCGCGAGCGTCGCGCCGGACTCGTCGGCGGCCGCCCAGTCGCGGGGGCGGTACTCGTACTTCTCGGAGTCGAGGTACTCCTCGCGGCCGGGAGCGAGGGCCACGTGCTCGAAGAGCTCGAAGCCCGCGTACACGCCCCACGTCGGCGACAGGGTGGCCGCGAGGGTGGCCCGGATGGCGAAGGCCGGAGGCCCGCCGTACTGCAGGAAGGTCGGGAGGATGTCCGGGGTGTTGACGAAGAAGTTCGGCCGGTAGAAGGCGTCGGTCTGCGTC
>JAIUOK010000060.1 GCA_020161245.1 Actinomycetota bacterium | reverse complement strand
AACGCGGCCATCCAGGCGGCGTCGGCGGGCGAGGCGGGCCGCGGCTTCGCGGTGGTGGCCGACGAAGTGCAGCGACTCGCCGAACGCGCGTCCAACGCGACCAAGCGAATCGAAACCCTCGTCCAGACGATCCAGTCCGACACCAACGAGGCGGTCAGCTCGATGGAGCAGACGACCTCGGAAGTGGTCGCCGGTGCGCGCCTGGCCGAGGACGCCGGCACCGCGCTGGGCGAGATCGAAAGCGTGTCGACCAACCTCGCCGACCTCATCCAGGGCATCTCCAGCGCCGCGCAGCAGCAGTCGGCGGCCGCGAGCAACATCACCGAGGCGATGAACACGATCCAGTCGATCACCGCGCAGACCTCGCAGGGCGCGAACCAGACCGCGCAGTCGATCGGAAACCTCGCACAGCTGGCCGCCAACCTGCGTCGTTCGGTCGCCGACTTCAAGCTGCCGGCCTGAGTACGGAGCAGTCGAAGGAATGAACGCGACGGCAGCCAGTCGTAGGCGCATGGACACGCGTATCCACGGGGGCGTGGAATGACGGCCCTGCGCGACGCCATCGACCATACCGCGCTCGGGTGGATCAAGCCCGAGCTCGACGAAACCCTGCGCCTGGCCAAGGCCGAGCTGGAGGATTTCGTCGACGATCCCGCCGACGTCGGCCGCATGCGCCTGTGCGCGGGCTACCTGCACCAGCTGCAGGGCACGCTGCGCATGGTGGAGCTGTATGCGCCGGCGATGGTGGCCGAGGAGATGGAACAGGTGGCGCTGGCGCTGCATGCCGGCGCGGTGGCCGATCGCGAAGCGGCCTGCGCGGCGCTGCTGCGCGGCATCGTGCTGCTGCCCGATTACCTGGAACGCCTGCAGGGCGGCCATCGCGACATCCCGATCGTGCTGTTGCCGCTGCTCAACGAACTGCGCGCGACGCGCGGCGAGGGCGGGCTGAGCGAGAGCGTCCTGTTCTCGCCCGACCTCGACCGGCCGCTGCCGGGCGCGATGGAGTCGCTCGGATCCGCTGCCGATGCGGCGTCCGGCGAGGCGCAGGCGCCGTCGCTGGAAACGCTGCGGCGCGCACTGGCCGACTGGCAGGACGATGACCCGGCCAGCGCCGCGGCGCTCGTCCCGGCGCTCGAGGCGCTGCTGCCGCAGGTGAGGCAGGTGCCCGCGCGACGCATGCTGTGGGTGGCGACCAACGTCGCCCGCGCGATCGCCGATGGCGCGCTGCCCGCGAGCCCCGCGCTGCGCAAGGTGTTCTCCAGCGTCGAGCGCGAACTCCGGCGCAGCCTCACCGACCAGGACGGGTTCGTCGACATCCGCGGCGACCTGACCCAGGAGCCGACCCGGCAGCTGCTCTACCACGTCGCCCACAGCGACGCCGAGCATCCCGACCTGCGCGAGCTGCGCCAGGCGTTCGACCTGGCCGGCGCGCTGCCGACGCCGTCCGAACTCGAACACGCGCGTGGCAGCATCAGCGGCCGCAACCGCGCGCTGCTCGATACCGTTTCGGCGGCGGTGAAGGATGACCTGCTGCACGTCAAGGATGCGCTCGACCTGCACCTGCGCACCGGTTCGGAAGACATCGTCTCGCTGCAGCCGCAGGTCGAGACCCTCGCGCGCGTCGCGGACACGCTGGGCATGCTCGGCCTCGGGATCGCGCGCAACGTGGTCCAGCAGCAGCGCGACGCGATGCAGGCGATCATCGACGGCCGCGTCGCCGCCAACGAGGATGCGCTGCTGGATGTCGCGGGCGCCCTGCTGTACGTGGACGCCACGCTCGACGACCAGGTCGCGCGCCTGGGCATGATGGAATCCGCCGGCAACGACCAGAGCGACCTGTTCGCCGGCGAGACGCGGCAGGTGGTCGATGTCATCGTGCGCGAAGCCATCTCCAACTTCGTCCAGGCGCGGCAGGCGCTGGTGGCGTTCGTCGAGACCAGCTGGCAGCACGACCAGCTGGCCGACGTGCCGCGGCTGCTGCACGAAGTCGCCGGTGCGCTGCGGATGATGGAATTGCCGGTGCCGGCGGACTATCTCGTCGCCGTCAGCCGCTATGCCGAGAAGGAACTGATCGGCCGCAGGCGCGTGCCGAACGGCCGCCAGCTGGACACGCTCGCCGACGCGCTGGCCAGCCTCGAGTACTACCTCGAAGCGCTGCGCGAGCATCGCGGCAACCGCGACGAGATCCTCGACATCGCCCGCAACAGCCTGGAGTCGCTGGGCTACTGGCCGTTGCCGGAGGAAGCGCCGCTGGCGCGTCCGGTCTCGCCGATGCAGGCGTCGTTCGGCGAAGCGGCGAACGACGTGGCCGCGGACATCGAGCCTGCCGCGGAAGTCGCGGCGGACGCCTCCGTCGCGGTGCCGCCTGTTGCAGCGCCGGTGGTCGAAGCGGCGCCGACGCCGCGCCCCGTCGTCCACGGTGGATTCGAGACCGTGGGCGAGGAGATCGACGAGGAAATCCGCGAAGTCTTCCTCGAGGAGTTCGCCGAGGAGATCGACAACCTCGACCGGCTGCTGCCGCCGTGGCGCGCCGAGCCGGACAACCTCGAACGCCTCGCGCCGGTCCGCCGCGTGTTCCACACGCTCAAGGGCAGCGGCCGCCTCGTTGGTGCGCGTACGCTGGGCGAGTTCAGCTGGAAGATCGAGTACCTGCTCAACCAGGTGCGCGACGGCAAGCGGTCGGCCAGTCCGGCGGTCGTCGCGATGGTCGACCGTGCGTTCTACACGTTGCCGGAACTGATGGCCGCGCTGCGCGGCGAGGGCGGCATCACCACCGACCTCGGCGCACTGCAGGACGTTGCCGACCGCATCGCGTCCGGCGAAGAAGTGATGCCCGCGGACGTGGCCGTCACCCCGGTGGTGCTGCCGACGGCGCAGACGGTCGAAGACGCGCTTCCCGCGCCGCAGGCCGCTCCGGACGACACATCGATCGAGCTGGTCGAAGCCGGGCAGCCGCTGGCGGCGATCCCGGCCAAGGTCGATGCGCTGCTGCTGGAGATCCTCTCCGCGGAAGTCGGCGGCCACCTGCAGACCGTCGATGCCTGGCTGCAGCAGGCGCGTGCCGGCGATGCGCAGGGCAGCGAAGCCCTGCTGCGCGCCCTGCATACCATGAACGGCGCGTTCGCGATGACCGAAGTGCCGGTGGTCAACGGCCTCCTCGGGCCCGCCGAGCAGTACGTCCGCCGCCTGCTGGCGGCGCGCACCGATGCCGATGGCGAAGCCGTCGGCGCGATCTCCGAGCTCGCGGAGGTCGTGCGCAACACCGTCGCGACGCTGCAGGGCCCATCGCCCGCGCTGCGCACGCAGGACGCACTCGCCGCGCGCCTGCTCGCGTTGCGCGACAGCCTGCCGGAGGTGAGCAGCAGCCTCGCCGCGCTGATCGATCCGACCGAAGACGCCGACGCGCAAGCGCCGCTCGCCGAAACCGAATTGACCACCGACGACCTGAGTGCCTTCGGCACGCTGGCCGAAGCGGATGCGGCCGCGCAGGCTGCGGCGGAGGCCGAACGCCTCGAAGCGGAGCGCGTCGAGGCCGAGCGCCTCGAAGCCGAACGTCTCGAAGCGGAGCGCGTCGAGGCCGAACGCCTTGAAGCCGAACGTCTCGAAGCGGAGCGTGCCGAAGCCGAGCGTCTTGAAGCAGAACGTCTCGAAGCGGAGCGTGCCGAAGCCGAACGTCTTGAGGCGGAGCGTCTCGAAGCCGAGCGCCTCGAGGCCGAGCGCCTGGAGGCCGAGCGCCTCGAGCAGGAGCGGCTCGAGGCCGAGCGACGTGAGCAGGAGCGCCTGGCGGCAGCCCAGGCTGCCGAGGAGATGGCGCGCTGGGCAGCCGAGCAGGAGGAGCTGGAGCGGGCCGCGGCGATCGCGCTGGAGTCCGAGCAGCAGCACGTCGTCGCCGAGCCGTCCCCCTGGACGGAGCAGCCGGCGGCGTTCCTCCCCGAGGCCGACGCGCCCGCGGCAGCTGCTGCGTCCACGTTCGCCGACATCTACGGCGAGCCGGTGCCGGCAGCGTCGTCCGACGCGTTCGTGCCCGAGCCGGAGCCGGTCGGCGTTCCCGTCGGTGCCGCGCCCGCGCGCGACTACAGCGGCGGCTTCATGGCGACGCCGGAGGTCGCCCAGCCGCAGGCCAGCGATGGCGCGGACATGGCCGCGCTGCTGCGCGAGCTGTCGAGCCTCGGCAACGACTCCGAGCCGGCACGGCCGGCGTCGGGCAGCGGGCCCTCGCCGGCTGCTGCGCCGCAGGTGGTCACCCGCCCGATCCAGGCGGAGAAGCCGAAGAAGAAGCGCGGCCTGTTCGGGCGCTGAGCAGCGTCAAGCGACCTCGACGAGCACCGTGATGGGCCCGTCGTTGGTCAGCGAGACCTTCATGTCCGCTCCGAACACCCCGGTGCGGACCGTGGCCCCACGTGCCCGGAGCACCTCGACGACGTGGTCGACGAGCGGTTCGGCGACGGGGCCGGGCGCTGCGGCGGTCCACGACGGACGGCGTCCCTTGCGCGTGTCGCCGTAGAGAGTGAACTGGCTGACGACCAGCAGCGGAAGGCCGAGCTCGGCGGCCGACAGCTCGCGTCGCCCGTCCTCGACGGGCACCGGCGAGTGCTCGGCGTCGAAGATCCGCAGCTCGTGCACCTTGACCGCGAGCTTCTCGGCGATCTCGACCGTGTCGTCGTGCGTGACGCCGACCAGGACGACGAGCCCGGGCCCCTCGAACGCCCCGACCACAGCGCCGTCGACCGCGACCGAAGCCCCCCGAGCCCGCTGCACCACTGCCCGCATACCCCCAATCCAACCAGCCCCCACCGAGCGGCAGGGCCGCAGACTGAAGGGCACGACTTTCTGGCTCTCTCGGTCCCTGGGACCCTTCATCCCCACCAGCGCACGACGCGAAGCGCCGGTGCGAGAGCGAAGCGCGGGGACCGGGCGCCGGGCGTGAATGTCGTTCCTGTACGGGTCTATTGGTCATGGGGACCCTTCATCACAAGCGCCCACGACGCGAAGCGACGGTGCGAGAGCGAAGCGCGGGGACCGGGCGCCGGGCGAAGCCCGTCCGCCCGGGACCCGCAGGGTCTGTCCCTCCCCACAGCGAAACCCCACCGCAGACCGACAGGCCGACCAGGCCCGCATGGGACACAGGGCAGAAGGGCCTGGGGAGGAGGGGGCTGGGCAGTGCCGGGCTGAGATTTCAAGCCTGACGATCGAAGCACGGCACTGCGCAGCCCCCTCCGACCCCGCAGGGGTCGTCAGACCACGCCACAGATCACGAGACCAGGCCAGCACGCGAGACGCAAAGCCGAGCAGCACCAGAACGAAGCGCGCTGCCGACCGACCGGCAGATGCCGGCCCAGCGATGAAGGTCCGGAAACGACGGGTCTATTGCACGCCCTGGGCCCCCGCTGGACAGGCCGGAGGAACGACGGGCTGACCAGTAGGGGACTTCATCTGGAACAGCGCGAGCGCTAGAGAGTAGAGACGAACTCCTTGAGCCAGGCGCGGAGCTCGGGGCCGAGGTCGTCGCGCTCGCAGGCGAGCTGGACGACGGCCTGCAGGTAGGAGAGGCGGTCGCCGGTGTCGTAGCGGCGGCCGCGGAAGACCACGCCGATCACGCCGCCGCCCTCGGCGGCCGGCGTGGAGTCGGCCAGGACGCGCAGCGCGTCGGTCAGCTGGATCTCGCCGCCGCGGCCGGGCTCGGTCTTCTCGAGGATGCTGAAGACAGCGGGGTCGAGGACGTAGCGGCCGATGACGGCGTAGAGGCTCGGCGCCTCGTCGGCCGAGGGCTTCTCGACGAGGTCGGTCACGCGGACGATGTCCGGATCGTCGCCGATCGGCTCGACGGCAGCGCAGCCGTAGAGGTGGATCTGCGAGCGCGGCACCTCCATGAGGGCGATGACGCTGCCGCCGTGCTCGGCGCGCAGCCCCACCATCTGCTTGAGCAGCGGGTCCCGCGGGTCGATGAGGTCGTCGCCGAGGAGGACGGCGAAAGGCTCGCGGCCGACGTGGGCCTGGGCGCACAGGACGGCGTGGCCGAGGCCCTTGGGCTCGCCCTGGCGGACGTAGTGGACCGACGCGAGGTCGGTGCTCTGCTGCACGAGCGCGAGCTTCTCGTCGTCGCCCTTGGCGGCCAGGATCGACTCGAGCTCGGCGGCCCGGTCGAAGTGGTCCTCGAGCGGGCGCTTGTTGCGGCCGGTCACCATGAGGACGTCGCCGAGGCCCGCGGACGCGGCCTCCTCCACGACGAGCTGGATCGCCGGGGTGTCGACGACCGGGAGCATCTCCTTCGGCGTCGCCTTCGTGGCGGGCAGGAAGCGGGTGCCGAGTCCGGCCGCCGGGATCACTGCCTTGGTCACTGCGCCGTACGTCATGCGTCCTCCCGATGTCCCGCGGCGCTCCATGCCGCGCGCTCCCCCGAGCTGCCCCTTGCCTACCAGCGCCGTGTTACGGGCGGTTTCCAGGTGTACCCCGGATGGAGCACCCGATGCCTGGTCAGGCTGTGACGACAGTCTCCTGGGAGGCCGCGACGAATCCATCCCCCGAAGGACCTACCACGAGTGGAGCATCGAGGGGGACCGACCGCTTGACCACGGCGAGCGCCACCGGGCCGAGCTCGTGATGCTCGACGACCGTGGTGAGACGGCCGACCTCGCGGCCGTCGGCGAGCACGGGGTCGCCGACGCGCGGGGTGCGGGCGGCGGAGCCGTCGAGGTGCAGCTGCACCAGCCGGCGCGGGGGCCGGCCCAGGTTGTGGACCCGGGCCACCGTCTCCTGGCCGCGGTAGCAGCCCTTCTGCAGGTGCACGGCGGACGGCACCCAGCCGACCTCCTGCGGGATCGTGCGGTGGTCGGTGTCGCGGCCGAGGCGCGGGACGCCGGCGGCCACCCGCAGCGCCTCCCACGCCCAGGTTCCGGAGCCGGGGCGCCCCTCGACGTAGGAGGCCAGATCGCCGCGCGGCACCAGCACCTCGCGCCCCGCGAGCGTGGCCGGCCGCAGCGGCACGTACTTGCGCGAGGCGTCGTCCTCGGCCTCGAGGACGCCGAACTGCTCGGGCAGCACGAAGGTCGGCAGGTCGGCGTGGCGGGAGCTCGCGGGCTCGGCGACGACGGCGACGTCGGGCGTGCGGTCGGCGACCTCGACCCGCAGCAGGAACCGCATCCGGTCGAGGTAGGACACGAGCGGCTCGACCGACGACCGCTCGACCACCAGCCAGGTCGTCGTCCCGTCGTCGACAAGGTGCAGCTCGTGCTCGACGTGGCCGTGCGGGTCGAGCACGAGGTCGAGCGCGCTCTCGCCGGGCTGGAGCGCCTCGACGTGCTGGGTGGTGAGGGAGTGCAGCCAGGAGAGTCGGTCGTCCCCGGTGACGGCGACGACGCCGCGGTGCGACAGGTCGACCCAGCCCTCGCCCGACTCGAGCCGGCGCTGCTCGCCGAGCGGGTCGCCGTAGTGCCAGGCGACGCCCTGGTCGGGCCAGTCCTCGGGCGGCGGGCACGCGCCCGGCAGCCCGAGCAGCGGCGACAGGTAGGGCTCAGCGTCAGTCACGCCGGGGTCAACGTCGCGCACCGCCCGTCCCTTCCCTGACCGACCGCGGCTGCCGGTCAGTGCAGCAGCGAGGCGGCGGAGCAGTCGGCGCAGCGGCCGTGCAGGGCGACGTGGCTCACGTCGGTGACGAATCCGGTGCTGCGGCGCAGGTCGTCGAGGAACCCCTCGGCGATCGACGCGTCGATGCTCTGCACCTTCTGGCAGCTGTCGCAGACGAGGTGGATGTGCACGTGGTCGTCGACCGCGTGGTACGTCGGGGCGCCGTGCCCGATGTGGGCGTGGCTGACGAGGTTGACCTCCTCGAGCACCTCGAGGTTGCGGTAGATCGTCGAGAGGTTGACGCCGGACGCCGTGCGCTGGACCTCGGCCAGGATCTCCTCGGGGGTGCCGTGGCGCAGCCGCTCGACGGCCTCGAGGACCAGCTGCCGCTGCGGCGTGATCCGGTAGCCGCCCCGGCGCAGGCGCTGCTCCCACTCGGGCTGCATCACGTGACCCGCTTGAGCCGGGCCGAGAGGTGGTTGGTGAGCGGCTGGCCGACGGCTGCCATGTCGTAGGCCCACAGCAGGTCGCCCTCGCGCAGCCCGTAGAGCCGCGTGCCGCCGGTGACCTCCTTGGCCGACCCGGTGCGGGCGACGACGTCGGTGTGCAGCTCGGCGTGGGCACCGGTGATCACGGCGTTCTCGATGGAGTCGACGACGACCGTGCCGACCCACACCTCGGCGTAGCCGCTGGGGTGCGCGAGCAGCATCTCGACCTCGTTGTCAGGCCGCGGACGCAGGAAGCCCGCCTCGGTCGCGCGGGGCTTGGTCCGGTTGCCCTCGTCGTCGAGCTCCCAGCTGCGGCTCCAGTACGACAGGAAGGGCCGGCCGTCGGTCGCGAAGGTGACCTCCTGGCCGAAGCGGAAGTCGTCGATGGTCGGGAACTGCCCCAGGCCGACGCCGGCCCACGTGCCGATGAGCCACGAGAGGTGGGCCAGCTCGAGCGGGTAGCCGAGCTCGTGGCCCTCGGACGTCGTCATGCCTGCGCCGCCTTCACTCGCCGGGACCGCGGTAGAGCCGCACGACGACGACCGACGCCACGGCGACCACGGCGACGGCGGTCAGCACCAGCAGCGCCGTCATCACCGTCTCGACCATGCCGGAATCCTAGGGTGTCGCCGGTGGGCGGCACCGCTGCCGCACCGTGCCCGCGACCTGCGGCGAGCGAAGGAGAGCGCCATGGCCCGACGTCTTGTGGTGAAGGCGACCTGCGGGGCGGAGGCCCCGGAGCGGCTGTCGCAGGCCGTGACCGTGGCGGCCACGGGCGTCGCGTCCGGTGTCGAGGTGTCGCTGTGGCTCACCGGCGACGCCGTCTGGCTCGGGGTCCCGGGCCGCGTGCCCGACCTCGGTCTCGAGCACGCGACGCCGCTCGCCGACCTGGTCGAGGCGGTCCTGGCTGGCGGCACGATGACGGTCTGCACCCAGTGCGCCGAGCGCCGCGGCATCTCCCGCGACGACGTGGCGCCGGGCGTGCGCATCGCCGGCGCGGCCACCTTCCTCGAGGAGGCGCTCGCCGACGGCGCCCAGGCGATCGTCTACTGAGGCGGCGCCGTCGCCCGGCTCACAACGGCCGGGGTGGAGTCCGGGCGTAGGCCGAGCCGATGGTGGGTACAGGGAGGACGGGCCCTGCTCCCCGACGGGCCCGCACCACGGACATGGACGAGACGACACGCACCCGCCGCAGCGGCCCGCGCGCACCCGTCGTCGTCGAGGTCGGTCCCTGGGGCCTGTGGGCCCGCGAGGCGACCTGGCGCGAGCGGGTGCTCGCCCGCCTGCGCGCCCACCAGCTCGACCAGTGGCTGGCCGAGGGCCGCAGCCCGGAGTCGTTCCCGCTGCTGTCGCTGCGCGCGCAGCGGCTGGCCCGGCCCAGCACCCGTCAGCGCCTCGCGGCGTCGCTGCGCTCGCTGCTGCGCCAGTCCGACAAGCCCCCGATGCGGCTCGGCGGAGCACCGCTCGCCGACCTCGCCTCGATCCGCGAGATGCATCGCGAGATCGAGGCACTCGCCGACCAGCTGGACGCGCCTGTGCCCGTCTCCGCGCACGGCGTCGCCCTCGTGGCCGACCTGCTCGAGGACGGTCGCAGCCCGCTCTACCGTCGCCAGCAGAGCCGGGCGCTGCGCGCCTGGGTGCACGCCGCGGCCGTGGCCCTCGACCCCGCCGACGACTGGCCGTCGGACCTCTGACCGCCGGGCGGAGCCGGGCCCACGAGGTCCGCGAGTAGCAGTGCGATCAGGGCGCCCACGACAGAGCGGCCGTGAGGCCCCCGGGGTTGCGGGGTCCCCACGGCCGCTCCGACCCTCACCGGCACCAGCCGGGAGACGGTCCCGCCCTCGCCAGGAGGACGGCGGACGTGCTGCTCGGACGAGCGTCAGGCGGTGGGCTCGGGGGTCCAGCGCAGGTAGGGCTTGACCTCCTCGACCTCGCCGAACTTCGCCTTGGCGTCCTCGGTCGAGATCGTCGGCGCGACGATGACCTTCGAGCCCGGCGTCCAGTCGACCGGCGTCGACACCGTGGCGCGGTCGGTCAGCTGCAGCGCGTCGATGACGCGGACGATCTCGTCGAAGTTGCGGCCCACCGACTTCGGGTAGGTCAGCGTCAGACGGACCTTGTTGTTCGGGTCGATGATGAACACCGAGCGCACGGTCGAGGTGTCGCCCTCGCCCGGGTGGATCATGTCGTAGGCCTCGGAGACCGACTTGTCGGGGTCGGCGATGATCGGGAAGTTCAGCTCGTTGCCGCTGACGTCCTTGATGTCGCCCGCCCACGCGTTGTGGCTCTCGACCGGGTCGACCGAGACCGCGATGGCCTTGACGTTGCGCTTGTCGAACTCGGCCTTGAGGCCGGCCGTCCGGCCGAGCTCGGTGGTGCACACCGGCGTGAAGTCGGCCGGGTGGCTGAACAGGACGGCCCACGAGCCGTCCTTCCACTGGTGGAACGAGATCTCACCGTCGGTGGTGTCGGCGGTGAAGTCCGGGGCGACGTCGCCCAGACGGATCGACATGTGGTTCTCCTTGTGCGATGGGTCGTGCGGTGAGGGTGGGGATCGGACCGTTCCGGGGCGCCAGGTCATGGCGCCCGGCCGGGCCGGGGCGGAGGGCCGCGGAGCCCGCGGGGTGGAGATGCCTCAGGCGGTGCGCGGGCCGAGCAGGCGCTTGCCGATCAGGTACATCTCGCAGCCGAGGCAGAAGTTGAAGGCGGCGTTGAGGAAGGCGGCCGCGAAGGCGAGGCCGACGGCGACATACGCGACCGGGGTCGCGCCGAGTACGAGCGCCCCGAGCCCGACAGCCGCGAAGACGAGACCCACCGCCTGCGCGAAGCGCGGGGGAGCGGGGTCCTCGAACTCGGTCGGCCGGCCCAGGCGCGGCGCGACGGCCTTGCGGAACAGCACGCCGTAGGGCTGGCTCCGCACGCCGAGCACGGCGCCGAGGCCGTGGGCGACGAGCTGGACGACGAGCAGGACGGCGGCCAGGGCCGACGGGATCGTCAGCAGCACGATCGCGTAGACGACCGCCGTGACGGCCGCGCCGAACCGCGGCCCGCGGGCGTCGATGAGTCCGGCGGCCGGGGAGGCTGCGGGTCGGGAGTCGAGCGTGGTCATGGCATCTCCTGGGGAAGCGGCACGGACGGTGCGTTCACCGGGACGGCGGGGCGCTCAGGGGCGCGGGCGTCCGGTCAGGAGTCGCGACACATGCAGGAGCCGACGCGGCAGAAGTCCACTGCGCGCCGCTTGGTGAGAGCCACCGTCTGCATGCCGAGGAGGATAGGCGCCGGTCCAGCACTCGGACAGCGGGAGCCGGATCCTGAGACGTCTGCGGGACGCCCGGGGAAGTTGCGAACAGTTCGCAGCACGGCCGGGACCTACAGGAACGTGCCGAGAGCCGCCACGACGTCGGCCTTGCGGGGCGCACCTGCTGCCCGCACCCGGACGGCGCCGTCGCCGTCGAGGACGAGCACCGTCGGGGTGCGCCGGACGTCGAGCCTGCGGACGAGGTCGAGGTTGGCCTCGGCGTCGACCTCGACATGGACGACGCCGTCGACCTGGCCGGCCACCTCGTCGAGGACCACGCGGGTCGCGCGGCAGGGGGCGCAGAACGCGCTCGAGAACTGCACGAGCGTGGCGCGGTCGCCCAGCTCGGTGCCGAGGTCGGACGCTTCGAGCCGGTCGCCCTGGTGCGCATGGCCGGCCCCGCGGGGCTGGCCGGGCACGTGCGCCGCGTCGTGGGCATCGGCCGGGATCTCGATCTCGCGCATAGCGCCGTCCGTCCTGCGCCGGTACAGCCCGAAGGCGGACGCCGCCACGAGGACGACGAGCAGCACGACGATCCCGGTCACGAGGGCTCCAACGACAGCGCTTGCGCATCTCTTCCCCGCGGATTGTGCCCGACCGCCCCCAGCGATCGAGGCCGGCCGCCGGGCCCCCTGAGCGGGTCAGCGGCAGGCGAGCCGTCACGAAGGAGTCGGACGAAGGTGCAGCAGGGCTATCCGGCGCCGCCGGCGAAGGGGGGCAGCACGTCGACGACGGCACCGTCTGCCACGGCCACCTGGTCGTGCGGGGCGGTGCCGGGGCTGACCTCGTCGACGAGGTAGGAGCAGCGGGCGAGAACGCCGGCGAGCGGCTGCCCGTGGGCGTCGCGCACGGCGTCGAGCAGGTCGGCCAGGGTGCCGGCGGCGTCGATGTCCTCCTCCGACAGCCCGGCGGCGGCCTTCGCGGCGGCCCAGTAGCGGACCCGCACGCTCATGCCGGCCTCCTGGTGCCCTCGTCGGTGCCGCGGGACCCGGCCGGGCCCGCTGCGGCATCCTCTCCCACCGCGCCGCGGGCCCACACCCCGATCCGGTCGAGCAGCGCGGCGTCGGCGCCGGACTCCGCGTGGGCGAAGCCCGGCACAGTCCACTCCTCGGTGCGGTCGAGGACCCCGCGCTCGGCTGCGCCCTCGCGGGCGTGGCGCACCAGCGATTCCTGGTGCTCCACGGGGAAGTAGGCGTCGCTGTCGCCGTGGACGACGAGGAGCGGCGTCGGAGCGATGAGGGCGGCCGACTCCGACGGGTTGAGCGGGTAGGGCTCCTGCCAGTCGAGCGGGCGCACCCGGGTGCCGAACGCGTGGCGCAGCACCGTGCGGCCGGTGCGGGTCATCACGGCCTGGTGCAGCAGCCGCATCGGTGCCGTGCCGCGGTAGAACCAGAACCCCGCCGCGCTCACGGGCACGACGGCGTCGGCCGCTGCCGGGCCGGAGCGCACGATCGCCGCCTGGCGCAGCACGACCGAGCCGCCCATGGAGAAGCCGACGGTGACGACGTGCCGGGCGCCGAGCAGGCGGGCCCACCGGACCGCGGCGTCGAGGTCGAGCACCTCGTCGTCGCCCACGGTGGTCTCGCCCGAGCTCCGGCCGTGGCCGCGGTGGTCGAAGGACACCACCGCGCCGTGGGCCGAGAGCACCTCGGCGACCGCGCGGTTGTCCGGCCGCCGCCACCCGCCGGTGAAGCCGTGCGCGACCACGATCGCCAGCCCGGGCGCGGCGGCGGCGAGCGGCTCGTCGTAGGCGGCGGACACCCGCACGCCGTCGTCGGCGAGCAGCGTCGCCGTGCGGCTCGGGGGCCGCAGCGGGGGCCGGGACGACGGGCGCAGATCCACGTCCTGTATCTTCTCCCCCAGGACCCAGGGCGATGACGCCCACCGGGTCCTTTCGCGCTTCAAGGGCGAGAACCGCCCGCCGGAGCACGACCGGGAGGGACGCCGCATGCCCACGCTGCTGCTGCTCACGAACGCCCTGCTGCCCTCGTCCGAGGTGCTGCCCGCGCTCGGCCTGCTCTCGCACCACGTGCGCGTGCTCCCCGCCGAGGGCACCGCCCTGCTCGACGCGCCCCAGTGCGACGCGATCCTGGTCGACGGGCGGCGCGACCTGCCGCAGGTCCGCTCGTTCACCCGGCTGCTGCGCACGACCGGCGTCGACGTCCCCGTCATCCTGGTGACCACCGAGGGCGGCCTCGTCGGCGTCACCGCCGAGTGGGGCGTCGACGACGTCGTCCTCGAGACGGCCGGGCCGGCCGAGGTCGACGCCCGCCTGCGCCTCGCGATCGGGCGCCTGGCGCGCCAGGTCGACGACGACGTGCCCGACGAGATCCGGTCCGGCGACGTGAGCATCGACGAGGCGACCTACACCGCCCGCGTGCGCGGCCGCATCCTCGACCTGACCTACAAGGAGTTCGAGCTCCTCAAGTTCCTCGCCCAGCACCCCGGCCGCGTGTTCAGCCGCGCCCAGCTGCTGCAGGAGGTCTGGGGCTACGACTACTTCGGCGGCACCCGCACGGTCGACGTCCACGTCCGTCGTCTGCGCGCCAAGCTCGGGCCCGAGCACGAGGCGCTCATCGGCACGGTGCGCAACGTCGGCTACCGGTTCGTGGTCGCCCCGCCGCGCCAGGATGACGCCGTCCTGCCGGAGCCCGCGCCCGTCGGCTGACGCCCCGCCGCGCCCCGGCTTCCGGGACGCGCTCCCCCTGCGCCGCTCGCGCGGACCGTAGGGTCGCCCCATGGCCATCGACTGGGAGGTGCTCGCGCGCCTCGACGACGCCGACGTCCACGACGTCGGCGTGCTGGTCGAGCAGGTCACCGAGGCCGACGGCGTCAGGCCCCTGAGCGAGCACGTGATGCTCCACCTGCGCTACGGCGGCGACTCCCAGGCCCGCCATGTCCTCGCCCGGGAGGACGGCGTCCTCATCGGCTACGGGCACATCGACACCACCGACGCCGTGCAGGGCTCGAGCGCCGAGATCGCCGTGGCCCCGCAGGCGAGGCGCCGCGGCGTCGCGCACCGCACGGTGGAGCTGCTGTGGGAGGAGTCGCCCGACGGCCGCCTGCGGCTGTGGTCGCACGGCGACCAGACCGGGGCCGCCGCGCTGACCGCCTCGTTGGGCTTCCAGCTGTCCCGCACGCTCTACCAGCTGCGCCGGCCGCTTGCCGGCGACCTCCCGCCGGTCGCGCTGCCCGACGGCGTGCGGCTGCGGTCGTTCCTGCCGGGCCTCGACGACGACGAGTGGGTCGCCCTCAACGCACGGGCGTTCGTCGACCTCCCCGACCAGGGCGGCTGGACCCTGCACGACCTCCACGTGCGCATGCGCGAGCCGTGGTTCGACCCGTCCGGGTTCCTCGTCGCGGTCGAGGACGTCGACGGCGCCGAGCGCATGGTCGGCTTCCACTGGACGAAGGTCCACGGCGCCCACGAGCACGAGCACAGCCACGCGCACAGCCACGACGCCGCCGTCGACGGCCACGACGGCCACGGCGGCCATGCGCACGAGCACGAGCACTCGCACGACCACGAGGGCGGCCCCGAGCACGTGCACGACGAAGCCCGCGCGGGCCGGTCGGTCGTGGGGCACGGGCATGCGCACGACCCGATCGGCGAGGTGTACGTCGTCGGCGTCGACCCTTCCCAGCAGGGGCGCGGCCTCGGCCGGGCGCTCACCCTCGCCGGCCTTGCCCACCTGCGCGCCGAAGGCCTGCCCGACGCGATGCTCTACGTCGACGCCCGCAACACCTCGGCGATCGCCCTCTACGAGTCGCTCGGGTTCGTGCGCTACGACGTCGACGTGGAGTACAGCGCTCCCGCCCGCTGAGCCTCGCCCGGGTGGCCCGGGCCGCGATCTGGCAGGGTTGGACCATGACGGCTCCCCTCGAGGCCGAGGTCTCCCCTCCCGACGAGCCCGCGCCCCTGCCCGACGACCGGTTCCTCGACCGCGAGCTGTCGTGGCTGGCCTTCAACGAGCGGGTGCTCGAGCTGGCCGAGGACGACACCCTGCCGCTCCTCGAGCGGGCCAAGTTCCTGGCCATCTTCGCCAGCAACCTCGACGAGTTCTTCATGGTCCGCGTCGCCGGCCTCAAGCGGCGCATCGCCACCGGTATCGCCGTCCGGGCCGCGAGCGGCCTCATGCCGCGCGAGGTGCTGCAGGGCATCTACGCGCGCAGCCAGGAGCTCATGCAGAAGCACGCCGCGCTCTTCCACGGCTCCATCGAGCCGGCACTGGAGTCCGAGGGCATCGCCGTCCTGAGGTGGGACGAGACGTCCCAGGCCGAGCGCGACCAGCTCAGCTCGTTCTTCCGCGACAAGGTGTTCCCGGTCCTGACGCCGCTCGCGGTCGACCCGGCGCACCCCTTCCCGTACATCTCCGGCCTCTCGCTCAACCTCGCCGTCGTCGTGCGCAACCCCAGCACCGGCACCGAGCTGTTCGCGCGCGTCAAGGTGCCGCCGATCCTCGACCGGTTCTGCATCGTCGGCCCCCAGCGGTTCGTGCCGCTCGAGGACGTCATCGCCGCCCACCTCGGCGAGCTGTTCCCGGGCATGGAGGTGCTGCAGCACCACACCTTCCGCGTGACGCGCAACGAGGACCTCGAGGTGGAGGAGGACGACGCCGAGAACCTGCTGCAGGCGCTCGAGCGCGAGCTCATGCGGCGCCGCTTCGGCCCGCCGGTCCGGCTCGAGGTCGAGCAGTCGATCGACCCGCACGTGCTCGACCTCCTCGTCCGCGAGCTCGGCGTCGGCAACGACGAGGTCGTCCGCATCCCCGGGCTGCTCGACCTCACCGCCCTGTGGGCCGTCGACCGGCTCCCCCGGGACGACCTCAAGCTGCCGGCTTTCCTGCCGCGCACCAGCCACGAGCTCAGCGACCACGAGTCGTCGTCCGCGCCGGACGTCCTCGAGGCGATGCGCGACCACGACGTCCTCCTGCACCACCCCTACGACTCGTTCTCCACGAGCGTGCAGCGGTTCCTCGAGCAGGCGGCCACCGATCCCAAGGTCCTGGCGATCAAGCAGACGCTGTACCGCACCTCGGGCGACTCGCCCATCGTCGACGCGCTCGTCGCGGCGGCGGAGGCGGGCAAGCAGGTGCTCGCGATCGTCGAGATCAAGGCCCGCTTCGACGAGCAGGCCAACATCGACTGGGCCCGCAAGCTCGAGCAGGCGGGCTGCCACGTGGTGTACGGGCTCGTCGGCCTCAAGACGCACTGCAAGCTCTCGATGGTGGTCCGCGACGACGGCGACCGGCTGCGGCGCTACATCCACATCGGCACGGGCAACTACCACCCCAAGACCGCCCGCCTCTACGAGGACGTCGGCCTGCTGACCACCGACCCCGAGGTCGGCGAGGACGTCGCGCGGCTGTTCAACGTGCTCTCCGGCTACTCGATGGAGACCGAGTACCGGCGGCTGCTGGTGGCGCCCCACTCGGTGCGCGCCGGGCTGGTCGACCGGGTCGAGCGCGAGATCGAGCACCACCGGGAGGGACGTCCCGCCCGCATCCGCTTCAAGTGCAATTCGATCGTCGACGAGGCCACCATCGACTCGCTGTACCGCGCGTCGCAGGCGGGCGTCCCCGTCGACGTGTGGGTGCGCGGCATCTGCGCGCTGCGCCCGGGAGTGCCGGGGCTGTCGGAGAGCATCCGCGTCCGCAGCGTCCTCGGCCGGTTCCTGGAGCACTCGCGCATCTACGAGTTCGCCAACGGCGGCGAGTCCGAGGTCTGGATCGGGTCCGCCGACCTCATGCACCGCAACCTCGACCGCCGCATCGAGGTGCTGGTGCGCCTGGCCAGCCAGAAGCACATCGACGGCCTGGGCAAGCTGCTCGACCTCGGCTTCGACGAGGGCACCGCCACCTGGCGGCTGGGCTCCGACGGCGAGTGGTCGCGCGTCTCGCGCGCCGCCGACGGCGCACCGCTGGTCGACGTGCAGGGCACGCTGATCGGCCGCCGCCAGCGGCGGGCCTCCAGCGCCGGCGCCTGAAGCGGCGCATCGACGACGCCGACGAGGGAAAGGGGGAGGGCATGGACGCGCTGACCGGCGCCGACGCGCTGCCTCCTCCCGTGCCCGTCTCCGCCCACTCCACGGCCGGTGTCGCGGTGATGGCGCACCTGCGGCGCCAGGTCGCCGCGCTGCTCGCGGCGGATGCCGGCCTCGACGACGACGAGGACGACGCTGTCCACCAGGCACGCGTGTCCGCACGACGGCTGCGCTCAGGGCTCAAGGTCTACGGCGATCTGCTGCGCGGCGGCGCCGCCGACCTGCTGCGCTCGGAGCTGTCCTGGTACGCGTCGCGGCTGTCGCCCTCGCGCGACCTCGAGGTGTTCGCGGCGCTGCTCGAGAAGGCGGCCTCCGGCGGCCGGCCCGACGTCTTCGACGAGTCGCTCGACGCCGAGGCCCTCGCTGCCACCGTCCTTCCGTGGATCCGCGACCGGCGCAGGCGCTCCCACACCGACGCGCTGGTCGACCTGCGGTCGCAGCGCGCCGCCGCCCTGCGCAGCGACCTGGTGCGATGGGCCGCCGAGCCCCGGTTCGAGAAGGACGCCGCACGCCCGGCCGGACGGGTGCTCGCGCCCCGGGTCCTCAAGGCCGACCGGCGCGCAGCCCAGCGGTTCGAGTCGCTCACGACGGCGTCGCCCCCCGACGCCTGGCACCTCGCGCGCATCGCCGCCAAGCGCGCCCGGTACGCCGCCGAGGTCGGTGCTCCGCCGCTGGGCCGTCCGAGCGCCGACCTCGCACGCCTGTGGACCGACGTCACGGAGCCGCTCGGCGACGCGCAGGACGCCGTGGTCCAGCGCGCCCTCGTGCTCGACCGGATCAGCGATCCCGCCGCGCCCCTCAGCGCTGGCGAGGCGTTCACCTGCGGCCTGTTCGTGGCGGCGACCCACGACCGCGAGGTGGCCGCCCGCACCAGTGCGCGTGACGGATGGCACGCCTCCCGCGCCCGCCACAAGGCCCTGCGCAAGGCCCTGGGAGCCTGAGGGCGTGGCTGCTCAGGGGAAGCGGGTCGAGGCCGCCGGCGTGGTGCTCGTCCGGCAGGGGGAGTCCGGGCCCGAGGTCGCGGTGGTCCACCGCGCCAAGCGCCAGGACTGGTCGCTGCCCAAGGGCAAGCTCGAGGCAGGCGAGCGCCACGACGTAGCGGCCATCCGCGAGACCCTGGAGGAGACCGGCGTCCGCTGCGTCCTCGGCCCCTCGCTCGGCAGCCGCAAGTACGTCGCGCTGGGCCTGCCCAAGCGGGTGCGCTACTGGCGGGCCACCGTGCTCGACGCGTCCTACCGGGAGCCCGACCGGGAGGTCGACGAGGTCCGTTGGCTGGGCCGCGACGACGCCCATGCCCTGCTGACCTACGACGACGACAGACTGCTGGTCGACCAGGCCCTGGCGCTCCCCGACACCGTCCCCACGATCGTGCTGCGCCACGCCCGGGCCACCAAGCGTGCGAAGTGGAAGGAGTCGGGCGACCCGCTGGCCGCCGTGGACTCCGAGCGCACGCTCAACCCCTACGGCGTCGAGCAGGCGGAGCGCCTCGTCCCCGTCCTCGACGCCTACCGGCCCGAGCTCGTGGTGTCGTCGTCGGCGAGGCGCTGCCGCGACACGGTCGCGCCCTACGCCGCCGCGCGCGGGCTGCCCACGCGCCTGCTGCACGAGCTGTCGGAGGAGGGCGCCCGCGAGGACGCCGCCCTGACCGAGCAGGTGGTGCGCGACCTCCTGGGCGCGACCGGCTCGGCGGTCTGGTGCTGCCACCGGCCGGTGCTGCCGATCGTTCTGGGCACCGTCGCCGACGAGCTGGGGCTGCGCCGCGACAACGGCAGCCTGCCCAACCGGCTCAACCCGCGGATGACGCCCGGCTCGGGCATCGTCCTGCACCGCTCCGCCGACGGCCGTGTGCAGGCGATCGACCGCTTCGCGACCTGACCTCCCGCTCGCCCGGCGGGGCCGAACCGGGTGTACCGACGTCGTTCACCTGCCGTTCACCCTGTCCCACCGAACCGGTCAACCGGCCTCCCTAGCGTCCGGAGCGTCATCACGACACTCACTACGGAGGACAGCGTGAAGCTCACGCGCACTGGCGGCCTGGTGGCCGTCGCTCTCACCGGGACGCTCGCCCTGGCCGCGTGCGGCTCCGACGGCGGCACGACCGACAACGGCTCGAGCACCGGCAACGCCAACATCTCCTGCGCCAGCGGCAGCCTCAAGGCCTCGGGCTCGAGCGCCCAGAAGAACGCCATCGCGGAGTGGGTCAACGCCTACCAGGCGGCCTGCCCGGACGCGACCATCGACTACCAGGCGAACGGCTCGGGCGCCGGCGTCACCGACTTCATCAACAAGCAGACCGCGTTCGCCGGCTCGGACTCCGCCCTCAAGGAGGAGGAGCAGCCCAAGGCCGACGCCCGCTGCGCCAGCGGCCCCGCCATCAACATCCCGATGGTCGGCGGCTCGATCAACGTGGTCTACAACGTCGAGGGCGTCGACAAGCTCATCCTCGACGCGCCGACCCTCGCCGGCATCTTCGACAGCACCATCACCAAGTGGAACGACCCGAAGATCGCCGCGCTCAACGCCGGTGTGACCCTGCCCGACACCTCGATCGCGCAGTTCCACCGCAGCGACGAGTCGGGCACCACCGACAACTTCACCAAGTACCTCATCGCCAAGGAGGTCTGGGACTTCGAGGGCGGCAAGGCCTGGGAGGCCAAGGGCGGCCAGGGCGCCAAGGGCTCCGACGGCGTGGCCAACGCGGTCAAGAGCACCCCGAACTCGATCGGCTACGTCGAGCTGTCCTTCGCCGAGGACGCGGGCCTGTCGTCGGCCTGGATCGACAACGGCAACGGCCCCATCGAGGCCACCTCGGCCAACGCGGCCACGACCATCGCCTCCGCGACCGTCGACGGCACCGGCAACAACCTGCCGCTCAAGATCGACCGCGCCGGCACGACGGGGTACCCGATCGTCCTGGTGACCTACGAGATCACCTGCGAGAAGGGCCTGTCGGGCTCCGACCTCGAGCTGACCAAGTCGTTCCTCACCTACACGGCGAGCAACGACGGCCAGGCCGCCCTGACCGACATCGGCTACGTGCCGATCACCGGCGACCTGCTGACCAAGGTCCAGACGGCGGTCTCGTCGATCAGCTGACGCAGCTAGTCTCGAGGGGGCGGCAGGCCTGCCCTGCCGCCCCCTCGAACGCGTCCTCACCCCTCCACCAGACCTGGCGGTAGTCCCGATGAGCACCACGGTCGAGCCCCCTGGCTCCGCCGCACCGGACGCCCCCGCGGCCATCAAGGGCGCGGCGGTCCGGCGCGGCGATCGCGTCTTCCTGGGCCTCTCACGCGGCGCGGGCGTCCTGATCCTCGTGATCATGGCGGCCATCGCCGCGTTCCTGGTCTGGAAGGCGGTCCCGAGCCTGCAGGCCAACACCGCCAACTTCTTCACCACCAGCGAGTGGACGCCCGACGCCGACCCCGCCTACTTCGGCATCGCGGCGCTCGCGTTCGGCACGCTCATGACCGCCGTCATCGCCATGGTGCTCGCCGTGCCGGTCGGCATCGGCATCGCGCTGTTCATCGCGCACTACGCCAACAGGCGGCTCGGATCGGCCCTCGGCTTCATCACCGACCTGCTGGCCGCGGTGCCCTCGATCATCTTCGGCATGTGGGGCCTGGAGTTCCTCATGCCGCAGATGCAGGGCTTTCTGCAGTGGCTGACCACCTACTTCGGCTGGATCCCCCTGTTCCAGAACGACCTCGGCATCTGGACCCGCTCGATCATGATCGCCGGCACCGTCCTGGCGATCATGGTGCTGCCTACCGTGTCCGCGATCAGCCGCGAGGTCTTCGTCCAGGTCCCGCGCGAGCACATCGAGGCAGCCCTGGCCCTCGGCGCGACGCGCTGGGAGATGGTGCGGATGGCGATCTTCCCGTTCGCCAAGCCTGGGATGATCTCCGCCTCGATGCTCGGCCTCGGCCGCGCGCTCGGCGAGACCATCGCCGTCGCGCTGATCCTGTCGGCCAACTACGTCATCAACTGGCAGATCACCGAGCCGGGCGGCAACACCTTCGCGGCAAACATCGCGCTGCGCTGGAACGAGGCCGGCCCGATCGGCCTGTCGGCCCTCGTCGCGAGCGGCCTCGTGCTGTTCGTCATCACCCTCGCCGTCAACATGGCCGCGCGGCTCATCATCGCCCGCCGCGCCGAGTTCTCCGGGGCGAACGGATGAGCGAGCAGACCCCCGTCTCCCCCGCCGACGAGCGCGCCGAGAGCGACCGGCTCCTGCACGACGCCCTGGCGGGCGGCAAGCTCCCCCGCTGGGCGGCGGCCGGGGCTGGCACCGCGGCGCTCGTCCTGGCGCTGGTGCTCAACGTCGTCACCTTCGTCGACGGCATCGCCGGCACGCTGGTCGTCGCGGCCCTGCTGTTCGCCGTCATCCAGTCGGCGTGGAGCTTCGCCGTCGAGGGGCGGCGCCACGCGGTCGACCGGCTCGCCACGACCCTGATCTACACGACGTTCCTCGTCGCGCTGGCCCCGCTCGTCGCGGTGCTGCTCACCGTGATCATCCGCGGCATGAAGGCGCTGAGCATGGACTTCCTGCTCACCTCGATGCGCGGCGTCTCGCCGCGCGAGGAGGGCGGCGGCGTCTACCACGCGCTCGTGGGCACCATCGAGCAGGTGGGCATCGCGGCGCTGATCGGCGTCCCGCTCGGCATCATGACCGCCATCTACCTCGTCGAGTACGCCGCCCAGGCCCGCAGCCGGCGGCTCGCCCGGGCCGTGAGCTTCTTCGTCGATGTCATGACCGGCGTCCCGTCGGTGGTCGTCGGCCTGTTCATCTACACCTCGGTGATCCTCACCCTCGGCATGGAGCGCAGCGGCTTCGCCGCCTCGCTGGCCCTGACCATCCTGATGATCCCCGTGGTGGTGCGCTCCACCGAGGAGATGCTGCGCATCGTCCCCCGCGACCTCCGCGAGGCGTCGTACGCACTGGGCATCCCGAAGTGGCGCACCATCCTCAAGGTGGTGCTCCCCACGGCGCTGAGCGGCATCATCACCGGCGCGATGCTGGCCATCGCGCGCGTGGCCGGCGAGACAGCGCCGCTGCTGCTGACGACGTTCATGTCGCAGTCGATCAACTTCAACCCGTTCCAGGGCCCGCAGGCGGCGCTGCCGCTGTTCATCTGGGACCAGTTCAACAGCGGCACCACCGCGTCGCAGGACCGCGCCTGGGCCGGCGCGCTCGTGCTCATCACTCTCGTGATGCTGCTCTACCTGACCGCCAAGATCATCGCCCGCTACACGGGCGTCAAGAAGTAGACCGACGAGACCCCGAAGCAGGACGATCCTCACCATGGCCAAGCGCATCGATGTCAGCGACCTCGACATCTTCTACGGCTCCTTCAAGGCGGTCGAGAACGTGTCGTTGTCGGTCGAGCCCCGCTCGGTGACCGCCTTCATCGGGCCGTCGGGCTGCGGCAAGTCGACCCTCTTGCGGACCCTCAACCGTATGCATGAGGTGATCCCGAGGGCATACGTGGAGGGGTCGGTCAAGCTCGACGGCGACGACCTCTACGGACCGGGCGTCGATCCGGTCCGGGTTCGCCGGCAGGTCGGCATGGTGTTCCAGCGGCCGAACCCCTTCCCCACCATGTCGATCGCCGACAATGTGCTGGCCGGGGTGAAACTGAACAACAGGCGCCTGTCCACGGCGAAGAACAAGGAACTGCTGGAGAGCTCGCTGCGCGGAGCCAACCTGTGGAACGAGGTCAAGGATCGACTCGACAAGCCGGGCTCGAGCCTGTCCGGCGGTCAACAGCAGCGGCTCTGCATCGCCCGCGCGATCGCGGTGCAACCGGAGGTGATCTTGATGGACGAGCCCTGCTCGGCCCTCGATCCGATCTCCACGCTGGCTATCGAGGACCTGATCGGTGAGCTCAAGGAGCACTACACCGTGGCGATCGTCACCCACAACATGCAGCAGGCCGCCCGGGTGTCCGATATGACCGCCTTCTTCAACCTGGCCGCCCAGGGCAAGCCCGGCCGACTGATCGAGATCGGCACCACGGACAAGATCTTCTCCAATCCTGATCAGAAGGCCACCGAGGACTACATCAGCGGCCGCTTCGGCTGAGTTCGGCGGGCTGGTACGCCACCCTCCAGGAGGGTGGTGTCGAACGGCGGCCGTCGCGAGCAGGTGCCCGGGTGCGTGGCAGGCAAGGCGGAGGAGGAGTCGGATAGCGGGTTCTATCCGCGACGACGACAACGCAGCCTGGCGCGTGCCTGGGTGCCGCGCAGTAGGTCGGCGTTTGACACCGCCCTCCTAGACTCGATCGCGTGAGTGCGCAGGCTGGCTGGTATCCCGATCCGGGCGGTGTCCCGAACCTGTACCGATATTGGGACGG
>JAIUOK010000059.1 GCA_020161245.1 Actinomycetota bacterium | reverse complement strand
CGACCAGGTGGCCGGGCCCGAGGACCGATGTGGAGCTGAGGTCCCCTCCTGCGGATCGCTCGGCTTCCGGGGCGCATGGCTCTCGCGTACAGATCCGCAGCGGGGGCCCACACCCGTCAGATCCGAACAACGACGCAGGACCCGGCCCGAGGCTCCACCACGACGTAGGGCCCGGCCGAATGGCCGGGCCCTACGTCGTTGGTGGAGCTGAGGGGACTCGAACCCCTGACCCCCTGCATGCCATGCAGGTGCGCTACCAGCTGCGCCACAGCCCCGTGCTTGTCGTGCCCGGGAATCATAGAGGACGTCCCGGCCGGGGGTGAAATCCGGCCCTGGCGGCCGCCGGGCGGCACCGTCAGAGGGACTCGGGAACCTCTTCGGGCAGCGAGCGGGCATTGTGCTCCAGCAGGCGCCACCGGCCGACGGCGTCCTCCTCGAGCACCGACCACGCGCAGTTCACCAGGCCGCCGAGGGCGGGCCAGTGCTCGAAGGGCAGCTCGAGCAGGGCCCCGATCGCGCAGCGGATCGAGCCGCCGTGGGACGCGACGACGAGCGTGGCGCCGGGCGGCAGGTCGTCGAGGTGGCGCCGGACGGCGGCGCTCACGCGGGCTGCCACCTCGGTGCGGGTCTCGCCGCCCCCGGGCCGGACGTCGGCACCCGAGATCCACGCGCGGAACGTGTCGCCGTCGGCGGCGAGGATGTCGTCGCGGACCAGGCCCTGCCAGGTGCCGGCGTAGGTCTCGCGCAGGTCGGGGTCGGTCGTCACCGGCAGGCCGACGACGGCTCCGAGCACCTCGGCGGTGCGGCGGGCGCGCTCGAGGTCGCTGGCCACGATGCGCTGGGGCTCGAGCGTGGCGAGGTCGCGGGCGGCCCGCTGGGCCTGGACGATCCCCGTCTCGTCGAGGGAGACGTCGGTCGATCCCTGGAAGCGCGACTCGGCGTTCCAGGCGGTCCGGCCGTGCCGCCACAGGACGACGCGGCGGCCGCTCATGCCCGCTCGGTCCGGGCCTCGTGCACGTCGCGCGGGCGCGTCACGGACTCGGGCAGGGCGATGCGCTGCCCGTCCTTCCACAGCCGCTCGAGGCCGTAGTAGCTGCGCTCCTCGCTGTGCTGGACGTGCACGACGATGTCGACGTAGTCGAGCAGCACCCAGCGGCCCTCGCGCTCGCCCTCGCGGCGCACGGGGTCGACGTCGATCTTGTCCAGCGCCTCCTCGACGGCGTCGACGATGGCCTTGACCTGGCGGTCGTTGGCGGCGGAGCAGAGCAGGAACACGTCGGTGATGACGAGGGTCTCCGAGACGTCGAGGGCCACGATGTCCTCGGCGAGCTTGTCGGCGGCCGCCTCGGCGGCGATCGCGGTCAGCTCCAGCGCGCGGGCGGAGGCGGGCACGGACAGTCCTCTCGTCGTACGGGTCGTACGCGTTCTCGGTGCAGATGCAGGTCGCCGGCGGCGCGCCGACGACGTCCTATCGTCTCACGGTCCGGACGCCGCGCCGTCCGCGCGCGGGCGCGGGGGCTCAGCCGGCCGAGGGCTTGAAGTCGGCGCCGAGCACCACGATGACGTCGGCCACGCTCTGGCCGGAGTCGGCCACGGCCACGGCGGACGCGGGGACTCCCAGGGCCTGGGCGATGTCGGCCCCCCACTGCAGGGACTCCGCTGTGGCGTCCGGGACGACCACCTCGGTGGCCGCCGTGCCGAACTGCGCGGCGTTGCCGCCGTTGACGTAGGTGAACCCGGCGCCCACGAGGTCCTCGCGCGCCTGGGCGTTCAGACCCGGCGAGCCGACGCCGTTCTGCACCAGCACCCGAACCTTGGAGTTGGGCCCCGGGGTGCGCAGCGCCTCGGGCAGCAGGTCGGCCACCATCGCGGCCACGGCCTCGTTGTCGACGCGGTTGGCCGCGGGGCCGCCCGAGTCGATGGGCTTCACCGGAAGGTTCTTGTAGACGACGTCGTCGGCGACGATGTCGGCGCGCAGCCGCACCAGGAAGGCCGCGATCTGGTCGAAGGGCACGCTGGGCTGGGCCGAGGCGCCGAGCTGCGAGAGGACCGTCTCGACCGAGGTCGGGTCCTCGGGCAGCTTCGCCAGCGTCAGCCGCAGGATCTGCGTGAACCGCGCGATCCGGGCCTCCTCCGTCTCGCCCTCGGCGAGGTAGGTGGCGAACGCGGCTGCCGCGGGCCCCTGGAGGAGCTGGTCGTCGCCGGCAGCCACGACGATCGTCTGGGTGCCGTCGGCGGCCTCATCGACGATGTTGACGTCGACGTCGGCCGTCACACCGCCGACCGCGTCGACGAGGGCGGAGAAGGCGGCACGGTCGAGGATGAAGGTGCCGTCGATGTCGACGCCGATCGCGTCGGAGAGCGCGTCGGCCGAGGTGTCGGCGCCGGGCAGGCGGGCCACCTCGCCGAAGGGCAGGGTGCCGCCGGTCGCGACGTCGACCAGGGTGTTCTGCGGGATCCCGATCATCGTCGCGCGGCCCAGCGGCCCGCCCACCGACAGCAGCGTGCTCGACACGGCTACGGCGTCGTCGCCGCGCACCTGCAGGAGCAGCGTGGGCTGGGTGTTGACCGGCGCCGTGGAGCTCGCCCGGGGCACGGGGTCGGGCGAGGCCGGGCGGTTCGACCACCACGTCCAGGCGACGCCGAGCAGACCCACCGTGACCAGCGCGACGATGCCGGCCACCGCGAGCCGCAGATGCGTGCGGTGGGAGGTCTCGCGCGCGGCCTCCTCCGCCGCCCGGCGCCGGGCGGCACGGCTCTCCGCGCCCTGGCGGGACGGCGCCGGATCGGTCGTGGTCACGCCGGTAGGACGCACGTCGGCGTCCGCCGGCTCCGTGCTGCCGACCACCTCAGCCTGATCCTCGACGGGACCGGCGGGATCTGCTGGTTGCGGGGCCGGGCGGGCCTCACGGCGTCCGACGGGCTCCGGGCCGTCCTCGTCGTCGTGCTCGGGCGCGAGGAGCGGCGACGCCAGGGCGACGGCGTCCGTCTCGGCTGCGGCCGGGGGCTGCACCGGAGCGCCCGTGGGCGGCAGGACCACCGGCGGAGCGGTGGGCGGAGGGAAGTCGGGAACGGCGCCGAACGGCTGCGGGGAGCCGTCAGGTGCGGCGTCCGGCGGGTGGACGTCGGTCATCGCGCTGCCGTCCCGCGGTACAGCCCGTGCTCGGCGACGTAGCGGTCGACGACGTCGGGCACGAGGTAGCGGATGGGACGCCCGGCCGCCACGCGGGCGCGGAGGTCGCTCGAGGAGATGTCGAGGGCCGGGATGTCCACCAGGGAGACCTCGACAGGCACAGCCGGGACCTGTAGCGCATGGCCCGGACGGGTGACACCGACGAACCGGGCCAGCGCAGGCAGCTCCTCGGCCCGGTGCCAGGTCGGGATGCCGGCCAGCGCGTCGGCGCCGGTGATGAAGTACAGCTCGGTGCTCGCTCCGAGCTCGTCGCGGAGGTCGGCGAGCGTGTCCACGGTGTACGACGGACCGGCGCGGTCGAGGTCGACCCGGCTCGCCCGGAGGCGGGGGTCGTCGGCGACGGCGCTGGCAGTCATGGCGTAGCGGTCCTCGGCGGGGGCGAGATCAGGGCGCGGCTTCTGCCAGGGCTGCCCGGCAGGGACCAGCACCACCTCGTCCAGGGACAGTCGGTGCGCCACCTCGCTCGCTGCCACGAGGTGGCCGAGGTGCAGCGGGTCGAAGGTGCCCCCGAGGACCCCGACGCGCTGCACGTCGAACCGCCGGGCTCAGCGGTCGACGTTGAGACGCGTGACGATGAAGAGCAGGAGCAGCAGCACGACGAGGGCGAGGGCGCCGAAGGCCCACTTCGACGGCAGCTCGGGGTGGGTGTTGGCCTCGTTGGCGGTGGCGTGCGCCAGGACCAGGGCGGCGTTCATCAGGCGGTACCCCTCGCGGACGTCGGGCCCCGGCTCCGGGGACCCGTGGATGCTACCAACGGCCGCCCCGGCGACGAGGGACCGACCGGCCGCGGGCAGCCGGATCGTGACCTGCGGGCTCAGCCCCGCACGTGCCCGTCGCCGGTGACGACGTAGGTGGTGCTGGTCAGCTCGGCGAGGCCCATCGGCCCGCGCGCGTGCAGCTTCTGGGTCGAGATGCCGATCTCGGCGCCGAACCCGAACTCGCCGCCATCGGTGAACCGGGTGGACGCGTTGACCATCACCGCGGCGGAGTCGACGCCGGTGATGAACGACTGGATCGCCGACGCCGAGTCGCTGACGATCGCCTCGGTGTGGCCCGACGACCAGCGCCGGATGTGCGCGAGGGCGTCGTCGAGGGAGTCGACGACCCCGGCGGCGATATCGAGCGAGTAGTACTCGGCTGCCCAGTCGTCGTCGGTCACGGGGGCGAAGCCGATGCCGGACTCCGCGGCGTAGGCAGCCATGCGCTGGTCGCCGTGGACGGTGACGCCCTTGTCCTTGAGCGCGGCCAGGGCCTTCGGCAGGAATGCGTCGGCGACGTCGGCGTGCACGAGGAAGGTCTCGGCCGCGTTGCAGACGCTGACGCGCTGGGTCTTGGCGTTGACGAGGATCGCCACGGCCTTGTCGAGGTCGGCACCGCTGTCGACGTAGACGTGGCAGTTGCCGACGCCGGTCTCGATGACGGGGACGGTCGACTCCTCGACGACGCTGCGGATGAGGCCCGCGCCGCCGCGCGGGATGAGGACGTCGACCAGGCCCCGGGCGGTCATGAGGTGCTTGACCGACTCGTGGGTGGTGCCGGGCACCAGGGCGATCGCATCGGCGGGCAGTCCCTGCGCCTGCAGCGCCTCCTGCATCACCTCGACGAGCACGACGTTCGTCTCGTAGGCGGACGAGCTGCCGCGGAGCAGCGCCGCATTGCCGCTCTTGAGGCAGAGCACGGCGGCGTCGACCGTGACGTTGGGGCGCGCCTCGTAGATCATCCCGACGACGCCGAGCGGCACCCGGACCTGACGCACCTCGAGGCCGTTGGGCAGCGTGTAGCCGCGCACGACCTCGCCCACCGGGTCGGGCAGTGCGGCGACCTCGCGGGCGGCCTCGGCGATGGCGTGCAGCCGCTCGGGCGTGAGGGTGAGCCGGTCGACGATGGCGGGGTCGGTGCCGTTCTCGACGGCGCGCGCCACGTCGCCGGCGTTGGCCGCGACGATGCGCGGGGCGGCGGCGTCCAGGGCGTCGGCGATCGCGAGCACCGCGGCGTCCTTCCGGGCCCGGGTCAGCCCGCGCAGGACGACGGCGGCCTCGCGGGCGCGCGCCGCGGTCGCGAGGACGGCGTCGCGGTCGTTCGTGGGGTTCTCGCTCACACCCACGAGGGTAGGCGACCGCCCCGATCGCCCGGACACGCGGATCGATGAGGGCCCCCGAACTACCAGAGGGGCCTGCATGGACCTGGGGACGGCCGAGTGTGGTCAGGCTGGGATGCGGCGCTTGCGGACGAACCACGCGATCAGCGCGCCCGTCGCTGCGAGGACGAGCACGAGGACGAGCACGAGCGCGACGACGTCGAGGGCGTTGCCCGCGTCGAACGTCGTGACGTACGGCGTGGTGCTGCGCTGGAACACGTCGGTGCTCTCGGTGCTGATGGCGAGGTAGTCGGGGCCCAGGGCCGGCACGCGGTAGGCGTCGACGGGGTCCTCGCGGTCGTTGGCGCCGCTGGTGTCGTTGCACGGCGCGAGCGCGGCGCCGTCCACCGGGTCGCCGAGCTCGACCGGCTGGGCCGCGTCCTGCGCGGTCTGCTGGAACCAGTACACGCCCTCGTACACCAGGGCCCGCGCGCACGACGCCTCGGCGCGGCCGGGAGAGAGCGGCGTGCGGGTGCCCGCCAGCAGCAGCGAGGAGAGCACGAGCACCGCCGCAGCGACGGTGACGACGACCGCACCGGCTGCGACCGCTCCCCTGCCCCGCTCCCCCATGCGCCGAGTGTGGCGCGCAGCGCGGGCGGGCGGCAGCAGGTCGCGTGGTCCGTTGCCGGCCCGTGACCGGCGTCAGGTGACGAGGTGGAGGCCGTGGCGGTCGGGCTGACCGCCCCCGGTCAGAAAGGGGCGACGCCGACGAGCGAGACCGGCGGGACCACCGGCGTGGCCACGCGCCCGCGCTTGTGGAAGGTGGCCCGGTCGACCACCTCGAGGCCCACCACCTCCCAGTCGGGCAGGTTGCACGCCTCCCGGTGGGTGTCCCACAGGGTCAGGGCCAGGTCCGAGACGGTGCGGACGTCCGGGCTCTCCTCCCAGTACCGCACTTCCGCGCGGTCGACGCCGTAGCGCCCGGAGAGCAGGAACGGGTGGTCGTGGCTGAGGTGCTCGAGAGCGGCTCTGATCTCCGGCTCGGGGACAGGGTCGCCCGCGAGCGTGAGCGTCACGTGCCAGAACGGGAATCCGCTCACGGCCGCCTCCACGCTGGGGCGTCAGTGGCGCAGGACGACCAGGTCGTCTCGGTGGACGACCTCGCGCTCGTACGCCGGGCCCAGCTCCCTGGCCAGCTCGCGGGTGGAGCGGCCGAGCAGGCCGGGGAGCTCTGTCGAGTCAAAGTTGACCAGCCCGCGGGCCACCGCGTGGCCGTTTTCGTCGACCAGGTCGACCGGATCGCCGGCGTCGAACGTGCCGGAGACCGACGTGATGCCCGCCGGCAGCAGGGAGAGGCGCCGGCGTACCACGGCGTCGACCGCGCCCGGGTCGAGCACGAGGCTGCCGCGGCCCGCAGTGGCGTGGCGCAGCCACAGCAGCCGCGTGCCCGTGCGCCGGCCGGTCGGGTGGAACAGGGTGCCGACGCGCTCCCCCGCCAGCGCCTGCGCCGCCAGGGCTGCCGAGGTGAGCACGACCGGGATGCCGGCGGCCGTGGCGATGCGCGCGGCCTCGACCTTGGTGACCATGCCCCCGAGGCCCACCCCCGAGCCGGTGCCCCCGACCACGACGCCGTCGAGGTCGCCCTCGTCCTTGACGTCGGCGATCAGCGACGAGCCCTCGTGAGACGGCGGACCGTCGTAGAGGCCCTCGACGTCCGACAGCAGGACGAGCAGGTCCGCCTGGACGACATGCGCGACGAGGGCTGCGAGCCGGTCGTTGTCGCCGAACCGGATCTCGTCGGTGGCGACGGTGTCGTTCTCGTTGACGATCGGCAGCACCCCGAGCTCGAGCAGACGGCTCAGGGTGCGCTGCGCGTTGCGGTACTGGCTGCGCCGGATCACGTCCTCGGCTGTCAGCAGCACCTGGCCGACCGTGACGCCGTGGCGGCCGAACGCGCCGGCGTAGTGCGCGAGCAGGATGCCCTGCCCCACCGAGGCCGCGGCCTGCTGCGTCGCGAGGTCGCGCGGGCGCCGGGCGAGCTTGAGGGTGGGGAGCCCGGTGGCGATGGCGCCCGAGCTGACGAGCACCAGCTCGACGTCGGCCGCGAGCCGCCCTGCGATCGCATCGACGAGGGCGTCGACCCGCGCTACGTCGATGCCGCCCCCGCGCTGCGTGAGCGACGAGGAGCCGACCTTGACGACGACGCGGCGCGCCTTCGTCACGACCGTCCGTCTGCCCACAAGCGGCCATCCTGCCGCACCGGCCGGCGGGTCCCGCTGCTGGGTTTCCGTGTCGTCGGTGGCGCGCGGCAGGATCGCGGCGTGGCGATCATCGACGCGGAGACCACGGGCCCGGTGCGGCGCTGGTCAGGCGAGGCGGCCTGGTACTTCCTCGCCGTCGACGCCGAGCTCTCCGACGAGATCCGCGGGCGCACCGAGCGCGTCGGCTTCGGCTCGGTGCGGGTGGTCGCCACCATCGGCGGCACCACGTGGTCGACGTCGGTCTTCCCCGACGCCGCGAGCGGCTGCTACGTGCTGCCGGTGAAGGCGGCGGTCCGACGGGCCGAGGGCATCGACGACGGCGACACCGTCACCGCACGCCTCCAGGTCGTCGGCTGATCGGCGCCGGGATCAGTAGAGGCGGTCGTCGGAGCCGCGGGGGCCGCCGATGGGGGCGCCGGCGGCGATGGTCGGCTCCCAGTCGAAGACGACGGCGTTGTCCTCGGGGCCGATGACGACCTCGGCCCCGGCAGTCGCGCCGAGCTCGAGGAGGCGGTCCTCGACGCCGAGGCGGGCGAGGCGGTCGGCGAGGTAGCCCACGGCCTCGTCGTTGCTGAAGTCGGTCTGGCGCACCCACCGCTGCGGGCGCTCGCCGCGGACGCGGTAGCGGACGCCGTCGGCGTCCTCCTCGCGCGTGACGGTGAAGCCGGCGTCGTCGACCGCGCGCGGGGTGAGCACGATGCGCGGCGCCTCCTCGGCCGGCTTGGCGGCCCGCGCCTCGCGGACGAGCTCGGCCATGCCGAACCCGAGCTCGCGCAGTCCCGAGTGGGCCACGGCGCTGACCTCGAAGACGCGGTAGCCGCGCTCCTCGAGGATCGGGCGCACGAGGTCGGCGAGCTCGCGCGCCTCGGGGACATCGACCTTGTTGAGCGCGACCAGGCGCGGGCGGTCGGCGAGGTCGCCCTCGGTGCCGCCGTAGGCGGCGAGCTCGGCCTCGATGATGTCGAGGTCGGTGACGGGGTCGCGGCCGGGCTCGAGGGTCGCGCAGTCGAGGACGTGCACCAGGACGTGGCAGCGCTCGACGTGGCGGAGGAACTCCAGGCCGAGGCCCTTGCCCTCGCTCGCCCCCGGGATGAGGCCGGGCACGTCGGCCACCGTGAAGACGGTGTCGCCCGCCGTCACGACGCCGAGGTTGGGCACCAGCGTCGTGAAGGGGTAGTCGGCGATCTTGGGGCGCGCGGCGCTCATGGCGGCGATGAGCGAGGACTTGCCGGCGCTCGGGAAGCCCACCAGCGCGACGTCGGCGACCGACTTGAGCTCGAGGACGATGTCGAGCAGCTCGCCGGGCTCGCCGAGCAGCGCGAAGCCGGGCGCCTTGCGGCGCGGGCTGGCGAGCGCGGCATTGCCCAGGCCGCCGTGGCCGCCGCGGGCGATGACCGCCTCCATGCCGGACGCGACGAGGTCGGCGAGGACGTTGCCGCGCGAGTCCTGCACGACCGTGCCCGGGGGCACGCGCAGGACGACGTCGGCGCCGTTCGCGCCGTTGCGGTGGCCGCCCTCGCCGGGCCTGCCGTTGCCGGCGCGGCGGTGCGGGCCGTGGTGGAACTCGAGCAGCGAGGTGACGTTGGTGTCGACCACGAGGCGGACATCGCCGCCGTGGCCGCCGTTGCCGCCGTCCGGGCCGCCGAGGGGCTTGAACTTCTCGCGGTAGACCGAGGTGCAGCCGTGGCCGCCGTCCCCGCCCGCGACGTGCAGGACGACGCGGTCGACGAAGGTGGTCATGGGGATCAGTCTCTTCCGGTAGGTCGTGCTGGGCGCTCGGGTCGGAGCATGCGTGAGGGGGCGAGCCGAGCGGCTCGCCCCCTCACGGAGTCATGCGTGGTGGTGCTGCGTCACTCGCCGACGACGTTGACGACGCGGCGGCCGCGCTTGGTGCCGAACTCGACGGCGCCGGGGGCCAGGGCGAACAGGGTGTCGTCCTTGCCGCGGCCGACGTTGTCGCCGGGGTGGAAGTGGGTGCCGCGCTGGCGGACGATGATCTCGCCCGCGTTGACGAGCTGACCGCCGAAGCGCTTCACGCCGAGGCGCTGCGCGTTCGAGTCGCGACCGTTCCTGGTGCTCGAGGCACCCTTCTTGTGAGCCATGTCAGTTCAGTCCCTGGTCGAGTGTCAGGCGGTCTCGATGCCGGTCACGCGCACCTTGGTGAGGGACGCGCGGAAGCCCTGGCGGCGCTTGTAGCCGGTCTTGTTCTTGTAGTGCTGGATCCGGATCTTCGGGCCCTTGGTGTGCTCGACGACCTCGGCGGTGACCTTCACGCCGGCGAGCTTGTCGGCGTCGCTGGTGACGGTCTCGCCGTCGACGAGCAGCAGGGCGGGCAGCGTCAGGGTGGAGCCGGCGTCGCCCTCGACGCGGTCGAGCTCGAACACGTCGCCGACGGCGACCTTCTCCTGCCGGCCGCCGGCACGGACGATGGCGTACACCGCGGATCTCCTTCTACGGACGTTCATGGTGGCTCGAGCCCGATGCAGCGTGGCTGCGCTCTGGCGAGCACGGGTCAAGAGTGGTGCTGGGCACCGAGGGTCAAGAGTACGAACCGGGCACCGTGCGGGTCAAACCAGCCCCGGCAGGGCCCGCCCCTGCGAGTCCCCCCGACCAGCACCGTTGCACCGCGATGGTGGCGCCACGTGGCCGTGATCACCCGCCCCCTGCGCCGGCGGAGGCCGAAGCGGGGCCGAGGGACGAGGCCCCAGCGCACGGCCGACCTGCGAGCGCAGCGAGCGCCGGCCCCGACGTATCGGGCGAGGGCCTCCCGTGCCGGCCGACGGCGAAGCCGCCGGCCGGCCGCGCAGCGGCTAGGAAGCAGAGGCGGGGCCCGCCTTGCGGGTGGCCTTGCGGGGGCCGCGCTTGCGGCGGACCGGCGTGGTTCCGGCGCCCGCCGTGCCCCCGGCGTCCGCGGAGCCGGCGCCCGCGGCGTCGGCTGCCCCGGCTGCCTCAGCTGCATCGGCGGCATCGAGGACGGCCACGGCCTCGTCGATGCCGGCCGGAGCCTCGGCTGCTGCGGCGGCCTCGGCAGCTTCGGCAGCTTCGGCTGCTTCGGCGGCACGGACCTCCTCGGCGACCCCGGCGGCCTCGGCCTGGGCCTCGGCGGACTCGCCAGCGGCGGCAGCCGCGGCAGCGGCGGCGCGCTTGGCGGCGGCCGCGTGCACCTTCTCCATCGCCTCGGACACCTTGGGATCGATCGCCCGGGGCTCCTCGGCCTTGGCCTTGGGCTCGCCGCCGTTGTCCTTGCCGGTGTCCTTGCCCTTGCGCTTGCGCGACCGGGAGCCGGCGCCGGCGCCGGACTGCTCCTCCTCCTTGGGCGCGCCCTTGGCGGCCACGGGCTCGGAGTGGACGTGGTAGCCGCGGCCGTTGCAGGCCTCGCAGCTCTCGCTGAAGACCTCGAGCAGGCCCTGGCCGATGCGCTTGCGGGTCATCTGCACGAGGCCGAGCGAGGTGACCTCGGCGACCTGGTGCTTGGTGCGGTCGCGGCCGAGGCACTCGACGAGCCGGCGCAGCACGAGGTCGCGGTTGCTCTCGAGCACCATGTCGATGAAGTCGATGACGATGATGCCGCCGATGTCGCGCAGCCGGAGCTGGCGCACGATCTCCTCGGCCGCCTCGAGGTTGTTGCGGGTGACCGTCTCCTCGAGGTTGCCGCCCTGGCCGGTGAACTTGCCGGTGTTGACGTCGACGACGGTCATCGCCTCGGTGCGGTCGATCACCAGCGAGCCGCCCGACGGCAGCCAGACCTTGCGGTCGAGCGCCTTGGCCAGCTGCTCGTCGATGCGCAGCTCGGTGAACAGGTCGCCGGGGCCGGTCCACGGCTGGACGCGCTCAGCGAGGTCGGGAGCGACCGAGCCGACATACTCCTGGATCGTCGAGGCGATCTCGGAGCCCTCGACGACGAGCTTGGCGAAGTCCTCGTTGAAGATGTCGCGGACGACCTTGATGGCGAGATCGGGCTCGCCGTGCAGCAGCGCCGGGCCGCCGCCGGCGGAGGCGACCTTCTCCTGGATCTCGGCCCACTGGGCGGCGAGGCGCTCGACGTCGCGTCGCAGCTCGTCCTCGCTGGCGCCCTCGGCGGCGGTGCGCACGATGACGCCGGCGTCCTCGGGCACCACCTGGCGCAGGATCGCCTTGAGGCGGGAGCGCTCGGTGTCGGGCAGCTTGCGGCTGATGCCGGTCATCTGGCCCTCGGGCACGTAGACCAGGAAGCGGCCGGGCAGCGAGATCTGAGCGGTGAGGCGGGCGCCCTTGTGGCCGAGCGGGTCCTTGCTGACCTGCACGAGCACGGGGTCGCCGGGCTTGAGCGCGGCCTCGATGCGCTTGGGCTGGCCCTCGAGGCCGGCGGCGTCCCAGTTGACCTCGCCGGCGTAGAGCACCGCGTTGCGGCCGCGGCCGATGTCGACGAACGCGGCCTCCATGCTCGGCAGGACGTTCTGCACCTTGCCGAGGTAGACGTTGCCGATCATCGACGCGCCGGTGTTGCGGTTGACGTAGTGCTCGACGAGGACGTCGTCCTCGAGCACCGCGATCTGCGTGCGGTCGTCGCGCTGGCGCACGACCATGACGCGCTCGACGGCCTCGCGGCGGGCCAGGAACTCGGCCTCGGTGAGGATCGACGGACGGCGGCGGCCGGCCTCGCGGCCCTCGCGGCGCCGCTGCTTCTTGGCCTCGAGGCGCGTGGAGCCCTTGACCGCGGTGACGTCGGACGACGACGTGCGGGACCGCGGCTCGCGGACGCGGACCACCGTGTTGGGCGGGTCGTCCGAGCCCTCGTCGTCGCCCGAGCCGCCCCGGCGGCGACGGCGTCGACGGCGACGGCTCGTTCCGCCCTCGCCGGCGTCGTCGGAGTCGGAGCCCTCGGAGCCCTCGGAGGCGTCGGCCTGGTCGTCGTCGGACTCCTCGGAGCCCTCGGCGTCGTCGCCGTCGCCGGCGTCGCTCTCGGTACGGCGGCGACGGCCGCGCCCGCCACGGCGACGGCGGCGACGGGCACCGCCGGGGCCGTCGTCGCCCTCGGCGACGTCCTGCTCGTCGGTGTCGGCCTCGGCCTCGGTGCCGCCCTCGCCCGCGGCGGCGGCCTCGGCGAGCTCGTCGTCCTCGTTCTCCTCGACCTCGGGCTCGGGGGCCGGCTCGGCCGCCGCGGCCTTGCGGGTGCGGCGGCGGGCCGGTGCGGCCTCGGCGGACGGGGCGGACGGCGCCTGGAACAGCAGCATCCCGGCGGCGGGGGCGGCGGGTGCCTCGGCCACCGGGGCGTCGTCGGTCGGGGCCGAGAACGCCGGGGCGGCGGTCTTGCGGGAGCGCGTGCGCTTGGCGGGCTTCTCAGCCGGCGCCTCGGCGGGCGCGGCCTCGTCGGCTGTGTCGTCCTTGTCGGCTGTGTCGGCCTTGGCCGCCTTCACCGCCGTCTTCGCGGTCTTCTTGGCGGCGGCCTTCTTGGCGGGCGCCTTCGTGGCGGCCTTCTTGGCCGCGGTCTTCTTCGCCGGGGCAGCGGTCTCCTCGGCGGGGGCCTCCGCGGCCGGCTCCTCGGCGGCGGGGGCGCCGGGCGCCGGTGCCGGCGGGCCGGCCGGGCGGCCGGCAGCGCGCCGGCGCGGGCGGCGGGCGGGGGTCGACGTCTCGCCGTCGGCGGGCGCAGAGTCGGGGGCGGGGGTCTCGTCGCTCATCGCGAACTCCTGTCCGACCCCGGGCCGTCGCGGTGCACGGACGGACTGTCAGGTCCTGCCGCGCGGCGCGGGGCTCGCGGGATCACGTCGCCCGCCGCCGGAGCGCCGGGCGAAAGCCGGTGGGATGCGCCTCCCCCGGCCCGGGTGGGGCCGTGGTGCAGCGCCGACGGCGGCCGTCAGGCGCGGTCGGCGGCGAGCGGGTCGGAGACCGCGAGGGCCACCGGTCCGGTGCTCGCGCCGGCGGCGAGCGGCCCCTGCGCCAGCCGGGTCACCCGAGGGGGGACCGGCGGCACGAGGTCGGCCACCTGCCGCAGAGCGGTGAGGACGTCGTCGGGTCGGACGGACGGGGTTACGTGCCGCACGACCAGGTCGAGTATCGCACAGGGGCCCTCGGCGTCCCCCGCCGCTGCTCCCGGCGGGTCCCCCGCGACATCGAGGCGCACCACGGGTCCACGGGCGTCGAAGGTCCGCATTCCGGACTTCGTGAGCCGCTGGACCTCGACCTCGGCCCGCTCGAGGAACGCCGTCGCGGCCGCTGCGGCGTCGGCGTCGGCCACGCCCGGCAGCTCGATGCGCCACACGCTCGCCTCGAGGCGGTCGGCGAGGTCGGGCGTGCGCACCTCCACCACCTCGACGACGTCGAGGCCGGGCGGCAGTGCGGCATCGAGCGCCTCGCGCACCTTCTCGGGGTCGAGGACCGCGGTCACGGCGAGCTCGACGTACTCGGCCTCGCTGGCCGTGCCCGTGGGCGCGGCGTTGGCGTAGGAGATGCGGGGGTGCGGGTTGAACCCCTGGCTGTAGGCCATCGGCACGCCCGTGCGGCGCAGGGCGCGCTCGAGGGCCCGCTGGAAGTCGCGGGTGCTGGTGAACCGCAGCCGGCCGCGCTTGGCGTAGCGCAGGCGCAGCCGCTGGACGGTCGGCGCGACATCGCGGACCGGGGCCTGACGGGCCATCAGCCGGCCGTCCTCTCGGACGGCGCCGACGGCGCCGACGATGCGGCCACGAGGCCCTCGCCGCGCGGCGGGAGCGCCGGCATGCCGAGCAGGGTGAGGCCGGTGGGGCCGACCTGGATCTCGGTGCCCATCTGGTCGCAGACGCCGCAGTCGAAGCACGGCGTCCAGCGGCAGTCCTCGACCGGCACCTCGGCGACCGCGTCCTGCCAGTCCTCCCAGAGCCAGTCCTTGTCCAGGCCCGAGTCGAGGTGGTCCCACGGGAGCACCTCGGCGTAGTCGCGCTCGCGGGTGGTGTACCAGTCGACGTCGACCGGCAGGCCCTCGAGCGCCGCCTGCGCCGCCGTCATCCAGCGGTCGAACGAGAAGTGCTCGCTCCAGCCGTCGAAGCGCGCGCCCTCGCGCCAGGCCTGCTCGATGATGAGACCGACGCGCCGGTCGCCGCGACTGAGCAGGCCCTCGACGATGCCCGGCCTGCCGTCGTGGTAGCGGAAGCCGATCGCCTTGCCGTACTGCTTGTCGGCGCGGATGGCGTCGCGCAGCTTGCGGAGACGCTCGTCGGTGGTCTCGTGGTCGAGCTGGGCGGCCCACTGGAACGGCGTGTGCGGCTTGGGCACGAACCCGCCGATCGACACCGTGCAGCGGATGTCGCGCGTGCCGCTGGCCTGGCGGCCGGTCTCGATGACGCGCCGGGCCACCTCGGCGATCTGCAGGACGTCGTCATCGGTCTCCGTCGGGAGGCCGCACATGAAGTAGAGCTTCACCTGGCGCCAGCCGTTGCCGTACGCGGTGGCGACGGTACGGATGAGGTCGTCCTCGGTGACCATCTTGTTGATCACGCGGCGCATGCGCTCGCTGCCGCCCTCGGGGGCGAAGGTGAGCCCGCTGCGACGGCCGTTGCGGGTGAGCTCGTTGGCCAGCTCGATGTTGAACGCGTCGACCCGGGTGCTCGGCAGCGACAGCCCGGTCTCCGTGCCCTCGTAGCGGTCGGCCAGGCCCTTGGCCACGACGGCGATCTCGCTGTGGTCGGCGCTGGAGAGGCTCAGCAGGCCGACCTCCTCGTAGCCGGTCCTGGTCAGGCCGTTGTCGACCATCTCGGCGATCGTGCGGGCGCTGCGCTCGCGGACGGGGCGGGTGATCATGCCCGCCTGGCAGAAGCGGCAGCCGCGCGTGCAGCCGCGGAAGATCTCGACGCTCATCCGCTCGTGGACGCTCTCGGCGAGCGGCACCAGCGGCGCCTTCGGGTAGGGCCACTCGTCGAGGTCCATGACTGTGTGCTTGCCGACGCGCCACGGAACTCCGGGGCGGTTGGGCACCACGCGCTGGATGCGGCCGTCGGGCAGGTACTCGACGTCGTAGAACGCCGGCACATAGGCGACGCCGCTGCGGGCGATGCGCAGCAGCAGCTCCTCGCGGCCGCCAGGGGCTCCCTCGGCCTTCCATGCCTTGACGATGTCGGTGAGCGCGAGCACGGCCTGCTCGCCGTCGCCGAGCACCGCGGCGTCGACGAAGGCGGCGATCGGCTCGGGGTTGAAGGCGGCGTGGCCGCCCGCGACGACGACGGGATGCGACTCGTCGCGGTCGGCCGCGTGCAGCGGGATGCCCGCGAGGTCGAGCGCGGTGAGCATGTTGGTGTAGCCGAGCTCGGTGGAGAAGCTCAGGCCCAGCAGGTCGAAGGCGCCCACCGGCCGGTGGCTGTCGACGGTGAACTGGGGAACGCCGTGCTCGCGCATGAGGCGCTCGAGGTCGGGCCACACCGCGTACGTGCGCTCGGCCAGGGCGTCGTCGCGCTCGTTGATGACCTCGTAGAGGATCTGCACGCCCTGGTTGGGCACGCCGACCTCGTACGCGTCGGGGTACATCAGCGCCCAGCGGACGGCGGCCGACTCCCACGGCTTGGACACCGCGTTGAGCTCGCCGCCGACGTACTGGACGGGCTTGGTCACGAGAGGCAGCAGGGCCTCGAGCTGGGGGAAGACCGACTCGACGGTCACGGGACTGGCCTTTCGTGCGGCGTTCGCGGGCTGGCCCGCGCGGGCGACGGCGTGCGTGCGGCCCCGGGCCCGAGCACCGCGGGGACAGGTCATGCTAACGAGAACGGGCGGGCGCGCCCGCCAGCGTCCGGCTCCCGGCCGCCTACTCCTTGGTGCGCAGGTGCACGTTGAGCAGCAGGCCGACGGCGATCCATGTCGCGAACATCGACGTGCCGCCGTACGACACCATCGGGAGCGGCACGCCGGTGACGGGCATGATCCCGAGGTTCATGCCGATGTTCTCGAAGGCCTGGAACCCGACCCAGCAGGCGATGCCGGTGGCGACGAGCCGGCCGAACAGGTCCGAGGCCCGCATCGCGATGCGCACCGCCCGCCACAGGATGACGCCGAACAGCAGCACGATGAGCGCGGCGCCCGCGAAGCCGAGCTCCTCCCCGGCTACCGAGTAGACGAAGTCGGTCTGGTTCTCCGGCACGAACCGCCCCTGCGTCTGGGCGCCGTTGAACAAGCCCTGGCCGAACAGCCCGCCCGACCCGATCGCGATGCGGGCCTGCAGGGTGTTGAAGCCGATGGTGCGGGCGAGCTCGGGGTCGCTGGCGTTGACGAACGCCGTGAACCGGTCGACCTGGTACTGCTTGAGGATCCCGACCTGGAACGCAACGAAAGCGATGAGCGCTCCGCCGACGACGATGCCGATCAGCCACCGCGCGGGCGCACCGGAGACGGCGATGATGCCGAAGACGGCGCAGGCGATCACCAGGACCGTGCCGAGGTCGGGCTGCAGCATGATCAGCGCGACGGGCACGGCTGCCACGGCCAGGGAGTACACGACGTCGATGTCGCGCGGCTCGTTCTCGGCGTCGCGCTTCTCGCTGAGCAGCATCGACATGCCGAGGATGATCGCGATCTTGGCGAACTCCGAGGGCTGGATGGAGAAGCCGCCCGGCAGGTTGATCCAGGCCTGCACGCCGTTGATCGGGCTGCCGATCGGCGAGAGCACGACGACGAGGCCGATGATCGACAGGCCGTACAGGATCGGCGTGTAGGCGCGCAGCAGCCGGTAGTCGAACCGCGACACCAGCACCGCCAGCGCGATACCGATGACCAGGTTGATCAGGTGCCGCTTGAGGTAGGTCTGCGGGTCGAGCTCGAAGTCGTTGAGGCGCGACGACGACGCCGACCACACGAGCAGCGCACCGATGACCGACAGGCTGAGCGCGGCGATGATGAGCGGCCAGTCGAGCCGGCGCGCCAGCGACTGGTTGCGCCTGGGCGCGACCGACGTCGGGTAGGCGAGGGTCATGGCCCGCCGCCCGTCCGCCACTGCCCCGGAGGGCTGGCCGTCGGCGGCGGCTGGCGGCGTCGGCGCCGGGCCGCCCGCCGGGCTCCGAGGAGCAGCAGTGGCGACACCGCCACGAGGCCGGCCGCCTGGCCGGACTGGTCGGGCTTGGCGGCGTCGTCGGCGACCTGCGTCGACGACGGCGACGGCGAGGCGGTCTCGGCCTTCTTCTGGGCCTGCTCGGCGGCGAGCTCGGGGTAGACAGGCGTGCCGTCGGACTTCACCGTCGGGAGGCTGCGTGCGGGGGCGCCGCCCTGGAGCACCGACTTCGACGGGTCGACGGTCGAGCCCTTGATGCCGTAGATGGCCTCGTAGATCTTGCGGACGCTCGGGGCGCTCGTGCCCGCACCGGTGCCGCCCTGCGACACCATCATGACGACGGCGTACTTGGGCTTGTTCGACGGCGCGAAGGTCGCGAACCACGACGTCGACTGGTCGCCCGCCTTGGCCGCCTGGCCGGTACCGGTCTTGGCGGCGACGGGGATCTGGTCGAGCGGGAAGCCGTTGAACGGGTTGTAGCCGGTGCCGTACGGCTGCGTGGTGACGTCGGTGAAGGCCGAGCGCAGGAACGCCAGGTTGGACTTCGAGACCGGCAGCGTGCCCATCTTCTTGCGCGGGAACTGCTTGACCACGGTGCCGTCGGAGGCGACGAGGCCCTTGGCGATCTGCGGCTGCCAGATCGTCCCGCCGTTGGCGACGGCTGCGTACACCTGCGCCATCTGCAGCGGGGTGACGACCATGTCGCCCTGGCCGATGGCGAGGTTGACGGCGTCGCCGGCGCGGAAGACGTCGCCGTCGGCGCAGTTCTCCTTGGCCAGGGCCTTGAGGAACGCCGCGCGGCTGGGGTCGGTGGTGGCCACCTCGGGGTAGCCGGTCTTGGCCCGCTTGCACCAGGCGTCGGCGAGCTGCTCGTAGAGCAGCTTCTTGAACTCGCGCCCGCCCACGCGGCCGCGCGACTCGCTCGGCAGGTCGATGCCCGTGCGCTTGCCGAGGCCGAAGGCCTTGGCCATCTTCTCGATGGGGTCGGCAGGCTTGGCCTTGGGGTCGAGGCCGCCGTCCTGCAGCCACCAGCGGTAGGCCACCTCGTACCACATGGTGTCGCAGGAGACCGCGAGCCCCTTGGCCATCGAGAGGCGGCCGAAGAACTCGCCCTCGAAGTTGTTGAAGTAGCGGTTTCCGACCTGGTAGCGCGCCGGGCAGTCGAACTGGCTGTAGGGCGAGTAGCCGCTCTCCAGGGCCGCGGCGGCGGTCACGATCTTGAACGTGGAGGCGGGGACGAACTGGCCCTGCGTGGCGCGGGAGATCAGGGGGAAGTTCGACTTCGTGCTCGTGAGGGCCTTGTACTCCTTGGACGAGATGCCGCCCACCCAGACCGTGGGGTTGTAGCTGGGGTAGCTGGCCATCGCCAGGATGTGGCCGTTGGTCACGTCCATGACCACCGCGGCGGCGGAGTCGGCCTTGTACTTGCCGGGGCCGGTGCGGCTGTCGGTGGCCCGGGCTCGCTTCACGGCCTCGAGCAGCTGCTTCTCCACCACCGACTGCAGCTTGGCGTCGATGTTGGTGACGAGGTACTGGCCGGGGACCGAGTCGGTCTCCCCCGCCGTGCCGACGACGGCCGCCGTCTGGTCGACCTCGAGCCGCTTGATCCCCGGGGTCCCGCGCAGGGCCTCGTCGTACTCGGCCTCGAGCCCCGAGCGGCCCACGAGATCGGTGCGGCGCAGCAGCGACTCGTCGGCGATCGGGGTGCCGGCCTCCTGGGCCTCCTGCACCTTGCGCTTCTGGGCCGCGAGCTCGTCGTCGCTGACCGGGCCGAGGTAGCCCAGGATGTGCGCGGCGTTGGCGTCGTACGGCGAGGGGTACTCGCGCACGGCCTCGAGGCCGGCGCTGACGCCCGGGTAGTCCGAGCGCTTCTCCATGATCGTGAGGGCCAGCTCCTGGGAGATGTCCTCGGCCACCGGGATCGGCTGGTAGGGCGAGCCGTTCCAGCAGATCGGCGGCTTCTCGTGGGCATCCGGGCCGCACAGCTCGAGCTTGTACGACAGCGCGGTGTAGGTGGTGCCCAGGGCCTTGGCCAGGCGCGTGAGGACCGCCTTGCCGCCGTCCTCCTGGTCGGCGATCTCCTGCCGGTCGACGCTGACGACCAGCGACGTCCGGTTGGCGACAAGCGGCCGGCCGAGCTGGTCGAGGATCAGGCCCCGGGTGGCCGGGGTGACGACCTCGCGGATCCGGTTGTTCGACGACTGCGCGGTGTAGGTGTCGGCCGAGACGACCTGCAGGAAGAACAGGCGGCTGACCAGGGTGATGAGCAGCGAGGCGAGCAGGACGCCGAGCACCGCGAGGCGCAGCGTCGACCGGTCGCTCACGGGTCAGGACTCCTGGCGGTTCGTGCTCGGGCGAGGGGAGGTCGGGCCGACAGGTCCGACGACACTGACGGACCCAGGGTTCCCGCAGGTGACGCAGGACTCAGACGGGCGTGCTCGCCCCCGGACGCCGCCCCGAGTGGGCCGGAGGCACCCCCAGCCTAAGCCGCCACCCCCACCCCCGAGAAACCTTGCCGAACCCTGAGCGCGGCCTAGAGGGACCGGGCTCGGAGCCTGGGCCAGCGGACGGCGAGCCAGAGGGCTGCGGCGCCGCAGACGAACCAGACGACCGAGACGGCGGCGGGGACGAAGGCCAGGCTGACGGCGGTGAAGGCCAGCAGGCCGGTCCAGGCGTACATAAGTAGGACGGCGCGGCGCTGGCTGTGGCCGATCTCGAGCAGCCGGTGGTGCAGGTGCTGCTTGTCCGGGGCGAACGGGCTGCGGCCCGCCCGGGTACGGCGGACGACGGCGAGCAGCATGTCGAGCAGCGGCACCGCCATCACCGCGGCGGGCAGCAGGATCGGCAGCAGCGCTGGCACGAACGTGGGCCCGGGGACGACGTTGGGGTCGAGCTGGCCGACCAGCGTGATCACCGACGACGCCATGAGCAGGCCGATGAGCATCGAGCCGGTGTCGCCCATGAAGATGCGCGCCGGGTTGAGGTTGTGCGGCAGGAACCCCGCGCACATGCCGGCGAGGATCGCCGAGACCAGTGCGGCGATGGTGGCCCGGGTGAAGCCGTACTCGAAGGAGAGCAGGTACGAGTAGGCGAAGAACGCCAGTGCGCCGATGCCCACGATGCCGGCCGCGAGGCCGTCGAGGCCGTCGACGAAGTTGATCGCGTTCACCGCCACCGTCACCACGAGGACGGTGAGCAGCACCGAGGTCAGCGGGTCGAGCACGAACGTGCCGCCGATCGGCAGCCACACGATCGCGATGCCCTGCAGCGCCATGACCGCGCCCGCGAGCGCCTGGCCCGCGAACTTGGTCGGGGCGTCGAGGCCGTACTTGTCGTCGATCATGCCGAGCACGACGAGGATCGCGACGGCCGACAGCAGGGCCATCGGCTCGTTGGAGCTCTCGAACACCGAGCTCATGAGCGGCAGCTGGCTGGCCACGAGCATCGCGGCCAGCAGCCCGGCGAGCATCCCCAGGCCGCCGAGGCGGGGGGTGGGCTCGTCGTGGACGTCGCGGTCGCGCACCTCCGCCATCGCGCCCCACCGCAGCGCGAAACGGCGAGCGAGCGGGGTGACCAGGTAGGTCACCGCCGCCGCGATCGCCACGCAGAGCAGGTACTCGCGCACGGCGCCCTTCCGGTGCGGGGGTACGGACGGATCAGGAGGGGTACGCGGGCTTCGCGCTGACCAGCTCGTGCACCTCGGCGCCGATCGCCTCGGCCTGCGTCCCGTCGGTGTCGCGGACGGCACGGCCGATGAGCGAGGCGATGGTCTTCATATCGGCCTCGTCCATCCCCTGGGTGGTGGTGGACGGCGTCCCGACGCGGATGCCGGAGGCGACGCTCGGCGGCTGCGGGTCGAACGGGATCGCGTTCTTGTTGAGCACGATGCGGGCAGCCCCGGCGCGCGCCTCGGCCTCAGCGCCGGTGACGCCGATGCCCTGCAGGTCGAGCAGCGCGAGGTGGGTGTCGGTACCGCCGGTGATGGGGCGCATGCCCTCGTCGGCGAGAGCCGCGGTGAGCGCCTTCGAGTTGGCGATGACCTGGCGCGCGTAGGCCTGGTACTCCGGCGTCGACGCCTCCTTCAGTGCGACGGCCTTCGCGGCGACGGCGTGCATGAGCGGGCCGCCCTGCATCATCGGGAAGACGGCCTTGTCGAGCGCCGCGGCGTGCTCCTGCTTGCAGACGAGCATGCCGCCGCGCGGGCCGCGCAGGACCTTGTGCGTGGTGAAGGTGACGACGTCGGCGTACGGCACCGGGCTCGGGATCGCCTTGCCGGCGACGAGGCCGATGAAGTGGGCGGCGTCGACGAACAGGATGGCGCCGACCTCGTCGGCGACCTCGCGGAACGCGGCGAAGTCGATGAGGCGCGGGATCGCCGAGCCGCCGCAGATGATCATCTTGGGGCGGTGCTCGCGGGCGAGGTCGCGCATCTGGTCGTAGTCGATGTCCTCGGTCTCCTGGTTGACGCCGTAGTGCACGGCGTTGAACCACTTGCCGGAGAACGACACCTTCGTGCCGTGGGTGAGGTGGCCTCCGTGCGGCAGGCTCATCGCGAGCACGGTGTCGCCCGGCTGCAGGAACGCGCCGTAGACGGCGATGTTGGCGCTGGCGCCCGAGTGCGGCTGGAGGTTGGCGTGGTCTGCGCCGAAGAGCTCCTTGGCCCGCTCGATGCCGAGGGTCTCGGCCTCGTCCACGACCTCGCAGCCGCCGTAGTAGCGCTTGCCGGGGTAGCCCTCGGCGTACTTGTTCGACAGCGTCGAGCCCAGGGCGGCGAGGACCGCCGGCGACGTGAAGTTCTCGCTGGCGATGAGCTGCAGGCCGGCGTTGAGGCGGTCGCGCTCCGCGAGCAGGATCCGGGCGATGTCGGGATCGACGGCCTCGAGGGCGGCGAAGTCGGCGCCGAAGGCGGGCGAGGGCGAGGTCATGGACCCGCAGCCTAGTCCGAGCGCGGCCGGGTCCCGGCACGGGCGCACTCAGTCCGGGGCGTCGAGCTCCGGGCACACCTCGCGGATCAGGTCGGTGCCGACGGCCCCGGCGCGCAGCAGCCGGGGCACCGGCCCGGTGACGTCGACGATCGTGGACGGCGGCAGGTCGAGCGAGGGCCCACCGTCGAGGTAGACGCTCACCGCGTCGCCGAGCTGCGCCTCGGCGTCGGCCAGGGACGTGGGCACCGGCGCACCGGCGCGGTTGGCCGCCGTGACCGCCATCGGGCCGGTCACGCGGAGCAGCTCGATGGCCACGGGGTGCAGCGGCATCCGGATCTGGACCCGTCCGGCGGAGCCGAGCTCCCACGCGAGGGTGGGCTGGTGCTCGACGACGAGCGTGAGCGAGCCCGGCCAGAAGGCCTCGGCCAGCTTCAGCGCCGCCTGCGACAGGCCGTAGCCGAGGCCCTGCAGGGTCTGGGGCATCCCGATGAGCACGGGCACGGGCAGATCGCGCCCCCGGCCCTTCGCCGCCAGCAGCCGCTCGATGCCCCGCGGGCTGAACGCGTCGCAGCCGACTCCGTAGGCGGTGTCGGTCGGCAGCACGACGAGGTCGCCGCGGCGCACGGCGCTGGCCGCGACGTCGAGCCCGCGCGCCCGGGCCTCGGGGTCGGCCATGTCGAACGTGATCGCCACGGGGAGATCCTGCCGCTACCGGTCGGCGCGCAGCGCGGTGGTGGTGCGGTCGCGGCCCGCGAGGTCCGGGTGGTCGTCGACGTCGTCGTAGCAGCCGGTGGACCGCAGCACGTGCGGGACGCCGTGCTCGCCGCCGGACTCGCCCTGCGTGTCCGCGTGCTCGACGACGAGCAGGCCCCCGGGGCGCAGCAGCGCGGCCGCGGCCACGGCGAGGCCGCGGACGATGTCGAGGCCGTCCGGGCCGCCGTACAGCGCCCGCGGCGGGTCGTACACCGCCACCTCGGGCTCGCGCGGCACGGCGGTGTCGGGGATGTACGGCGGGTTGGTGACGAGGACGTCGACCTGGCCGGCGAGCTCGGCCAGCGCGCCCTCGTGGACGGTGGTGGCGTCGGCCACGTGCAGGACGACCTGGGAGCCTGCGGCGACGATCGCGTCGGCGCAGCGCTCCATGTTGCGCCGGGCCCAGCCCGCGGCGTCGGGATCGAGCTCGACGGCGTGGACGACCGAGCCCGGCACCTCGGTGGCCAGAGCCAGAGCCAGGGCGCCCGACCCGGTGCACAGGTCGACGGCGAGGCGCGACCCCTCGGGGCGCTCGCGCAGCGCCCGGATCGCCAGCTCGGCCACGCCCTCGGTCTCGGGCCGGGGCACGAAGACCCCCCGCCCGACCTCGAGCTCGAGGTGGCGGAACGGCGCGGTGCCCAGGAGGTGCTGCAGCGGGACGCGCGCAGCCCGCTTGATGACGAGCGACTCGAACCGGACCTCGTCGGCCTTCTCGATCGGGTCGGACAGGAACATCCGCCCGCGGGGCACGCCGAGGACGTGGGCGAGCATGAGCTCGGCGTCGACCCGGGGGGTGGGTACGCCGTGCGCTGCCAGACGGCGCTCGGCGTCGACGAGGACGTCGCGCAGGGTACGGACCGGCGGGGTCCAGGCGGGGCTCACGACCCGTCCCCGAGCGCCGCCATCCGCGCGTCGAGGTCGGCGTCGACGCAGGCCTGCACGACCGCCTCGATCTCGCCGTCGAGGACGGCGTCGAGGTTGTAGGCCTTGAAGCCCACGCGGTGGTCGCTGATCCGGTTCTCCGGGAAGTTGTACGTGCGGATGCGCTCGCTGCGGTCGACCGTGCGCACCTGCGACCGGCGGGCGTCGGACGCCTCCTTGGCCGCGGCCTCCTCGGCGATAGCGACGAGCCGGGCGCGCAGGATGCGCATCGCCGACTCCTTGTTCTGCAGCTGGCTCTTCTCGTTCTGGCAGCTGACGACGACGCCGGTGGGGATGTGCGTGATGCGGACCGCGGAGTCGGTCGTGTTGACGCTCTGGCCGCCGGGGCCGCTCGAGCGGTAGACGTCGA
>JAIUOK010000095.1 GCA_020161245.1 Actinomycetota bacterium | reverse complement strand
AGCGGCCGCGACGCTGCTGGCCGCGCTGTCGACGCTGCTCGTCACCGGCGGCACCGCGGCGTGGTCGCTCGGCGCGCACGAGGTACCCCCCGCCGCGGCCCGGACGACCCTCGCCGCCCCGGCCTCAGCCGCCCCGGCCTCGCAGCGCTGTGGGTCCGAGCCCCAGGATGCTCGCGGGTGGTCGCACGTGTTCGAATCCGCGCACCATCAATGGTCTGGGGGCGACGGCGCCTCGAGCACCCGGCTCCCCGACGGCCGGCTCCTGTGGCTGTTCGGCGACAGCTTCTCCGGTGCGCTGCGCGAGGACGGCAGCCGGGGACCGGGCACGGCCACCGCCCGCAACGCCGTCGTCGTGACGGAGGGCGGCTGCCTGGAGTCCCTGACCCCTGGCCGCGACGCGCTCCCTTCCCCGCCTGGATCCTGGCTGTGGCCCACGCACGCGGTCGTCGTCGGCTCAGGCACCAGCGCGCAGGTCGTGGTGTTCGCCCAGCGTCTGGCTACCGACGCGTCCGACCCTGTCGGCTTCACGCGCACGGGCGCCGTGACGCTGCGGCTCGAGGTGCCGACGGGCGGCGCCCCGCGCGTGACGGGCCAGACCGATCTGCCGCAGTCGGCCACACTGTGGGGCGCGGCCACCGCCGCAGACGGCGATGTCACCTGGGTCTACGGGACACGGCAGGCGGCCACCGGCGCGGGTCGGGATCTGCTGCTGGCCCGGGCACCCACCGGCACCGTCGGGGATCCGACGACGTGGCGCTACCGCACGGCGTCGGGTTGGAGCTCCGAGGAGGCCGACGCGGCCGTCGTGCTGGCGGGATCGGTGTCAACGGTGCCGTCGGCGCGGGCCCGGGGCGGACGGGTGCTCCTCGTGACCAAGCCCGGCGAGTTCCTCGACCCCCGTGTCGTCGCCCTCAGCGCGGCCCATCCCTGGGGCCCGTGGCGCAGGCGTGTGCTGCTGAGGGACCCCTCCACGCCGGCGCGGCTCGCGTACTCGCCGGCGCTCGTGGACGTGCTGCCCGGCCGGCCCGACGTGGTCCTCGTGAACCACACGTCGACGGACCTCGCGGCGCTCATGGTGCAGGGCCATCTCGCCGACCCTCGCTTCCACGACGTCGGCCACCTCGGCGTCGCGCGCGCGTCCTGACCGTCGTGCGAGGAGGGTCCGGCCGTCGCGGCCAGACCCTCCTCGGGGCATCTGCGGATGGAGCTCAGCCAGCCGCCGCCTGATCGGTGCCGCGCACCAGGAGGATGCCGATGACGAGCATCACCAGACCGAGGATGAGCGAAGCGATCGGCAGCACGTTGGACAGGATGTTGAGCAGCTGCGAGTTCGTCTTCGCCGCGGCGACCGATGCCGCCTTCTCCTCCGGCGTGAAGCCGATCTTGGCGTCGATGATCGTGATCTTGTCCGTGCCATCGGGCCCGCGGAACGTCTGCTTCTGGTCCTCGTAGCCGTCAACGACCTGGCCGGTCAGCGGCTCCACGAACACGACGCGGTCGTTGGTGTAGAAACGCGGTGCGACGAAGTCGGCCGTTCCGCCGACGCGCTCGCCCAGGCCCTCCTGCTCGCCGATCTGCACCGGCTCGATCCTCGACTGGAACTTGTAGACCGTGAGGCCGTCGATCGACGTCTCCTCCACGAAAGTCAGCGGGTAACCCTTCATGAGGGTGGTGTCGAAGTAGTTGTAGGTCGCGCCCTGTTCCACGAAGAACGGGAGCTTCAGCGGCATGATCGCGTCGCCCGCGATCATCTCCTCGGTGATGGGGACGCCGTCGACGTTGGCTCCCTGCTGGGCGTACATGACGTCGGTGGTCCGGTCGAAGGCATAGCGCTGCGTGCTGGCCGTGACGAGGGTGCCGTCCGCGCGGTTCACTCGGCTGAACGTGTCGTAGACCCCGATGTTGCCGCCGGCCTGCTGGGAAGCGGCTACGTCAGCGGTCGTGAAGCGGGTCGAGGTCACCGCTACGTTGGTCAGCTCGGTCAGCGTGGCGAGGTCCAGCAGCGTCTTGGCCGTTCCGGCGCTCTCGCTGGGGTCGTTCGGGTCGAGGTCGAGCGGGGCGACCGCGAGCTTCGGCACCGCGTAGTACTTCACAAGCGGCGAGAGGACGAGGAAGAACGCGCCGAGCGCGATGAGGACGAGTCCGATGCCACGTCGCATGACGGGTGTCTCCTTGGGCCGACTGGGGGCGGTCCGGGGGACCGTATCGGAAAAGTGACTCGCCGGTAACCATCTGAGGCGCGCTCGTGACATTCTCTGCTCCCTGGCTCCGACCAGCCCGTGGCGAGGCGGTGGGGAGGAGCGGCCGCCCTGGGCTGCCAGGACCGTCGTGCACAATCGCCGGGACCGAATTCGACAACGGGGAGACGAATGGCCACGGCGACGACTGCTGCCCTGCCGGGCGCGGATGCGCGCACCCTGGTCGCGTCGTACTGGACCGCCCGCAGGGCCGCCGCCGTGGTGGTCCTGGTCGGCTTCGTCGTGCGCTTCTGGGTGCTGGCGTCCGGCTGGTTCAGCGGGACAGACCACGTGCTGCGCATCCGCGCCTGGGAGTCGCCCTTCGACCTGGCCTATCTGTCGGCGACGGGCGTACCCGGTTCATCCCCGGGCATGGCCGCGGTGCAGTGGCCCCTCAGCCGCCTGTGGCCTCTGGACTTCACGCCGCTGGTGCTGCTGCTGCTGGCCCTCCAGTGCGCGGTGCTGCTGCTCGTCGCAGTGCTGGTGCGACAGCTGTGGGGCGACCGATGGCTCGGCCTCGTCCCGCTGACGATCGTGGCGGTGGCGCCGGTGGGCCTGGTGGCAGCGGCATGGTGGAGCGTCGGTCTGCCGACATCCCTGGTGCAGCTCGCCACCGCCGGTCTGCTCGTCGCAGGGGTGTCGTGGTGGCGGGGCGGCGCTGCCTGGGGACTGCTGGTCGCAGCGGCGGTC
>JAIUOK010000058.1 GCA_020161245.1 Actinomycetota bacterium | reverse complement strand
CTGACCAAGAGCATCCGGGCCGGCCTGCTGGATCGCCATGCCGGTGCCGCCGACAAGCCTCCGTTCGCGGAGATCGGGCCGAACCGGATGACGGTCTACGCCAGCCTCGGCAACGTCCCGACGAAGATCACATACTCGGTCAACAGCAACCGCGAGCTGATCGAGCAGTGGTACCCGGGCGTCTCGTCGAGCAACCCGTACTGGACGTTCTCGGCGACGCCCCGCACGACGGTGATCGCGCGGAAGATCCCGACCACCGCGGGCGCGCTGTTCACCTACTACGACTACAACGGGGCGCTTCTGACGAACCAGACCTCGACGAGCACGACTGACTTGGCGCAGGTCCGCAGCGTCAAGATCGCGCTCACGGTGGACGTCGACCCGGCCAGAGCCGGTGGGCCCGTGACGGTCAGCAGCACCGTGGTGCTGCCCAACCTGGGGATCGCGAAGCGATGAACGGAATCCTTATCCCGCTGCGGCGCCGGCTCCAGGCCGTGCGCACCCGCGCCGAGGACGGCATGGCCCTGGTGATGGTGCTCGGCATCGCCGCCTTCCTGACACTGATCATGTTCGCCGCGACCGGCTTCGCCATCAACCAGGTGAAGCAGGTCCGCGACGACCAGGACTGGAACGCGGCCCTCGCCGCCGCCCAGGCCGGGGTCGACGAGTACATCTCGCGGCTGAACTCCGACGGCACCTACTGGCGCTTCGGCAACCCGTCGAGCCCGTACTCGGCCGGGTCCACGTTGTCCCTCCCCACCGGCACCAGCGCCAACGCGGCGTTCACCGGATGGCAGGCGACGCCCGGCACCACGACGCGGTCCTGGTTCCGCTACGACGTCAACAACGCGCTGTTCACGTCCCAGGGCATCCTCAAGCTGAGGTCGACGGGCAAGTACGGCAGCGAGACCCGCACGGTCGAGGTGCAGATCCGTCGCCGCGGCTTCATCGATTACCTGTACTTCACCGACTACGACACCAAGGACCCGGCCGCGTACGAGACCGTCGTCGGCGACGACTACACGCCGACGGTGGCGCAGACCAACTGCGCCAAGCACTGGTACGAGGGCCGCACCGACGCGATCAACGGCACCAGCACCGGGTGCACCACGATCCGCTTCATCGGCTCGGGAGGCGTCAACGACGTCATCCAGGGGCCGCTGCACTCCAACGACGCCTTCTACACCTGCGGAACCCCGAGCTTCCAGGGCGCGACGTCGACCTCGTGGAACCCCACCACCGGCGTGCGGTACCGCAAGGACAACAGCTGCTCCGGCAACCCCGTGTTCGCCAACGCCGGCGACCCGCGCTACGCGCCCCCGCTGACCATGCCGCCGAGCAACAACGCGATCCGCAAGGAGGTCGACCCCACCTACGCGGACCCGGTCGGCTGCCTGTACTCCGGCCCGACCCGGATCGTGCTGAACCCCAACGGCACCATGAACGTCACCAGCCCGTGGACGAAGAACGGCGGCGCGGCCTGGTGCAACGTCGGCAACAACCTGCCGCTCCCGGCCAACGGCGTCATCTACGTGCAGACGGTCCCGGCCGTGGCCGACGCCTACACGCGGTCGACGCCGACCACCGCCTGCATCAACAGCGGCGCCGGCAACCCGCTGGGCTACCCGCAGACCAACGACATGACGACGTACGGCTGCAAGGCCGGCGACGTCTTCCTCGAGGGCACGCTCAAGGGCCAGCTGACGATCGCGGCGGAGAACAACATCGTCGCGACCTGGCACATCGACTACGCCGGCGGCTCGTCGGGCACCGATCTGCTCGGCCTGGTCGCCAACAACTACATCGAGGTCTACCACCCCGTGCGCTGCACCAGCACGAGCGGTGGCCAGTGCACGGCGGGCACGAACCTGGTCCCGACCGGCAAGTCCGCGGTGTTCACGAACACCCGCATCAACGCCGCGATCCTGTCGGTGAACCACTCGTTCCGCGTGCAGAACTACCGCTGGGGAAGCAGCCTGGGGACGCTCAACGTCAACGGGGCGATCGCTCAGCGCTACCGCGGCATCGTCGGCTCGGGCTCCGCAGGCTTCGCGAAGAACTACGTGTACGACGCACGGCTGCGCTACGCCTCGCCGCCGAAGTTCCTCGACCCGATCCAGTCGGCCTACCAGCCGAGCCTGTGGTCCGAGATCAGCCCGGCGTACACCGCCTGATCGAGTCCGCGCGCGGCGCGCGGTGCCGGTTACCCGGTACCGCGCGCCCGGCTGGCTAGCCTTCCCGACGTGACGACCCTGACCGGCTCCGCCGACACTGACCTGCTCCTTCTCGTCCTCGGATGCGGGTTCCTCGGCCTGTTCGTGGGGTCGTTCCTCAACGTCGTCATCCACCGCGTGCCGGCGGGGGAGTCGGTGGTCAAGCCGCGCTCGCGGTGCCCCGGCTGCGGCCGCGAGATCGCCTGGTACGACAACATCCCCGTCGTCTCCTGGCTGGTGCTGCGGGCCAAGTGCCGCAACTGCGGCGAGCCGATCTCGGCCCGCTACCCGCTCGTCGAGCTCGGCACGGGGATCCTCTTCGCCCTCACCGCCTGGTGGACGGGTGCGTCCTGGGTGCTGCCAGCCTTCCTCTACCTCGCGGCGATCGCCGTGGCGCTCTCCGCGATCGACCTCGACACCAAGCGGCTGCCCGACGCGATCGTGCTGCCCTCGTACGGAGTGGCGCTCGTCCTGCTGGCGGGGGCTGCCTGGGCCGACGGCACCTGGGACCTGCTGCTGCGCGCGGTGCTGGCTTCCGCCGCCCTGTTCGCCTTCTACTTCGTGCTCATCTTCATCTACCCCGCCGGGATGGGCTTCGGCGACGTGAAGCTCTCCGGGGTGCTCGGTCTGTATCTCGGCTGGGTTGGCTGGGCCTCGGTGATCGTCGGAGCCTTCGCGGCCTTCGTGCTCGGGGCGGTCGTGGGGATCGTGGTCATGCTGGTGTCGGAGAACGGGCGCAAGACCAAGGTGCCCTTCGGCCCCTTCATGTTCCTGGGCACCGCCGTGGGGCTCGTGGTGGGCCCGGCGATCGCCGACTGGTACCTCGGCGCGGCCGGCCTCTGACGCCCGTCCGGAGCAGCGAGCAGCGCGCTCCGGCGCGGAGTCGCCCGTTCGGGTCGCGTTTTCCTCGCGGTTCGCTCAAGCCGGTGCGCGGCGCGTCCGAAGAGTCCTCTTGAGAGTCGCCCGAGCGGGGCGATCCGTGAGAGGTGGGAACCGTGGCTGGTCGAACCGCCGTGGGGCTCGACATCGGGACGTCGAGCGTGCGCGCTGCGCAGGTCACCGTGACCAAGGGGACCCCGGTCCTCGAGAGGTTCGGCCAGGTCGCCCTGCCGCCCGGTGTTGTCCGGGACGGCGAGGTCATCGACCCGGACGCGGTGGCCGAGAGCATCAAGCACCTCTGGTCGAGTGCCAAGATCGGCAAGAAGGACGTCGTCCTGGGGGTGTCCAACCAGCGCGTGTTCGTGCGCCAGGTCGACCTCTCGTGGATGCCCGCGGACGAGCTCAAGGCGTCGCTGAAGTACCAGGCGGCCGACCTCGTCCCCATGCCCATCGACGAGGCCGTGCTCGACTTCGTGCCCGTCGAGGAGGTCATCGTCGAGGGTCAGCGCTACGTGCGCGGCCTGCTCGTCGCCGCCGCCGAGGACGTGGTGCTCAGCTCCATCCAGGCCGTGCAGAAGGCCGGGCTGCGCCCTGCCGGCGTCGACCTGACCTCGTTCGCAGTCCTCCGAGCCTCCGGCAGCGGCGGGCTCGGCCTCGAGGGCCCGGAGGCCGTCGTCGACATCGGCGCGCGCGTCACCAACGTGGTGGTCCACGAGGGCGGCGTGCCGCGCTTCGTGCGCATCCTGCTGCTCGGCGGCGACGACGTCACCGGCGCCATGGTCGAGCGCCTCGGCATCCCCGCCGAGGAGGCCGAGATGCTCAAGCGCGACCCGCAGGCGCTCGCCGCCCCGGCCGCCGCCGAGGCCCGCCGCATCTTCGACGCCTCCGTCGCGGAGTTCGTCGAGGAGGTCCGAGGCTCGATCGACTTCTACCTCGCCTCCAGCGGCTCCCGCCCGTTCTCGCGCGTGGTGCTCACCGGCGGCGGCGCGCTCGCGAGCGGTCTCGCGCAGCGCCTGGCGACCGCGGTCCGCACCCCGGTCGTCCTCGGGCACCCGTTCGCCGCGGTGCAGGTGGGCAAGACGGGGCTCACGCCTGAGCAGATGCAGTACGTCGAGCCGATGGCCGCTGTGCCGGTCGGCCTCGCGATGGGAGCCGTGTGATGGGTCTGCTCAACCGCAGCTCGGCCGCCGAGACCGACGAGGGCACGCCCTCCGGTGGTGCCGACATCTCGCTGCTGACGCCGTCCAGCGCGGCGTTCCCCCGCGTCGACCTCACGCCCGGCGTCATCGCCGAGGAGGCCAAGGTCCGCCGCGGCAAGCTCGTGCTCGTCGGCGCGGCGGCCGTGTCCGTCGGCGTCGTGGGCGCGCTCTACATGATGGCCGGCCAGGAGGTCGCCGCCGCGGAGGAGCGTCTCGACGCCGCCACCGCCCGCAGCGCCGTCCTCGCGACCCAGCTCGCCGAGTACGCCGACGTGCCCAAGGCGCGCGCCGAGCTCGCGCAGGCGCAGGGGCAGCAGTACGTGGCCATGGGTGGGGAGGTCCGTTGGTCGTTCCTGCTCAACGATCTCGCGCTGACCATGCCTCGGGGCGCCGCCCTCACCGAGCTCAAGGGCACCATCGACGGCGTCGCGCCGGCGCTCCAGGCCGCCGGGGCCCCGGCCGCCGACGGCGCCAGCACGACCAGCATCCTCGGCAAGCCGGCGATCGGCCGCTTCGACTACACGGGCGAGGCCCGGGCCTACAGCAACGTGGCGACGTTCCTCGACACGCTCGCCAAGCAGAAGACCCTGCTCGACCCGTACCCGGGGACGGTCCAGGAGGCCTCGGACACCGAGACCGGTACCTCGACGGGCTCGACGTCCACTCCGGGCGAGGGCTACGAGTTCACCGCCTCGTCGTCCATCACCGACAAGGCGCTCTCGCACCGCTACGACATCAAGGACGGTGGCTGACATGACCGTCGGACGCGCAGCCCGGTGGTACCTCGCCGCGGGCCTGTCGGCCGTGCTGGTGCTGGTCGCCGGCTGGTTCCTGCTCGTCGCGCCGCAGCGCGCGACCGCCGAGGAGACGCAGCTGCAAGCGGAGAGCAAGGAGGCGACAAACCGCGCCACCGAGCAGCAGATCGCCTCGCTCAAGGCCCAGTACAAGGACCTCCCTGACATCGAGAAGCAGACGGCGGCCATTCGCACCAAGCTTCCTCAGACCCCGGCGATGCCGTCGCTGATCCGTCAGCTGTCGTCGCTGGCGAAGTCGAGCGGCGTGACCCTCGTCTCGGTGGCGCCGCAGACGCCGGTCCCGCTGACCGACGCGGGCGGGGCGCAGGCGTCCCTGGCCACGCCTGGCCAGGTCAACCAGATCCCGCTGAGCATCCAGGTCGTCGGCCGCTTCGCCAACGTGCGTCTGTTCCTCAGCGGCATGGAGAGGCTCGACCGGGCGGTCCTCGTCACCGGGCTGAGCATCACCCGTGAGGAGAACGCTGCCGACTCGGCAGCCACGGGCGCCCTGACCGTCGACCTCACCGGCCGCACCTTCATGGCCAACAAGGGCGTCGCCCCGAAGGCGGCCACCCCCACCACCAACGACTCCGAGGGTTCGACGGGCGGCTCGCCCGACGGATCCGCGGCGAGCTGACCGGAGCGACGACCATGTCCGAGCCTCTGTTCTCCAACTCCAGCACCATGACGGCGCCGCCGCCCGTCGCTCCCGGCGGGGCATCCGACCTGGACGCGCCGAAGGGCCGCGACCGTAAGCCCGTCCTCGCGCTCGTCGCCGTCGGCGCCGCGCTCGTGGTCGGCGCGGGTGCCTTCTTCTTCCTCACCGGCTCCGGGTCGGGCGAGGACGAGTCGGCCGCTCCGGTCGGCCCGGCACCTACCGCTGCGGCCCCCTCGGGCCAGGCGACCCCGGCAGCGACGGCGAAGCCCGCTGCCACGGCGAAGCCGGCCAAGGCCAGCAGCACGTCCCGCGATCCGTTCGCCCCGTTGTTCCCCAAGGCGCCGGAGCCGGTCGGCTCGCCGGCTGCCACCGCGCCCGCGGGCACCGGGGCGACGCCCGGCACGACCGCGGGCACCGGTGGCACGACCACGGTGGTGCTCAAGGTGTCGGAGGTCGACGCGGAGGGCCAGACGGCCACCCTGTCGGTCAACAACAAGCCGTACCCGGCCGTCATCGGCAAGACGTTCGGCGAGTTCTACCTGATGTACAGCGTCTTCAACGACAAGTGCGTCGGGGTCCTCGTCGGCGACCAGAGCACCGCCGTCTGCGTGGGCTCGCCGGTCACCGTCACCCCCTGACGCCTGCAGAAGGACCCATGAGGGCCCGCCCGACCACCAGGTCGGGCGGGCCCTCGGCCGTCGCAGGGCTGTGCGGGCGCCAGGGCCGCCCATGGGATGATCAGCGCATGCTGCGATGGCTGACCGCCGGCGAGTCCCACGGACCTGCGCTCGTCGCGATCCTCGAGGGCCTGCCCGCGGGCGTGGCCGTCACCACCGACGACGTGCGGCGCGACCTCGCCCGGCGCCGCCTGGGCGTCGGCCGCGGGGCGCGCCAGAAGTTCGAGCAGGACGAGGTGCGCGTCCTCGGCGGCGTACGCCACGGCACGACGCAGGGCGGGCCCGTCGCCATCGAGGTGGGCAACAGCGAGTGGCCGAAGTGGGAGACCGTCATGGCGGCCGACCCGGTCGACGCCGACATCCTGGCCGCCCAGGCGCGCAACGCGCCGCTCACCCGGCCCCGGCCCGGCCACGCCGACCTCGTCGGGATGCAGAAGTACGGCTTCGACGACGCCCGTCCGGTGCTCGAGCGCGCCAGCGCCCGCGAGACCGCCGCCCGCGTCGCGCTCGGCGCCGTCGCCAAGGCGTTCCTGCAGCAGGCCGTCGGCGCGACCGTGCTGTCCCATGTCGTCGAGCTCGGCACGGTGGCAGCGCCCGCCGGCGTCGTCCCGGGCCCCGACCAGCTCGACGCCATCGACGCGGACCCCGCGCGCTGCCTCGACCCGCAGGCCTCCGCCGCCATGGCCGAGGAGGTCGAGCAGGCCCGCCGCGACGGCGACACCCTCGGCGGCGTCGTCGAGGTGGTCGTCCACGGGCTCCCTCCGGGCCTCGGCAGCCACGTGCACTGGGACCGCCGCCTCGACGCGCGCCTCGCGGCCGCGCTCATGGGCATCCAGGCCATCAAGGGCGTCGAGGTCGGCGACGGCTTCGAGCTGGCCCGCACGCGCGGGTCGAAGGCCCACGACGAGATCCTCCCGTCGCCCGACGGCTCCGGCGTCGTCCGCGCAACGGGGCGCTCCGGCGGCACCGAGGGCGGCATGTCCACCGGCGAGGTGCTGCGGGTCCGTGCGGCCATGAAGCCGATCTCCACCGTGCCGCGGGCCCTGCGCACGGTCGACGTCGCCACGGGCGAGCCGGCCCAGGCGATCAACCAGCGCAGCGACGTCTGCGCGGTGCCGGCGGCGGGCGTGATCGCCGAGGCCATGGTGGCCCTGGTGCTCGCCGACGCCGTCCTCGAGAAGTTCGGCGGCGACTCGGTGGCCGAGACCGCGCGCAACGCGGCTGCGTACCGCGCCGCGCTCGTGGTCTCGTAGCCCCGTGGCGCCGCAGATCGTGCTCGTCGGCGTGCCCGGGTCGGGGAAGACCACCGTGGGCACGCTGCTCGCAGAGCGCCTCGGCACCGGGTTCCGCGACACCGACCAGGACGTCGAGCGCACCGAGGGCAAGCCGGTGCCCGACATCTTCGTCGAGTCCGGCGAGGCGCACTTCCGCGACCTCGAGAAGGCCGCCGTCGCGCTGGCGCTTCAGGAGCACGACGGCGTCCTGGCGCTCGGCGGGGGAGCCGTCCTCGACGACGGCACCCGGGCGCTCCTGGTCGAGCAGCCGACGGTGTGGCTCCAGGTGGGCCCGGCATCGGGCGCGCACCGGGTGGGCATGGACGTGATCCGGCCGGTCCTGCTCGGCAACGTCCGCGGCCGCATGACCCAGCTGCTCAAGGAGCGCGCACCGCTCTACGCCGAGGTCGCCCGGATCACCGTCGACACCGACGGCCGCACGCCGGCCGAGGTGGCCGACGCCGTCCTGGAGGGGCTGGGGCTGTGACCGACGACCAGGCCACCCGCATCTCCGTCCGAGGGGACGCGCCCTACGACGTGCTCGTCGGGCACGACCTCCTCGTGGAGGTTCCCGCCGCCCTCGCCGGCGCCGACCGCGTGGCCGTGGTGCACCCGCGGTCCCGACCGGAGGACGGCGACCGGGTCGCCACGGCGCTGTCCCGCGCAGGCCACCGGGTCACACCCATCGCCGTCCCCGACGCCGAGGACGCCAAGACCGCCGACGTCCTGGCCTCCTGCTGGGCCGAGCTCGGCCGGGCCGGCTTCACCCGCAGCGACGCCGTGGTGGGCGTCGGCGGCGGTGCCACGACAGACCTGGCCGGGTTCGTCGCGGCCACCTGGCTGCGCGGGGTGCGCCTCGTCCACGTGCCCACCACGCTGCTCGGCATGGTCGATGCCGCGGTCGGCGGCAAGACGGGCATCAACACCGCCCAGGGCAAGAACCTCGTCGGCGCGTTCCACCCGCCGGCTGCGGTGGTGTGCGACCTCGACTCGCTCGCGACCCTGCCCGCCGTCGACCTGGTCGCCGGGCTCGCCGAGGTGGTCAAGGCCGGGTTCACCACCGACCCCGTCATCCTCGACCTCGTCGAAGAGTGGCCCGCCGAGGCGGTCGATCCTTCGTCGGGGGTGCTGCGCGAGCTGGTCGAGCGGGCGGTCCAGGTCAAGGCCGACGTCGTGTCCGACGATCTCCGCGAGTCGCGTCCCGGCGGCCTCGGCCGCGAGGTGCTCAACTACGGCCACACGTTCGGCCACGCCGTCGAGCACGTCGAGCAGTACCGCTGGCGCCACGGGCACGCGGTGAGCGTCGGCCTCGCCTACGTCGCCGCGCTGGGTAGGCTCGCAGGCCGGCTCCCGGAGCCCGACGCCGAGCGGCACCTGCGGGTGCTGCGCCTGCTGGGCCTGCCGACGACGTACGCCGCCGGGCGGTGGGAGCCGCTGCGCGCGGCGATGAGCATCGACAAGAAGACCCGCGGCGACCTGCTGCGGTTCGTCGTCCTCGACGGCATCGGGAGCCCCGGCCTGCTCGAGGGCCCGTCGCCCGAGCTGCTCGAGGCGGCCTACGCCGAGGTCTCGGAGGAGCGGTCATGACGCGCGTACTGGTGCTCAACGGGCCCAACCTCTCGCGGCTGGGCAGCCGCGAGCCCGACGTCTACGGCAGCACCTCCTACGACGAGCTCGCAGCGCTGCTCGTGGAGGAGGGCGCCGCGATCGGCCTCGAGGTCGAGGTGCGCCAGACCGACGACGAGGCCGAGCTGGTCTCGTGGATCCACGAAGCCGCTGACGGCAGCATCCCCGTCGTGCTCAACCCCGCGGCGTTCACCCACTACTCCTACGCGCTCCGCGACGCGATCGCCCAGCGCACGGCGCCGCTGGTCGAGGTGCACCTGTCCAACCCCGCGGCGCGCGAGGAGTTCCGGCACACCTCGGTCGTGGCGGCCGTCGCCAGCGGCACGATCGCGGGCTTCGGCACCGGCTCGTACCGCCTGGCGCTGCGGGCGATCGCCGAGGGAGTCCTGCGATGAGCGCGGCGACCGCGACGTCGGTCCGGCGCGACCGCGTCCGCGAGCGGCTCGAGGCCGACGGCCTCGACGCGCTGGTCGTCGGCGGACTGACCAACGTCCGCTACCTCAGCGGCTACTCGGGTTCCAACGGCGCCGTCGTGGTCGGCCGCGACCCGTCCGACGACCGGCTGGCCACGGACTTCCGCTACGTGACGCAGGCGGAGGCCGAGTGCCCCGGCATCGGCGTCATCGTCGAGCGGGCCGTGCTGCCCGCCGTCGTCGCTCATGCGGCGTCTCTCGGCGCGGTTCGGGTGGGGTTCGAGGCCGCGCACCTCACGTTCGCCGACCACGAGGGCCTGCGCCAGCAGCACCGCGACCTCGACCTGGTGCCGACCGCCGGCGTCGTCGAGGACCTGCGGGCGCAGAAGGACGACGACGAGCTGGCGCTCATCGCCGAGGCGTGCCGGATCTCCGATGCCGCCCTGGCCGACCTCCTCCCGCAGGTCCGCACCGGGCTCACCGAGCGCCAGATCGCCCGCCTCCTCGACGGGCTGATGCTCGACCACGGCGCCGAGGCGGTGTCCTTCGAGACCATCGTGGCGAGCGGCCCGAACTCGGCGATCCCGCACCACAGCCCCACCGATCGCGCCGTGGAGGCCGGCGACCTGCTCAAGATCGATTTCGGGGCGCTGCACGCGGGCTACCACGCCGATGAGACCCGCACGTTCGTGGTCGGGGCCGAGCCCGCGCCGTGGCAGCGGGAGATCCACGACCTCGTCGCGGCCGCACAGCGTGCCGGCGTCGAGGCGCTGGCGGTGGGCGCCGAGCTGCGTGACGTGGACCACGCCGCACGCTCGGTGATCGCGGCTGCGGGCCACGCGGAGCACTTCGGCCATGGGCTCGGCCACGGCGTCGGCCTCGACATCCACGAAGCGCCGATGATCGGCTACTCGACGACGGGTATCCTGGGCGACCGCACGCCGGTGACCGTCGAGCCGGGGGTCTACCTCCCCGGGCGCGGCGGGGTCCGTATCGAGGACACCCTCGTCGTCCGCGCCGGCGGGCCCGTGTCGCTCACCCAGACGACGCGCGAGCTGCTCGTCCTCTAAAGACCCGCCGGGGCGCACCCCGGCGCCCATCGACCAGGAGACCCTCCGTGGCCACCACGAACGACCTGAAGAACGGCCTGGTGCTCAACATCGACGGCCAGCTGTGGACCGTCGTCGAGTTCCAGCACGTCAAGCCCGGCAAGGGTCCGGCCTTCGTCCGCACCAAGCTCAAGGCGGTGCTCTCGGGCAAGGTCGTCGACAAGACCTTCAACGCCGGCGTGAAGGTCGAGACCGCCAACGTCGACAAGCGCGAGATGCAGTACCTCTACCGCGACGGTAACGACTGGGTCTTCATGGACACGCAGTCCTACGACCAGATCCACGTGTCCGACGATGTCGTCGGCGACAACGCCAAGTGGATGCTCGAGAACCAGAACGCCATCGTCGCGACCCACGACGGCGCCCCGCTCTACGTCGAGCTCCCGGCCTCGGTCGAGCTGCTCATCACCTACACCGAGCCGGGCCTGCAGGGCGACCGCTCGACCGGCGGCACCAAGCCCGCCACGCTCGAGACCGGCGCCGAGATCGCGGTGCCGCTGTTCATCGAGACCAACACCAAGGTCAAGGTCGACACCCGCGACGGGTCGTACCTCGGCCGCGTCAACTAGCCGTGTCCGCACGCGGGAAGGCCCGCAAGCGGGCGCTGGACGTGCTCTACGAGGCCGACCTCCGGGGCGTGCCCGCGATCGACGTCCTCGAGTCGCGCCACGAGACTCTCGAGGCGGGTGTGAACCCGTACACCGAGGAGATCGTGCACGGCGTCATCGACCATTCCGGCCGGATCGACGACCTGCTCTCCACGTACTCGCAGGGCTGGACCCTCGACCGCATGCCGGCGGTCGACCGCAACGTCCTGCGCATCGGCACGTGGGAGCTGCTGTGGGGCGACGTGCCCGACGCCGTCGCGATCAGCGAGGCCGTCGAGCTGGCGAAGTCGCTGTCGACCGATGACTCCGGCTCGTTCGTCAACGGGCTGCTGGCACGGATCCTGGACGCGAAGCCGCACCTGGCCGTCTGACCGGCGCACGACATCGAGGGCGCAACGGCTGCGAACGACGCAGCGGGGGCGCCCTCGCGCCGTACTGTCTCGCTCGTGACGACGAGGGTGCCCACGCGCAACAAGGTCGGGTACGCCGTCGGGTCGGTCGGCACCGGCGGGTTCTCGACCGTCCCCGGCCTCCTGCTGCTCTACTACCTGACCGACGAGCTGGGTGTCGCCGCCGCGCTGGCCGGCCTCGTGGTGCTGCTCCCGAAGGCCTGGGACGTCCTGCTCAACCCCCTCGTGGGCGGCTGGAGCGACCGCACGCACTCGCACTGGGGGCCGCGGGTGCCGTGGATGCTGCGCGGCACCGTCCTGCTGCCCGTCGCGTTCGCCCTGATGTTCTGGGCGCCGGGCGGCATCACCGGCGGCGGCGCGGCCCTCTGGGTAGCGGCCTGCTACCTGCTGGCCGCTACGGGTTTCGCCTTCTTCCAGGTGCCCTACATCGCCCAGCCCGCCGAGATCACCGACGACTACGCCGAGCGCACGTCGATCATGACGTGGCGCATCGCGTTCCTGACCCTGGCGATCCTCGTCTTCGGCGCGGGCGCCCCCGAGCTGGTGAAGGCGGGCGGCGACGGACTCGCCGGCTACCGGGTGATGGGCGTCGTCTGCGGCTCGCTGTTCCTCCTGGGCTTCCTCGTGGCCGTGCTCGCGACCCGCCGGCTGCCGCTGGTGCTGCGCGCCGAGCCCTCCGGCTCGCTGGGCGAGCAGCTGCGCGCGGTGGCCGACAACCGCGACTTCCGCGTGCTCTTCCTGGCGTTCCTGCTGCAGGCGCTCGCGACGTCGACCGCGCTGGCCGGCGCGGCGTACGTCGCGGAGTACCTGCTCGGGTCGAAGGGCATGACCACCGTGCTGTTCGTGGCGCTGGTGGCGCCGGCGGTCCTGCTTGTGCCGGTCTGGCGTGCCTTCGCCGCCCGGCGCGGCAAGCTCTCGGGGTACACCGCGGCCACCGTGCTGTTCGTCGTGGGCGCCGTGGGCATGGCACTGGCGGGCCGCATCCCCACCTGGCTCCTGCTCGCTGCGGTGGCCGTCGCCGGGGTCGGGTACGCCGGCCAGCAGCTCTTCCCGCTGGCCATGCTGCCGGACACGATCCACGCCGACGCGCTGCGCACCGGTCGCCTGCGCTCGGGTGCCTTCACGGGCGTGTGGACCGCGGGGGAGACCCTCGGGTTCGCCGTCGGGCCGTTCCTGTTCGCGATGGTGCTCGCCCTCGGCGGCTTCGTGGCGACGACGTCGGGCCAGACCGCGGAGCAGCCCGGCAGCGCCCTGTCGGCGATCGCGATCGGTTTCGGTGTCGTGCCGGCCGTGCTCATGCTCGTGAGCCTGCCGGTGCTGCGCCGCTACGCCCTCACCGAGCAGACGCTGCTCGACCTCGAGGCCTCGTCGGCCTGACGGCGTCACGGGCTGGCGCTGCCGCGGCGCTACGCTGCCGGGAGCAGTGCGCCCCGATAGCCCAACCGGCAGAGGCAGTGGTCTCAAACACCATCCAGTGTGGGTTCGAATCCCACTCGGGGCACCCGTCGACGGCGGCTCCAGGTTCGGCCGCGCGCCCGCGATTCCGTAGGGTGGGGCCGTGAGCGAGACCCCGGCCGAGGCCCGCACCGAGCCCCTCCGCGTCGTCGTGGCCGAGGACGAGGCCCTCATCCGCCTCGACCTCGTCGAGATGCTGCGCGAGGAGGGCTACGACGTCGTGGGGGAGGCCGGCGACGGCGAGGCCGCCGTGCGGCTCGCCGAGGAGCTGCGGCCCGACCTGGTGATGCTCGACGTCAAGATGCCCGTCCTCGACGGCATCAGCGCCGCCCAGCGCATCGCCTCGGCCCGCATCGCGCCGGTCGTGATGCTCACAGCCTTCGCGCAGCGCGAGCTCGTCGAGCGCGCCCGCGACGCCGGCGCGATGGCCTACCTCGTCAAGCCGTTCACCCAGGGCGACCTCGTGCCGGCCATCGAGCTGGCCGTGAGCCGCTACGCGGAGATCACGACGCTCGAGGCCGAGGTGGCCGACCTCGAGGAGCGCTTCGAGACCCGCAAGCGCGTGGAACGGGCCAAGTCGTTGCTGCAACACGCGTACAAGCTGTCCGAGGCCGATGCCTTCCGCTGGCTGCAGAAGTCGGCCATGGACCGCCGCCTGACCATGCGCGAGGTGGCCGACGTCGTCATCCGCGAGGTCGGCGACGGCGAGAAGGCCTGACCGGAGCCCCCTGCGGGGGGCGGGAGAGGGCCCCCGGCCGCGTCCTGGCGGCGTCCGAGCGGCCACCCGATCGTGGCGAAACCGCTGCGGAACGTGCGGGAACGCAGAGGATCTGCGGCGGAATCCGGTCGTCAGGTCACGAATGAACAACGAGGCGGCGACGGCACGGACCCAGGTCATGCGCTCGTAACACCTCATCGTCTAGGTTTCCGACACCCCCACACCCGGGGCCTGCTCCGGGTGCCATGGACGAAGGAGACACTTCATGACCCGACCCACCCTGGCGCGGGCTCTCGCGGTCGCCGGTGCTTCGGCGCTCCTGCTCGCCGCCTGTGGCGGCAGCGGCAGCGGCGGCACGACGACCAGCGCTGCTCCGAGCGACAGCGCCTCGTCCAGCGTGCCTGCCGGTGACGGCACGCTGACGATCGGCACCGTCCTCCCGCAGACCGGCTCGCTCGCCTTCCTGGGCCCGCCCGAGTTCGCGGGCGTCGACCTGGCGCTGAAGGAGATCAACGACGCGGGCGGTGTGCTCGGCAAGCCCGTCGTCAAGATCGAGGGTGACTCGGGCGACACGTCGACCAACATCGCCTCGGCGACGGTGGACGCCGGCCTGGCCAAGGGCGTCGACGCGTTCGTCGGCGCTGCTTCGTCGTCGGTCTCGCTCACCATCATCGACAAGATCACGTCGGCCGGCGTCGTCCAGTTCTCGCCCGCCAACACCTCGATCGCCCTGACCAGCTACCCCGACCAGGGCCTGTACTTCCGCACCGCGCCCCCGGACACCTTCCAGGGCGCCGTGCTCGGCCAGCTGGTCTCGAGCGACGGCCACAGCGCCGCCGCGGTCCTCGCTCTCCAGGACGCCTACGGCGAGGGTCTGGCCAAGACCTTCACCGACGCGTTCGAGGGCGCGGGCGGCAAGGTCGTCTACAGCAAGATCTACGACCCCAAGGCTGCTGACTACGCCGCCGAGGTCACCGGCGCCAAGGCCGCCAAGCCGGACTCGGTCGTCATCATCGGCTTCGACGAGACCAAGAAGATCCTCCAGGAGATGATCAAGCAGGGCATCGGGCCGGACAAGGTCCCGCTCTACCTCTGCGACGGCAACATGGGCAACGCCCTCGCCGACGGTCTCCCGGCCGGCACCCTCAACGGCGCCAAGGGCACCATCCCCGGCGCCAAGGCCTCGGAGGAGTTCAAGACCGCCCTGCTGGCCGTGAACCCGGACCTGCAGGACTTCTCCTACGCGCCGGAGTCCTACGACGCCGTCATGATGATCGCCCTCGCCGCCGAGGCTGCGAAGAGCGACAACGGCAAGGCCATCGCCTCCAAGCTGCAGGAGATCTCCTCCGGCGGCGAGAAGTGCTCGACGTGGGCGGACTGCAAGGCCCTGCTCGACGCCGGCAAGGACATCGACTACGAGGGCCAGTCGGGCCCGACCGACCTGGACGACAACGGCGACCCGTCGAAGGCGACCATGGGCGTCTACCAGTTCGGCTCGGACGACAAGATCGCGCCGCTCGACTTCATCTCGGGCGACGTCCCCGCGCAGCAGGAGTAATCCTTCTGCAGCACCTGGTCGGCACGCCGACCGACAGCACGACGAGGGCCCCCGGAGCGTCGCTCCGGGGGCCCTCGGGCGTCTGCTGGCTGTGAGTGCACACAGAGAGCCCCCGCCGGCCCGGGGGCCGTACGGGGGCTCGTCGGGCGCTCTGGGCGCCTAGGGGACGAGGCCCTCGTCGCGGGCCACGCGGTACATGTCGGTCTTGGTGGGCAGCGGCACCCCGGCGCGGTCGTACTTCTGGCGCACCCGCTTGATGTATTCCTGCGCGGTGCCCTCGGTGACGCCCATCCGGCGGGCGACCGCGCGCATCTTCAGCCCGGAGGCATAGAGCACCATCGCGCGGCGCTCCTGCTCGGACAGGGCCACCGACGTGGGGGCGGCGTTGAGCAGGGCGGCGGCGACCTCGGGCGAGGTGTACTCCTCGCCGGCGAGGGTCGCACGCACCGCGTTGTGCAGCTCGCTGGTCTCGGCAGCCTTGGACACGAATCCGAGGGCGCCGGCCGCCAGCGAGGCCCGGATGGTGGCCTGGTCGCCCAGGGCGCTCACCACGAGCACCTTGACGCCGGCGTCGGTGAGCTCGATGACGTTCTGGACCGGGGAGCGTCCGTCGCCGAGGTCGAGGTCGAGCACGACGCAGTCGGCGCCGCGCTCCTGCACGGCGGCCACGGCCTCGCTCACGGAGGCCCCGGTGTAGACGAGATCCACCTCGTCCACCGCGGCCTGGACCTGGCTGGTGAGGGCCTCCCGCACGAGCGGGTGGTCCTCCAGCACGACGACACGTGCACTCATCGACTGACTCCCTCGACGTCCCCGGCCAAGATGCTATCTGTGCAGGCCCTCGGATCCGGCAGGACGTCGTCGATGTCGCGCGGGCCGGGATACGAGACCCGGGCCCTGCTCACCACCCGGCGGGCGATGATCGTCACCGGGTGCGCCGCGCTCATGGTCGCGCTGGTCATCATCGGGGCCTACGTGTGGCCGAGCATCACCGCGGTCGAGCGTGGTCTGCTCGTGCTCGCCGTGGCAGTCTCCACGACCGGCTGCTTCCTCGGCCGCGACCCGCGCGGCCTCGTGCTGGCGGTCTCCGGGCTGGCCATCCTGCTCCTGCTCGTGGCGTCGTCGCCGTCCGACGTCGAGTGGCTCCCGCTCGTCGTGCTCGTGGCCTACCCGGCGTACTTCACGGCGATCCTCGTGCCGGTCCGTGCGGCCCCCTGGGTCGCGGTAGGCGCCGGGATCCTCCTGGCTGCGCTGTGGGCCTCGCGGCCGACCAACGTCGTGTCCGGCGCGCTGCAGGTGTACGGGGGCTGGGTGTCGGTGGCCCAGGTGGTGCTCGGCACCCTCGGCATCGGGCTCGCCTGGCGCCTGCTGCTGACCCAGGCAGAGGCTGCCGACGAGAGAGCGGCGCTGGTCTCGGGCCGGCGTCGGCTCACCGAGTCGGCGCGGGAGCGGGCCAGGGCCTGGCGCGCCGCCGTGCTGCGGGTGCACGAGTCGGTGCTCAACACCATCCGCTACGTGCTGGCGGTCGACGCGGTCGACGCCGACCGGCTGCGCCAGGAGATCGAGGTCGACCTGTCGCCGCCGGCCGGCGGCCCGGGCCGCGACCAGCGTCCCGCCGCGGATCTCGTGGCGGCCATGCGCGACGACGAGATCCTGGTGCGCCGAGTGCGGATCGTCGGCGCGGTGCCAGCGGTGTCCGTGGCCGCGGCGTCGTGGGAGGTGCTGCGTGCCGCGCTCGTCGAGCTCGGGCGCAACGCGGTGCTGCACGGCGGCGCGCAGAACGTGGACGTCTCGATGGCCGTGCCCGCGTCGGGCATGCTCATCATCCACGTCTCCGACGATGGCGCGGGGTATGAGGAGGGCGCCTGGCCCGGCGTCGGCATGGGCACGGTGCTCTCGGCGGTGACCACCGACCTGCGCGGGTCGTGGGAGATCGGCATCGGCCCCCACGGCGGGGCCGCCGTCCGCATCGCGGTGCCGCTGTCGGCGGAGGAGGTCGCCACCGCCCCTGGCGCCTTCGACCAGGGCCGGCTCCTGGTCACGGCACCGCTGGCCGCCCAGTCGCTCGTCGGCTTCCTGTTCGTGCTCGCCCTCGTGCAGATCGGGGAGAAGCAGGACACCTACGGCGGCATCGCGGCAGCGATCGCGATCGTGACCACGGTGGGCGTGGTCGTGCGGCGCCGGCTGCTGGGACGCTCCGCCGCCGCGCTCCTCATGCTCGCTCCGGCGGCCGCTCCCTGGCTGCTGGTGACGTCGCAGTGGCGGTGCGAGGAGACCTCCACGGTCGCACCGATCCTCAACCTCACCGGGTTCTGCCTGCTGGCGGTGGCGGCGTGGTCGCGGCTGTGGCCCGGCGTGCTTGGCATCGCCGTCTGGGCAGCGGGCGCGCTGGCGCTGACCCTGGAGTTCCCCGGCCACTGCCGCGACGCCGTCAGCCTCGCGCTGCTCAACTCGCTGCTGGCCATCCCGGTGCTGCTGCTCAGCATCTGGGTCGCGCTGCGCGCCTACCAGCGCGCCGAGGTGCGCCGCGCCCAGGAGCGGCGGGCGGCAGAGGCCGAGGCCACGCGTGCGTTGGTCGCGGCGGACCTGGACGCCTCGCTGCACGGCGCCGTTGCGGAGGCGGTGGACCTGCTGGCGGGCGTCGCCGGCACCGGCGGTGCCGACGAGGCGGCCCGACATCGTCTCCGGCTGCTCGACGGACGGATCCGTGCCGCGCTGCAGGTGGATCCTCGGGCGGGCGGGGCCCTGCCCGACGTCGTGCGCTCGGTGGTCGAGGAGGCCGCCCGCCGCGGCTCGCCGGTGGTCGTCCGGGCCCTCGCGTCGTCCGGCGACCGCCGCCCGCTGCCATCGGCGGTAGGGGCGCTGCTGGTCGAGCTGGTCGACGTCGGCGACGGGCCGCCCGCGACCGTGCAGGCCTTCACCGACGGGGAGGAGGACCATCTGTCGTTCGTGGTGGCCCCCGACCGGCTCGACGCGTGCGGGCTGAGGCCGGGGGAGCAGCGGCTGCTGGGCGACGTCGTGGTGGAGGTGGAGGACCTCGCGGAGCCCGCCGACGGCGGCACCCGCCTCTCGGTGCTCGTGAGCCGTCCTGTGCGCCCCGCTGCCGCCTCGGCGTCGGTCTGAGGCCGCCGTAGACGCCTGGAGGGCCCCGGCCAGTGCCGGGGCCCTCCGCGGACCTGCTGGGTGCCTCTCGGCGCTACGCCTTGGCCAGCGTGCCCAGGTAGAGCTGGATGACCTTGGGGTCGGTGGCCAGGGCGCGCCCGGTGCCGGTGTAGGCGTTGCGGCCCTGGTCGAGCACGTAGCCGCGGTCGCAGATCTGCAGGCAGCGGCGGGCGTTCTGCTCGACCATGATCACGGTGACGCCGGTCTTGTTGATCTCGCGCACCCGGACGAACACCTCGTCGGTGAGCACCGGCGACAGACCCGCGGACGGCTCGTCGAGCAGCAGAACGGACGGGTTCATCATCAGCGCGCGGCCCATGGCGACCATCTGGCGCTCGCCGCCGGACAGCGAGCCGGCACGCTGCTTGCGCCGGTCGCCGAGGGTCGGGAAGAGCGTGGTGATGAAGTCGAACCGCTCGTCGAAGTTGCCCGGCGCCTGGTAGGCGCCCATCTGCAGGTTCTCCTCGATGGTGAGCGAGGGGAACACGTTGTTGGTCTGCGGCACGAAGCCGATCCCGCGCTTGACCAGCTGGTCGGCGCGCATGTTGGTGATCTCCTCGCCCCGCAGCGTCACCGCGCCGCTGCGGATGCGGACGAGGCCGAACAGCGACTTGAGCAGCGTCGACTTGCCGGCGCCGTTGGGCCCGATGATGCCGACGAGCTCGCCCTCCTGGGCGTAGAGGTCGCAGCCGTTGAGGATGTTGACGCCGGGCAGGTAGCCGGCGATCGCGTCGTCCACGCGCACGAGCGCGCCCTCGGCACCCTCGAGGTGCTGCGTGCGGTCCTGCAGCTCCTGAGCCTTGTGGTGGCCGTGGTCGTGGCGCTGCTCGGCGTCGACGTGCAGCGCCTCCTGGCGCTCGAGCGAGTCGCCCCAGGAATCGTGGCTCATGCCTGCTCCTCCGGCTGGTCGGCCGTGAACGCCTCGCCGGACTCGGTGAGAGCCTGGTCGTGGTGCGAGCCGAGGTAGGCGTCGATGACGGCCTGGTCGGCCATGACGGTGTCGGGCGGCCCTTCGGCGATGACCTGGCCCTGGCCCATGACGATCACCCAGTCGCTGATGTCGCGGACCATGTCCATGTCGTGCTCGACGAACAGCACGGTCATGCCCTGCTCGCGCAGGTCCTTGATGTGGCCGAGCAGCGACTGCGTCAGCGCCGGGTTCACACCGGCCATCGGCTCGTCGAGCATGACCATCTCGGGGCCCACCATGAGCGCCCGCGCCATCTCCAGCAGCTTGCGCTGGCCGCCGGACATCTCGCCGGCGAAGTCGTCCTTCTTGGCGTCGAGCTTGAACCGCGTCAGCAGCTCCATCGAGCGCTCGGTGTTCTTCTTCTCCTGGGCCGACCAGAAGAAGGGCAGCGCCGCGCGCCAGAAGCTCTCGCCGGACTGGCCGGTGGCCCCCAGACGCATGTTGTCCATGACCGTCAGCTTCGAGAGCGCCTTGGTCAGCTGGAACGTGCGGACCATGCCCATGCGGGCGACCTTGTGCGGCGCCACTCCTTTGAGGCTCGTGCCGTTGAGCGACCAGTCGCCCTCGTCCGGCTGGTCGAAGCCGGTGAGGAGGTTGAAGAAGGTCGTCTTGCCGGCACCGTTGGGGCCGATGAGGGCGGTGATGGCCCCGCGCTGGATCTCGACGTGGTCGACGTTCACGGCGGTGAGGCCGCCGAAGCGGCGCACCATGCCGTCGACCACGACGATGGGGTCGGGCTTCTTCGAGCCGGGGGTGTGGGCCACGGTCGAGAGAGCCGCGACGGCGGCCTCCTTGCGGGTCCCCGCAGTGGTCTCAGCGGGCATCGAGAGCCAGCTCCTTCCGGTCTCCGAAGATGCCTTGTGGTCGGAAGATCATCAGCATCATCAGTCCGAGCCCCACCAGCATGAACCGGATCTGGCCGACCTGCGTGCTGGTGATGAAGGTGATGACCCCGGCCGACACGGCCTCGCTCAGGAACTCGCCGATGAACACCAGCAGCGCCCAGAAGATCATCGTGCCGACGATGGGGCCGAAGATCCGGGCCGCGCCGCCGAGGATGAGGATCGTGTAGGCGAAGAAGGTGAAGTCGGTCGAGAAGGTGTCGGGCTGCACCGACTGGAACGCGATGGCGCTCACGAAGCCGCCGAGCGCACCGATGACGCCACCGAGGATCAGCGACTGCATCTTGTACGCGTACACGTTCTTGCCGAGCGAGCGGACGGCGTCCTCGTCCTCGCGGATGCCGCGCAGCACACGGCCCCACGGGGAGCGCATGAGCGACCAGACCAGCAGCGAGGTCAGCGCCACGAGGCTCCAGCCGACCGTGACGACCCACAGGTCGTTCTGGCTGAACTTCAGCGGGCCGAGCGCGAGCGGGCCCGAGAACGGGTTCAGCGCGTAGAACGAGTCGGCGAACCGCGTGATGCCGTCCGAGCCGCCGAACCACTCGCGGAAGGTCACCGAGCGGACGATGAGGCGGATGATCTCCGCCGCGGCGATGGTGACGATCGCCAGGTAGTCGGCCCGCAGTCTCAGCGTGGGGACACCGAGGAGGAGCGCGAGCAGGATCGCGGCGATGATGCCGACGACGATGCCGGCCCAGAAGCTCAGGCCGATGTTGGCGACGGTCACGGCGAGGCCGTAGGCCGCAACCGCGAGGAAGCCCGACTGGCCGAAGTTGAGCAGGCCGGTGTAGCCGAAGTGGACGTTCAGGCCGACCGCGGCGAGGCAGTAGATGACGGCGAGGACGCCGACCGCCTGCGTGATCGTCTGGCTGATGATCGTGTTCCAGTCCATGACGCCTCCCTCACCCGATCCGCTCGCGGCGGCCGAGCAGGCCCTGCGGCCGCACGAGAAGGATGATGATGAGGATGAAGAGCGCACCCACGCTCTTGAGCTCCGGCGGGATCACCAGGGTCGAGAGCTGGATCAGCAGGCCGACGATGATGGAGCCGAGCAGCGCGCCGAACGCGGTGCCGAGGCCGCCGACGGTGACCGCGGCGAAGATGAGCAGCAGGATCTGCTGGCCCATGTTCCACGAGACGCCCGACGTGAGGCCGACGAGGATGCCGGACAGCGCCGCGAGCGTGGCGCCGAGGATCCAGACCACGTTGATGACGCGCTCGACGTCGATGCCGGACGCCGACGCCAATGCCGGGTTGTCGGCGACCGCGCGGCTCGCCTTGCCCATCCGCGTCTTCAGCAGCCAGTAGATCGAGGCGAGGATCGCGATGATCGCCGCGATGGCGCCGATGATCGCCTTGGGCGTGATGGCCAGCGGCCCGAGCTCGAGGCCCTCCTGACCGCTGAACTCCGGGAACTGCTGCGTCGCGCCGCCGAAGAAGAACAGGAACAGGTAGCGGATGAAGATGCCGAGGCCGATCGAGACCACGAGCATCGCGATGAGGCCCGTGCCGCGCCGGCGCAGCTGCTTCCAGAGCACCTTGTCCTGGAGCGCGCCGAGGATGCCGCAGGAGATGAGCGCGAGCACCGCGGAGATCACCAGGGGCAGGTGCAGCACCGCCGAGTAGAAGTACGTCGACAGCGCGCCGAGAGTCACCAGCTCGCCATGGGCGAAGTTGGTGAGGCCGGTCGTGCCGTAGATGAGCGAGACGCCGAGGGCGGCCAGCGCGAGGATCAGGCCGAGGAGCAGGCCGTCGACGGTCAGCTGGACCGCCTGCTCGGCCTTGGAGGCCCCGCCCCCGGTGCCCTCGCCGGTCGGGAACTGGATGCGCACCTTCCCGAGGAGGGCGTTCACCGTGCGGGTGTTGCCGCTCTCCGCGGTGAGGGCCACGCCGTCGGGGAGCGTCGCCTCGTCGAGGGTGACCGTGTAGGTGCCCGACTTCGGCGTCTTGATCTCCCACGCGCCCTTGGCGTCGGTGGTGGCCTCCCCGGAGAACCCGGAGTCGTTGGTGGCGGTGATCTTCACGCCCTGGACGCCCGTGCCGTCGGAGGTCACGGTGCCGTAGAGCACCGGCCCTCCCAACGAGGACGCCGAGGCTGGGGACGCTCCCAGCCCGACGACCAGGGCGGCCGTGGCGACGAGAGCCGCCAGCAGGGCCGCAGCGCGTCTGCGCACTCGGGTCCTCCTCGATGCGAGAGAGCCGAGGCTCTCGTCAGTGCCCGGGTGCTCCCGGGCGTGCGCCCTCCCCCCCGGGGGACGGTGCGCCGGAGCATAGCCATGTAACGGGAGGAACGGGACACCCGTGATCGGGACGTGTCGTACCGGACCGGTCGGGCCGGTGGGAGCGCGCCCACCTGCGCTGACGCCCGGGCAGTCATCCGCAACACGGCCGTGACACAGGCGTCACGGACCTGCGTCCTGGCCGCCCTCGCGACGTCCCGTGCGGAGGGGGCAGCACCGCCGGTCCTGCGGCCGTGCGCGCTCCCGCGAGCGGATCGTCCACCGACGGGTACGAATCCGGACAAAGGCTTGCGGACCACCCTGGCGGCGGACCTAGAGTGCGTCCCGCTGACGGGGGCCTCAGCACGGCAGGGCCCGCCCGGGCCTGCCGGTGGGACGGGAGGGTTCGTGGGACGTCCGGCGGTGTCGGTGCGCGCTCTGGCCGCCGACGAGATCAGCGCCCTCGGGCCGCTCTGGACCGACTTCCTCTCCTCCAGCCCCGCCACCGTGGTGCCGGGCTCCCTCGACATCGGCGAGCGCGTCTCCGAGCGCATCCGCGAGTCGGCTGCGGCCGTCGAGGCCGGCCTGCGGCCCACGTACCGCCTCGTGCTCGCCGAGCTGGACGGCGCCCCTGTCGGGTTCGCGTCGTACTCCGTGGTCGAGCGCGGGCTGCTGTCGGCCACGGCCGCCATCGTCGTCGATGTCGTCCACGTGGCCGAGGGCCAGCGCAAGCACGGTGTCGGCACGGCGCTGCTCCGCGAGGCTGCGGGCTTCGCCGACGAGGTCGGCGCCACCGACGTCGTCGTCAACGTCCCGCCGTCGCACCGCGACGTGAACCGCTTCTTCGCCCGCTACGGGTTCAGCCCCATGGTGGTGCGGCGGACCGCGCCCATCGGCGCGCTGCGCCGCAGGCTCGGCGTCGAGCCCCGGGTCGACCCGCGCGACGCCACGGTCGACCTCACCCCGGTGCAGCGCTCGCTGCGCCGCCGGGTGCTGCTGACGGCGCGCAAGCCCGCGCGCGCCACGCGCTGACGCGCCAGGGTCGGGCCGGCCTGCGGCTCAGGCTCCGGGCCGGTCGCGCAGCAGGCAGGTGATGCGGCTGGTGCACAGCCGCCGGCCCTCCTCGTCGGTGATCACGACCTCGTAGGTGGCCAGGGTGCGGCCCAGCGAGATGGCCGTGGCCGTGCCCGTCACCGTGCCGCTGGTGGCGCTGCGGTGGTGGGTGGCGTTGATCTCGATGCCGACCGGGACCTTCTCCGGGCCTCCGTGCAGCGCCGCGCCGATCGAGCCCAGGCTCTCGGCGAGCACCACGCTGGCCCCTCCGTGCAGCAGCCCGAACGGCTGCCGGTTGCCGGCGACCGGCATCGTGGCGACGAGGCGCTCCGGCGTCGCCTCGAGCATCTCGATGCCCATCGTGTCGCCGAGCTCGCCCATCCCGAAGGCCATCACCTGGTCCGCGAAGTCCGTCACCGGTCCAGCGTAGGGTGCCGGGGTGACGTCGGACCGCCCCCGCCTGCTGCTCCTCGACGGCCACTCGCTGGCCTACCGCGCCTTCTACGCCCTGCCGGTCGAGAACTTCTCCACGACGACGGGCCAGCCCACCAACGCGGTGTACGGGTTCACGTCCATGCTCATCAACGCGCTGCGCGACGAGACGCCCACCCACGTCGGGGTCGCCTTCGACGTCTCCCGCGTGACGTTCCGCTCCGAGGAGTACCCCGAGTACAAGGCCACCCGGTCGGCGAGCCCCGACGGCTTCAAGGGCCAGGTCGAGCTCGTCCGCGACGTCCTCACCGCGCTGTCGATCCCGTACGTGCAGGTCGACGGCTACGAGGCCGACGACATCATCGCCACCCTCACCACTCAGGCGGAGGCGCAGGGCTTCGAGGTCCTCATCATCACCGGCGACCGCGACGCCTTCCAGCTGGTCAGCCCCACCACGACTGTGCTCTACCCGCGCAAGGGCGTGAGCGACCTCGCCCGCATGACGCCTGCGGCCGTCGAGGAGAAGTACGGCCTCACGCCGGCGCAGTACCCCGACTACGCGGCCCTGCGCGGCGACCCCAGCGACAACCTGCCGTCGATCCCCGGCGTGGGCGAGAAGACCGCCGCGAAGTGGGTGCGGGAGTTCGGCTCGCTCGAGCAGCTCGTGGACCGCGTCGACGAAGTGAAGGGCAAGGCCGGCGACTCGCTGCGCGCTGCGCTTGCCGACGTCGTGCGCAACCGCCGTCTGACCGAGCTCGTCCGCGACGTCGACCTGCCCATCGGGCCCGACGACCTCGCGCGGCGGCCCTTCGACCGCGCGACCGTCCACGAGGTGTTCGACGCCCTGCAGTTCCGGGTGCTGCGCGAGCGGCTGTTCGCCGAGCACGCGGAGGACGCCGCACCCGCCGGCGATGCCGTCGAGGTCGACGTCGCATCGCCCGGGACCGGGGCGCTCGCCGCCTGGCTCGACGAGCACGCGCCCGCCGGTTCCCGCAGCGGGCTCGTGCTCGATGGCCGCTGGGGGCGCGGCACCGGCGACGTCGAGTCGCTCGCGATCGCCGCGTCCGACGGGGCGGTGGCCTGGTGGTCGGTGGCGGCCCTGGACCCGGACGACGACACTGCGCTGGCGGCATGGCTCGCCGACGGCGGGCGCCCCAAGGCGATGCACGACGCGAAGGGGCCCGAGCTCGCGCTGCGCGCCCGCGGCCTCGCGCTCGAGGGCCTCACCTGCGACACCGCGCTGGCCGCCTACCTCGTGCTCCCGGGCCAGCGGTCCTTCGACCTCGGCGACCTCGTCCCGCGCTTCCTCAAGCGCGACCTCGGGGCGTCGGACGCCGGCGGCGCCGACCAGCTCGCCTTCGACACCGATCCCGACGAGGCGCGCGCGGCGTCGCTGGGCACCCAGGCCCGCGCGGTGCTGGAGCTGGCCGACGCCCTCGAGGCCGAGCTCGAGCAGCGGGGCGGCGCCGCGCTGATGCGCGACGTCGAGCTGCCGCTGCTCCACGTCCTCGCCGATCTCGAGCAGGCCGGCATCGCCGTCGACCTCGACCACCTCGGCGGTCTCGAGTCGGAGTTCGGCGACTCGATGCGCGAGGCCGAGACCGAGGCGCACACCCTCGCCGGCCGTCCGTTCAACCTCGGCTCGCCCAAGCAGCTGCAGGAGATCCTCTTCGGCGAGCGCGGCCTGCCGCCGACGAAGAAGATCAAGACCGGCTACACCACCGACGCCGACGCCTTGCAGTCGCTGTTCGCGCAGACCGGCGACCCGCTGCTCGAGCAGCTGCTGC
>JAIUOK010000057.1 GCA_020161245.1 Actinomycetota bacterium | reverse complement strand
ATCTTCCCCAGCGGCGTCGACACCCCGATGCTCCGCTACGAGGCCACGCACGGCGGATCGCCGCTCAACTTCGTCGGCAAGGTCAAGACCGTGCAGGACATCGGCGACGCCGTCGATAGGGCCCTGCGCACGGGCAAGCTCGAGACCTACGTCCCGTACGGCGACAGCCTCACGACGCGGATCGTCGGTGCGATCCCGTGGTCGGTCGAGAAGGTCGTGCCCCTGTTCACGAAGTCGGGGGAGAAGGGCCGGGCGGCGTTCATCGCCGAGCGCGGCCTGGGCTGACGGCCCGCATAGGGTCGTGCCATGGCCCGGGGCGATCTGTACGGCGACCGCGATCTCGCCGGCGGTCTGCGCGACCTGCTGCGCAAGGGCCACCCCGCGGCTGCCGTCGGGGTGGTCACCCCGGCTGGCGCGCGGCTCGCGTCGTACACCGCGCCGCTCGAGGCCGAGGTCGAGATCGGCTCGCTGTCCAAGTGCCTCACCGGCCTCCTCTACGCCGACGCCCTCTCGCGAGGGGCGGTCGCGCCCACGACGCGGCTGCGCGAGCTGCTGCCGCTCGACGGCTGCCCGGCCGGCGACGTCGACCTCGCATCGCTGGCGGCCCACAGGTCGGGGCTGCCGCGCCTGCCCAAGCTCGGGTCCGACGGCTTCGTGCGCTCCTGGCACCTGTGGGTCGACGGCGAGAACCCGTACGGCGACACGCTCGACGAGCTGCTCGAGCAGACGCGCGCGACGCCCGTCGGCGCTGCGAAGCACCGCTACTCCAACCTCGGGTACGAGCTGCTCGGCCACGCCCTGGCGGCAGCCGACTCGACGTCGTACGCCGGGCTGCTGCAGGCGCGCCTCGTCGACCCGCTGGGGCTGACGTCGACCTATGTCGCGTCGACCCCGGCCGACCTGCGGCCCGACGCCGTGGAGGGCACGTCCCGCAGCGGGCGGCGGCGCCAGCCCTGGACCGGCGAGGGGCTCGGCCCGGCGGGCGGCATCCGGTCGACCGTCGGCGACATGGTGGTGATGACGCGGGCGCTGCTCGACCGCACCTGCCCCGGCATCGCGGCGCTCGATCCCGTGGAGCGGTTCTCGGGGCCGGCCGTCCGCATCGGTGCCGCGTGGCTGGTGCTCTCGCGCAAGGGCCGCGACATCACCTGGCACAACGGGCAGACCGGCGGCTTCGCGTCGTGGTGGGGCCTCGACCGCGCCGCAGGCACCGGCGTCGTCGTCCTGTCGCTGACCGCGTCGAGCGTCGACCGCCACGGGTTCGAGCTGCTCGACGCCGTGACGGCGGCGTAGCCCGAAGCCTCAGCGGCGCGCGTCCTCGCGGGTGAGCCGGCGCCAGAGCCACCCTGTGGCCGCCGGCTCGTCGGACAGGCAGTACGCCGCGGAGCTGTCGACGAGCAGCGTCGACTCCATCGAGTGGCGGCCGGCCGGCCGGCCAGCCAGCAGCAGCCGGTCGCCGGCGCGGAGCACGTAGTCGTCGTCCGGCGCGAGCACCGAGCCGTCGAAGCTGTCGACCATGAGGCAGACGACCTCGACGGTGCTCTCGCGGTCGAGCGGGTCGCGCAGCAGGTCGCGCAGCACCACCGGATGGCGCTGGAGGACGCGCACGACCGCGGGCGCGTCGGCGTCGGTGAGCGACACCTCCCACAGCTCGGGCGACCCCGTGCCGCAGCGCTCCACCAGCCGGTCGATGAGCGCCGCCGACCACTGCTGGCCCTGGTGCGAGGCCAGCTGCAGGAACTGCCAGAGCATCGGCGCACCGATGTGGGCGAGGGCCTCCTGCGCCACGACCGTCGTCGGCACGAGCAGCAGGTCGATGCCCATCGCGTCGAACAGCTCGGCGTTCTCGGGGCGGTTCTGCCGGGCGACGATGAACAGCGACGGGTTGGCCCGCCGCGCGGCACGGACGAGCGACAGATTGGTGACGTCGTTGTCCGTGCCGGCGATGAAGCCGACCGCGCTGGAGATGTCGGCCTGGTCGAGGATCTCCCGCCGGGTGGCGTCGCCGACGATCGCGCCGTCGGCTCCCTCCGGCTCGTCGACGAGGCCGGTGCCGGCGTCGATGATGCGCACCTCGACGCCCTCGCGGCGGAGATCGCGGGTGACCTCGCGCCCGAAACGCCCGTAGCCGTAGAGGATCCAGGGCCCCGGGCGGATGTCGTCGTGCGGCTGCGGCAGCGGCGCCTCGGGCGCCCGGGTAAGCCAGTCGGCGAGCTGCTCGGTGGCCGGGGCCCGCAGCGACACCGCGAAGTGGTCGCCGAACCGGTCGAAGGGATCGATGACGATCGGCTCCCCGAAGGCCTCCATGCGGGCCTTGATCGACGCCGACGACGTCCGCGCGATGACCTGCAGGCCCGGTCGCAGGACGGACGCCGCCATCACGACGGCGAGGTTGGCCTCGTCGTCGTCGGTGAGCGCGAGGACGCCGACGCAGCTCGGGTGCAGCAGGCCCGCCTGCACGAGGACATCGGGCGTGCTGGCGTCGGCGACGATCGCCGGCACGTCGGCGGTGTACGTGCCGAGGTCGAGCGCGTCGACGGCGTCGTCACGGACGTCGACCACCACGAACCGCTTGCCGAGGTCGTCGAGCCAGGTGCCGAGCATGTCGCCCGTGTGACCGTGACCCGCCATGAGCCAGAAGGGCTCCCGCAGGTTGCGCACCGAGCGCTGGAACCGCGTGACGGCGATGGCCTGCCGGAACGGCCGGCTCTGGACGAGGCTGAGCAGCGCACCGATGGCATAGGCCCAGCCGATCACCGAGAGGTAGATCGACAGCGTCACCCACATCCGCTGCGCGTCGTTGAACGCCTGAGGCAGCTCGCCGTAGCCGATCGTGGTGGCGGTGTAGCTCATGAAGTAGAAGGCGTCGAAGAAGCCCATCCGCCAGGGCGTGCCGTCCGGGTTGGTGCCCGGGATCAGCGTGAGCCCGAGGACGCTGATCGCGAACAGCGTCAGCAGCACGATGAGCGGCACGCGCATCCGGCGCAGCACCAGGAACACGGCCTCGGAGCTCTGCGGCCCGACCGCAGCCCGTACCTCGGCGCGGGACGGGGCCTGCTCCTCCACCGACATGGGCGATCCCGCTACCGGCGCCGGTAGGACACCGTCTCGATGACCAGCAGCACCACCGAGACGAGGTTGGCGAGCAGCGCGCCGCCGGACAGCGAGACGACGCTGGCCATCGCGCTCGGCGTGACGCCCTCGGGCGAGACGTTGGTGGCCCACACGAGCACCACGGCCGCGGCGATGAGCTGGAGGTCGGCCACGAGGCTCGTAGCGAGGTGCACGGCACCGATCTGCGTGCGGTCGCCGAACTTGAGCACCGTCGCGATCAGGTTGACCACGACGGCGGCGTAGAGCTCGTAGCGGTTGTGGACCGTGGGGTCGTCGATGTCGCCGATGAAGAAGCCGAAATTGAGCGTGGCGGCGAGCATGACGAAGAACCCGAAGACCACCTTCTCGAGGTTCATCCCGCTCCTTCCCGTCGGGCTGAGCCTAGGGACGCCGCCCGTCCGATCCCGGGAGCCTCGCCGGTGCGCCGCCCCCCGAGGCGTCGCGTGGGACGGAGGTGCGCGCGGCGGGCCCGGGGTGGCTACGGTCGGGGCATGCCCGGTGCGCTGCTGCTCGACCTCGACCGGACGCTCGTCGACGTCCAGTCCTTCACCGACTACGGCTCCGCCTGGGCCGACGTCGCAGCGCTGCTGGGGCGCGACGAGCAGGACCTCGGGCTCGAGACTGGCTGGAACGCGCCGACCCGCGCGTGCATGGCCGTGCTCGGCGAGCTGCCGTCGGGCGAGCAGTGGGACGCCGTATCCGCCGCGATCGCCCGCTTCGAGCTCGAGGGCGCGTCCCGCTCCGTGCCGATGCCGGGGGCGCCGGAGTTCATGGCCCGGCTCGCCGATCGGCGCCGCGCGGTGGTGACCCTGCTGCCCGAGGAGGTCGCGCGCACGGTTCTCGAGCGCCACGGCATGCACGTCGACGTCGTCGTCGGCCGCGACCCCTTCGTGCGCCCGAAGCCGGCCGGCGACGGGCTCGTCCGTGCGCTCGAGCTCCTCGGCATGCCGGCCGACGGCGCCGTGATGGTCGGGGACAGCACGTGGGACGCCGCGGCCTCGCGCGACGCCGGGGTGCGGTTCGTCGGCGTCCATGCGCCGAAGGGCGAGTTCCGCGAGCAGTTCCCGGATGTGCCGGTGTGCGACAGCCTCGCCGACGTCCTCATCCGTGTGCTGCAGGGCTGATCAGCCCGACGCGACGTCGACCACGAGCCGCGGCGGCGACGACAGCTCGGTCACCACGAACGGCTGCTCGCCGTCGACGCCGAGCACCCAGCGCAGCACGCCCTCGAAGTCGCCGACCAGCACCGCCTCGCGCACGGCGCCGCCGCCGGACGCGATCCGCGTCGGGCCGTCGTAGAGCTGGGTGTCCGGGCGGCCGATGAGGTCGAACCGCGACGACGGCTCCACGCGGATCGTCAGCACGTGGTCGCCGGCGACCGTCATTGTGTCGCCGGACGGGTCCTCGATCACCGGGCCGTCCGTGTACTCGACGCGGTAGCCGGGCACGACGGCGTCGAACTCGAGCACGAAGCGGTCGTAGCCGGGGTGGGAGGCCAGCCGCACGCCCACCAGCAGGCCGAAGCCGCCGTCGCCGGGCGGGCGCACCACCGGCGTGGTGGCGGCGCCGGACAGGGACGGCTCGGGCGTCGGCGTCGAGCTCGTCGGGGCCGGCTCGGACGACGACACGGACGGCGTCGGCGAGGTGGGCGAGGGCGACGGCGAGGGCACGGGGGAGGAGCAGGACGCAGCGAGGAGGGCGACGATCGCCACCGTCGCGGCGGTCGCGGCGGGCCGGGAGATCCACCCCGTCCTCACACCTCGACCGTACGCCCCGCGCAGCGGGGAGTCGCCGCGACGACGCACGCTCGGATGCAGACCAGTGGCCGTGCGTGCTGTTGACTGTGCCTGCTGCGGCCAGGGCAGATGCCGCGCCCACGGGAGGACGACGTGCTCGACGACAGGTACGCGGCGGTCATCGCCGCGGCGTCGTCGGGCGACGAGGCCGCCTTCGCCGAGATCTACCGCGACCTGCACCCGCCGCTGCTGCGCTACCTGCGCACACTGCACTGGGAGCTGGCCGAGGATGCGGCGTCGGAGGCCTGGCTCGAGGTGGCGCGGGGAGTCGCCGCCTTCGACGGCCCCGAGCCCGCCTTCCGCTCGTGGGTCTTCGCCATCGCCCGACGCAAGCTCATCGACCGGATCCGCTACGAGTCGCGCCGGCCCAGCGCGTCCTGGGACGACGTCGACGACCCCGGGCCGGCGGTACGGGACATCGCCGAGGGAGTGCTCGACGACGAGGCCACCGTGCGGGCCCTCGAGCTGGTGCGCACGCTGCCCAAGGACCAGGCCGAGGCGGTGATCCTGCGCGTGATGGTGGGCCTCGAGCCGGCGGAGATCGGTGCTGTGATGGGGCGCACAGCAGGGGCTGTCCGGGTGCTCGTGCACCGCGGTCTGCGGCGCCTTGAGAAAGACTTGAGGTCGGCGCGGGGGGAGGTGACGTAACGCGATGGCCGATGACGACGTTCCCACGTCGGGCTACGGCGACCACCTGTTCGGTGGTCGGCAGCCTGAGACGGAGGACGAGATGGCACTCAACGGCCTGGCCGAGGCGCTGCGCGCGCCCGGTACGCCGTCCGAGCTGACGCGCATGGACGAGACGGTCGCCGCCATGGTGGCCGCTCAGCAGGGCGCGCTCGTCCCGCTGCCCGTGCGCCGCGAGCCGTCGAACCGCCGCCGCGGCCTGGTGGCCGCCGGCTCCGCGCTCGGCGTCGTCGCCGTCACCCTCATGGCGGGTACTGCGGCCGCTGCCTACTCCGGCGCGCTGCCCGCCCCGCTGCAGGACCTCGCGCATCGTGTGATCGGCGCACCGGCCGCTCCCGCGGATCCCACCGGCGACAGCACCGGCGCCTCGTCGCCGGCCGGCCGTCCCAGCAGCGCCGCCCCGTCGGCCAGCGGCCCGAGCAACGTCGTCGCCCTCGCCGCGCTCTGCCGCGCCTACCAGCGCGACGGCGGCACCCTGCCCCCGTCGCTGCAGCGTGCGGCCGACCAGGCCGGTCTCGACGTCGACGCCTTCTGCACGAGCGTGCTGGCGCAGGCGACCACGCCGGCTGGCCAGACCAACCGGCCGTCCACGCCCCCGGGGCAGACCACCAAGCCCACCGCGCCTCCCGGCCAGACCAACAAGCCCACGGCGCCTCCCGGCCAGACCAACAAGCCCACGGCGCCGCCGGGGCAGACGGTCAAGCCCACGGCGCCGCCGGGCCAGACCAAGACGCCGCCCGGCTCGACCCGGACGCCGTCCGCCGTCAAGACCCCGCCAGGGTCGACCAAGACCCCGCCCGGGTCGACCAAGAAGCCCTGAGCCCTCCTGCCCTCCCCGGCCGACGCCTGCGTCGCCCCGGGGTCGTCGTGCTTGCGGCCCCGATGCCCAGAGCCGCCTTGACGCGGAATCCGGGCACGGACGCGCGGCCACCGGCGTCCGATGCTGCGGACGGGTGAGGGGTGTAACGCAGCGGGGGGCGGGCGCGTTTCTTCGAGCGTGATGGGGGCCGGGCCCCCGCTGCACCGCCGACCAGGAACCGGCGGTGACGCGGTCCCGGCCCTCATCGCATGTCTGGGGGCGGCTGGCGGCCCGGCGCTCAGGCCTCGGGGTCGGTGACGTCGGCGACCACCGCGGCGGTCGCCTCCACCAGCGCCAGAGCGTCCACGCCGATGGCGACGTCGTGCGCGCCGGAGCCCAGCGTGATCTCGCCGCGGCTGGTGAGCACGACGTCGGCCACCACCGGCCAGGCCCGGCTCGAGCCGATCGGCGTGATGGTGCCGCGCACGAAGCCGGTCGCCGCGAACGCCTCGTCGGCCGGCGGCATCGACATCCGGTTGATCCCCAGCAGGCCGCGCAGCTTGGGCCAGGAGATGGAGCGGCCGCCCGGCACGAGCACGAACAGGTAGTCGTCGTCGCCGCGGCGCACCACGAGGGTCTTGACGACGTCGACGACGTCGACCCCGCGCGCGGCGGCGGCCTCCTCCAGCGACCGCACCGGCGCGGTGTGGGTGATGACGCGGTAGGGGAGCCCGAGGTCCTCGAGGGCGGCGACGACGGACGGGGCGGGCTGCTCGGCGGTCACACCGCGATCCAACCACCAGCACAGGCGGCACGATTCCCGCCGCCACGCCCGGACCGGCCTGGGGACGGCGTCCGACCTCACGACCCGCCTGTGGACAGCCTGGGGCGCTTTCCTTGCTTCTATCGCAAGCGGGGGCACCTTCACCCGGAAAGGGGTCCCGTGAAGGGGATGGGTTGCGTCGGTTGCGTCGTGGTGTCGACGGCGTGGAGAGCTGCGGCCAGGGCGGCGGCGGTGCGCTTGCGCAGCGGGGCGGCGGCTGTCATGAGGTCGCGCTGGCGGCGGACGTACTCGGCGCGGCCGTCAGGCGTCTCGATGCGGATCGGCTCGTAGCCCAGCGCCGCGAGGTCGTAGGGCGCTGCCTCCATGTCGAGGCGGCGGGCCTCGCGGGCGAGCGCGAAGCAGTCGGCGACGAGGTCGCTGCCGACGAGCTCGACGTACTTCGCCGTCCACTTGTAGAGGTCCATCGTGGCGTGCAGGCAGCCGGGCTGGTCGAGCTCGGGCTGGGTGGCGCGCGTGGGCGCGCAGTCGTTGCGCAGCACGGCGTCCGGGGTGAAGAACCGGAACGCGTCGTAGTGCGTGCAGTGGACGCCCTGCGTGTCGACGACGTCGCGGATCTGAGCAGGCGGGAGCCGCAGCGGCCACGACTCGTGGCGCACCTCGTCCTGCTCGAGCCCGTAGACCATGGCCCACTCGTGCAGGCCGAAGCAGCCGAGCCGGGCCGGCCGCTCGCCCGTCGTCCGCACGAGCCCCTCGACCCAGGCGAGGCCGTCGCGGCGGCGTGCGAAGCGCTGCGGGTCGACGACGGCGCAGCGCACGCCGTCGATGTCGACCAGCCGGTAGGCCGCGTCGTGCGCGAGCTCGTCGGCGTCGGCGAGAGCGACGCCGAGCCCCGGGTGCCAGCGGCGGAGCTGGCCGGGACGCGTCGGGTAGTAGGTGAAGAGGAAGTCGTCTACCGGGTGCTTCTCGCCGCGCTGCGCCCGCTCGAGCCGAGGAGCGGTCCACGCATCGACCCGCTGCGCGTGCGCCTCGGCGCGGCGCCGCCACTCCGGCGCCTGCAGCACGAGGAGGGTCTCGGCGTCCACGGTCACGCCACCATTCTCGTCGCCGGCCGGGGTGGTCCGGCCCGGCGGTCAGGGCGAGGCGGGCGGGCGGAGGTCCGGCAGACCGGTCTCGGCGGCCACGGCGCCGAGCCAGAGCCCGACCATGCGCTCCGCGGGCACGTTCGGGTCGCCGAGGGACACGCGCACGGCGAGGCCGTCGAGCAGTGCCGCGAGGCGGGTGGCTGCGGCCTCGGGGCTCGGGCACACCAGGACGCCCTCGGCGACGCCGCGCCGCAGGGTGTCGAGCAGGTGGTCGCGGAAGGCGGCGTCGAAGGCAGCCTGCTGCTCGCGGGTGCGCTCGTCGCGCAGCGACCGCACCCACAGCTCGAGCCAGAGGCGCCACGTCCCCAGGTTGTCGACGTCGGCCGCCAGCTCGCCGGTCAGGCGCAGCCGCTCGACCGCGCCGGCGTCGTCCGGCACAGCCGCCGAGAAGCGGGCGAAGAAGTCGTCCTCCACCGAGTGGACGGCCTCGGCGAGCACGCCGTCGAGCGAGCCGAAGTGGTACATGACCAGGCCCGACGACGTGCCTGCGCGCGCGGCGATGTCCCCGACCCGGGTGCCGGCGACGCCGCGCTCGACGATGACGTCGATGGCCGCCGCGACGATGCGGCGGCGCCGCTCCTCCGGATCCTTGGCCGCGAGGGCCTGGCTGTCGTCCATGCCGCTCCTCCGTGGGTGCCGACGGCGCCGACAGTGTCCCGCAGAGGGAACGCCGGCGGGGCCACCGCCGTCACACCCGGTGGCCGCCGTGCGCGGCCACGGGGGACCGGCGGGCCCGATGCCCGCCGGGGGTGCCGGACGACGTACGGTCGTACCACCGCCCCGTCGTCGAGAGGCACCTCGTTGGCACGTCCGGCCCTGACCCGCCGCTCCCTGCTGTCCGGGGGCCTCGCCGCCGGCGCTGCCGGTCTCCTCGCCGCGTGCGGCGCCAAGGGAGGTGCGGAGACGTCGACACCGTCCGCCTCCGGCTCGGCCGCCGCCACGCCCGGCCCGTCGTTCACCGGCACCGACACGTCGTCGACCGACAAGGCCGTGATCTGGTCGAACTGGCCGTACTACATCGACGCGGTCGAGGACGGCGAGACCGGCACCACCACGCTGCAGGACTTCACCGCCGCCACGGGCATCGAGGTGCGCTACAGCGAGGACATCAACGACAACGAGGAGTTCTGGGCCAAGACCTCGCCCATCCTCAAGCAGGGCCGCGGCATCGACCGCGACCTCGTCGTCCTCACCGACGTCACCGCCGCACGGTTCCTGCGCAACGGGCTCATCGAGCCGCTCGACCGCACGGTGATGCCGAACTCCGCGAACGTGATCCCGTCGCTGGCCGACACCGCGTGGGACCCGGGCCGCCAGTACACGCTGCCGTTCCTCAACGGCCTCATCGGCATCGGCTACAACAAGAAGCTCGCCGGCCGCGAGATCGGCAGCTTCGCCGAGCTGCTCACCGACGAGTTCAAGGGCAAGGTCGCCATCTCCTCGGAGATGGAGGACACGATGACGTTCTTCATGCTGCTCAACGGCTCGAAGACCGAGGACTTCACCGACGCGGAGTTCGACGCCGCCATGGCGACGCTGCAGGAGGCGTACGACCGCGGCCAGTTCCGACGCGTCGCGGGCAACGACTACGGCGCCGACCTCACCAACGGCGACCTCGTCGCGTCGATCGGCTACTCCGGCGACGTGCTGCAGATCCAGCTCGAGAACCCCGACGTCGAGTTCTTCATGCCCGAGGAGGGCGGCGGCTTCTACAGCGACGTCTTCTTCATCCCGGCGGGCGCGACCCACCACGCCAACGCCGAGAAGCTCATCGATTTCTACTACGACCCGGTGAACGCGGCGAAGCTCGCCGCCTACGTGCAGTACCTGTCGCCGGTCACCGGCACGCGCGAGGCGATGGAGAAGGTCGACCCCACCCAGGTCGACAACCCCGCCATCTTCCCGAGCGACGCAGACCTCGCGGCCGCCCACACCTGGAAGGCGCTCACGCCGGCCGAGGAGAACCGCTACCTGTCGGCCTACCAGGCCGTCGTGAACGGCTGACCGTCGTGGCCCCTCAGGATCCGGCCCCGCGCAAGCTGCAGCTCGACGACGTCGACCTGCTGCCGGAGCAGACCTCCGACGACGTCGACGCCCCGGCCGACCGGGCCGCGGCGAAGGATCCGGCCGCCGTGCTGCGCCGCTACCTCGACGAGACCCCGCCGCACCACGGCGACTGAGCCCACCACCGATGCGACGAGGCCCGGCCCCCGAGGGGGCCGGGCCTCGCGCTTGCTGGCTGCGGCTGCTCGATCAGGCGCCGCGCTGGGCCCGGAGCTCGTCGCGGATCTCGCGCAGCAGCGCGAGCTCCTCGGCCTCGGCCTCCTCCTCCGCGGGCACGAACTTCTCGCGGTACTTGTTCATCGGGACGACGAACACGAAGTACACGACGAGCGCGGTGAGGATGAAGGTGATGATCGCCGACAGCATCGCGCCCCAGCCGATGGCCAGGCCCTGGAGCACGCCGTCCTTGTCGTAGCCGCAGACCCCTGCATCCGTCGCCTTGATGCACCAGAAGTTCGCCGACAGGTCCTTGCCGGTGAACAGCCCGATGATCGGGTTGATGAGATTGACGACGAAGGCATTGACCAGCGCCGTGAACGCGGCGCCGATGACGATGCCGACGGCGAGGTCGATGACGTTGCCCCTCGCGATGAAATCGCGGAAGCCCTTGAGCATGGTGTCCCTCCTGGTCCGCCCCTGAACCCCCCGTCGCGACGACCCTAGCGAAGCGGGCAGGGTCCGTGGCCGGCGCGAGCCGCCGGGTTCAGGACCCGCGCACCGCCACAGTGAGCCTCGACGAGACCGCGGCGCGGGCCAGGGCGAGCGCCTGGGCCGACGTCGCCGCGAGCACCAGCACCGACGCGCCCGACGTCGACGGCGCGGAGAGCAAGCTGCCGTCGCTCGGTGCCGCGCCGGCTCCGGCGAGCAGCACGCGCACGCGCGAGGCGACCACCGACGCCGCGCCGGACCCCGGTGCGGCCGCATCCCCGGTGGTCGCGGCCAGGACGTCGACGACGTCGCCCGGGCGCACGACCGACGTCGCGGCGTCGTCGGAGAGCCGCACAGGGACGGCCACGACGTCGGCGCCGTAGCCGGCCAGCAGCGACGTGGTGAGCAGGTGGCGGGGGAGCACGGCGTCGCCGGCGAGGAGCGGCACGATCACGGTGCGGCCGAGGAGGTCGTCGGCGGACGCCGGAGCGTCGGCCGGCCGGGAGGCGGCCGGGACGCTGCGCACGACGAGATCGGACGCCGAGACCACGGTGCCCGGCGCGAGGTCTCGCGACGCGGCGAGGAGCTCGGCGGTGGGCGGTGGGGCGGGCCGCACGGTGCTCAGCACGGACCACGCGAGCAGCGCCGCGAGGGCAGCGGCGAGAGGTCGGCGGTGCCGCAGGATCCGGCGCTGCCAGCGGGGCGGGCGGCCGGGGACCTCGGGGGCCGGCGCGGGTCGGGTGAGGCGCACGCCCGCACGCTAGGCGCGGGCGGAGCCCGGCCGCCGACGCCGTCCACAGGGGCCGGCGGCCAGTCGAGGGGCTGGGTCAGGCGGCGCCGGTGCTCGACGACGTCGGCGTCGAGGAAGCGGCAGGGGCCGAAGGGGTGGAGCTCGAGGACGAGGTCGACGACGAGCCCGAGTCCGACGACGACGAGCCGGAGGCCGGCACGCTCGACGTCGATCCGCTGCGGCTGTCGGTGCGGTAGAAGCCCGAGCCCTTGAACACGATCCCGACCGCGTTGTAGAGCTTGCGCAGCCGGCCGCCGCAGGCGGGGCACTCGGTGAGGGCGTCGTCGGTGAAGGACTGCACGACCTCCAGGGGCTCGCCACAGTCCGTGCACGAGTACTGGTAGGTGGGCACGGTCTCTCCTCGGACGGTGTCTGACGGGTCTGGCTGCCGGCGAGGCGTTGGCACTCGGACCGGCCGAGTGCCAATGGTGCCAGACGCTGCCGCGGTTGACCAACGTGGCCGGCGGCCGCGGGCCAAGGCCCCCCGGGCGCCTCCGCGGAGGTCCGGACACCCCGGGCCGGAGGGGGTGCCCGCAGCCTCGCAAGCGGCGGAAAGCGGGCCGAAACGGGCATCGGGGGCGCTCGATCGCCTGCCGTTACCGCACTTCGGCCGGATCCGCACCTCGGGGCGCCTGTGACAGGGCTGTTTCATCACGTTTCGATATCTGTCTGTTTCGAACCGCTTGCAAAGCAATCGAAAGATCGCGAAGGTAAGGCCTGTGACCCAGACCACGGAGCTCGGGACGGCGCGCGAGGAGCAGGGCGTCCCTGCGGAGCTGCGCCAGGCCCGCATCCAGTCCCTCGTGGAGAACGAGGGCTTCCTGCGCGTCACCGACCTCGCCGACCGCTTCGGGGTCTCCACCGTCACCGTCCGCTCCGACCTCACCGCGCTCGAGGGCGCAGGTCTGGTGCGGCGGGTACGCGGGGGTGCCGTGGCCAGCGGTGCGCCCGTCACGGAGCAGCCGCTGGAGACCGCGGCCGGCCTCGCCGCCCGGCAGAAGTCGGCGATCGCCTCGCGCTGCGCCTCGATGGTCTCGATCGGCGACGTCGTCCTGCTCGACGTCGGATCCACCACCACCGCCATCGCGCAGGCGCTGGTGGCGCGCACCGAGCTCAGCGACGTCACCGTCGTCACCAACGCCCTCAACATCGCGCTGCTGCTCGAGCCCGCCGCGGTGGCCGGCCGGATGTCGATCATCGTCACCGGCGGCACCGTCCGCCCGCTCCAGCACTCGATGGTGAACCCCTACGCGACGCTGCTCCTCGAGCGCCTCTCCGCCCACCTGGCCTTCATCGGCTGCAACGGCGTGGACGTGCGCGGCGGCGTCACCAACCGCAACGTCGCCGAGGCGGAGATCAAGCGCGCCATGGTCTCCGCGTCGCGCCGGTCGGTCGTCGTGGCCGACAGCACCAAGCTCGGCGAGGTCGAGGTGGCCCGCGTGTGCCACCTCGGCGACGTCGACCTGCTCGTCACGGACACCGGGGCCGATCCCGAGCTCGTGGCGAACATCCGGACGGCCGGTCTCCACGTCGACGTCGTCGGCTGAGACCACCCGGAACGGCGCTCCCCCAGGACGCCGCTCCACCAGCACCACACTCCAGGCCGACCGGCCTGGGGGAGGTACGTCGCCCGTGTGCGGACGACGAGGGAGATGGAAGAACTAGGAGTGCGCATGCGGATTCGCAAGTCACTTGTCGTGCTGCCGCTCGGCACGGCGCTCCTCCTGAGCGCCTGCGCGAGCACCAGCGGATCGGGCTCCTCGACGTCGGCGACGCCGACCGCGAGCGAGTCGCAGGCCACGGTCGAGCTGCGGTGGCGTACGCGCCCGGACAACCAGGCCGAGGCCGACGTCTACAAGGGCATCTCGGACCAGATCACCGCGAAGAACATCGGGCTCAAGCTCACCTACGAGGCGGGCAACTCCGAGGGATCGCCGTACCAGGACAAGCTCAAGACCGAGCTGTCGGCGGGCACCGCGCCCGACGTGTTCTGGATCCCCGGCACCGACGTCGCCGACTTCGCCAAGGCCGGCCTGATCCTCAACTTCGCCGACCAGGCGTCGGCCGCGGGTCTCAACCCGGCCGACTTCTACGAGGGCCCCATGTCCTCGCTGCAGGTCAACCCGACGACGGGCCAGCCCGACACGACCTACCTGTGGGGCATCCCGCGCGACGTCTCGACCTTCGCGCTCTACCTCAACCTCGACCTGATCGACAAGGCCGGCGCTGAGAACCCGATCGAGCTGGCCAAGAACGGCCAGTGGACCTGGGACAAGTTCCAGGAGGTCGCCCAGACCATCACCGACAAGGGCGGCTCGGGCGTCAAGGGCTTCGGCGCGAACTCGTGGTGGGCCAACTACGGCTACTTCATCAACTCCGCGGGCGGCGGCTTCTGGAACGCCGAGAAGACCCAGTGCACGCTCAACTCCGAGCAGTCGGTCGCGGGCATGGAGTTCTTCAAGGGCCTCTACGACTCCGGCGTCGCCGTGAAGTTCGGCGAGGACTCCGAGCCTCCGTTCAAGGCCGGCAAGGTCGGCATGTTCATGAACGGCCGCTGGGCCACCCCGGGCAGCCGCGAGATCAAGGACTTCAACTGGGATGTCGCGCCGCTGCCCACGGGCGCTGCTCCCGGCAAGAACTGGCAGTTCTGGGGCGCGTACGTCGTCAACGCCAAGACCAAGGACCCCGCTGCCGCGGTGAAGCTGGTCCAGGAGCTGACCAGCGTCGAGGTCCAGAACGAGATCTCGTCGCTCGGCGCCAACATCCCGTCGCGCAAGAGCCAGGAGGCGATCGACGCCTTCCTGACCTACACCCCGCCGAGCAACAACCAGGCGTTCGTCGACGGCATCCAGAACGACCCGGTCGCCGAGGGCCCGCTGTGGCAGGGCAACTGGCCGGCGTTCGACAAGGCCAGCAACGACACCATCAACTCGCTGATGAACGACCAGATCACCATCGACGAGTACCAGTCCACGATCTGCCAGAACGTGGACAAGGCCGGCGCCTTCGAGTGACCGGCTGCCCGGTGAGCTGACCGGGTGCACGAACTGCCGCGGGGGCGGGTCCACCCCGCCCCCGCGGCACGCACGGCCCTCCCGCCCGCGCCTGCTGCGCGGATGCTGCAGCCCCTGTCCCAGCAGGGCTCCCGACCGCCCCGGTGCCGCGCGAGCGACGCGCGCCGCGCGGCCCCTCGTGACCTTCGATCCCGGGAACTCCCATGAGCACCGTGGCACCCCCCGAGGCGGCGCCGGCTCCGGCCGCTGCGCCACCTCCGGCCGAGCACGACGGATTCCGCGCCCGGCTGCGGTTCGTCCAGGCCTGGCACCTCGTCCTGGCCCTCGCCAGCGCCTACGTCCTCGCCAACATCGCCGCCGGCGTGTGGGCGCTGGACTCCCTGCCCCGCACCGCGCTCGGCGTCATCGGCGCCGTCGGCGTCGCAGCGAACCTGCTGGTGCTGTGGCCGATCCACCGCCGCCGCCATGTCGCCCGCGCCTTCTCCTTCACCATGCTCTACGGCGCGATCCTCGGCGCCGGTGCCGTGCTCGCCGAGGTGCTCGGCCTCTACGAGGGCCTCGACCTGTTCGCCGGCGCGTTCCAGGCCGCCTTCTGGCAGCTCGTCATCGTCGGCGTCGGCTTCGCCTGGTTCGTCGTCGCCCGCCGCGTGGAGCGCCGGGCTGGTGAGGGCAGCGCCGGTGCGGCGTCGGCCCGCTGGCTGGCGCGAGCTGGACTCGTCGTCGCAGCGCTCGGCGGCGTGTGGTGGCTCATCGCCCTCGACATCCCCGCGGGCCTGCGCTACGTCTGGGACAACATCGCCGCCTCGCCGACGCAGGCGCTCGTGCTCGCGCTCATCACCGCGGGCAGCCTCGTGGCCGCACGGTTCATGTGGTCGCCCGACGCGGCGCTGTACTTCCGCGCGACGGCCAAGCAGTCCGACCGCATGGTCGGCTGGATGTACCTGTCGCCCAACCTCGTGGGCTTCCTCGCGTTCTTCGCCTTCCCGCTCGCGTTCTCGCTGGTCATCTCGTTCTTCGACTGGGACGGCCTCACCTCGCCGAGCTTCGTCGGCGGTGCCAACTACTGGGCCACCCTGCAGGACCCGCTGTTCCATCAGTCGCTGACCAACATCTTCTGGTTCATGATCATGGCGGTGCCGCTGTCGGTGCTGAGCGCGCTGATCCTCGCGGTGCTCATCCACACCAACTACCCCGGTGTGAAGCTCTTCCGAGCGGTGTTCTTCGTGCCCAGCGTCGCCGGCGTCATCGGTGTCACGCTGATCTGGAAGGGCCTGTTCAACGCCCAGACGGGCACCATCAACTGGTCGATCGGGCGCGTGGGCGAGTGGGTCAACGCCGTCCTGCCCGGCGACCCGGTGCCCGAGCGCGTGGAGATCGGCTGGCTGTCCGACCCGTCGGTGCCCTTCGGGCTCCCGCAGGTGTGGTGGCTGCCCTCGATCGCGCTCATCACGGTCGTCATCGTCTTCGCGTGGGCCCAGTTCGGCTTCAACACAGTGCTGTTCTCGGCGGGCCTGCAGTCGATCAGCAAGGAGCTCTACGAGGCCGCCGAGCTCGACGGCGCCAACTCCTGGCAGCGCTTCCGCAACGTCACCATCCCGTCGCTGCGCTCGACGACGTTCTTCGTCACGGCGACGACGGTGATCCTCTGCCTCCAGCTCTTCGACATCGTCTACGCGCTCAACCAGCCGAACCCCGTGGGCTTCCCGAACAACGCCACGCTCACGCCGGTCGTGTACCTCTACCAGCTCGGCTTCCAGCAGAACGCGTTCGGCCTCGCCAGCGCCGTCGCCTGGGTGCTGTTCATCCTGATCTTCTTCTTCACGCTGGCTCAGTTCCGGCGCCAGCGCGCGGAGGTGGAGGGCTGATGTCCGGCACTGCAACACGACGGGCCGCCAGGGGCGGCCGCGAGAAGGCCGCGCGCGTCTCGGTCTACGTGATCCTGCTCATCGCGGGGCTCGTGGTCCTCATCCCGTTCCTGCTGGCGTTCTTCGGGTCGTTCAAGACCTCCGAGGACATCAGCACCTACCCGCCGCGACTGCTGCCCTACGCGCCGACGACCGTCGACATCGACGGCAAGCAGGTGCCGCTGTTCACGGTGACCGTGGGCTCGACGTCCGCCGACCTCGCGCAGATCGGCGGCGGCGCCAGCGCCAACGAGTACCGGTCCGTGGCGACCAACGAGGAGGTCGTGTTCGCCAAGGAGGACCAGGTCCAGCCCACCGGGAAGACGGTCGACGTCGCCGGCGAGCAGCGCGAGGTCTTCCTGTGGACGCCGCCGTCCGGGGGCGACCCGGTGGAGGTCTACAAGGAACGCAGCCGGGTGGTGAACGAGTACGTCGCGCCCGACGACCCGACCGGGCCGGTCACGTATGCGCCGGCCACCAACGCCGTCCCGGTCGAGACGGTGCAGTTCCAGACGCAGAACTACTCCGAGGTGCTGTCGCTCAACAAGCTCGACCGCGCGCTGACCAACACGGTCCTCATCACGATCCTCGTCGTGGTGGGCCAGGTGCTCACGAGCATCCTCGGCGGCTACGCGTTCGCCCGCGTGAAGTTCGCCGGCCGCGACAAGCTCTTCTTGTTCTACCTCGGCTCGATCATGATCCCGTTCGTCGTCCTGCTGATCCCGCTCTACCGCCTCATGGTGACGATCGGCTGGGTCAACGACCTCGTGAGCCTCGTGATCCCGTTCGTCTTCACGGCGTACGGCACGTTCCTCATGCGGCAGTTCTTCGTCGGCATCCCGAAGGAGCTCGAGGAGGCGGCGGTCATCGACGGCGCCTCGAGATGGCGCATCCTGTGGCAGATCTTCGTGCCGCTGTCGGTGCCGGCCATCGCGACGCTGGCGACGTTCTCGTTCCTCTATGCGTGGAACTCGTTCATCTGGCCGCTCATCATCCTCGACAGCGGGAACCTCGATAACAACGTGCTGTCCGTGGCGCTGTCGACACTGGGCGGACGCGCCGCCGACAACGCCAACCTCGTGCTGGCCGGCGTCATGATCGCGATGCTGCCGCCCATCACCGTGTTCCTGCTCGCGCAGCGCTCGTTCGTCGAGAACGTCGCGAGCAGCGGCCTCAAGGGCTGACGGCCTGCACGGACCCGCTTCGGATGGGTGAGGCGTCGCTAGACCGACGCCTCACCCATCCAGAGCGGCGCTCGTGCGCGCCGCCGCCTCCACACGGTCTCCACACCGTCTCCGCGCCGCATGCAGCAGGGCGCCCGATGGTCGGCAGGTCCCCACCTCGCAGGAGGCCGCCATGCCGACCAGCACACCCCGCCGCCCCTCGCAGCCGCGCATGGAGGTGCCGCGCAGACCGGCGTCGTGGAGGAGACGGCTGCGACGGTCGCGCCGCACCGCTCAGGCGGCCGTCGTCGCGCTCGTGGCCGGGATCATGCTGGCCGCCTGGCGTGCCGACGGCAGCTCGGCCGAGGTGTTCTGCCCGTTCGGCGGCTTCGAGACGCTGTGGACCTGGCTCACCACCGGGCGCACGACGTCGCACCTGCACTCGGCCAACCTCGTGCTGGCGGCGGGAGTGGCGCTCATGGCGCTGGCGGCGCGGGGCAGCTTCTGCGGCTGGCTGTGCCCCTTCGGCTCCCTCCAGGAGGCGCTCTACGGGCTGTCGCGCTGGGCCGGTCGGCGCATCCCGGCACTCGGCCGCTGGCAGCGGCGTCCGGCCGGGCCCGGCTGGCGCCGGGCCGACCGCGTCCTGCGTCTCGGGCGCTACGGCGTCCTGGCCTTCGCCGTGGTGGGGGCTGGGGTGACCGGCACCCTCGTCTTCCGCGACGTCGACCCCTGGCACGCCCTCATCGGCGTGCTGGAGTTCGAGCTGAGCCTGGCGTTCGCCGTGCTCGTGGCCGTGGTGCTGCTCTCCTTCGTCGTCCCTCGGCCGTTCTGCCGGTACGCCTGCCCGCTGGGCGCCACGCTGGGCCTGATCGGGCGCCTGTCGCCCGTGGCCGTCGAGCGCGACGCGTCGGCCTGCCTCGGCTGCGACCTCTGCACTCGTGCCTGCCCCATGGCGCTGCAGGTGCACACCGCCTCCCGCGTCACCAGCGGTCAATGCATCGGCTGCCTGGAGTGCGTGGCGGCGTGCCCGTCCGTTCCGGCCCTCGGTGTCTCGGTCGCACTGCCCTGGCCCGTCGGCGCTGGGTCGGTGGCGACCCGTGACGAGGGTGGCGGCCTCCAGCACGGGACGCGTGCTGACGGCGCCGACGGCGTCGAGGCCGGCAGGGCCGGTCAGGTCAAGGAAGGAGCACTCCGATGAGCGCGACCGCCACCCTGCGGATCCCGCGCAGCGCGGACCCTGCGCCGACCCGCACGCGGCTGCGCACCAGGCGCGTGCCCGCGGCCGCGCCGCTCGCCCTGTCGCTGCTGCTGCTCGTCGCTGCGGTGGGGGCCGCGCAGCTCGCCGGGTTCTGGTCGACATCGGGGCGCGCGCCGGGCGTGGCGGCGTCGTCGTCGACGGGCGAGCCGGTGACGGAGAAGGACACGAGCAGCGTGCCGGTCTCGCCCGAGGACGTGAAGGGATGGATGACCCTCGACCAGGTGGTGCGCGCTGGCTTCCCCGGCGTCACCGAGGCGTCGTTGCGCGCCCAGTTCGCCATCCCGGCCGACGTCGCCCTGGCGACCCCCCTCAAGGATCTCGAGGCGATGGCGCCCGGCTTCGACGTGACCGCACTGCGCGAGTGGCTGGCCTCCCGATAGGAGCGGGGCCCGGACGGCGAGACGCCCCGCGGTGGACGTCGTCGTCCTCGCGGGGCGTCAGGAAAGCGCGCTCGGGTGCCGTGGGTCACGGCACCTGTCGGGAGAAGATCTCGTCGATCTCGTGGCGGTCGGCGTCGCTGATGGCGGCGTCGCGCATCTGGTCCCAGAGCCCGACGAGCTCGGAGACCTCCTCCGGAGACATGCTCCGGCGCAGGTCGGTGAGAAGACCCATGGCTGCTCACCTCCTTCCAGTTCGGTCGTGCGCCCGGCCCGGGGGTGGGGGGCCGAGGGTGCGGGGCCCGGGTTCTCCGGTCCTCCGCGTCGTTCATGACAACGCTTTCATCGGCAGGTGAATGCCCCGTGCTGGGGGTGTTTCGCCGAGGTGAACCTCACCCGTGACGGTCGTCACGCCCGCCGGGGCCGCTCCACGCGGGGATCGGGGTGCGGGTCGGGGGCGGACCGGGGTGGTGCCCCGATGCGGGTGGCCCGACCGGACCAGCAGGGTGGGGACGCCGGCCGGCGGACGGGAGGGCGCGCGACGCCGCCCCGCGAGCCGGCCGGACCACGACAGCCGGCCGCCGCCGGGGACACGCGAGTGGCCCCGGAGAGGGTTGGCCCGAAGGCGCGCGCCCGTAGTGTCGAGGCGCGCAGAGGAGGGGCAGATGGACGTCGAAGCGATCGGGCTCGGTAAGTCCTACGGCGATGTGCGCGCCGTGGACGACCTGGCCTTCACCCTGAGGCCGGGCATGGTCACCGGCTTCCTCGGACCGAACGGGGCCGGGAAGTCCACCACGATGCGGCTGATGCTCGGGCTCGACCGGGGCGACGGCCGCACGCTGTGGGACGGGCGCACACTCGTCGAGCAGGCCCCGGTGACCAAGGTCGTCGGCGCCCACCTCGACGCCCGGTTCTTCCACCCGTCGCGCACCGCGCGCAACCACCTGCGGATGCTGGCCACCGAGGCCAAGGTGCCGCAGCAGCGCGTCGACGAGGTGCTCACGCTGGTCGGCCTCGACTCGGTGGCGGGCAAGCGCCCGGGCGGCTTCTCCCTCGGCATGGCGCAGCGACTCGGCCTGGCCGGCGCGATCCTCGCCGAGCCGCAGGTGCTCCTGCTCGACGAGCCGGCCAACGGGCTCGACCCGCAGTCGATCCAGTGGCTGCGCGACTTCCTGCGCCACTACGCCCAGCAGGGCAACGTCGTGTTCGTCTCGAGCCACCTCCTCTCGGAGATGCAGCTCATGGCCGAGCACCTCGTGGTCATCGCCAAGGGCCGGCTCGTCGCCGACGAGACGCTCGAGGCGTTCGTCGCGCGCTCGACCCGCAACGACGTCCTGGTCCGCACCACCGACGTCGCGGCGCTCGAGACGGCCCTGGTCTCGCAGGGCCTCGCGGTCGTCCGCGAGGGCGACGACGGCCTCGCGGTGGCGACGTCGGACACCGACCTGGTCGGCGACACGGCGTTCCGCGCCGGCGTGGGCGTGCGCGAGCTGTCGCGCCGCAGCGCCAGCCTGGAGGAGGCGTTCCTCGAGCTCACCAGCGGGGATCAGCAGTACGCGACGGGGGGCGGTCAGTGATGGCGCACAGCCTCACCTACGAGCGGGTGCGGATCACCACCGTCCGCTCCACGTGGATCAGCCTCGCCCTCGCCGTCCTGCTGCCGATGGCCCTCGCTGCGCTCGCGTCGAGCCCCAACCCCGTCTACGACGAGCAGGGCAACCAGATCGGCGAGCAGATCGACTGGACCCAGGGCATCGGCGCACCGCTCGTCATCACTGCGGTGATCGCCTCGGTGATCGCGGCCCAGGCGATCGGCCAGGAGTACCGCTTCGGCGTCATCCGGCTCACGCTCACCGCCTTCCCGCGGCGCATCGACGTCCTGCTGTCGAAGATCCTCGTCGTGGCTGCCGCGAGCGCCGTGCTCGCGCTGGTGTCGCTGGCCTCGGCGTGGGCCGTGCTCGCGCTGCGCGGGTACCCGACGCCTCCGGACTACGCCGTCGCGCCGGACGCCGGCTTCTACATCCGCGGCGTTCTGTCGGTGGTCCTCTGGGGCCTGTCGGCGTTCGCGCTCGCGGGGATCACCCGTCAGACAGCCGTCGGTATCGCGGTGCCGATCATCTCCGGGCTGATCGTGGAGCAGATCGTCGCGGCCCTCGTCGGCAGCCGGGCCCAGTGGCTGGCCGACATCCTCCCGTGGAGCGCGCTGGCGAGGTGGGGGCAGACGCCGGCGGCAGCGCAGCCGGGCTTCGACCCCGCCATGGACCCGACCTTCCACGAGCCTCCGGTCGGCTGGGGCGGCGTCGGCGTCTTCGCGGTCTGGCTGGCGGTCTTCATGGCCCTGCAGATCTGGTCCTTCCTGCGCCGCGACGCCTGACGCCGCACCCTCGGCAACGGGCGGGGGCGGTCGGTCTGGGTAGCGTGCTGTCGTGACCACCGCCCCCGCCCGGCTCGCGTCGGGCGACGAGGTGCTCGCCGTCGCCGTGGGCGGAGTGGCCGGCGCGCTGGCCCGGGCCGCGGTGTCCTACGCGCTGCCCCACGAGCCGACGGCCTGGCCGTGGTCCACGTTCGCGGTCAACCTCGTCGGCTGCCTCGTGCTCGGCCTGCTGCTCGCGTGGATCGACGCCCGGCACGACGGCTGGGCCGCCGACGGCCTGCGCCGCGCCCGGCTGGCCCGCCCGTTCCTGGCCAGCGGCGTGCTCGGCGGTTTCACCACCTTCTCGACCTTCTCGGTCGAGGCCGTGCGGATGGCGGGAGGCGGCGCCGCTGCCCTCGCGCTGCTCTACGTCGTGGCCAGCATCGTGCTCGGCGTGGCCCTGGTGCTCGCCGGGCGCCGGCTCGGAGCCGCAGCGGTCGGGCCGGCTGCCGCCGGCGGGTCCTCCCTCGAGGAGGACGAGGACCTGTGAGCCCCGAGGTGGTGCTGCTCGTCGCCCTCGGCGCAGCCGTCGGCGCGCCCGCGCGCTTCCTGGTCGAGCGCTGGATGCACGGCGCCTACCCGTGGGGGACCTTCCTGGTGAACGTCGTCGGCTCCGCACTGCTCGGCGCGCTCGTCGGGGCGAACGTCGAGGGCGGCCTCGACGAACGCTGGGTGGTGCTCGTCGGCACCGGGTTCTGCGGGGCACTGACGACGTTCGGAGGCTTCGGGGCGCAGGTGCTCGACCTGGCGGCGGGCCCCGCCGACCGCGATCCCGCCGCCCGTGCCCGCGCGTCGACGACCTACGCGCTGACGTCGGCAGCGGTCTGTGTCAGCGCGGCCGCGCTGGCCTATGTCACGGTCATGTCGCTCATGCGCTGAGGCTGCGGCGGACGCCTACTGTGTCCGCCGTGCGCAGACTCGGCAAGGTCCTCGGCGTCATCGGCATCGTCCTGCTCGTGCTCGTCGTGGTGGCCACGTCGTACGGGGCGTGGACGGTGCGGCGGTCGTTCCCGCAGGCCTCGGGCGAGATCCAGGTGGCGGGCCTGTCGGCGCCGGTCACGGTGTACCGCGACGAGCGCGGCATCACCCAGGTGTACGCCGACACCCCGGAGGACCTCTACTTCGCCCAAGGCTACGTGCATGCCCAGGACCGCTTCTGGGAGATGGACTTCCGCCGTCACATCACGGCCGGCCGGCTCTCGGAGCTGTTCGGCAAGAGCCAGGTCGAGACCGATTCCTACCTGCGCACGATGGGCTGGCGCCGCATCGCCGAGAAGGAGGTGGCGCTGCTCTCGCCGGAGAGCCGGCGCAACCTCGAGGCCTACAGCGACGGCGTGAACGCCTGGCTCGCCGACCACTCCGGTGCCACGGCGTCGCTGGAGTACGCCGTGCTGGCGCTGCAGAACCCGGGCTACACCATCGAGCCGTGGACGCCGGTCGACTCGGTCGCCTGGCTCAAGGCGATGGCCTGGGACCTGCGCGGCAACATGAGCGAGGAGATCGGCCGCAGTGTCATCGCCGCGAAGGTCGGCATCGAGCGGACGGCTCAGCTCTACCCGCCGTACCCCTACGACCGGAACCGGCCGATCGTGCAGCAGGGCGCGGTGGTCGACGGCGTGTGGCAGCAGACGGCGCCGCCCCAGTCGCAGCAGCGGGCCGCGGTGGTCCCGGATATCCCGGCAGGGGCGGTCGAGGCCCTCGCGGGCACGGGCGAGGGGCTCGCGTCGCTCACCGACATGCTCGGGCCGGACACCAAGGGCATCGGCTCCAACTCCTGGGTCATCAGCGGCGATCTCACCGACACCGGCAAGCCGCTGCTCGCCAACGACCCGCATCTCGGCGCGATGATGCCGAGCATCTGGTACCAGGTCGGGCTGCACTGCACGACGGTGTCGGCGGCCTGCCCCTACGACATGGCCGGCTACTCCTTCAGCGGCCTGCCGGGCATCGTCATCGGCCACAACCAGACCATCGCCTGGGGCTTCACCAACCTGGGCCCGGACGTCACGGACCTCTACCTCGAGAAGGTCGACGGCGACAGCTACGTGGTGGGCGGGCAGCGCAAGCCCCTCACGACCCGGCAGGAGACGATCAAGGTCGCGGGCGGCGAGGACGTCGTCATCACCGTCCGCGAGACCGAGCACGGGCCGCTCATGTCCGACGTGTCCGAGGAGCTGCGCGGCGTCGGGGCCGATGCGCCGGCGGGCGCCGGGGCGCCCGAGCGCGGCGAGGGCTACGCCGTGGCGCTGCGGTGGACCGCCCTGACCGCCGGCCGCACGATGGACGCCGTCGACCAGCTCAACCGCGCCCAGACCTGGGAGGACTTCCGCGCCGCCGCGTCGCTGTTCGAGGTGCCGGCCCAGAACCTCATCTACGCCGACGTATCGGGCAACATCGGCTACCAGACGCCGGGCCGCATCCCGATCCGCGCGGGGTACGACGGCAAGTACCCCGCACTGGGCTGGGACCCCGAGCAGAGGTGGACCGGGTACGTCCCCTTCGCCGCGCTGCCGAACGTCTACAACCCCGACGAGGGCTGGATCGTGACGGCCAACCAGGCCTCGGTGTACGAGGACTACCCGTACTTCCTCACCGACGACTGGTCGTACGGCACTCGCAGCCAGCGCATCGTCGACCTGGTGCGGCTCGCCACCGCCGAGGGCCGCAAGGTGGGCGCCGACGAGCTGCGCAGCATCCAGTTCGACGCCTGGAACGAGAATGCGTCGTTCCTCGTGCCGAGGCTGCAGGAGGCGCAGGTCAGCGGCAGCGCCGCCGAGGCGGTGGCGCTGTTCGCCGGCTGGGACTTCGAGCAGGGAGCCGACTCCGCACCGGCCGCATTCTTCAACGCGTTCTGGCGCAACCTGCTGCTCGACGTGTTCGGCGACGAGCTGCCGGCCGACCACCTGCCCGACGGCAACGACACGTGGTTCACCGTCGTCCGCGAGCTCTGGGACCAGCCCGACGACGCCTGGTGGGACGACACCCGCACCGGCGAGGTCCGCGAGACGCGCGACGAGGCCGTGTCGAAGGCGCTGCAGGAGGCCGCCGACGAGATGGCTGCGCTGCAGGGCTCCGACCCTGCCGCGTGGCGGTGGGGCGCGATGCACACCCTCACGGTGGAGAACCAGACGTTCGGGCAGTCCGGCATCGCCCCGATCGAGGCGCTGTTCAACCGCGGGCCGATCGAGACCTCGGGCGGCAAGGACATCGTCAACGCCACGGGGTGGAGCGCGCCCGACGGCTACCAGGTCGACTGGGTGCCGTCGATGCGCATGGTGGTGGACCTCGCCGACTTCGACCGCTCGACCTGGGTGAACCTCACGGGCAACAGCGGGCACGCCTACCACCGCAACTACGTCGACCAGCTCGACGCGTGGCGCGACGGCACGACGTTCCCGTTCCCGTTCAGCCGCGCCGCCGTCGAGCAGGCGGCCAGGGACACGCTCGTCCTGCAGCCGCAGGGATAGCCGTGTTGGCCGACGGCGAGCTGCTGCGGCGCATCGACATGCACCTCGATGCGACGGTGCGGGACTCCACGGATCCGTACGACGTCGGGCCGATGCGGGTGTTCGTGAGCCGCAGGCCGTGGCCGTACTACGCGCGCCCCCGCGCGGAGCTCGACCTCTCTGCGCCGGGGGCGGTGCAGGTCGAGCACGTGCGGGCCGCGGCCGAGCGGCTCGAGGCGGCGGGCGCGCCTGCGGCGTTCGAGTGGATCGGCGAGCGCGTCCCGTCGATGGCCGACGCCGTCGCGGCCTACGGGCAGACCTGGACGACGGCCCCGCTGCAGGCCATGGGTGCAGTGCCGATGGCCGTCGTGCCGCCGGACGGAGCCGTGCTGCGCCTCCTCGGCCCCGACGACGATGCCGTCGTGTCGTCCTCGCGCGTCCTGGCCGCCGCCTTCGGTTCCGAGGCCTCGGAGGAGCACGAGCACGTCCGGCGCCGGCTCCGGCTCGGCCTCAACGTGACGGCGGTCGCCGAGGTCGACGGCGAGGTGGTGAGCACCGTGACGCTGCAGCCGCTCGGCGCCGTGGGGGAGCTGGTCGGGGGTGGCACGCTGCACGCCTACCGCCGCCGGGGCCTGATCTCCGCCCTGATCCGGATGCTGGTCGACGAGGCCTCCCGCCGGGGCGTCGAGCTCCTCCTGCTCTCCGCCACCGACGACGGGATCCGCGCCTACGAGCAGATCGGGTTCCGCACCGTCGCGACCCTGTACGAGTCCCCGCCCGACTGAGCTCGGGTCAAGGGGCGGGTCGGCGGCGTCGATGACCTGGACGTGGGGCTCCGCACCGTCGTCGTCGTCGGCCTCGTCGCGCTGGCGACGTGGCTGCTCGTGCGCGGCGTGCTGCGGCGGCGCGTGCCCTGGATCGGCATCGCGGTGCTGCTCGTCCCGGCCATCGCGCTCGGCGTCACCGAGCGGCAGTGGAACAGCACCGAGCAGAAGCTGAGCGGCATCGCGAAGGCGCTGGCACCCGGCAC
>JAIUOK010000094.1 GCA_020161245.1 Actinomycetota bacterium | reverse complement strand
TCCTGATCGGCGAGCAGCGTCCGCGTCTCCACCGACACCGGGCTCGTCTCGCCCAGCACCCGCTCGCAGGTGCGCAGCAGCACGCGCAGCGCCGACACGGCGTCGTCGGTGCGCCCGAGGCCGACGAGGCAGCGCGCCCGCAACAGCCTGGCCTTGAGGATGATCCGCCCCTCGCGGACGTAGTTGCGGCGCAGCCGGGGGATGGCCTCGTCGAGGACGCCGAGCGCCTCCTCGAACTCCTCGGCTGCGACGAGCTCGGCGGCGCGCATCTCGAGGTCGACGACGCCGGCGTCGAGCCCGGCCCGCCGGTACAGCTCGCGCCGGTGCTCGGGCCCCCTCGCGTCCTCGGCGTTGGGATCGAGGATCAGGACGTCGACGTGGTTGCGCCGCAGGTAGTTCAGGAAGCTGGCCGACGCCTGCCCGATCCCGGGCAGCGGCGTCTGCGAGTCGAACTTGATCGGCGGGACGGCGGGGCGCGACGCGTCGGGGTCGAGGCCGAGCGCGTCCGACCAGCGGGCGACGTCGCCGCGCACGAGCTCCGCCAGCTGGTGCGATGCGCCGAGGCAGTGCTCCGCCTGGGGCCGCAGCATCATCGCCTCGCGCCACGCCTCGCGGGTGCGGCCGGCGTTCCACAGGGCCACGGACAGGTTGCGCCGCGCCTTGAGGGTCTCCATGCGCTCGGGCCCCTGCACGCGCTCGCGGGCGTCGACCAGGGCGGAGGCGTGCTCCACCGCCTCGTCGTGGCGTCCCTCCCGGATGAGCATCGCCACGAGGTTGCTGCGGACCTGCAGGGTGTCGATGTGGTCCGGCCCGTCGGTGGCGCAGCGCCGCTGGTAGTCGCGCAGCACGTCGTCGCTCGGCAGCACGTTCCCCCCTCCCCGGGGGGAACGTAGAACGGGACGGGCCGCTGATGCGCGCCGAGAGAGGCCGTCCGGCCGCGTCGAGGAGGGCGGATCAGGCGGCCCGTTCAAGCGTCGCCCGGCTGGGAATCGCTTCTCGTCCGAGAAGTTCGGCGAGGACTGTTGACACCTCGGCGGGCGAGGGGACAAGGTTAGCAAAACGTTTCGCGCAATCGTTTCGATAGGACTCTCCGTGGCCACCATCGTCGACGTCGCCCGCCGGGCGGGGGTCTCGCTGTCGACCGTCTCCCACGTCATGAACGGCACCCGGAACGTCACCGACGAGACCCGGGCGCGCGTGGAGAAGGCGATCGCGGAGACCGGCTATGTGCGCGACGCCTCGGCCCGCGCCATGCGGCGCTCGCGCACCGACTCGGTCGGCCTCATCGTCTCCGACACCGGCCAGCCGGTCTTCGCCGAGATGGTCCGCGGGGTCGAGGAGGTCGCCAGCCAGCACGGCCTGACGCTCCTGCTCGCCAACTCGGCGGAGGATCCGGCGCGCGAGGCCGAGGCCCTGCGGGTGCTGGCGGAGCGACGGGTCGACGGGCTGATCATCGCCGTCTCCGCGGAGTCAGATCCTGCACCGCTCGCGCGGTGGCGCGAGTCCGGCATCCCGCTGGTGCTGCTCGACCGCCTCGGCGACCCCAGCCTCGACCAGGTCGGTGTCGACAACGTCGAGCCGATGGCGACGCTGGTCTCCCACCTCCTCGACCACGGGCATCGTCGGATCGCCCTGCTCGCAGGCGATCTGGCCGTGGCCACCCTGGCCGAGCGGCGTCTCGGCTACCTCACCGCGCTGGAGCGCCACGGCGTCGTGCCGAACCCGTCGCTGATCCTGACGGGCACCGGCATGGCCGGCGACGCCGAGCGGGCGGCGCTGGAGCTGTTCAGCCGCAAGGACAGGCCGACGGCGCTCGTCACCGCCTCGACGCCGATGGCGGCGGGCGCGCTCCGCGCGGCCTCGCAGCTCGGCCTCCGGCTGCCCGACGACCTCGCCTTCGCAGCCTTCGACAACCTGCCGTTCGGCGACCTGTTCTCCCCGCCGCTCACCACGATGGACCAGCCGGCGGGGGAGATCGGTCGGGAGGCGATGCGGCTGCTGCTGCGACGACTGGCCGACCCCGATGCCCGACCCTCGACCGTCCGGCTCCGGCCGACGTTCAACCACCGCGCGTCCTGCTGCTCCGCGGACGACGCAATCGCCCCACAGACCCCCGCGCCCACGGTGGGCACGGGAACGAAGCGCTCGGCGACGACCTCCAGACGTCGCTCGGGCACCACCTCGAAGGGATGAGCGATGTCAGCAACACGTCGCACCGGGCTCCGCAGGCTGCTGGTACCCAGCGCTGCCATCCTCGGTGCAGCTCTGCTCGCCAGCGCGTGCTCGTCCGGCGGATCCGCCGGTGACCCGACGTCGTCCGGCGCACCCACCAGCTCGGGCGGCGGCTACACGGCACCCGCCAGCGACACCACGGCCACTTTGACGATCTCCAACTGGGGCGACCCGGCAGACCAGGAGGTCTACAAGGAGGTCGCGGCCAGGTTCAAGGAGAAGTACCCGAACGTCACGGTCAACGACAACTTCACGCCCATCACCACATGGACGGAGTACGTCAACAAGCTCGTCGCACAGCAGGCCGCCGGAGACTCGCCGGACGTCATCAACATCGCCATCGAGGGTGTGCGGCTCGGCGTCTCGAAGGACATGTTCGCCCCGCTGAACGACTACCTCGCCAACGACCCCCAGGGCGCCGAGATCGCGGGCGACGTCGACCCGACCCTGCTCAAGAGCCTCGCTGTCGACGGCAACCAGTTCCTCATGCCGGGCACCTGGCAGCAGATGGTCATCTACTACAACACCAAGATGTTCGCCGACGCCGGCATCACGCCCAACCCCGACTGGACCTGGGACGAGTTCAAGGCCGACGCCCAGAAGCTCACGACCGGCAGCGGAGGTTCCAAGGTCTACGGGTTCGGCATCCCGAACTTCAACTTCGGCCTCACCCCGTGGCTCTACACCAACGGCACGAGCCAGCTCAACGAGGACTGGACGGCGTCGAACCTCACCGACCCCAAGGTCGCGGAGTCCTACCAGTTCGTCGCCGATCTCGTGAACGACGGTGTGGCGCCGGCGCCCAAGGGCGCCGACCCCTACCAGCTGTTCCCGGCCGGGAAGGTCGCGATGACCGGTGCCGGGCACTGGGTCGT
>JAIUOK010000056.1 GCA_020161245.1 Actinomycetota bacterium | reverse complement strand
TGTCGCTCTGCGACCGGCTCGACCTCGTGGTGACCAAGACGGCCGCCCCGGAGCTCGAGAGGACCTACGACTACGTCGTCACGAAGACGGCGACGGACGACGAGCAGTCCGCGAACGACCCGGACGGCTCCACCTTCGAGTACACCGTGTCCGTGTCCCGAGGCGGCTACACCGACGGCGGATGGAGGGTGACGGGCACGATCAGCATCGCCAACGGCAACGACATCACGATCGAGGACGTCGATGTCAGCGATGCGATCGCACCCGGGGCGACCTGCCTCGTCGAGGGCCAGGCCGTCGCCACGGTCGACGTCCCGCCGGCAGGTGCGAGCCTGGACTACGAGTGCACATACTCGCAGCAGCCCGCGACGCTGTCGCAGACCAACACCGCGACGGCGTCCTGGGACGACTTCGGATCGCCTACGACCTCCGACACCGGGACTGCCCCTGTCGACTGGTCCGCGGCGCTGCTCGACGAGACCGATGAGACCGCGGTCCTCATCGACTCCGAGGTGGGTGCGCTCAACAACGGCGATCCCATCGCCTACGCCGACCTCGAGGTGCCGTTCACCGAGACCTACGAGCTTGACTGGGTCGGAGTCCCGGGGTCCTGCAAGGACTTCGACAACACGGCGACGGTCTACGGCGGGGACACGGACGACAGCCTGTCGCAGGACACCGAGACCGTGACGCTCTGCGACTACGTCGACCTCGTGGTCACCAAGACGGCGTCGCCGGCCCTCTCCCGCACCTGGACGTGGGGCATCGACAAGTCCGTCGACAAGACGTCGGTCACGACGTCGGCGTCGACCGCCACGTTCAACTACACGGTCAAGGTGACGCGCAGCGCACCGTCCGACTCGGGCTGGACGGTGACCGGGACGATCAGCATCGCCAACGGCAACGACATCACCATCGAGGACGTCGACGTCAGCGACGCGATCGGGGCCGGGGCGACGTGCCTGGTCGAGGGTCAGCCGGTGGCAACGGTCGACGTGCCGCCGACGGGAGCCACGCTCGACTACGAGTGCACCTACTCGCAGGGCCCGGCGTCGTCGTCGCAGACGAACACGGCGACGGCGACGTGGGACGCCTTCGGGTCTCCCAACACCTCGGACACCGGCACCGCCTCCATCGATTGGACGAAGGCGACCGTCACGAAGGTGGACGACCAGGTGACCGTGACCGACACCCAGCGGCCCGGCTGGTCGCAGGTGGTGAAGGCCACGGACGCGACTCCCACCACCATCACCTACAGCAAGACCTTCCCGGTGGTGACCGGCTGCGCGTCCTACGACAACACGGCGGGGTTCGTCACGAACACGACCGGCACGACCGGCTCGGACACCGTCACCGTGCGCGTGTGCAAGTCGATCACCGGCGGGTACACGATGGGCTACTGGCAGAACAAGAACGGGCTCAAGGACATCGCCAAGATGGGTGTGGCCGGGTGCACCGCGCTCAAGACGGCCTACCCCAACGTCCTGTCCGGGCTGAACTGCTCGTCGACGACGACGTTCCAGTCGTCGGTGACCGCCATCATCAAGGCGGCGGAGGCCAGCGGCGACGGCGATCCGATGTTCAAGGGCCAGTTCCTCGCCACGGCCCTGAGCGTCAGGAAGACGAGCGCCCTCGGGAGCACGTCGATCAGCGTCAGCACCGCGGTGTTCCCCAGCGCCTGCATGACGGTCAACCAGCTGCTGGCCTACGGGAACGCGAACTACGCGGCGCTCAAGCTCGACAAGACCGTCTTCATGGCCGTGAAGTCGGTGTACGACGACATCAACAACAACCGCGCCATCACCTGCTGATCCGCTGACGGCAGGAGAGGGGGGGCGGGGCCTTGGCCCCGCCCCCCTCGCGCGCGTCGTCAGGGAGCCACGTGCGTCACCGCGAGGGTGAAGCTGGCCGACGTCGATCCGCTGACCACCCAGGAGTACGTCCCGGCGCTGAGGGTCGGGGAGAGCGTCAGGCCGCTGGCTCCGCTGCCGGAGGCCACCACCGTGCCGTCCTTGCGCAGCACCTTCAGCGTCAGCTGCACTGCGGTCTTCGATCGGCCGGACGCCGAGAACGTGAGCCGGCCTGCCGCTGCCCCGGAGCCTGTCGGCACGCTGAACGCCACCGACGGCTTCTTGCTGGTGAGACTGCCCGTGAAGGTGTCCGTCGTCGTCGCCGGCGTCGTCCCGCCGCCGGACGGCGGATCGGCCGCGGTGAGCGAGGCGGCGAGGAACACGCTGCTGGCGGTGTTCCAGTGAGTCGCGAGGTACGAGCCAGGGGATGGGCTGACGGCGAAGTAGTCGTCGTTGCCGCAGTCGAGCAGCCACTCGTTCTCGGCGGGGCACGCCTGCGTCGTGGTGACGCCGGCGGCGTCGGAGTAGCAGAGCGCGTCGCTCTCGTCGGTGCAGTGGTAGAGCGCCGTGGAGTGCGGGGCACTGGGCTGGACCGCGCCCAGCGTGTGGAACAGCTCGTGCAGCGGCGATGAATGGTCGGCGCGGTTCCAGCAGCCGGTGTCCACGCGGCCGTAGGCGGGGCCCGTGTTCGCCGGGTTGGACGCGTCGGGGGAGTCGTTGCCGACGACCTGCCCGATGCCGCAGTAGACGGTGGCGTCCGCCCACACGATGTAGCGGCGGTCGGTGCGGGAGAATCCCTGCGCCTTGAGCTCGGCGATCATGGCGCCGAAGGTGTCGTCCCCTGCGGCCGTCAGGGACGCCTTCGCGACGTCGAGCGCGCACCCTGGCGTCGTCACGAACCGCAGGTATCGCTGGCCGCCGCCCTGCAGAGCGCTCTTCTCGACCGCGTTCTCCATCTGCCCCGCCCACGTGACGATCTGGGGGGCCACCGTCGAGAACCTGTCGGTCCGGTCGGCAGCCACCGCGTAGACCACTTGCACCCGCGGGCCGCTCGTCCCGTCGCCGATGCAGGGGATGGGGACGGAGTCGACCGCCGTGCCTCCGGAGGCCACGGCGTCGCCCGCGGTCACGTCCACCCCGGCAGGCGCCGGATCGGGCCCATGGCTGCACAGCCGCCCGAGGCCTGGTCCTCGGATCTCGAACCCGCCGGCGCACGGCCCGTCGCTGGCCCTGGCCAGGCCGGTGTAGACCAGGCCCCGGGCACGGGCGGCGTCGCCCGGCGAGGCAGGCCCGTCGCCCCAGGCGGCGCTGCCCGAGGCGGCCGCGACCAGGACGAGAGCTGGGGAGGAGACGGCGACGAGCGCCCGTGGCGCGAGGCGTGACGCGGTAGTCATGGACCGGTTGTCGGGCGCGGGGCGGGCCGGTCTTGACCGGTCGTCAGGCGAGCCTCGTCTCATCGGCGGTACCGGCGTGACCGGTGTGGCAGCGGCGCCCCTCTGCCCGGTTTGCACCGTCCCGGGCGGTCCCCAGGCCGCGTGGAGCGGAGCCGATTAGGTTGGCGGTATGAGCCAGCGCGTCCTCGTCGTGGGTGCCGGCCTCGGCGGGCTGCGGTCGGCGGAGGCGCTGCGCGCGCAGGGCTTCGAGGACGAGATCGTCGTCGTCGGCGACGAGCCGCACGCGCCCTACAACCGGCCGCCGCTGTCGAAGGAGGCGCTGGCCGACGAGGTCGCGCACGAGCGCCTGGCGTTCCGCCGCAAGGCGACTGTCGACGACGTCGTGTGGCGCCTTGGCGAGCGGGTCGACGCGCTCGACCTTGAGGCCCGCTCGGCCGTCGTGTCGGGCGAGCAGCTCGACTGGGACGCACTCGTCGTGGCGACGGGCGTCTCGGCACGGCGGCTCCCGGTCGCGGGACCGCCCCCGAGCCACGCGGCCGGCAGGCACGTGGTTCGCACGCTCGACGACGCCCTGGCTCTGCGGGCTGCGCTGTCGCCGTCCACCCGTCTGGTCGTGATCGGCGCCGGCTTCATCGGCTGCGAGGTGGCGGCAACTGCGCGGACGCTGGGCTGCGAGGTCGACGTCGTCGCCGTCGACAAGGTCCCCATGCAGCGGCCGCTCGGGCCGATGCTCGGCGCCGAGCTGCAGCGGCGGCACGAGGGGCGCGGAGTCCGGTTCCATCTCGGCGTCGGAGTCGAGCGCCTGCTCGGCGACGGTCACGTCACCGGCGTCGTGCTGTCCGACGGCGCCGAGCTGAAGGCCGACGTCGTGGTCGAGGCGCTCGGCTCGCAGTGCAACGTCGACCTTCTCGACGGCCAGGGACTCGATCTCTCCGACGGCGTCCTCGCCGACGACGCGCTGCGGCCGCTGCGCCACGGGGTGCCGGTCGACGGCGTCGCCGCCGTGGGCGACGTCGCGCGGTTCCCGAACCCCAGGTTCGACGACCGCGCCTTCCGGGTCGAGCACTGGAGCCTGCCCACCGACACCGGCCGGCGGGCCGGCGAGGTGCTCGCCGCGTACCTCCGGCACGGCCCGTCCGAGGCCTACGACGCCGTCGCGTCGAAGCCCTGGGAGGTGCTCCCGTCGTTCTGGAGCGACCAGTTCGACATCCGGATGCAGTCGTTCGGCATGCCCGGGCTCGCCGACCCGGACGGCGTCCGGCTGCTCGAGGGCGACCTCGCCGGCGAGTGCGTCGTCGGCTACCACCGCGGCGGCGACCTCATGGGCGTGGTCGGCCTCGGGATGGTCCGCGAGCTGATGGCCCACCGGGCGTCGCTCGGCCGATCCGCACGCTGACCCGCAAACCCTTGACGGCCCTCGGACACGCCCACTACCGTCCCGTTCGGATCCAAACGATCTGCGCGATCCACCCCAGGACCGTCTCGAGGAGCCTCGTATGCAGCCGACGCCCGTCCCCCTGGAGAAGGTCGACCTCGCCGACCTCGACGTCTTCGAGAAGAACGAGGCCTGGGGCATGTTCGACACCCTCCGCAAGGAGGCCCCGGTCCACTGGAACGAGGAGCACGACGGCGGCTCCGGCTTCTGGTCGATCACGCGCTACGAGGACATCGAGGCGGTCGACAAGGACCCCGAGACCTTCACCTCGACGAAGTTCACCAACCTCGAGGAGCCGCCCGAGGAGTTCCAGGAGCTGCGCCGCTCCATCCTCGAGAGCGACGGCCCCCGGCACCTGGCGCTGCGCAAGCTGCTCATGCGCGACTTCACGCCGGCCCAGCTGCGCCGCTACGAGGACTTCCTCCGCGGCCTGGCCGCGCTCACCGTCGAGACGGCGCTGCAGCAGGAGGAGATGGACTTCGTCGACGCCATCGCCGCCGACTACCCCATCGCGGTTCTCGCCCGTCTCCTCGACACCCCCGAGGAGATGACCCCGCAGCTCATCGCGTGGGGCAACGAGATCGTCGGCTTCTCCGACCCCGAGTACGCCCGCGTGCTGGTGAACTCCGAGGAGTCGCAGAAGTACCGCCACCTCCCGTTCAGCTCGCCCGTCTCGCAGGAGATCTTCGAGTACGGCCGCACGCTCGCCGCGGAGCGCAAGGGCGGCGACGGCGAGGACCTCGTGTCCAAGCTCGTGAACCGCCTCCCCGAGGACGGCATCCCGCTCTCGCCCGAGCACTTCGACAACTACTTCCTGCTGCTCGTCGTCGCCGGCAACGAGACGACCCGCCAGGCGATCAGCCACTCGATGAAGGCGCTCATCGACAACCCCGAGCAGATGCAGTGGCTGCTCGACAACCCGGACAAGTACCCGCAGGCGATCGAGGAGCTGCTGCGCTGGGCCTCGCCGGTGTACCACTTCCGCCGCACCGCCACGCGCGACGTCGAGCTGCACGGCAAGACCATCAAGGGCGGCGACAAGGTCGTCATGTGGTTCGCGTCGGGCAACCGCGACGAGTCGAAGTTCGACGACCCCTACACGCTCGACCTCAGCCGCTTCCCCAACGACCACATGACGTTCGGCAAGGGCCCGCACACGTGCATGGGCTCGAACCTCGCGCGGTTCGAGATGCGGATCATCTTCGAGACGCTGCTGCCGCGGGTCGCATCGATCGCGCAGACCGGCGACATCCGCCGGGTGCGCAGCAACTTCGTCAACGGCATCAAGGCGTTCCCCGTGCGCATCGAGTCGAAGCAGGCCTGACGTGGCGGGCACGATCACCACGGTCCGCGAGCACGAGGGCGACCTCGTCGTCGAGTCGGCCGACATCGTCGCCGAGGACGTCGTCGCGCTGACGCTCGTCGACCCCGACGGCGACGCACTCCCGCCCTGGACGCCGGGCGCCCACGTGGATCTGATCCTCGAGGACGGCCTCGTCCGCCAGTACTCGCTGTGCAGCGACCCGGCCGACAGCCGGGTGATCCGGGTCGGCGTCCTCAAGACGCCCGACAGCCGGGGCGGCTCGCGCTTCGTGCACGAGCGGCTGACCAAGGGGAGCACGGTCCGTGTCCGCGGCCCGCGCAACCACTTCCCGCTGGTCTCCTCGCCGCGCTACATCTTCATCGGCGGCGGCATCGGCATCACGCCGATGCTGCCGATGATCGCCGAGGCCGAGGCGACGGGCGCCGACTGGCACCTCTACTACGGCGGCCGCAGCCGTGCGTCGATGGGCTTCCTCGACGAGCTGGCCGCCTATGGCGACAAGGTCACGCTCGTGCCGCAGGACGAGGCCGGGATCCTGGATCTCGCGACCATCCTCGGCGACCCGCGCGACGACACCAAGGTGTACGTGTGCGGCCCCGAGGGCCTGCTCGGCGCGGTCGAGGCGAAGTGCGGAGCCGAATGGCCCGCGGGATCGCTGCACCTCGAGCGCTTCGCCGCCAAGGAGATCGAGGCTCCGGCCGAGGGCGAGCGCTCGTTCGAGCTCGAGCTCGCGGCGTCCGGGATCACGCTCACGGTGCCGCCGGACCGCTCGATCTTCGACGTCTGCCAGGACAACGGCATCAGCGTCATGGGCTCCTGCCACGAGGGCATCTGCGGCACCTGCGAGCAGGTCGTCCTCGAGGGCGAGGTCGACCACCGCGACTCCGTGCTCAGCGACTCGGAGAAGGCAGCGAACGACGCGATGATGATCTGCGTGTCGCGCTGCAAGTCCGACCGCCTGGTGCTGGACCTGTAGGGGGCACGAGATGAGCCGTCGTCACACCACCGCGGTCCCCACGGACTGCTGGTACGCCGTCGCGCCGAGCAGCGACGTCGGTCGCTCCCTGCTCGCGCTCCGCGCCCTCGACCGACCCGTCGTGCTCTACCGCCGCAGCGACGGCGGGGTCGTCGCGCTCGAGGACCGCTGCGCCCACCGGGCCTACCCGATCTCGGCCGGCACGCTCGTCGGCGACGACGTGCGGTGCGGCCTGTGCGGCTTCGTCTACGACGCCGACGGGCAGTGCATCGCCGTCCCGACGCAGCCCAACGTCCCGTTCGGCGCACATGTCGCGTCGTACCCCGTCCAGGAGTCGGACGGCATCGTGTGGGCCTGGTTCGGCGAGCCCGGCCGTGCGCGCCTGCACCGCGTGCCGTCGCTGCCGTGGCTGGCCGACGCCGCATGGGCCACCGTCGGCGGCGATCGCGAGGTCGCGGCGGGGTACCTGCTGCTGCACGAGAACTTCGCCGACGTGACGCAGGTGCCGTTCGTGGCGCCCGACATCTCGCCGGTGGTGCTGGCGTCGCCGCCGCCGCTCGACGTCGTCGTCACCGAGACCACGGTCGCGCTGCACCGCGAGTTCCCGCCGGCCCCGCTGCCCGACTGGCAGGCGCGGCTGGTCGGCTCGACCGACGACTTCGCCACGCAGCAGGACGCGTTCTTCCTCTCGCCCGCCGTGTGGGTCGACCACTGGGACGTCTCGGCGTCCGACGGGCGCACCGCCCGGCTGCGCTTCACGCAGCTGGTGACGCCGACCGAGCCGGGCCGCAGCCGCGTGGCGTGGGCGGTCAGCCGCGACTTCGCCGTCGACGACGAGTCGGCGGGATCGCTGTGCGCCTCGCTGTTCGACGACTACTACTCCCGCGTCTTCAGGGCGATGGAGACGGCCCAGGCCGTGCTCGACATCGACGGCCCCGGGCCCGAGGTCAACGTCGCCGCCGACGTCGCCGCGCTCAAGGTGCGCGACATCGTCCTCGGCATGCTCGCCGAGGAGTCGCCGGCCTCGGTCCAGGCACCGACGTCGAACGCCCCCCGCATCACCACCCGCCGCGCCCGCGTCTGACGAGGAGACCTCCGTGCCCGAGCTCCAGGGCTTCGCCCCGCCGTACACCGTGAGCGGCCGCAGCGCGCTCATCCCGAACCCGCCGTGGTTCTACTCCGGCGACCTGCTCACGGTCGAGTACCGCACCGACGTCGACAAGGTGCGCGCGCTGCTGCCCGACGACGTCGAGCTCGCACCCGAGGACCCCGGCGCGGTCGCGTTCATCTGGGCCGACTGGCAGTCGTGCTCGGCCGGCGGCGAGGAGCTGCTCGACCCCGCGCGGTCGCAGTACAAGGAGGCGTTCGCGGTCGTCCGCTGCCAGTACGAGGGCGTGACCTACTCGCGCTGCGTCCTCATCTGGGTCACCACCGACTTCGCGATCGCGCGCGGTGTGCACCAGGGCTACCCGAAGAAGCTCGGCTCGATCCACCAGACCCGTCCCATGCCCTACGGCAAGGGCGCCCCGCGTATCGAGGCCGGCGCCAAGTTCGGCGCGACCCTCGCGGCGTACGACCACCGGCTCGCGCAGGCTGTCATCACGCTGACCGAGCCGAGCGACACCAACGGCTTCGTCAACGCGCTGCCGATGCTGCACCACCGCCAGGTGCGCCCCATCGAGCGCGGCGCCGAGGGCTGGGCGCTCGACGAGGTGCTCACCATGAGCGGTGCGGGCGGCGAGGCCGGCCAGCCGTGGAAGGCCGAGGCGTCGCTCGACCTGTTCGACTCCCCGTGGGACGACGTCGCCTCCACGCTGCCGGTGCGCGAGATCATCAGCGGCTACTACGTCCAGGTCGGCACCAGCTGGAACGGCGGCACCACCCTCGCCCACCGCTGAGGTCCGCACGTAACACCCTCATCTGCACAAGAACTGGCCGGTTCTGGTGCAGATGAGGGTGTTACGTGTGTCAGACGTCAGTCGTCGGCGGCGCGCAGGGGCATGCTGCGCAGCAGGTCGGCCTGGTCGGGCCCGACGGCGTCGAGCAGCTTCATGCAGATCCGCTCGAGCTGGGCGGTCTGCGCCGGGCTGAGGACGTCGACGACCAGGCGCCGCGCCTCGCGCACGTGACCGGGCGCGGTCTCCTGCACCTTCGCCCAGCCGGCGTCGGTGAGCACGGCCTCGACGGCACGCGGGTCGTCGGCGGAGGGACGGCGCACGACCCAGCCGTGCGACTCCAGGCGGGTCAGTGCGTGCGAGAGGCGTGAGAGCGAGCCGGACGCGAAGGTCGCGAGCACGCTCATCCGGATCGTCCGGCCCGGCGACTCCGACAGCCCGGCCATCACCTGGTACTCGAACCGGTTGATCCCGGCGTCGCGCTTGAGCTGGGCGTCGACGGCGGAGGGCAGCACCTCGGTCAGCGCGTTGAGCGCCAGCCACGCCCGCAGCTGCTCGGGCGTGAGCCAGGGGACGTCGTCGGCTGCCACGGGTCGAGACTAGGACACTTGAACATTCAAACGAGGTGGTCTACGGTCGCGTCCAGAGTTGAACATTCAACAAGGGAGTTCCCATGGACATCGCGCTCTGGGTCGTGGCGGGGCTGCTGGCCGCGGCGTTCCTGGCCGCCGGCCTCATGAAGATCACCACGCCGAAGGCGAAGCTCGTCGAGCGCCTGCCCTGGGCGGCCGACTACAGCGACGGCGCCGTCAAGGGCATCGGCATCGTCGAGGTGCTCGGTGCGATCGGCCTGATCCTGCCGGGCATCACCGGGATCGCGCCGATCCTCGTCCCGATCGCCGCAGTCGGCCTGGCGATCGTGATGGTGCTGGCCGCCGTCATGCACCTGCGCCGCGGCGACGGCCTCGCGGCCGTCGTGCCCAACATCGTGCTGTTCGCCCTGGCCGTCTTCGTCGCGTGGGGCCGCTTCGGCCCGTACCCGCTGTAGGACGCAGTCCGGCGGACTGCACAGGGAGGGGTGCCGCGGACCCGGGGACGCGCAGGAGCCCCCGGCCGGTCGGCCGGGGGCTCCTGTCGTCGCGTCTACAGGTGGTAGGCGTACTCGCGGAACTCCCAGTCGGTGATGAAGCGGGAGAAGCGCTCGACCTCGTTGCGCTTGTAGGTCAGGAAGGCCTCGACGAAGTACTCGCCGAGCACCTCCTGCAGCTCGGTGTCGGCCTCGAGCGCGTCGAGCGCCTCCGGCAGCGACTGCGGCAGCATCGGCGCGGACTCGGGGTCGTAGCCGTAGCCCTCGAGCGGCGCCGGGGGCTCGAGCTTGTCGCGCACGCCGAGGTAGATCGCCGCGCCCACCGCCGCCATGGCGAGGTAGGGGTTGGCGGTCGCGTCGCCGAGACGCACCTCCATGCGCGCGGCCCCACCGCGCTCCGGCGGGATGCGCACCATCGCGCTGCGGTTGTCCAGGCCCCAGTCGATCAGCCACGGCGCCAGGGTGTCGGGCCCGAATCGCTTGTAGGAGTTGATGGTCGGGTTGAGGATCGCGGCGAGGGCGGGCGCGTGCTTGAGGACGCCGGCGATCGCCGCGCGGCCGGTCGCCGAGAGGCCGTCCGACTCGTGGTCGGGGTCGCCGAAGACGTTGGTGCCGTCCTCGTCGACGAGCGACACGTGCAGGTGGAAGCCGCTGCCGCCCTCGTCGTTGAAGGGCTTGGCCATGAACGTGGCCAGCATGCCCTCGTGGCGGGCGATCTCCTGCACCGCCGACTTCATCCGGAACGCGCGGTCCGCGGCGTCGACGAGCTCGGAGTGGTTGAGGTTGATCTCGAACTGGCCGGCGCAGAACTCGTGGTTGGCCGCGGTCACCTGCAGCGCGGCGTCGCGCATGTAGCGCAGCATCGAGAGCAGGACGCCCCTCGGGTCGCCCTTGCGCCCGACCACGTAGACGTTGCCGGGGGCGTCGGCGTAGCGCTTCCAGCCGTTGGACGACGTCGCGTCCTCCTCGAGCAGGTAGAACTCGAGCTCCGGGCCGATCACGGCGCCGAGCCCGAGCTCGCCGAGCTTCGCCGAGACGCGGCGCGCGACCTCGCGCGGCGACTCCTCGGCGGGCGAGCCCTCGGCGGAGGTGTCGGCGAGGCACCAGGCAGCGCCCGGCTCCCACGGGAGGTCGGTCAGGGTCGAGAGGTCGGGCTTGGCCGAGATGTCCGGCAGGCCCTTGTCGAGACCCCCCGACACCGGCACGACGTCGCCCATCGGGCTGGTGTGGTAGACCGCGCGGCAGAACGCGATGCCGTGGCCCATCACGCTCTCGAGCTCCTCGAGGAGCACGTCGCGGCCGCGGTCGGTGCCGATCAGGTCCGGGTACGACACCCGGATGACGTCGATACCTCGCGACCGCAGGTCCGCGAGCACTCCGGAAACGTCGACGTGGGCCATGCGCTCTCCCTCGGGCGGCTGGGGCGGTCGTCCGACAAACCGTTCGGAACCGAACGATGAACGCACGATAGTGGCCGGACGGCGTCGGGGGAAGAGCCTGCCGCAAACTCGCGGACCCCTTGCCCGCGTGGCTCTCGGACCTTATGTTCGGGTCCGAACGAAAGGAGCCCGCAGGTGCGCGCGCTGTTCGTCCAGCAGGACCACGTCTCGCCCGTCGGCCCGGTCGGCGCGCAGTTCGCCGCGCGCGGCTACGAGGTGGTCGAGTTCCTCGTCGTCCCCGAGGACCGGTTCCACGAGCCCGCCGTCGACGTCGTCTTCCCCGACCCGCGGGCGTACGACGTCATCGTGCCGATGGGTGCCCCGTGGTCGGTGTACGACCACGCGACGATCGGCGCCTGGGTGCTCGAGGAGCTGGCCTTCCTGCGCACCGCGCACGAGGCAGGCGTGCCGATCCTCGGGATCTGCTTCGGGGCGCAGGCGCTCGCGACGGCGCTCGGCGGCTCGGTGGAGCGCGCGCCGGAGCCCGAGATCGGCTGGTACGCCATCGAGTCGAACCGCCCCGACCTCGTCGAAGCCGGTCCCTGGTTCCAGTGGCACCACGACCGCTTCGACCCGCCGCCGGGGGCGCAGGTGCTCGCCCGCACCGACATCTGCCCCCAGGCCTACGTCATCGGCCGCAGCCTCGGCGTCCAGTTCCACCCGGAGCTCACGCCCGAGCAGCTCGAGGGCTGGCTCGGCAACGGAGGCGACGTCTACCTCGAGGCCCACGCGATCGACGGCGCCGCGATGCGCGCGGAGACCGACCGGACCGCCGTCGAGGCGCAGGCGCGCAGCCGCCGGCTCGTCGACCGCTTCCTCGACGAGGTGGCGCGTGTCCCCTCCGCGACCGTGTGACATACGAGTCCGAACGATCGCCGTAGACTCCCGCCGTGGCTGACAAGCAGCGCTCCGCGCGCCCCGGGACGGGGGCCAAGCGCAAGGCTGCCGACGCGGTCGTCTCCCCCGACGACTGCGACCCCGCGCGCTGCCCGTGCGACGACGCGGCCTGCTCGCTGTCGCGCTACGTGCGCACGACGCAGGCGGCCAACGGCGACGAGGACCACCACACCCTCGAGGCCACCGAGCAGGCTGTCGCCGAGCGGCTGTCGGGCCTGTCGATCGACATGAGCGCCATGGCGGTGATCTCGAACGTCTACCGCGCCGCGAACGCCGTCCGCAACCACGTCGAGCGCACGGTGCTGGCGCCCCACGACCTCACCTGGACCGGCTGGGTCGTGCTGTGGGTGATCTGGATCTGGGGCGACATCGAGAGCCGCCACGTCGCGGCCGAGGCCGGCATCTCCAAGGGCACGCTCACGGGTGTGCAGAACACCCTCATGAGCCGCGGTCTGGTCAAGCGCCGGGTGCATCCCGACGACGCGCGCCGGGTGCTGCTCTCGCTCACGCCCAAGGGCCAGAAGCTCATGAGCTCGGTGTTCCCGGAGTTCAACGCCGTCGAGGCGCTCATGTCCGAGGACCTCGACGACGACGCCAAGCTCGCCACCGCCCGCGCTCTGCGCGCCATCGTCAAGAAGGCCGAGAACGCCTGACCCCTCGACGGGTCCGCATGTAACAGGCCGAACTGGGCCAAACGACGGTGCCATTACCCCATCTCGGGCTGTTACACGCGTCCCCGGACCGCTAGCGGCGGGCGGCGTCGACGAGGGCGCGGAACACCGCGAGCTGGTCCGGGTCTGTGGTGAAGGTGTCCTCGGGGTGCCACTGCACCGCGAGGAACCAGCCCTTCGCGCCAGGGAGGGCCGCGGCCTCGATCGTCCCGTCGGCGGCGCGAGCCACCGGCACGAGACCCTCGCCGAGCCGGCTGACGCGCTGGTGGTGGTAGCACGACGCCGCGGTCGTCGACCCGACGACCTTCTCCAGCTCGGTGCCGGCGTCGACCGCGACGTCGTGGACGACGTGGCGGTGGGGCTCGGCCATGTGCTGCTCGAGCTCGCCCCCGAGCGCCACGTTGACGACCTGCCAGCCGCGGCAGACAGCCAGCAGCGGCACTCCGGCGTCGACGGCCCAGCGGGCGACGGCGAGGTCGAAGGCGTCCTGCTCGGCGTCTACGTCGTACACCTCGTCGCTGGCGACGGGCTGGCCGTAGCGGGCGGGGTCGAGATCTCCGCCGCCCGGCAGCAGGACGCCGTCGGCGAAGGCCAGCCGTGCACCGACCTCGTCGGGGGTCACGTGGCCCTCGGGCGCCCACGGGTGCACGGTGACCGGCTCGCCCCCGGCGCGCAGGACGCCCTCGGAGAGCGCGCGGGCCGTGCTGAGCGCACGGTGGCGGTGGGCGGACGCCGACGCCGAGAACCGCGCCGGGATCGCGATGACCGGGGTCCTCGCCATGTCTTGACCGCCTCCGGTGTCCGGCAATACGTTTGTATCCGAACGATAGCCGGGTCCGGCTCGCCGGACCACCCCCTGGACCTGCTTCCCCGCTCCCGGAAGGCCCGCCCATGAGCAAGGCAGTCGTCGCCGGCGTCGAGGTCGACACCCGGCACTGGATCGGGGGCGAGCGCGTCGCGAGCGCGACCACCTTCGAGGACGTGTCGCCGCTCGACGGCACCGTCATCGCCGAGGTGAGCCGCGGCGGCCAGGCCGAGGTCGACGCCGCCGTCGCCGCCGCCAAGGCGGCGTTCCCCGCGTGGGCGGCGATGCCGGTCGCCGAGCGCTCGGCGATCCTGCTGCGCGTGGCGGAGGGGATCGAGGCGCGCATCGAGGACCTCGCCCAGCTCGAGACCCGCGACAACGGGTCGCTGCTGCGCTCGCACCGCCGCGGCGTCATGCCGCGCGTTGCGATGAACATCCGCTTCTTCGCCGAGTACGCCGTCGAGAAGCTGTCGCACCCGGACTTCGACACCCGCGGGCACCGCAACCACGTGTCGTGGGACCCGGCAGGGGTGACCGCCATCGTCACGCCGTGGAACGCGCCGCTCATGCTGGCGACCTGGCGCATCGGCCCGGCGCTCGCGGCCGGCAACACCGTCGTCGCCAAGCCGCCGGAGTGGGCGCCGCTCACCGCGTCGCTGTTCGCCGACATCGCCCACGAGGCGGGCCTGCCCGCCGGCGTCTTCAACGTCGTTCAGGGCATGGGTGTCGAGGCGGGCGCGCCGCTCGTGGCCCACCCCGACGTCCGACGGGTCTGCTTCACCGGCTCGGTGCCGACGTCGATCAAGATCGGCGAGTCGGCCGCCCGCAACGTGACGCCGGTGAGCTTCGAGCTCGGCGGCAAGTCGCCGCTGCTGGTCTTCGACGACGCCGACCTCGACCTTGCCGTCGACCTCGCCGTCGAGCAGTTCGACAACTCCGGCCAGGTCTGCCTCGCCGCCGTCCGGATGCTCGTGCAGGACGGCATCTACGACGAGTTCCGCGCCCGCTTCCTCGAGCGCGCCGCGCAGATCCAGCAGGGCGACTCGCGCGACGAGGCGACCGACATCGGCCCGCTCGTGAGCCGCGCCCACTTCGAGCGTGTCGACGGCTTCGTCAAGCGTGCGGTCGCCGACGGCGCGCAGGTCATCCTCGGCGGCGGGCCCAACGACGAGCTCAACAACGCGACCGGCGGCTTCTTCTACAAGCCCACGGTGTTCGAGGGCGTCGACCCCACGTGGGAGATCACCTGCCAGGAGGTCTTCGGCCCGGTGCTCACGCTGCAGCGGTTCTCCACCGAGGAGGACGGCGTCGCGATGGCCAACGACACGGAGTACGGGCTGGCTGCCACGCTGGTCACCGGGTCGCAGGAGCGCGCCGAGCGGGTGTCGTCGCAGCTGCGTGCCGGCACGGTGTGGATCAACTGCTTCTTCGTCCGCGACCTGTCGGCGCCGTTCGGCGGCAGCGGCAAGTCCGGCATCGGCCGCGAGGGCGGCGTCTGGTCGTTCGACTTCTACTGCGACGTCAAGAACTCGGTGTTCGCGCCGAAGGGATGGAGCTAGCCATGGGCGAGGTCGTCGGTGCGGGTCTGCTCTCGCACGTCCCCACCATCATGCTGCCGCTCGAGACGCGGCTCGAGCTCAACAACGGCAAGGAGATCTCGCTCGTCCCGGCGCTGCATCAGATCCGTGCCGAGAAGTTCGAGCAGCTCGACTACGACACCGTGATCGTGCTCGACTCGCACTGGTTCACCACGGTCGAGTTCGTCATCACGTCGCAGGACCTGCGGGCCGGGCTGTTCACCGCGGAAGAGCTCCCCCGCGGCATGTGCCGCATCCCCTACGAGTGGCGCGGCGACCGCGAGCTCGCCGAGGCGATCGCGGCCGAGGGGGAGCCTGCGGGCACGTGGATCACCGCGATCGACGACCCGTACCTCCCGCTGTACTACCCGTCGATCAACCTGTGGTCGTACCTCGGCAAGGGCCTCGACAAGCAGTGGATCTCGATGTCGGTGTGCCAGACCGGCGAGACGGACGACTTCCTGCGCGTCGGGCGTGCGATCCGCGCCGCGATCGAGAAGACCGACCGCAAGGTGATCATCATCGCCACCGGGTCGCTCTCGCACACGTTCTACAAGCTCAAGGAGCTGCGCAAGCACGAGGCGAGCGACCCGTCGCACATCATCAGCCAGAAGGCACGCGACATGGATCACGAGCGCCTGCAGTGGTTCTTCGAGGGTCGCCACGACCGGGTGCTCGAGACGATGCCGGAGTTCCTCACCGTGCGGCCCGAGGGCATGTTCGCCCACTACCTCATGATGGCCGCGGCGCTCGGCGAGTCCGAGTTCAGCGCGCCCGGCGTGCAGTACGGCGACTACGAGAACTCCGTCGGAACCAGCCAGGTGCACGTCTGGTTCGACCGCCCCGCAGGCGGCTGGACCGCCCCCCGCACCGCCGTCGCCTGACCCCCACCAAGGACGCGCGCTACACCGCTCACTGCACGAGGACCCCGCCGTTCTTGTGCAGTTGCGGGTGTGACACGCAGACACCAGCACAGGAGCACCCGTGACCGAGTACCGCCGCATCCTGCTCGACGGCTCCGCCGTGCAGGTCGTCCGCCACGGAGACGTCCTCGTGGCCGCCGACGGCCGCGAGGTGGGCGTCGACGACGCGATCCACCTCCCGCCGTCCGAGCCGACGAAGATCATCGCGGTGCACCTGAACTACGACAGCCGCACCCAGGAATTCATGACCAAGCTCCCGCCGGCGCCCACGTACTTCCACAAGCCGATCACGGCGATCAACAGCCACAAGGGCGCCGTCGTGCGCCCCGAGGGCTGCAAGTGGCTCAACTACGAGGGCGAGATCGTCATCGTGATCGGCCGCACCTGCCGCAACGTGTCGCCCGCCGAGGCTGGCGAGTACATCGCCGGCTACACCGTCGGCAACGACTACGGCCTGCACGACTTCCGCGACACCGACGCCGGCTCCATGCTGCGCGTCAAGGGCTCCGACACCCTCGCCCCCGTCGGCCCCGGCCTGGTCACCGACTGGGACTTCCGCGGCAAGCAGATCCGCACCCTCGTCAACGGCAGCGTCGTCCAGGACGACACGACCGACGGCATGGAGTGGGACATGAACTACCTCGTCGCCGACCTGGCGCGCACGATCACGCTGGTGCCGGGCGACCTCATCTTCTCCGGCACGCCGGCGAACTCACGGCCCGTGCAGCCGGGCGACGTCGTCGAGGTGGAGGTCGAGGGGCTCGGGAAGCTCACCAACCACATCGTGACCGGCCCGACCGCCATCCGCACCGACGTCGGCGCCCAGCCGACCGAGAGCGAGGAGGTCGTCTCCACCGCGCTCGGCGGCGACTGGGAGTACCGCGGCATCCGCACCCCCAGCAAGGACCTCTACCCCTCCACTGTCGAAGAGAAGGCCTAGCCACCAAGGCCTCACTGTTACCGGTGAAGGTGCCCCCGCTTGCGATAGAAGCAAGGAAGGCGCCCCAGGCTGTCCACAGGCACGGCGTGTCGGAGGTGTGGAGATGACCGGCGTGCGCTGGCTCATGGTGCTCACGGAGAACGAGGCGATCCTCGATCCGCGCGACCTCGGCGGGCTGGTCGAGCTGGCGGCCACCGCGGAGGCGAACGACATCGACGGCGTCCAGCTGAGCGAGCACGTCGTGCTCGGCCGCGACTCGGGCGAGGCCGGCGAGATGGCCAACCCGCGGGCGTACGCCGCACCCGGCAACCAGTCGCCGGCGTACCCCTGGCCGAGCAGCATCGTGCTGATGTCGGCGATCGCGCAGGCGACGACGTCGCTGCGCCTCGTCGCCGGCGCGATCATCCTGCCGCTGCGCCACCCGCTGCTGCTCGCCAAGGAGCTCGGCACGCTCGACCTGCTCTCGGGTGGCAGGCTCATCGTGCTGCCGACGGTGAGCTGGAGCCGCGACGAGTACGACGCCCTCGGCGTCCCGTTCGGCGAGCGCGGTCGGATCCTCGACGAGCAGCTCGAGGTGCTCGCGAAGTCCTGGGGGCCGTACCCGATCAGCCACGACGGGCCGCGGTTCCCGTTCACCGACGTCTGGCTCGAGCCCGGCGCGGCCACGCCGGAGGGCCCGCCGCTGTGGTTCGGCGGTCAGGGCATGCCGCCGCACGTCGTGCGCCGCCTCGCTCGATACGGCCGCGGCCTCAACCCGTTCGGGCGCCTGACCGACGACGACATGGCCGCGCTCGCCACCGGTATGCGCGACGCCGGCCGCGACATCTCCGAGCTCGAGCTCGTCGGCGGGATCAACGGCACCTTCCACGGCCCGGACGACGTCGCCGATGTCGACGTCGCGCTCGCGGACCTGCCGCGCCAGCTCGAGCAGGGGTTCACGACGATCTGCTTCAAGCCCTCGATGTTCGTGCGCAGCATCGACGAGGTGCCCGCGCTGTGCCGCTACCTCGTCGCGGAGGGCGAGCGCGTCACGGGCTGAGGCCTCTGTGGATGGGACGCGCGGCTGTGGACAGCCTGGGGCGCTTTCCTTGCTTCTATCGCAAGCGGGGGCACCTTCACCGTGAAAGGTGTCCTGCTTACAGTGGACGGGTTCTGAGGGCGGCGAAGGGGTGTGCGGGCTGTGGGTGTCGGGCGGCGGATGCTGGGGTCGGGGGAGCAGGCGCTGGAGGTGTCGGCGCTGGGTCTCGGGTGCATGGGGATGTCGGAGTTCTACGGCTCCCGCGACGACGCCGAGTCGGAGGCCACGATCCGGCGTGCGCTCGACCTCGGTGTCACGTTCATCGACACCGCCGACATGTACGGGCCGTTCGTCAACGAGGAGCTCGTCGGGCGCGCGATCGCCGGCCGCCGCGACGAGGTGCAGCTCGCGACGAAGTTCGGGCAGAAGCGCGGCCCGAACGGCGAGCGGCTCGGCACCGACGGCAGCCCTGAGTACGTCCGGCAGTGCATCGACGACTCCTTGCGGCGCCTCGGCGTCGACCACGTCGACCTCTGGTACCAGCACCGCGTCGACCGCAGCGTGCCCATCGAGGAGACCGTCGGCGCGATGGCCGAGGCCGTCCAGGCCGGCAAGGTCCTCTTCCTCGGGCTCTCCGAGGCGGGGACGGACACGATCCGCCGAGCGCACGCCGTCCACCCCATCACCGCGGTGCAGACCGAGTACTCGCTCTGGACGCGCGACGTCGAGTCGAAGGTGCTGCCGCTGCTCCGGGAGCTCGGCATCGGCCTGGTGGGCTACAGCCCGCTGGGCCGCGGGTTCCTCACCGGGACGGTGACCAACCCCAGCAAGCTCGACGACACGGACACCCGCCGCAACCACCCGCGGTTCCAGGGCTACAACCTCGCCCTCAACATGCGCATCGTCGACGTCGTGAAGAAGGTCGCCGCCGCCAAGGGCGTCGCCCCCGGCCAGATCGCGCTGGCCTGGGTGCTCTCGCGCGGCGACGACGTCGTGCCCATCCCCGGCACGAAGCGGCGCGCCTACCTCGAGGAGAACGCGGGCGCTGCCGACGTCGTGCTGTCCGACGACGAGCTGCGTGCGCTCACCGACTCGCTGCCTGCGGCGACGGGTGCCCGCTACCCCGACATGGCACCGATCGACACCGACGTCTGAGCCCGAACGGCAGACCGGCGGCCGGTACCTCCGGCGGCTCCGTAGCGGCGGACGACCCGGGGACGCGTCAGATGCCGCTACGGACGACGAGCGCCCCGGACCACGTGGTCCGGGGCGCCGTCGTCGTGCAGGGCGGTGCCGATCAGGTGACGAGGTCGGCGATGGCGTCCTCGTTCTCCTCCTTGAGACGCAGCTTGCCCACGATCAGGCCGACCGCGAACATCACGAACGGCGTGAGCACGAGGATCCAGCCGGTCGTGTTGAGGCCCCACGGCTGCGCCGTCGGGTCGACGCCGTCGGCCACCGTGCCCGCCAGCAGGCCGAAGCGCGACGCCAGCAGCCACAGGCCGACGGTGAGGCCGAGGATCGAGAGCAGCGGCGCGATGAACGACGCCCACACCGACGCCTCGCCGCGGTGGCGGGAGAAGAAGGCGATGACGGCGAGGGACACCAGGATCTCGACGAACACGATCGCGAGCACGGCCAGGCCCGAGAACCAGTAGAAGAGGTTGAGGATCGGGTCGAGGTTCGCCACCCAGAAGATGACGATCACGACGAGCGAGACGACCGAGGTGACGATGGTCGCCGTCCACGGGGCGCCACGGCCGTTGACGCGGTCGAGGGCGCGCGGCAGCACGTCGGCGCGGCCCATCGCGTAGAAGTACCGGGCCGCGGAGTTCTGGAAGGCCAGCAGGCCGGCGAACAGCGACGAGATGACCAGCCAGCTCATCACGTCCACGATCCAGGTGCCGACGTACTGCTCTGCCACGGCGAACAGGACGGCGGCCGGGTTGGTGAGGCCCTCGGAGATCTCCGCCGTCTTCTCGACGACGGTGGAGGCGCCGAGACCGGTGACGATCGCGAACGCCGTGAAGCCGAAGATGACGGTGATGATGATGACGGCCGTGTAGGTCGCCCGGGGGACGGTGCGGTGGGGGTCCTTGGACTCCTCGCCGTAGATCGCGGTCGCCTCGAACCCGATGTAGGACGCGAAAGCGAAGGCGAGCGCGATACCCGCAGTGCTGGCAAGGCCGCCCGCGAAGATGTTCTGCGGCGCGAACGAGGCCCCGAGGTCGATGCCCTCCGGCTTGTCGGAGGAGAAGAACACCGCGAAGGCGGTGACGAGCAGGGAGAGCAGCTCCAGCGACATCAGGACGCCGAGCAGCTTGGCGCCGACGTCGACCGACAGCGCCGACAGCCCGGTGACCAGCGCCCAGGCGATGAGCGTCCACACGTACCACGGCAGGTCGATGCCGAACTTCGCGTTCATCTCCCCGGACACGAGCCCGCCGAAGAAGCCGAACACGGCGAGCTGGACGGCGAGGTAGGCGACGAGCGAGGTGAACGCCGAGCCGACGCCGGGGATGATGCCGAGGCCGCGGCCGACATAGGCGAAGAACGCGCCGGTGTTGGTCACCTTGGATGCCATGGCGGCGTAGCCGACGGAGAACAGCAGCAGGATCAGGCCGACGACGACGTACGCGCCCGGCGCGGCCGCACCGTTGCCGGCGACGATCGCGACGGGGACCGCGCCGGTCATGCCGACGAGCGGCGCGGCTGCGGCGACGACGAAGAACACGATGCCCACGACGCCGAGGCGTCCGTGGTGCAGCGCGGTCTCCGGGGTCTCCTGGGGCGGAGGCTGGAGCTGGGTCATGCGGCTCTCCATGGGCCAGGCCGGGGGGCCTCGGGAAGGGGGCAGGACACGCAGATCCGTTCGGATCCGAATGAACGGCCCCAGAGTGTCGCGCGCCACAGCAGGCGTCAAGGGTTTGCGGGCACTTTTGTGCGGAGCCGAACGGGTCAGCCCGACGCCACTGGACACATTGCCTACCCAGGGCGGCGTCGAACCCAGCTTCTCCCGCGAAACCGCGTCGGCTCTTGCGGGAGTTGCCGGGTTCGACGTGGACGTGCGGTCAGGTCTGGGGTGCGTCGCCGAACAGCGAGAGCAGCTCGCCGATCTCGTGATCGGCCTCGGCGGGGTGGCGGAAGCGGCCCTCGGGGTGCACCTCGTAGGTGTTGCGGCGGCCGACGCGGCTGCGGGTCACGTAGCCGGCCTCCTCGAGGTCGCGGACGATCGCTTGGGCCGCGCGCTCGGTGATCTTGGCCTGCTCGGCGAGGTCGCGCAGGCGTGCGTCGGGGTTGCGGCCGATGAGGAGCAGCAGGCGGGCGTGGTTGGTGAGCAGCGTCCAGCTGCGCGTCGGGGCGGCCGCCGGCCGGTCGTCGTCCTGCACGCCGACATCTAAGCCCCTCCCACGGCCCGAAGGCAGCCGAAACCGGACGCGTCGGACGCGAATCTCGTCTCCGGAGGCGTGGATCGGGAGCGCCGCCGAGCCGCCTCCGGACGGACCCCAGGGACGGCGGCCTCTCGGAGGTGAGGACAGGCGGTCCTGACCCGCTGATCAGCAAGGCTCTCGCTTCGCTCACCGAACCGCCGCCCGCCTCAGGCGCCGAGCCCCGGCCCCGATGGGGGGGATGTCAGTCCCTCCACGCACGGGAGCGCATGCTCATGTCCGCCACCACTTCCCCGTCCCGTCCCGGCTTCTCGCTCGCCGGCCTCGGCGTCCGCGGCCGCCTGTACGCCCTCGTCGGCGTCATGCTCGCCCTCTGGGTGATCTCCGCCGGCGTCGGCATCTACGGCCTCAACCAGGCCAAGGGCGCCGCCGACACGCTTGTGCGCACCTTCGACTCCGCCAACCACGGCAACGACGCCTACACGTCGTGGGCGAGCGAGGACGCCGCCGTCAACATGGTGATCGCGCTCGAGGACCTCAAGGACCCGGCGCAGGCCCAGCTGATCGACGAGACCTGGGCGGTGGCGACCGAGGAGCATGCAGCAGCCCTTCAGGGCCTCGACGACATGATCGCTGCGGGCATCCCCGAGTTCGTGCCGCTCGCCGAGAAGGCCAAGCAGGCGATGGTCGACTACGAGGGCTACGTCGACACGGTGAAGACCCAGATCAAGGCCGGCGACCTCGTGGGCGCCACCAAGACCCAGACGGTCGACAACTACCCGGCCTCCACCGCCGCGGTCGAGGCGTTCGACGGCATGAACGTGCAGGCGGACGCCCTCGTCGCCGCGACCGGCGAGCAGCTCAGCGCCGACGTCGCCAAGTGGACGATGGTCGTGGTCGTGGTGCTGCTGATCGGCCTGGTCACCGCGCTCGTGCTGACCGCCCGCATCGTCAAGGGCATCACGCAGCCGCTCGGCCTCATCGACACCGCGCTCGGCAGGCTCGCCGACGGCGACCTCTCGGTCCGCGTCGACATCCACCGTGCCGACGAGCTCGGCCGCGTGGCCACGAGCCTCAACCGCGCCGCCGAGTCGCAGCAGAAGAGCGTGTCGGCCATCGCCGACAGCGCCCAGATGCTCGCCGCCGCGGCCGAGGAGCTCACCGCGACGTCGAACCTGATGTCGACCGCGGCCGAGACGACGTCGGCCCAGGCCGTCCAGGTGGTCCACCGCTCGGGCAGCGTGAACGAGTCGGTTCAGACGGCGGCGACGGCCACCGACCAGCTCACCGCGTCGATCGCGCAGATCTCGTCGAGCGCCTGGGACGCCGCGAAGGTCGCGTCGTCGGCCGTCGAGGTCGCCGAGCGCACCACGCAGATCATGGACGCCCTCGGCACCAGCAGCCGCGACATCGAGACCGTCATCAAGGAGATCCGCGGCGTCGCCGAGCAGACCAACCTGCTCGCGCTCAACGCCACCATCGAGTCGGCGCGCGCCGGCGAGGCGGGCAAGGGCTTCGCGGTCGTCGCCTCCGAGGTCAAGGACCTCGCCCGGGCCACCGCCACCGCCACGACGGACATCACCGCGAAGATCCAGGCGATCAGCGACGACACCGGCTCGGCGATCACTGCGATCACCCAGATCTCCGGGACCATCGCGCAGATCAACGAGATCCAGCACTCGATCGCCTCCGCCGTCGAGGAGCAGACGGCGGCCATCAACGAGATCGCCCGCAGCATGAACGAGGTCTCGAGCGGCAGCCAGGACATCGGCGACTCGATCAACGGCGTGAACGACGCCGCCCAGAGCGCGTCGTCCGGTGCGGAGCAGACCCGTACCGCTGCGACCGAGCTCGCGCAGATGGCCTCGACCCTCGAGGGGCTGGTCGGCTCGTTCCGCTACTGACCGACGACCCACCGCACGTCCGCCGGCGACCGGAGGGACGCGAGCCGGCGGTCGACGAGGCCCGGTGCGCCAGGGGCGCGCCGGGCCTCAGTCGTGCCTGCCCCCGGCGTCCGGCCCGCCGCGCGCACGCGCCTACGCTGCAGCGGTCAGGTCCGACGGCGGAAGGGACGGCAGTGGCGCTCAGGCTCGTGTGCCTCGGCGACTCGTTCACCGAGGGCATGTCCGACGAGCTGCGCCCGGACGGCCACCACCGCGGCTGGGCCGACCGCGCTGCCGAGGCGCTCGCCCGCCGCGAGGCCGCGCGCGGGAGCACCGTCGAGTACGCCAACCTCGCGGTGCGCGGCAAGCTGCTCGACCAGGTGATGGCCGAGCAGCTGCCCCAGCTGCGCGTCCTCGAGCCCGACGTCGCCACCTTCCACGCCGGACCCAACGACGTCCTGCGTCGCGGCACCGACCTGGCCGATCTCTTCCGCCGCTACGACGTCGCGGTGGCGCGTGCTGCGGCGAGCAGCCGGCAGGTCGTGCTGTTCACCTCGATCGGCCGAGCGGGCGGGACCGGCCGCGTGGCCCAGCTGCTCGCCGACCGCTTCTCCCGCTTCAACGACAACGTGCGGGCCACCGCCGTCCGCCGAGGCGCCCTCGTCGTCGACGTCGGCAGCGTCGAGGCCCTCACCGACCGCCGGCTGTGGCACATCGACCGCCTGCACCTCAACGCCGACGGCCACCGGCGCGTGGCGGCCGCCGTGCTCGAGACCCTCGGCGTTGACGATCCCGCGCTGCTCGGCGGCCCCGAAGGCTGGTGGCGGGTGCCCTTGCCGCCGGCCGGCCCCGTCGTCCGGCGCGACGCCCTCGCCGCCGACGCCGTCTGGGTCAAGGACCACCTCGTGCCGTGGGTCGGACGCCGGCTGCGCGGGACGTCGAGCGGCGACGGCCGCGCGGCGAAGGACACCTGGCCCCGCCCGCTGGGCCAGGATTGACGCCGTGGCTGTCCTCGGCTGGCTCTGGATCGTGGCGGGCGCCGTCGTCGCGGTGATCGGCGTTCTCGGCGTCACCGGTCGCCTGCGCCGCCAGCACTGGGCCGGGATCCGGCTGGCGTCGACGCTGTCCAACGACGAGACCTGGTACGCCGGCCATCGCGCCGGCTCCCCGTTCCTGGTCGCGGGCGGCGTGCTGGTGGCCGCGATCGGCGTCATCGTCGTGGTGACGGCGCCGCCGGCGTCGAGCGCCGCTGCATGGAGCATGGTCGTCGTCGCGATCCTGCTCGTGTGCGCGGCCGTCGCCGCCATCCGGGCCGACCTCGTGGCGCGGGCCGTGCTGGCCCGCCAGGTCGAGCAGCTCAAGGGCGAGCGTCGCGCCGCCGTACCGCCCCAGGCGAGGCGCAAGAAGCGCTGACGCCGGGCCTGTGACCGGGCTCACGTGGCCCCAGGGAAGTTGTTGAACCGTCAACTGGTTGTCGGACGTGCTGCTCCACCCCGACCTCCACCTCGAAGGGTTCTCCCATGGACACCGGTCTTCTCATCCTCCGCCTCGTGCTTGGCCTACTCCTGGCCGCTCACGGCTCCCAGAAGCTGTTCGGCTGGTTCGGCGGCTACGGCATCGCCGGCACCGGCGGCTGGCTGGCCTCGATCGGCTTCCGCCCCGGCAACGTCATGGCCGTCATCACCGGCCTCGCCGAGCTGCTCGCCGGCCTCGCGCTGGCCCTCGGCCTGCTCACCCCGCTCGCGGCTGCCGCCGTCGTCGGCACGCTCGGCGTCGCTGCCTGGACGCACTCGGCCAACGGCCTCTGGGGCACCAACGGCGGCTACGAGATGCCGCTGCTGTTCATCGCCGGCGCATCCGCCCTCGCGTTCACCGGCCCCGGCGCGTTCTCGATCGACGGCCTGCTCGGCATCGAGACCGTGAGCCCCGTCGTCGCCCTGGGCGCGATCGCCCTCGGCGCGCTGTCCGCCGTCGTCGTCGTCGCCAAGGCCAAGGCGACGCTGGCCGCCGACGCCCGTTCCGCGTCCGTCGAGCCGGACGCCGTCAGCGCCTGACCGTCACCGCACCACGGAGGCCGGACCCGCTCGGGTCCGGCCTCCGGCGTCTACAGGCTCGACCAGCCCTTGTAGGCCACGGCCGCACCGATGACGACGAGGACGACCGACACGATCGGGCCGATCCGTGCGGTGAGCCAGTCCTTGCCGCGCCCGAGCGGGCCGAGCGCCTTCTCGCCCAGCACCGCGTAGACCAGCACCGGCAGCAGCGCGGTGGCCGAGGCCAGCAGCGCGAAGAGCAGGACGGCGGCGACCTCGGCGGCCGCGCCCCCGGTGATCTCGGCGCCGAGGGAGAACCCGCCGGCGATCGCGAGCAGGGCCACCTTGGGGTTGGGCGCGCTGGCCATCAGCCCGAAGCGCAGTGCCGAGGGCGGCGTCGCGGTCTCGAGCGACGTGAGCCACGCCGGCGGTGGCGCGTCGTCGTCTCGCTTGATGAGCTTGTAGGCGCCGAAGAGCACCAGCACCAGGCCGAGGGCGATGCGCGTCCAGGAGAGCCACGCCGGCGGCGTGTCCGGCAGTGAGAGCAGATCGGCGAGCAGGACTGCGGCGGCGGTCACGACCGCGATGCCGACGTACCAGCCGCCGCCGAACGACGCCGAGGTCGGGCCCGGCCGCCGTGTGAACAGCAGCAGCACCGCCGGGATCACCGCGAACGGCGACAGCGCGATGCCCAGCGCCGCGACGACGGCCTCACCCATGGCCGCAGCATGCCAGGTGCGGCAGATCCAGGTTCCCGGTCCCCTGATCGGTCGGGGTAGCATCGCCGTCGGCGCGAGCACGCGGCGCGCCTGCGCGGGTGTAGTTCAATGGCAGAACATCAGCTTCCCAAGCTGACAGTGCGGGTTCGATTCCCGTCACCCGCTCCACGGAAATCCCACTGTTCGCAGGACTTCTCAGGCTTTGGTTGCTTGGTCCGACGCACCGTTGATGGCCGATTCCGACCGTTGCTGTCCGTTGCTTAGCCCACGTTTAGCCCACGGCGCGCGGTTCCGCGGCCCTGTGCATCAGCCAGATTTGGGCGGCGGTGGCAGTGCATGCCCACCCGTGAGCGCTGGGTCCGGGCTTGATGAAGAGCGGCATGGCATGCTCAGCCGACTACGGCACGGGGCGAGGATGGGATCTGCGATGGCGTACTACCCCAGCGATGTCCGGGCCTGGGCTCAGGAGCGCGGCGAGCCGGTTCACGACCGGGGTCGGCTCTCCTACGGGGTGGTCGCCGACTACTTCAAGGCCCACCCGCAGGTGGCGCGCTCGGTCGCCGCCGAGCACGGGCTGCAGGCCCCTGCCCGGGGCACGGTGAGCCGTGAGTTCTGCGAGGAACTCGCGGTTCTTGTCCGATGACGTAGACCTCCGGCGTGTTCGAAGGCAACTGGCTCCTCGACGCCGGGGACGCATCCGCTTACCTGCGCGCGTCGACGGTTCACCTGCGCAATGCCCTCTGCCGCCGCGACGTCCATGGGGCACGTACTTCACGTGACGCCGGCATCGCGCTCGATGTCAGCGCGCCATGGCTTCCAGCACGGTGTGGGCCATGACGCGTGCGGCGAGGTACGTGATGGCCACGCCGGCGAGGGTGATCAGGATCCGCGCGGGGGGTCGAGCGCGGCTGCGCCTCGGGGGCGTGGGTGCCGCGTCGGCGGGAGTGGCCGATGCGTTTGGGCACTACATCAGCTCCGGGTCGGTGGCCGCCATGACCCGGAGCTCGTACAGCGGGCGCGTCATGTTGCACACATTACTACTTGAACACGTGTTCATCTGTACGGGTCACGTGACCGCCCTCGTACGAACGGGAAAGCAGGATCTGTGCAGCGTGCGTGCGTCGACGACGCCGCCGGGTCACGACGTCACGACAGGCCGATGCTCGGGCGACCAGATCTCCCGCATCGCCGCCGAGGCGTACCGGGTGGCGAGGACGTCGGGAATCATGCGTTCACCTC
>JAIUOK010000055.1 GCA_020161245.1 Actinomycetota bacterium | reverse complement strand
AGACCCCGAGCGAACAACGCCTCCAGCTCACGCTCCTGCACCCGCGACCCCGGCGCCAGACCCAGATCGGGCAGGCCCGCACCCCACCAGCGTCCCGGCGCGTTCCCGCCCTCCGCGTAGTACTCGCACGCGCCCCGCGCCACCGAGTCCTTGTAGTACCGCCACGACCCACGGCCGATCTTCGCACTCGACAGCACCACCCACCACCACCAGGAACGACCCGCTACAATCCACCAAATCCTTTGCAGCCCAACGGATTACGACGGTAGCAGTCGTCGCCGACAATGCACATGTCTGCCTCGCCGCTCGCCTCAAGGGTCGACGAGTTGGAGTTCCGGACTCCGTCGTGAGGTCCAGCGCGCACGGCGCCGGGTGAGGGGCAGCGTCGCCAGTTTTCAGTCGGCCAGCCCGGCCCTTCGCCATGCCGCGCTGTCCGCGCCGCTGGTCACTGCCCAGCTGCCTGGGACACGCCTTCAGCCGTTGCTTGCTTCTCTTCCGGATCGCGCTCTACTGTGTGATACGCGGTACTGCGCGAAGGAGGAGCAATGGATTCGACTCAACTGCTCAAGGGCGTGTTGGACGCCGCGGTACTGGCCGTGCTCTCCGAGAGGGACGGTTACGGGTACGACATCGTGCGTCGACTCCGTGAGGCGGGGCTCGAGGGCGTGGGTGACGCCTCGGTGTACGGCACCCTGCGGCGGCTGTTCCAGTCGGGTGCGCTGACGTCCTACGTCCTTCCGAGCGATGAGGGACCTCACCGCAAGTACTACGGGCTGACCCCGGCGGGGGCGCAGCAGTTGAGCGAGGCGCGTGACTCCTGGAAGGCGTTCAGCCACACGGTTCAGGGGATCTTCGACGGGGCGAGGAGCGCGGCATGAGCGAGACGCGGATCATCGACGAGCGGGTCGAGGCCTACCTCGAGGACGTGGCCCGGGCCCTGGCCGGAGTCGATGCTGAGGAACGTGCGGCCCTCTTGGAAGACGTCAGGGAGCACGCCGGAGCAACACTCGCTGACGACCCGACAGTGGACCTCACGTTGCGACTCGGCGCCCCCGGGGAGTTCGCGCGCGAACTGCTCGACGCCGCAGGCTTGCCTACGGAACACCGAACCCGGCGACGCAGTTGGCGTGACATGCTCGCCGCCGCCCGGACCAGCCGGCTGGGCCGCATCTGGGCGCGAGCCCGCGACGACTTCGGGCCCGCGTGGGCGGCTCTGCGCGGGGTCGCCGTCATCTGGATCCTCGCCCAACTGACGAACGCTCAGTTCGGCTCCCTGCTGCCCTGGCTGCTGCTCGCCGGCGGCGTCGCCGGGTGGCTGACGGCCGACACGTTCGCCGCCGTCGGGCGGGTTGGGAGGTCCGGGCGGGCACTGCGATGGGCGATGAACGCCTTCACACTGGTGGTCGGAGCGACGCTGCTCTGGTCGTGGGCGTCGGGCTTCGTGCCGCGGTTTGACCAGGACGTGGCGTACGTCCCGCCAGCGGGACTCAGCCTCGACGGCTCGTACGTGATGGGGATCCAGGCCTTCGGCCCAGAAGGCGCCCCAACCACGGTCACCCTGTTCGACCAGGACGGCAACCCGCTCACGGTCGACGGCAACGGGTCGGCGGCCCTCACGTGCGCGCAGGAAGACACTTACCCCGTCGCCGTGCCATACCTCAGCGCGTCGGGACAGCCGATCGCCAACGCCTACCCCGCCCGCGGCGTATGCGTGGATGGGGGCAACGTCGTTCGCGGCCCCGCCGCCCCGGCGCTCAACGGAGCTCTGGTGCAGAACCTGGAAAGTCGCGCCGCTGCCGAGCGCCAGTCAGACCATCCACGCCAACGACGAAGGCGCCTACCTCGGTGTGGCGGCAGCCGGCACTCCCTCCAGTCCGACCAGTCCGACGCCATCAGCCCCCAGCGGCCGCGAGGTCGCCCCTTCGCCCTCGGCGGCACCGTCGAAGGGCTAACCGTCGGCGCGGTCGTCTCCTCGATGACCGCGGTAGCCTCCAGCCACGATTCGTCCGTGGCCGATGCGCTGGTACCTCCGGGCATCGTTGCCGTAACAGAGCTCGCTCGAACTGCCGTGGGTGCCGCGTGGAAGTACGTGGAACAACGAAGCGGCTCAAGTCGGCCCTGACCGGCACAGAACTCGGCCTATGCTAGGGAGAATCCCCAGGTCAGGGGTTGTCCACGGTGGAGCGGGTGACGGGAATCGAACCCGCATGACCAGCTTGGAAGGCTGGGGCTCTGCCATTGAGCTACACCCGCGTGGCGCCGTCGCCGACGCCGACGGCCATGATCCCACGGCCGCCGCGGGACGCCGGACGCCGGTCGGCCGGGCGCGCGGAGTCCCGTAGGATCGGCGCGGCGCCGCGGGGCGTAGCGTAGTGGCGAGCGCGCCTGCTTTGGGGGCAGGAGATCGGGAGTTCGAGTCTCCCCGCCCCGACCGCACGGGCCCCGGCCCGTCTGCACCAGCAGGACCCGGCGCCGCCTCCGCACCCCGTGCGGCGGCCAGCCCACGAGCACCACCACGAACCCCGACCCAGGAGCACCGATCCACGTGAAGAGCGCCGTCGAGACCCTCTCGCCCACCCGGGTGAAGCTCACCGTCGAGGTGCCGTTCGAGGAGATCACGCCCTCGCTCGACGCCGCCTACAAGCGCATCGCCGCGCAGATCTCGGTGCCGGGCTTCCGCAAGGGCAAGGTCCCCAACCGCGTCATCGACCAGCGGATCGGCCGGGCGGCCGTCCTCGACGAGGCCGCCAACGACGTCATCGGCTCGAGCCTCGACGCCGCCCTGCGCGAGAACGACATCCGCCCCCTCGGCCGTCCCGAGGTCGACGTCCAGACCTACGAGGACTCCCAGCCCCTCGCCTTCACCGCCGAGATGGACGTCGTCCCCGAGTTCGACCTGCCGGCCTACGACTCCATCGAGGTCGTGGTGGACGCCGCCGAGGTCACCGACGCCGACGTCGACGAGCAGCTCACGTCGCTGCGCACCCGCTTCGGCAGCCTCGCGACCGTCGAGCGCGCCGCCGCCTCGGGCGACGTCATCCTGTTCGACCTCTCCGGCGAGCACGACGGCGAGGTCGTCGAGGACCTCGTCGCCACCGCGCTGTCCTACGAGCTCGGCCAGGGCGGCATGCTCCCCGGCTTCGACGAGGCCGTCGACGGCGCCAGCGCCGGCGACGTGCGCACGTTCGCCTTCACCCCCGAGGGCGGCGAGTACGCCGACAAGGAGATCTCGGTCGAGGTCAAGGTGCTCACGGTCCGCGAGCGGGAGCTGCCGGCTGCCGACGACGACTTCGCCCAGCTCGCCAGCGAGTTCGACACCATCGACGAGCTGCGCGCCGACCTGCAGGACCGCCTCGCCAAGGTGAAGCTGCTCGAGCAGGGCTACGCCGCCCGCGAGAAGGTCGCCGAGGCCCTCATCGAGGCCGTCGACCTCCCGGTTCCCGAGGGTGCGGTCCAGCAGCAGATCGAGGAGCACTTCGCCGACGGCCACGGCGACGACGACCACCGCGAGGAGTTCGAGAAGAACGCCCGCGAGTCGCTCAAGAGCCAGCTCGTGCTCGACAAGATCGCCGACGCCGAGGAGCTCGCCGTCACCGAGGCCGAGCTCTCGCAGTGGCTCGTCGCGCAGGCGCCGCGCTACGGCATGACGCCCGACCAGTTCGCGCAGGAGCTCGTCAACGCCGGTCAGGTGCCCGCCGCCGTCGCCGAGGTGCGCCGCAGCAAGGCGCTCGCCCACGTGCTCGAGCACGCGCGCATCGTCGACACCAACGGCGACGTCGTCGACCTCAACCAGCTCGACACCGTCGTCAACGAGCTCGAGGACGAGGCCGGCCACGACGGCCACGACCACGATCACGACCACGACGACCACGAGGGCCACAACCACTGAGCCCCACGGCCGGGTACCCGGCCGTCACGCCTACGGCGAACACCCCCGTGCCCGGGATGGCACGGGGGTGTTTGCTCGTTAGGGTCGATCACAACCGGCCGGCACTCCCGGCCGTCGGGCTCCGAGAGGGGCTCGATCCGCACGATCGACACGCATGCAGGAGGACCACCGTGAGCGGTGACTGGACCGATCGAGGCCCCGGCGCCGGCGTTGCCGGCTACACCGACTCGATCAAGGAGCGCCTGCTCCGGGAGCGGATCATCTTCCTCGAGGGGGAGGTGCGCGACGACATGGCCAACGAGATCGTGCGCCAGCTCCTCCTGCTGTCGGCGGAGGACCCCGACAGCGACATCTACCTCTACGTCAACAGCCCCGGCGGCAGCGTCTCGGCGGGCATGGCCATCTACGACACGATGCAGTTCGTCAAGAACGACGTCGCCACCGTGGGCCTGGGCATGTGCGCGTCCATGGGGCAGTTCCTGCTGACCGCGGGCGCGGCCGGCAAGCGCTACGCGCTCAAGCACACCCGCGTGATGATGCACCAGCCGCTCGGCGGCCTCGGCGGCGTCCAGTCGCTGGTGCAGAAGCAGGCCGAGCAGATGCTGCTCATCAAGCGCCAGATGGCCGAGCTCATCGCCGAGCACACCGGCCAGCCGGTGGAGCGCATCGTCGAGGACTCCGAGTGGGAGAAGTGGTTCTCCGCCGAGGAGGCCAAGGAGTACGGCATCGTCGACCACGTCGTGACGTCCGCGCAGGACGTCTCCGGCGGCGGCGGCACCGCCTGATCACGGACCTCACGACGGACACGGAGAACCAGACATGAACCAGCTCTACGTCCCCCAGGGGATCGGCCGTCCCGGCGCGGAGGCCCGCTACGTCCTGCCGCAGTTCGAGGAGCGCTCGCCCCAGGGCTACAAGCGCTACGACCCCTACTCGAAGCTGTTCGAGGAGCGGATCATCTTCCTCGGCGTCCAGATCGACGACGCGTCCGCGGACGACGTCATGGCGCAGCTGCTGTGCCTGGAGTCGATGGACCCCGACCGCGACATCTCGATCTACATCAACAGCCCCGGCGGCTCGTACACCGCGATGACGGCGATCTACGACACGATGCAGTTCGTGAAGCCGGACATCACCACGGTGTGCCTCGGCCAGGCGGCCTCGGCCGCCGCAGTGCTCCTGGCGGCGGGCACGGCCGGCAAGCGCTACGCCCTCCCGCACGCCCGAGTCCTGATCCACCAGCCCTACACCGAGGGCGGCGGCCAGGGCACGGACATCGAGATCCAGGCCAACGAGCTGCTCCGCATGCGCACCGAGATGGAGGGGATCCTGTCCCGCCACACCGGCCGCTCGATGGAGCAGATCCAGAAGGACATCGAGCGCGACAAGATCCTCACCGCCGAGGCCTCGGTGGAGTACGGGATCGTCGACTCGGTCATCCCGAGCCGCAAGGCGTCGTCCACCGCGGCCGGCCGCTGACGGTCCCGGTCGCACGTCGCTGACCTGCGCGAACGCCCGTCCGGCCCGGGTCGGACGGGCGTTGCGCTGTCGGCGTAATGGCTGCGGCACGCGGGCGCCGGACCGCGTGTCCGGGCGCGCGGACGAGTACCGTCGTCATGAGCGGGCGGCCCCGGGCCGCGCCGACTCACCTGCTCACCCTGAACGACCCGATCTCAGTGCAAGGCCGAGGAGGACACGTGGCTCGCGTCGGCGACGGTGGCGACCTGCTCAAGTGCTCCTTCTGCGGCAAGAGCCAGAAGCAGGTCAAGAAGCTCATCGCGGGCCCCGGCGTCTACATCTGCGACGAGTGCATCGACCTCTGCAACGAGATCATCGAAGAGGAGCTCTCGGAGTCCAGCGACCTGCAGTTCGACGAGCTGCCCAAGCCGCGCGAGATCTACGAGTTCCTCGACAAGTACGTCATCGGCCAGGACGAGGCGAAGAAGAGCCTCTCGGTCGCGGTCTACAACCACTACAAGCGGGTGCAGGCCGGCGCCGCCGGCGAGCGCCGCGGCGACGACGCCGTCGAGCTCGCGAAGTCCAACATCCTGCTCCTCGGCCCCACGGGCTCGGGCAAGACGCTGCTGGCCCAGACGCTCGCGCGCATGCTCAACGTGCCCTTCGCCATCGCCGACGCCACGGCGCTGACCGAGGCCGGCTATGTCGGCGAGGACGTCGAGAACATCCTGCTCAAGCTGATCCAGGCCGCCGACTACGACGTCAAGAAGGCCGAGACCGGGATCATCTACATCGACGAGATCGACAAGGTCGCGCGCAAGAGCGAGAACCCGTCGATCACCCGCGACGTCTCCGGCGAGGGCGTCCAGCAGGCGCTGCTGAAGATCCTCGAGGGCACCACCGCGTCGGTGCCGCCGCAGGGCGGGCGCAAGCACCCGCACCAGGAGTTCATCCAGATCGACACCACCAACGTGCTGTTCATCGTCGGCGGAGCGTTCGCGGGCCTCGACAAGATCATCGAGCAGCGCATCGGCAAGAAGGCGCTCGGCTTCACGGCCGCCATCGACCAGCCGGCGCTGGACACCAACCCCGGCAACGTCTTCGGCCGCGTGATGCCCGAGGACATGCTCAAGTTCGGCATGATCCCGGAGTTCATCGGCCGCCTGCCGGTGTTCACCTCGGTCACCGCGCTCGACCGCGAGGCCCTCGTGAAGGTGCTCACCGAGCCGCGCAACGCCCTCGTTCGCCAGTACCAGCGCCTCTTCGAGCTCGACAGCGTCGAGCTCGAGTTCACCCCCGACGCCCTCGAGGCGGTCGCCGACCAGGCGATCCTGCGCGGCACCGGCGCCCGCGGCCTGCGGGCGATCATGGAGGAGGTCCTCCTCTCGGTGATGTACGACGTCCCCAGCCGCGACGACGTCGCGCGGGTGGTCGTCAACCGCGAGGTCGTCCTCGACAACGTGCTGCCCACGCTGGTCCCGCGCGACGCTGCCCCGGCCCGTCGCGAGCGCCGCGAGAAGAGCGCCTGATCCCCCAGCGCGGCTCTCGCGGCTAGGGCGCGGACTCGACGTCGAGCCGTGCTGCGGCCGCCGTCGCCTGCGCCTTCGCGACGTCGTCGGCGTCCAGGACCGTCACCGAGCCGAAGGATCCGGCATCGGCCCAGAAGCACAGCACCGCCGGGCTGGTACCGACCTGCGTGCTCCCGCACGACATCGAGCCGGACAGTCCGCCCACCGGGATCTCCTCGACGTCGCTGACCCGCGCCCCCGACGACTTCTCGAAGCCGGCGAAGGCTGCGGCGATGCTCTCCTGCTCCGGCGGGTTCACCGCGTTCCACGCGATCACCTGCACGCTCGGCACGCCCTTGCTGCCGTAGACGCCGCTCACGGGATCGGTCAGGCCGTCGACCTCGCCGGCGGCGACCGCCTCCTTGAGCTTCGTGTCGGCGGCACCGGTGATGCGGGGCAGGCCGGCGATCTCGTCGGGCATCCCGAGCTGCACCGACGGCGCCGTCGGCATCGGCGAGGCAGATCCCGGGGCCACTCCCTGCCCGCCGTCCGATGAGCCGCCGAGCAGGCCCGGCCAGACGAACAGCGCCAGCGCCGCGAGCACGACCACGATGCCGCCCGCGGCGAGCAGCAGCGTCCGCCGGCCCGCCGCCGAGGGTTCGGGCTCGGGTGCGGCATGGCGGCCGCGAGTCGGCGCCGGATCCTCGTCGGCGGGCTCCGCCGCGACGCCGTACCCGTCGGCCGTGGCCGGCGCCTCGTCGGCGGGCGGCGTGGGCTCCGGCGCGGGCGGTGCGTCGACGGGCATGGGCGACGGTGAGCGAGCCGGCGCGCCCTCCGGCAGCACCGGGCCTGCGGGGACGTGGCGCTGCGGCAGCGGGACGCCGGGCAGCACGTCGGCACTGCGGTCGGCGCCGACGTGCGGCAGGCCGTCGTCGCGCTGCACGGCACTCACCACCCGGGACTCGACGGTGCTTCGCCTGCGGTCTCCTGCCACGGTAGCCGCGCCGTGGGCCCGAGGGCGGCCGACCGCCGGGCTCGGCCCGGTCGGACGATCGCGTCAGGCTGGCGGCGCGAGCACCACGTCGACGGCCAGCGGCGCAGGGCCCTCGACCAGCACGAGGTCGGCCACCCGGCCGGCCGCGGCAAGATCGCCTGCCGCCTCGCGCACCCGGGCGATCTGCTCGGCCGGGGCGGTCACGGTGGCGCGCTCGACGTCGGCGCGCATCGACGCCTTCGCCTCGCTCTTGGCCTTGCGCACGCCCGACAGCGCCGCGGCGACGTCCGCCACCACAGCGGCGTCGCCGGTCGCGCCGGCGAGCTCGTCGGACGACGGCCAGGCGGCGCGGTGGACGCTGCCCTCCTGCCACCACGACCAGACCTCCTCGGTGACGAAGGGCAGCACGGGGGCGAACAGCCGCAGCTGCACCGAGAGGGCAAGGGCCAGCGCGGACTTCGCCGACAGTGCGGCGTCCTCGCCGCGGCCGCCGTAGGCGCGGTCCTTCACCAGCTCGACGTGGTCGTCGCAGAACGACCAGAAGAACTGCTCGGCCACCTCGAGAGCGCGCGCGTAGTTGTAGTCGTCGAAGGCGGCGGTCGCCTCGCGCACGACGCCGTCGAGGGCGGCCAGCATCGCGCGGTCGAGCGGGTCGGTGATCACCGACGGGTCGGCCGGCAGGGCCGCGCCGAGGCCGAGGACGAACTTCGACGCATTGAGGATCTTGATCGCCAGGCGGCGGCCGACCTTCATCTGGCCGACATCGAAGGCGGTGTCGGTGCCGGGGCGGCCGGACGCCGCCCAGTAGCGGACGCCGTCGGCGCCGTGCTCGTCGAGCAGGCCCATCGGCGTGACGACGTTGCCCTTGGACTTGCTCATCTTCTTGCGGTCGGGGTCGAGGATCCAGCCACTGATGGCGGCGTGCTTCCACGGCAGGACGCCGTCCTCGAGGTGCGCGCGCACGACCGACGAGAACAGCCAGGTGCGGATGATCTCGTGCGCCTGCGGGCGCAGGTCGAACGGGTACAGCCGCGACCAGAGGTCGTCGTCGGCGGCCCAGCGGCCGGCGATCTGCGGCGTGAGCGACGACGTCGCCCACGTATCCATGATGTCCGGGTCGCCCATGAAGCCGCCGGGCACGCCGCGCTGCGACTCGTCGTAGCCGGCCGGGGCGTCGCTCGACGGGTCGATCGGCAGTTGGTCCTCGCTGGGGATGAGCAGCTCGTCGTACAGAGGGAGGCCCTCGTCGTCGAGGCGGTACCAGACCGGCACGGGCACGCCGAAAAAGCGCTGGCGCGAGATGAGCCAGTCGCCGTTGAGGCCCTCGACCCAGGAGGTGTAGCGGGCCTGCATGAACGGCGGGTGCCACGCCAGCTCGGCGCCGCGCGCCACCAGCTCGTCGCGCAGCCCGGTGTCGCGGCCGCCGTTGCGGATGTACCACTGGCGCGTGGTGACGATCTCGAGGGGCTTGTCGCCCTTCTCGTAGAACTTCACCTGCTGCACGGTCGCGCGGGGCTCGCCCTCGGTGCAGCCGGCCTCCGTGAGCAGCTCGACCATCTTCTCCTTGGCGGAGAAGGCGGTCAGGCCCGCGATCGCCTCGTAGGCGGCGCGGCCGGCCTCGGTCGGGATCCACTCGGGGGTGTCGCGCAGGATGCGGCCGTCCCAGCCGATCACCGGCCGCGTGGGCAGCTGCAGCTCGCGCCACCACGTCACGTCGGTGGTGTCGCCGAACGTGCAGATCATCGCGATGCCCGACCCCTTCTCGGGGTCGGCGAGGTGGTGGGCCACCACCGGCACCTCGACGCCGAACAGCGGCGTCGTGACCGTGGAGCCGAACAGCGGCTGGTAGCGCTCGTCGTCGGGGTGGGCGACCAGCGCGACGCACGCCGAGAGCAGCTCGGGGCGGGTGGTCTCGATCCACACGCGCTCGCCGTCCGGGCGCACGAAGCCCAGGCGGTAGTACTTGCCGTCGCGCTCGCGGTCCTCGAGCTCGGCCTGCGCAACCGCGGTCCGGAAGGTGACGTCCCAGAGCGTGGGCGCCTCGGCCTGGTAGGCCTCGCCACGCGCGAGGTTGCGGAGGAAGGCGCGCTGCGACGCGCGCTGGGCGACGTCGTCGATGGTCTGGTAGGTGCGGCCCCAGTCGACCGACAGGCCGAGGCGGCGCCACAGCTCCTCGAAGACCTTCTCGTCCTCGACCGTGAGCCGCTCGCAGAGCTCGACGAAATTGCGCCGCGAGATCGGCACCTGCTCCTTGCCGGGGCTGGCCGGGGGCTCGTACGACGGGTCGTAGGGCAGCGACGGGTCGCAGCGCACGCCGAAGTAGTTCTGCACCCGGCGCTCGGTCGGCAGGCCGTTGTCGTCCCAGCCCATCGGGTAAAAGACCTCGAGCCCGCGCATGCGCTGGTAGCGCGCGATGCAGTCGGTGTGGGTGTAGGAGAACACGTGGCCAACGTGGAGCGAGCCGCTCACCGTCGGCGGCGGGGTGTCGATCGAGTACACCTGCTCGCGGCTCTTGCTCCGGTCGAAGCGGTAGGTGCCCTGCGACTCCCATACCTGCGCCCAGCGCTCCTCGAGGCCGTCGACGGTCGGCTTCTCGGGGACGCGCGTGTCGTGCGCAGGGGTGCTCATGGTGCGAATCCTAGGGACTGGGACGGCGTGGTCCCGAACGAGATCCGCCCGCGCCGGACGCCCTAGGGTTGTCGACCGTGGACCCCCGCGACGAGCTCGACCCCGAGAAGGACCTGCTGCGCGGTCCGCTGCCCGACGGAACCGACCTCGACGACGCCGATTCCGGCCTCGGCCCGGCGTTCGACCGCGACGGGTCGGACGACGGGTCGGACGACGACGCGTACTTCGGCGACGACGACGCTGCGCCGCTGCCCCCGCTCGACGGCCAGGCCGCCGAGGACGTCCTCCAGCGCTACCTGGCCATCGAGCGGGAGCTGGGGGAGCGCTGGCCGGAGACCCGGATCGAGCCCTCGCTCGACCGCGTCCGCTCGGCCGTCGAGCTGCTCGGCGACCCGCACCGCGCCTTCCCGGTGATCCACGTCGCGGGCACCAACGGCAAGACCTCCACCGCGCGCATGATCGAGGCCCTGCTGCGCTCGTTCGGGCTGCGCACCGGCCTCTACACGAGCCCTCACCTGCACTCGGTCCGCGAGCGGATCCGGCTCGACGGCGAGCCGCTCGACCTCGAGCGGTTCGTGTCGGTGCACGACGACATCGCGCCCTATCTCGGCATCGTCGACCGCACGAGCCAGCAGAAGGGCGGTCCGGCGCTGTCGTACTTCGAGGTGCTCACGGTGCTGGCGTACGCCGCCTTCGCCGATGCGCCCGTCGACGTCGCCGTCGTCGAGGCCGGGATGGGCGGCGCCTGGGACGCCACCAACGTGATCGACGGCCAGGTCGCGGTGATCACCCCGATCGGCCTCGACCACACCGACTACCTCGGGCCCGACATCGCCTCCATCGCCGCGCAGAAGGCGGGGATCATCAAAGAGGGATCGGCCGCCGTGCTCGGCCGCCAGCCGCTCGAGGCCGCCGAGGTGCTCCTGCTCCGCTGCGCCGAGACCGGCGCGGCCGTGGCGCGGGAGGGCGTCGAGTTCGGCGTCGAGTCTCGGATCCCCGCCATCGGGGGCCAGGTGCTGGCGCTGCAGGGGCCGGCCGGCCGCTACGACGAAGTCTTCCTGCCCCTGTTCGGCGAGCACCAGGCCGCCAACGCCGCTGTGGCCCTCGCGGCGGTCGAGACCTTCCTCGGAGGCGGGTCCGCGGCACTGGACGCTGATCTGGTGCGCGCCGGCTTCGCCGGGGTCACCGCGCCGGGGCGTCTCGAGGTGGTGCGCCGCAGCCCGACCGTCGTGGTCGACGCGGCCCACAACCCCCACGGCGCCCGGGCTCTGGCCGAGGCCGTCGAGGACGGCTTCGAGTTCACCCGGCTCGTCGGCGTGCTCGCCATCCTCGAGGGCAAGGACGCCCGCGGCATCGTCGAGGCGCTCGAGCCGGTGCTCGCCGAGGTGGTCGTCACCCGCAGCTCGTCGCCGCGCGCGCTCGACCCCGATGCGCTGGCCGCCATCGCCGTCGACGTGCTCGGCCGCGACCGCGTGCAGGTGGTCCCGCGGCTGTCGGCGGCCATCGAGACGGCGATCGAGCTCGCCGACGACGCCGCCGCCGAGCTCGGCGGGGGAGCGGGTGTGCTGGTCACGGGGTCGGTCGTGACGGCCGCCGAGGCCCGGGCGCTGCTCGGCCGCGGGGAGGCGTGAGGTGAAGGTCGTCCTGCCGGCGATCCTCATCCTCGAGGCCGTCGTGGTGGCACTGGCCATCCCGGTCGCGGTCGTGGTGCAGGGGCGGGGCGCCGCTGCCGCCGTCGTGCTCGGCGTCCTGGCCGTCCTGCTCGCGCTCGCCTCCGGCATGGTGCGCCGCGAGCGCGGGGTCGTGGTCGGCTGGGTGCTGCAGGTGCTCGTGATCCTGTCGGGGCTGCTGGTCCCGGCGATGGCCGTCCTGGGGTCGATCTTCCTGGGCGTCTGGATCGTCGGGGTCGTCTACGGCGCCAAGGGCGACGCCGCCGCGGCTGCCAACGCCCGGGCCGAGGCCGAGTGGGCGCGCCAGCAGGCCGAGCAGCGGGCGCCGCAGCGCGGCGACGGGCCGGCCGAGCCGCAGGGTTAGGATCCGCAGGGCCGTCCACGAGGGCGGAGACCCCGCCCACCCCACTTCAGGAGCACCACCGTGTCCGAGCGCACCCTCGTCCTCGTCAAGCCGGACGGCGTCGCCCGCGGCCTCGTCGGCGAGGTCCTCTCGCGCATCGAGCGCAAGGGCTTCCGCATCGTGGCCCTCGAGCTGCGCACGCTCGACCGCGCCACCGCCGAGGCCCACTACGGCGAGCACGCCGAGAAGCCGTTCTTCGGCGAGCTGGTCGACTTCATCACCTCGGGCCCGCTCGTGGCTGCGGTCATCGAGGGCCGCGAGGCCATCGCCTCCTGGCGCACGATGATGGGCGCCACCGACCCCGCCAAGGCGGCACCGGGCACGATCCGCGGCGACCTCGCCACGGTGATGAGCGAGAACGTGTCGCACGGCTCGGACTCCCCGGAGTCGGCCGCGCGCGAGATCGCGCTGTTCTTCCCCGGCCTGGCCTAGGCCCCTGCCGGGGGCCCTGGGAGCCCCGGTCCGACGTGGGATCGGTCACCCGGAACCCGTGAGACAGCCCCGAGGGGCCCGCACGGCCACGCGCCTGCGGGCCCCTCGCGCGTCCCCCGAGGGCCCGGGCCGGGGCCCGGCGTCCTCTCGGCATTTCCGGGCACCGTGCCCCAACCGTTACCCTGGGGCTCCCGACCAAGGCCGCTCGGGCGGCAGCTACCGCTGCCCTGGCACCTGATTCACCGGATCGAACCGGAAGGCTTCCCCCGCCCCATGGCCAACAACCTGTCGTTCATCGGCCGTGACATGGCCGTCGACCTGGGTACGGCGAACACCCTCGTCTACGTCCGCGGCCGCGGCATCGTGCTCAACGAGCCGAGCGTCGTCGCGATCAACAACAACACCGGCGGCATCCTCGCCGTGGGCGCCGAGGCGAAGAAGATGATCGGCCGCACGCCGGGCAACATCGTCGCCATCCGCCCCCTGAAGGACGGCGTCATCGCCGACTTCGACACCACCGAGCGGATGCTGCGCTACTTCATCCAGAAGGTGCACAAGCGCCGCCACCTCGCCAAGCCGCGCCTCGTCGTCTGCGTGCCGTCGGGCATCACCGGCGTCGAGCAGCGCGCCGTGAAGGACGCCGGCTACGCCGCGGGCGCCCGCAAGGTCTACATCATCGAGGAGCCGATGGCGGCCGCGATCGGCGCGGGCCTCCCGGTCCACGAGCCGACCGGCAACATGGTGGTCGACATCGGCGGCGGCACGACCGAGGTCGCCGTGATCTCCCTCGGCGGCATCGTGACCAGCCTCTCCATCCGCGTGGGCGGTGACGAGCTCGACAGCTCGATCATCAACTACGTGAAGAAGGAGTACTCCCTCATGCTCGGCGAGCGCACCGCCGAGGAGATCAAGATGGCCATCGGCTCGGCGTTCCCGAGCCCCGACGAGCCGCACGCCGAGATCCGCGGCCGCGACCTCGTCACCGGCCTCCCGCGCACCGTCGTCGTCACCGCGGAGGAGATCCGCCGCGCGATCGACGAGCCCGTGAACGCGATCGTCGACGCCGTGAAGACCACGCTCGACCGCACGCCGCCGGAGCTCTCCGGCGACATCATGGATCGCGGCATCGTGCTCACCGGCGGCGGCGCCCTGCTCCAGGGCCTCGACGAGCGGCTGCGCCACGAGACCGGCATGCCGATCGTCATCGCCGACGACCCGCTCGACTGCGTGGCCCTCGGCTCGGGCAAGTGCGTCGAGGAGTTCGAGGCGCTCCAGCAGGTGCTCATCTCCGAGCCGCGCAACTGACGCGCCGGGCGGCTGCGACCTGCATCGCACCCGCCCTGCGGAACCTAGGCTTGCGCCCGCGACGTCGAACGTCGCGGGCGCAGTCATGACAGGAGAGCTCACCCGATGAGGGACAACAAGCGGACGCGGACCATCCTCGGTCTGCTCCTGCTGACGTCCCTGACCCTGGTGGTGCTCAACCTGCGGGGGAGCGGCGACGGCGCCCGCGACGCCGCGGGCGGGTTCTTCGGCCCGGTCCAGGCCGCCGCCAGCGCGATCGTCCGCCCCATCAGCGACTTCATCGGGTCGGTGTCGAGCCTGGGCTCCAAGGACCAGCAGATCTCCGACCTGCAGCGCCAGGTGGACGAGCTGACCCAGCAGCTCAACACGACCGAGTACGCCCGAAACCGCGCCCGCGAGCTCGACGACCTCCTGCGGCTGGCTGGCGCAGGCCAGTACGAGTTCGTGCCGGCCCAGGTGATCGCCTACGGGCCGACGCAGGGCTTCGCCTGGACCGTCACCGTCGATGCCGGGAGCAAGGACGGCGTCAAGGTCGACCAGAACGTCGTCAACGGGCAGGGCCTGGTCGGCCGGGTCATCCGGGTCACCGAGTCCACCTCGACCATCGCGCTGCTCGTCGACGCCACCGCCACGGTCGGCGCGCGGGTCGAGGGCTCGATGGAGAAGGGGTTCCTCAACGGCACGGGCGACCCGCAGGCCCTCGAGCTGCAGCTGCTCGACCCCTTCGCCCCCGTGCAGCCCGGCGACCGCCTGGTCTCCTTCGGCGTGCGCGGCGGCGCCTACGTCCCAGGCATCCCGCTGGGCACGGTCGTCGACGTGAAGGGCACGCCCGGCCAGCTCACCCGGCTCGCCACGGTGAAGCCGTTCGTCGACGTCACCACCCTCGACGTCGTCGGGATCATCACGCAGAAGCCGCGCACCGACCCGCGCGACAGCGTGCTGCCCCCCAAGCCGTCCACGTCGGCGAGCCCCTCGCCCTCGGCGACCGGCGACGCCGGCAGCGGCGGCGGCGCGAGCCCGCAGGCCACGCCGTCCGGCTCGGCGTCCTAGGCCCGTGGCCTGGCTGCGCGCCGCACTCACCGCGGCCCTCCTCGTCACCGCCGTCCTGCTCCAGCTCACGGTGCTGCCGCTGCTGCACCTGCCCGGCGCCACCCCGGACCTCGTCGCGGTCACCGTCATCGCCCTGGGGTTCGCCGCCGGTCCGGTCCGCGGCGCGGTCGCGGGCTTCGCCGCCGGCCTCCTGCTCGACCTGGTACCGCCCGCCGACGGCCTGCTCGGGCTCACCGCCGTCGTGCTGGTGACGGTCGGCTACCTGGCCGGGCTGCTGGGCCAGTCCGAGCGGTCGCCGTTCTCGTCGGTGGGACTGGCCGGCCTGCTGAGCGCCGGTTCGGTGCTCGGCCTGGCCCTCGTCGGGGGAGTCGTCGGCGACCCGCGCGTGGCCTGGGACCGGCTCGGGATGCTGCTGCTGACCCAGCTGCTGTACGCGCTCGTGCTGGCCGCGTTCGTCATCCCGCTCGTGGCCGCCCTGTGGCGGCGGGTCGACCCGCCGGCCCCCCGCTACGACGTCAGCCCCGGCTCGCGCTGACCCGCCTCCGGGCTCCTCCCGGCGCCCCTGCCGCCCTGCTCGAGACGGACCTGCGACACAGGTGTGACGGAATCCTCGTCCGCGCACGTGCTCCGGGGGCGTCCGCCGTTTGGGCCGCAAGCGTTCTCGCCTCTAGGCTGCGGCCATGCCCGCCGCCACCGACGGACACCCCACCTCCGGCCCCCTGAGCCCGAAGCAGGCGTCTGCCGTCGCCCTGCGCACGGCCCTCGTGCCGTCGGTCGTGGTGGCCGTGATCGCGGTGGTGGCCGGCTGGTTCGTCGACGGCGGCCTCGGCGCCCTCGGGGCGCTGCTCGGATCGCTGGTCGCGATCGCCTTCTTCGCGGGCGGCCAGTACGTGCTCGGACGGATCCTGTCCGGCAACCCGGACTTCGCCCTCTCCGCCGGCCTGCTGCTCTACCTCACGCAGGTGCTCATCCTGTTCGGCCTCATCGTGCTGCTGCGCGGCGCCACCTGGCTCAACGGCCGCATCTTCGGGATCGCCGTCATCGCGGTCACCATCGCCTGGATCGTCGGGTCGCTGATCGCCACCAACCGCACCAAGGTGCTCTACGCCGACCCAGCCAACCCCGCTCCCGGGAGCGTGCCGGCGGCTGCTGCGGCCGACGCCGACGCGGCCGGCGAGGCCGCCCTCCGCGACGCCCGCCCGGGGGACGAGCAGTGAGCGCCGGCGCTGCCGGAGCCGGCCGCGGCAAGGGCACCCGGGTTCCGGTACCCCCGTCCGGCCACCGCGACGCCAACTGGTACCGTCGCGCTGCGACGAAGACGTCCGCGGCTCAGCCGGACGCGCAGCCCTCGGGCCGCGTGACCGATGACGACGCCTGGGCAGTCGTCAGCCACATCGCCGCGGGGATCCTCCTGTACGGCGGGATCGGCTGGCTTCTGGGCACCTGGCTGGGCCACCGGCCGCTCTTCATCGCGGGAGGGGTGCTCCTCGGAGTGGCCTTCGCGCTGTTCATGCTGTTCCGCCGGCTCGAGTCCAAGGGACCCGGGCCCGAGACGCTGCGCGAGGACCGGTCGTGACCGGCACGCGCAGGGAGGTCGTCGCACCGATGCCCGTCCTGACCGGCACCACCCCTCAGGAGTCGATCCGTGTCCGCTGACGCCATCCTCGCCGCGGGCGACTGCCACCTGTCGACCGGCGGCTGCGGCTTCCCGGCCCCCGGCGCGGAGATCTTCTTCTTCGACCCGGTCGCCACCTACACGATCGCCGGCATCGAGTGGCACATCACCAAGCCGATGATCCTGCTGGTGATCTCGGCGATCCTGGTCATCGCCTTCTTCGTCGCGATCTTCCGCAAGGCCAAGGTCGTCCCGGGCACCATGCAGTCGGTCGGCGAGTACGGCTACTTCTTCATCCGCGACGGCGTCGCCCGCGACACCATCGGGCGCCAGGGCGACCGCTTCGTCCCGCTGCTGTTCACGTTCTTCTTCTTCGTGTGGCTGCTCAACTTCATGGGCGTCATCCCGTTCGCCCAGCTGCCGGTCACCTCGAAGTTCGCCATCCCCGTCGCCTTCGCCGCGATCGTCTACCTCGCCTGGGTGCCGCTGGGCATCAAGCGCCAGGGGCTGGGCTCGTTCCTCAAGTCCATGACGATGCCGCCGGACGTCCCCAAGGCGATGTACGTCCTGCTGATCCCGATCGAGATCCTGTCGAACTTCATCGTTCGCCCGTTCACGCACGCGGTCCGTCTCTTCGCGAACATGTTCGCCGGCCACATGCTGATCGCGACCTTCTCCATCGCGGCCTGGTATCTGTTCCCGACCAACCTGCTGTCGGACCCTTCGGCCACCGGCTTCATCGGCCTGGGCGGCTCGATCGCCGCCACGATCGTCACGATCGCGATGACCGGCTTCGAGATGGGCATCCAGATCCTGCAGGCCTACGTCTTCACCCTGCTCGCCGCGGTCTACCTCAACGACTCGGTGAACGCGCACTGACCTGCACCACCACGGTCTTCCCGACCCGCTCGACCGCTCGACCCGCAGCTCCACCCCTTGCTCGACACTGACCGGCGGAACCGCCGCCGGCCGACACAAAGGAACATGACATGTCGCTCCTCGCTGAGGTCACCGGCTCCATCGGCTCGGTCGGCTACGGTCTCGCGGCCATCGGCCCCGGCATCGGCGTCGGCATCATCTTCGGTCAGGGCGTGCAGGCCATCGCCCGCCAGCCCGAGGCCTACGGCGTCATCCGCCAGAACATGATCCTCGGCTTCGCCCTCACCGAGGCGCTGGCCCTGATCGGCTTCGTCGCCCCGTTCGTCTTCGGCGTCGGCTGATCCCCACCCGCTGTCGAACGACCAAGTCAGTCCTGACGAAGGGTGACCCCTGTGAATCTCCTTGCGAGCGAAGGCGGCGTCAACGTCCTCGGCGTGCCGCTCGACGAGCTGATCCTGGGCCTTGTCTCGTTCTTCGTGGTGCTCGGCGCCCTCAGCAAGTGGGCCCTCCCGCCGCTGCGGAAGGCCATCGAGGAGCGCACGGCCGCGATCGAGGGCGGCATCAGCCGCGCCGAGACGCGCGAGCGCGAGGCCCAGGCGCTGCTCGACCAGTACCAGGCCCAGCTCGCGGAGGCCCGCACCGAGGCTGCGCAGATCCGCGCCCAGGCGCAGGCCGACAAGGCTGCGATCATCGAGGAGGCGCGCCGCGAGGCCGCCGAGGCCGCCGCGGCCGTCACCGCGCGCGCCGAGGCCTCGATCGAGGCCGAGCGCGCCTCGACCGTCGCGTCGCTGCGCCGCGAGGTCGGCACCCTGGCCGTGTCGCTGGCCGGCAAGGTCGTCGGCGAGTCCCTCGAGGACGACGCCCGCGCCCGCGCCACCGTCGACCGGTTCATCGCCGACCTCGAGTCGCAGGCCGCCGCCCAGAACGGGGCGAACGCCTGATGCTCGGGTCCTCCCGCGAGTCCCTCGCCGCCCTGCGGACGTCGCTCGACGCCCGCAGCGGCGAGCCGGGCTTCGCCGCGGTGGCGGGCGACCTGCTCGCCGTCGCGTCGGTGCTCGGCCGCGAGAAGTCGCTGCGCCAGACGCTGGCCGACTCCGGCCAGCCGGTCGAGGCCCGCCAGGGCATCGTCCGCCAGCTGTTCGGCAGCCAGATCGGCGAGACGTCGGTCGCCGTCCTCGGCGACGTCGTCGCGGCGCGCTGGTCCGACGACGCCGACCTGGTCGAGGCCGTCGAGCGCCTCGGTGCCCAGGCGGCGTTCGTGGGCGCCGACCGCGACGGCAGCCTCGACCGCGTCGAGGACGAGCTGTTCCGGTTCGGCCGCGCGGTCGACTCCTCGCCCGAGCTCCAGATGGCGCTGACCGACCCGTCGCTGCCGGCCGACCGCAAGGCGGCGCTCGTGCAGCAGCTGGTCGGCTCGCAGGCCTCGCCGGTCACCGCGCAGCTGCTCGCCCACACGGCGGCCAACCTGCGCGGCAGCCAGCCCGCCGTGGCCGTGCAGCACTTGGCCGACCTGGCCGCCGAGCAGCGGCGCCGCGTCCTCGCGGAGGTCCGCTCGGCGGTCGCGCTGACCGACGAGCAGAGCTCCCGCCTCGCCGCGGCGCTCTCGACGCTTCAGGGCCGCCAGGTGCGGCTCAACGTCATCGTCGACCCCGAGGTCGTCGGAGGCATCGTCGTCAGCGTGGGCGACGAGGTCATCGACGGCAGCATCGCGAGCCGACTGGAGCAGGCGCGCCGCGCCGTCTCCGCCTGAGCACGACCCCGACGACACCAGTACCGACCTGGCGCCGAGCCCGGCGCGTGAACGAGAGAGCAGGACACCATGACGGAGCTGACGATCCGGCCGGAGGACATCCGCGACGCGATCGCCCGGAACGTCGAGTCGTACGCGCCCGGGACCACCCGCGAGGAGGTCGGGCGCGTTACCGAGACCGGCGACGGCATCGCGCGTGTCGAGGGCCTGCACTCGGCCATGACCAACGAGCTGCTCGAGTTCGAGGGCGGCCTGCTCGGCCTCGCGCTCAACCTCGACGTCCGCGAGATCGGCACCGTGCTCCTCGGCGACGGCTCGGCGATCGAGGAGGGCCAGACGGTCCGCCGCACCGGCGAGATCCTCTCGGTGCCGGTCGGCGACGGCTACCTCGGCCGCGTCGTCGACCCGCTGGGCAACCCGATCGACGGCAAGGGCCCGATCGAGGCCGAGGGCCGCCGCGCCCTCGAGCTGCAGGCCCCGACGGTCGTCCAGCGCCAGCCGGTGAAGGAGCCGATGCAGACGGGCATCAAGGCGATCGACGCCATGACCGCCATCGGCCGCGGCCAGCGCCAGCTGATCATCGGCGACCGCCAGACCGGCAAGACCGCGGTGGCGATCGACACGATCATCAACCAGCGCCAGAACTGGGAGTCGGGCGACCCCAAGAAGCAGGTCAAGTGCATCTACGTCGCCGTCGGCCAGAAGGGCTCGACGATCGCGGCGGTCAAGGGTGCGCTCGAGGAGTACGGCGCGATGGAGTACACCACCATCGTCGCCGCCCCGGCGTCCGACCCGGCGGGCTTCAAGTACCTCGCGCCCTACACCGGCTCGGCCATCGGCCAGCACTGGATGTACCAGGGCCAGCACGTCCTCATCATCTTCGACGACCTGTCCAAGCAGGCCGAGGCCTACCGCGCCGTGTCGCTGCTGCTGCGCCGCCCGCCGGGCCGCGAGGCCTACCCGGGCGACGTCTTCTACCTGCACTCGCGCCTGCTCGAGCGCTGCGCGAAGCTCTCCGACGAGCTCGGCGCCGGCTCCATGACCGGCCTGCCGGTCATCGAGACCAAGGCCAACGACGTGTCGGCGTACATCCCGACCAACGTCATCTCGATCACCGACGGCCAGTGCTTCCTCGAGTCCGACCTGTTCAACTCGGGCGTCCGCCCGGCGATCAACGTCGGCATCTCGGTCTCCCGCGTCGGCGGCTCGGCGCAGCCCAAGGCGATGAAGAAGGTCGCCGGCCGTCTGCGGCTCGACCTCGCGCAGTTCCGCGAGCTGGAGGCCTTCGCGGCGTTCGGCTCCGACCTCGACGCGGCCTCCAAGGCGCAGCTCGAGCGCGGGTCGCGCCTCGTCGAGCTGCTCAAGCAGCCGCAGTACCAGCCCTTCCCGATGGAGGAGGAGGTCGTCTCGGTCTGGTCGGGCACCACCGGCAAGCTCGACGACGTCCCGCTCGAGGACATCAAGCGCTTCGAGCGCGAGTTCCTCGACTACCTCAAGCGCGACCACAAGGGCGTGCTGGAGACCATCCGCGAGTCGACCGACCTCTCCGACGACTCGGTGACCCTGCTCGAGGGCGCGGTCGTCGCGTTCAAGAAGCAGTTCACCACGTCGGCCGGCAAGCCGCTGTCGGTCAACGAGCCGGCGGCCGAGGCGCTCGACGAGGCCGAGGTCCAGCAGGCCACCATCACCCGGGTCAAGGGCTGAGGTCCTAGCCCGATGGGTGCCCAGCTCAGGGTCTACCGACGACGGATCAAGTCCGTCCAGGCGACCAAGAAGATCACGAAGGCGATGGAGCTCATCGCCTCGTCGCGGATCGTCAAGGCGCAGCAGCGCGTGGAGGCGGCACAGCCGTACACGCGCGAGCTGATCCGGGCGATCTCCGCGGCGGCGTCGCACACCGGCGGCGGCCACCCGCTGACCGACACCGACCAGCGCCTGCGTCAGCGCGCTGCGGTGCTGGTCGTCTCGGCGGACCGCGGCCTCGCCGGTGCGTACAGCTCGGCGGCGATCAAGGAGGGCGAGCAGCTCTCCTCGCTGCTGGCCGAGCAGGGCCTCGAGGTCGTGCCGTTCCTCGTCGGCCGCAAGGCCGCGGCGTACTACCGCTTCCGCGGCCGCAAGGTGGCGGCGGAGTGGACCGGCTTCACCGACCAGCCGACCTACGCGCACGCGAAGGAGATCGCCGCGGCCCTGCTCGAGGCGTTCCTGCTGCGCACGGAGGAGGGCGGCGTCGACGAGATCCACATCGTCTACACGCACTTCGAGAGCATGGTCACGCAGCGTCCGACCGTCCGCCGGATCCTGCCGATCCAGGTCGTCGAGCAGACGGCCGAGGAGGCTGCGGCGTCGGGCCAGGGGCCGTTCCCGCTCTACGAGTTCGAGCCCAGCGCCGGCGCCGTGCTCGACTCCCTGCTCCCCAAGTACGTCGAGAACATGGTGTTCGCCGCGCTGCTGCTCTCGGCGGCGTCGGAGCACGCCGCACGCCGCCGCGCGATGAAGTCCGCGACGGACAACGCGGAGGAGCTCATCAAGAGCCTCACCCGCCAGGCCAACCAGGCCCGCCAGGCCGAGATCACCCAAGAGATCAGCGAGATCGTCGGTGGCGCCGACGCGCTCTCCGCATCCGCATAGGAGTCGAGGACAACCATGACTGTTACGACGCAGACCACGACCGGCGTGGGCCGGGTGGCCCGGGTCACCGGCCCTGTCGTCGACGTGGAGTTCCCCGTCGAGGCGATGCCGGAGCTGTACAACGCGCTCCACGTCGAGGTGGCCGACTCCGCGGGCGAGGGCTCCAAGACCCTCACCCTCGAGGTCGCCCAGCACATCGGCGACAACATGATCCGCGCGATCTCCATGCAGCCGACGGACGGCCTCGTCCGCGGCGCCGCCGTCCAGGACACCGGTGACTCGATCTCGGTGCCCGTCGGCGACGTGACCAAGGGCCACGTGTGGAACACCCTCGGCAAGCCGCTCGACGTCGAGGAGTCCTCGCTCCAGATCAGCGAGCGCTGGGGCATCCACCGCCAGGCGCCGACCTTCGACCAGCTCGAGTCGAAGACCGAGGTCTTCGTCACCGGCATCAAGGTCATCGACCTCCTCACCCCGTACGTCAAGGGCGGCAAGATCGGCCTGTTCGGCGGTGCGGGCGTCGGCAAGACGGTGCTCATCCAGGAGATGATCAACCGTGTCGCCGAGCAGTTCGGCGGTGTGTCGGTGTTCGCCGGCGTCGGCGAGCGCACCCGTGAGGGCAACGACCTCTTCGGCGAGATGACCGAGTCCGGCGTCATCAACAAGACCGCGCTGGTCTTCGGCCAGATGGACGAGCCGCCGGGCACGCGTCTGCGCGTCGCCCTGTCCGCGCTGACGATGGCGGAGTACTTCCGCGACGTGCAGAAGCAGGACGTGCTGCTGTTCATCGACAACATCTTCCGGTTCACCCAGGCCGGCTCCGAGGTGTCGACACTGCTCGGCCGTATGCCGTCCGCGGTGGGCTACCAGCCCACGCTGGCCGACGAGATGGGCCAGCTGCAGGAGCGCATCACCTCGACCCGTGGCCACTCGATCACCTCGCTGCAGGCGATCTACGTGCCCGCGGACGACCTGACCGACCCGGCGCCGGCGACGACGTTCGCCCACCTCGACGCCACCACGGTGCTCTCGCGCCCCATCTCGGAGCTGGGCATCTACCCGGCCGTGGACCCGCTGGACTCGACGTCGCGCATCCTCGACCCGCGCTACATCGGCGACGAGCACTACCGCGTCGCCGCGCGCGTCAAGGAGATCCTGCAGCGCTACAAGGACCTGCAGGACATCATCGCGATCCTCGGTATCGACGAGCTCTCCGAGGAGGACAAGATCCTCGTCGGCCGTGCCCGCCGCATCCAGCGCTTCCTCTCGCAGAACCTCTTCGTGGCCGAGCAGTTCACCGGCCAGCCCGGGTCGTTCGTTCCGGTCGACGAGACCATCGCGAGCTTCAAGGCGCTGACCGAGGGCGAGTACGACCACCTGCCCGAGCAGGCGTTCTTCCTCTGCGGCGGCGTCGAGGACGTCGAGAAGAACGCGGCGAAGCTGGCCGGCTGATCATGAGCGAGCTCCACGTCAACCTCGTCGCGGTCGACCGCAAGATCTGGTCGGGCTCCGCGTCGATGGTGGTCGCCAAGACCCTCGAGGGCGAGATCGGCATCCTGCCGCGCCACGAGCCCGTCCTGGCGCTGCTGGCCAACAGCCCGGTCCGGATCACCACGACCGACGGCAAGGTGATCCAGGCGGCGGTGCACGGAGGCTTCTTCGCGGTCGACTCGGACAACGTGTCGATCCTCGCCGAGACCGCCGAGCTGTCCGGCGAGATCGACGTCGATCGCGCCCGGGCCGCCCTCGAGCGCGCCAAGGCCGCCGGCGCCGACACCCCGGACGAGGTCGCCGCCATCGAGCGCGCCGAGGTGCGCCTCAAGGTGGCCCTCGCCGACCAGAGCAAGGACCACGCCGCCCGCTCAGCCACCGGCTGACCCGAGCGCACCCGCACGACAGCAGCAGGACCCCGGGACCCCCGGGGTCCTGCTGCTTTGCGGGTGAAGGTGCCCCTGCTTGCGATAGAAGCAAGAAAAGCGCCCCAGGCTGTCCACAGCGCAGGCGTGCGCGGCCGAGCCATCCCCAGGGCCGGCGCTCATCAGCCGCATGGGGCCAGCGCCCGGGTGTAGGGGTCCGCAACCTCCGCACGGCCTCTAGGGTCGGGGCATGGCCGGCGACCTGCACCCGCGCAATGCCCGACTGCTCGAGCGCATCAGGGCGGTGGAGTCCGAGCACGGCAGGCTGCCGATGCCGGACATGGCCGGCTGGGACATCTTCCCGTTCGAGGGCGAGATCTCGGTCCGCCTCGTCGATGATCCCGTCGTGCCCGAGCCGCCCCGGCACGGCGAGGCCGGCGGGACGTGCAGCACATGCGACGACGGCATCACACGGGCTATCTGGGCCGACGACCGCTGGATGCTGGTGCCGCAGAAGGAGACGCCGTTCCCGATCCTGTTGCTCGAGCCGCGCGCGCACCTGGATTCCAGCGACCTCGACGACGCCATGGCCGGCGAGATGGGCCGGCTCACTGTGCAGCTCGAGCGGGTGCTCCTCGACCTTGGCGGCGTAGGCCGAGTGCATGTCATGAAGATCGGCGACGGCAGCTACCACCTGCACCTGTGGTTCTTCGCGCGCCCCGAGGGGTTCCTCCAGGTGCGTGGATCATCGCTCAGCGACTGGAGCGACGCGCTGCCGGTCATGCCCGACGACGAGTGGCTGGGCCTGCAGCGCGAGATCGCCGCCGGTCTCGCGGCGTCGGGCGGCGCGGCCCTGATCTGACAGCGTCCGGCTAGCGGTCGCCGCCCGGCCTCCACAGGACGTCGCCACCGGCGTCGACGTTGGCTGCCCGGGCGAGGATGAACAGCAGGTCGGAGAGCCGGTTGAGGTAGGTCGCCGTCAGTGGGTTCATCGTCTCCCCGTGCTCGTCGAGCGCGGCCCACGTCTGGCGCTCGGCCCGACGGACGATGGTGCGAGCCACATGCAGGAGCGCCGCGCCCGGCGTGCCGCCGGGGAGGATGAACGAGCGCAGCGCCGTGAGCCCCTCGTTCCATTCGTCGCAGGCCTGCTCGAGCCGCTCGACGTAGGCGGGCTCCACCCGCAGCGGCGGGAACTCGGGGTTCTCCACGACCGGCGTGCACAGGTCGGCGCCGACGTCGAAGAGCTCGTTCTGGATGCGGGTCAGCAGGTCGGCCATGGCCGGCGGCAGCGATCCCAGCGCCAGGGCGGCACCGATCGCGGAGTTGGCCTCGTCGGTGTCGGCGTACGCCAGGAGGCGCGGGTCGTTCTTGCTCACCCGGGAGAGGTCGCCGAGGTTGGTGGTGCCGTCGTCGCCCGTGCGCGTGTAGATCCGGGTGAGGTTGACCATGCCCACGAGCCTAGTCGCGGCGGCCCCGACGGACCCGTCGGCGTACGCCGGAAGCCAGGTTCCGGCGAATAGGGCGAAACGGGCTCCACCGCCTATCCTCGGGCGCGTGGTGGAGGCCTTCCGGATCGTGGGCGGGGCCCGGCTGGCCGGCGAGGTGCGGGTCACCGGGGCCAAGAACAGCGTGCTCAAGCTCATGGCCGCCGCCCTCCTCGCCGAGGGCACCACGACGCTGCGCGAGGTGCCGGACATCCTCGACGTCGAGTACATGTCCGAGCTGCTGCGCCGCCTCGGCTGCGACGTCGCGCGCGACGTGCCGGCGCGCTCGGTGTCGATCACGGTGCCGGCCGTCCCGCACCACAAGGCCGACTACGACCTCGTCCGCAAGCTGCGCGCCTCGATCAACGTGCTGGGGCCGCTGCTCGCCCGGTGCGGGGAGGCCGATGTCGCCCTGCCCGGCGGCGACAACATCGGCAGCCGCGGCCTCGACATGCACATCGCGGGCCTCGAGCGGCTCGGCGCGACCGTGCGCAGCGAGCACGGCTACCTGATCGCCACCCGAGACGACCGGCTGCACGGGGCCACGGTGTGGCTGGACTTCCCAAGCGTCGGCGCCACCGAGAACCTGCTCATGGCCTCGGTGCTCGCCAAGGGCACCACGGTGATCGACAACGCCGCACGCGAGCCCGAGATCGTCGACATCTGCCGCATGCTGCAGGCTATGGGGGCGCAGATCGAGGGCGTGGGGACGTCGACGCTGGTCGTCGACGGCGTCGAGTCGCTCGTGCCCGTCGAGCACACGACCGTCCCTGACCGGCTCGTGGCCGGCACCTGGGCCGTCGGCGCCGTGATGACCCGCGGCGACATCACCATCCGCAACTCCGTGGCCGGGCATCTCGAGATCGCGCTCGACAAGCTCGTGCGCGCGGGCGCGGTCGTCGACGAGCTGCCCGACGGGATCCGCGTGACCTGCCACGACCGGCCTCGCGCCGTCGACATCGTCACGCTGCCCTACCCCGGATTCCCGACGGACCTGCAGCCGCAGTTCATCGCCCTCAACTCGATCGCCCACGGTGCCGCAATGGTCACCGAGAACCTCTTCGAGGCCCGCTTCCGCTTCGTCAACGAGATGGTGCGGCTCGGCGCCGACGTCCGCACCGACGGCCACCACGCGATGATCCGCGGCCGCGACTCGCTCTCGGGCGCCCCGGTCGAGGCCGCCGACATCCGGGCGGGAGCAGGCCTGGTGCTGGCCGGGCTGGTCGCCGAGGGCTGCACCACCGTCTACGAGCCCCACCATGTCGACCGCGGCTACGACGGCTTCATCGACGACCTCAACCGCCTCGGCGCCGACGTCACCCGCATCACCCTCGACCACTGACCCTCCGCTGTGTCGCGGTGAAGGTGCCCCCGCTTGCGATAGAAGCAAGGAAAGCGCCCCAGGCTGTCCACAGGCGGCACGCCTGACCCCGGCACACCATCGCCGGACCGGCCACTCTGTCGGACGTGCCCAGGACACTCCGCCGCCTCGCCGACCTCAGATCCACCGCTGACGCCCAGCTCGGCCTGATCACCGCCGCCCAGCTCGAGCAGCTCGGTATCAAGCCCAGCGCCGCCACCAGGAAGGTGGCCGGCGGGATGTGGACCCGTGTCCTGCCTGGGGTGCACCTGGTCCACGGCGGCCAACCGACCCGTCGTCAGCGGGAGCTCGCCACGCTGCTGTACGCCGCTGATCCGTCCTGCTTGACCGGCCTGACCGCCGCACGCAGGTACGGCGTCCGCGCGCTGCACCTGCAGGAGACCGCGGACGAGGATGTCCTGCGCCCGGAGCCCGTTCACTCGCTCGTCCCGCATTCCCGGCGTTCGAAGTCGACGGGGTTCGCGAGGATCGAGCGGACGCGTCGGTTCCCCGAGCGGCTCGTCCGCAGGTCCGGCTTGGTGCTCGCGCCTCTCGATCGCGCCGTGGCGGACGCAGCCCGCCGCATGGGCAGCGCGCGCGACGTCCAAGCGCTGGTGACCGAGGTGCTGCAGCGAGGCATGTGCACGTTCGAGGATCTCGTCGAGGAGCTCGAGCTCGGTCAGATCCGAGGCAGCGCCTACCTGCGAGCCGCGCTACAGGCCGTCTCCCTCGGGGCGGCATCTCCGGCAGAGATCGACGTGAGGCGCCTGTTCGACGAGCTCCGGCTCGACAATGTCCACTACAACGTGGCGGTCCTGACCATGAAGGGGGAGCTGGTCGGGATCCCGGACGCATGGCTCGACGATGTCGGGCTGGCGGTCGAGGTCGACAGCGTGCTGCATCACGCGGACCTCCATGGCTTCGAGCGGACCGTCCGTCGCAACGCGCGGTACGCCGCTGCGGGAGTGCTGCATGTCCCGCTGCTGCCCACGGATCTGCGCGATCGCCCGCGGGAGACAGGTGCCCGGGTCGTGGCGGCCCGTGACGCTGCGTCGTCGCGCCCTCGTCCGCCGGTGCGGATGGCGCCCGCGGCGCCGTACCTGTCCGCGGGTCAGGAGGGCTGACGCTGGGGAGCGTGACGGTCAGCGCTGAGCGATGAGCACGCGGGCGCGGTCGGCGTCCTCCGGGAAGACCATGAGCCGCGGTCCGTCGAGCGTCTCGGTCACGGTGACCTTGATGCCGTGGTCCTCCAGAGTGCGCCGCAGGATCTCGCCCTCGACGAAGGTCGGCGGGCTCGCGACGGGGACGAGCAGCCCGTACTCGTCCTGTGCCCCCGGCTTGGGCCGCTTGGCGACCACCGAACCCCCGTGGGAGAACGCCCAGCGCAGGACGAGCGCCAGCAGGCCCACCACCACGAAGGCGATGGTCGGCCCTACCAGGAACGACGCGCTCGAGTACACGCGCCCATGGTGCGTCCTGTGGACAGGCACGGCCAGTCCGTGGCGGCTGTGGACGGCCTGGGGCGCATTCCTTGCTTCTATCGCAAGCGGGGGCACCTTCACCCGTAAACGGCCAGGGGGAGTGGGGGTGGTACAGGGGGGTCCTAGTGTGTGAATGGTCGATAACTGAGGG
>JAIUOK010000093.1 GCA_020161245.1 Actinomycetota bacterium | reverse complement strand
CCCGCGGGTCGCGTCGCTCCATCAGGCCTGCGAGCTCGCGGGCCTCGCGGTGGTGGCGCTCGTGGCGGTCGCGCGCGTAGCCCGCCGCGGAGTCCTTGGTGACCATGAACGCCCAGTCGCTCGAGAGCGCGAGCAGCGTCGAGCGCACCAGCTGGTCGCGCACCTCGTCGCGCGCGCCGAGCCGAGGCGCCTCGTCGAGCACCTTGGCGACGTAGATCCGCAGCGCGGCGTTGTCGTCGACGAGGTCGGCCACGGCCTCGCCGTCCCACACCCGCCAGTCCTTGCCGGACCCCCACGAGCCGGCGTCGAGGTCGAGCGGGCTGCCGACGTGGCCGGCGTCGACCGCGCCGCGCAGGGTCGTCACCCGTACGCCGGCCTCGGGCAGCAGCCGCAGCACGCGCTCGAGCCACACCGGCCCCTCGTGCCACCAGTGGCCGAACAGCTCGGTGTCGTACGCCGAGACGACCAGCCCGGGCCGGCCGTGCACGGCGGCGTGGCGTAGCAGCCGGTTGCGCACCACGTCGACGAAGTCCTGCGCATCGCGCTCGAGCGCCTCGAGCGCCTTGTCGGGCTCGTACGGCGCCTTCTCGTGCGGCGGCGTCGTGGTGCTCGTGACGCGCGACGGCCGGAAGCCCGACGCGTGATCGAAGGTGTGGAAGTCGCGGTACCAGCGCCCGCCGGGGTAGCCCTTGCGCGGCGACCACACCCGGTAGGTCACCTCGAGGTCGCGCGCGAACGCGACGACGTCGGAGGAACCGACGGTGACTGCCTCGGCCGTGGTGCCGCCGACGCCCTGCACCGTCGGGCCGTCGACGAGGAAGCGCTGGACGCCGAGCGACGCGTACACGTCCTCCAGCCCGGGCCGATAGCCGCACTCAGGGGCCCAGATCCCCTGCGGCCGGTGGCCTGTGCGCAGCACGGCGTCGTCGAGACCGGTCCGCAGCGCGACGCGGGTCCAGCGCTCGTCGAGCAGCGGCTGGAACGGATGCGTCGCCGGGCCGCCGAGCAGCTCGACGGTGCGGCTGCCGACGAGGCGCGCCAGCAACGGGGAGAGGCCTCCGGACCATCGACCTTCGAGCTCGGCCTGCGCGCGCTGCGCCTCGCGGTACTCGCGCACGCCCGTGGCGCGCATGTGCGTGCGGTCGTGGGTGGCCAGGCCCTCGGCCCGGGTCTGCCAGAAGCCGACCCAGGTGCGCATCTCGCGCAAGCAGTAGGGATCGTCGAGCTGCGCAGCCAGCACGGGGGTGACGCCGAGGGTGAGCACGTCCTCGCGCCCCTCCTCGGCGAACCGGTCGAGCATCCCGATCACCGGCAGGTACGACGTAGCCCAGGCCTGGTAGAGCCACTCCTCGCCGACCGGCCACGACCCGTGGTGCGGCAGCCAGGGCAGGTGCGTGTGCAGCACCAGGCAGAACGTGCCGACCGGCTCGCTCATGGGCGCACCGCCACGGCGACGAGGTCCTGCGCGCGGTCGTGGCCCGAGACGACGAAATCGTCCGCGCGCACGGTGGCCACGAAGTCCGCGAGCCCGTCAGGGGCGGCCCCGGCCAGGACCGCGGTGACCTGCGCGGCCACGATGCCGGTGCCCTGGTCGGACTCCCACTGCGCGATGCGCGGCCCGTGGTGCAGGCCGTGGACGACGACGTCGGCGAAGCCGGCCTCCTCGAGCAGGTCCTCGAGCTGCTCGGCGTCGAGCTCCTCGACGTGGAACGGGTTGGTGGGCCTCTCGCCGCGCCCGAGGCCGGGGGAGAACACCGGCCGGTTCGGCGTCGTGACGACGAGCGTGCCGCCCGGCCGCAGCACCCGCGCGCAGTCGCGCAGGAACCCCCGCAGGTCCCAGAGGTGCTCCACGACCTGCAGGGTGACGACGACGTCCGCGCCGCCGTCGGCGAGCGGCAAGGCGGCCAGGTTGGCCCGGGCCGTGCTCACGTCGGGGTAGGCCGCGCCGCTGTGGCCCGCCGCGGCGGCGTCGTACTCGAGCGCCACCACGGCGCGGGCCCCGGCCTCGCGCAGGATCTGGGCGCCGTAGCCCTCGCCGCTGCCCGCCTCGATCACGACCGAGCCCTGCAGCCGCTCGCGCAGCTCGGCGGAGACCCAGGCGTAGGCGGCCTCGTGCCGCGCGAACCAGTACTCCTCGCCGGGCACGCCGGGCAGCGCCGGCCAGGTGATCCCCGGCGTGGCGGAGACGATCTCGAAGGGCGGAGCATCACGAACCATGCGCTGCCATCTCCCGACTTTGTGTCCGGGACATGTCCGGACGGCCATGACTCTGACATGTCGCGATGGCATGCCACCATGCAGGCAATTGGCAGCCGGAGGGCCGATGCGACCAGTGACGATCAGCGCCATTCTCCTCGGTGTGGCGCATGTGACGCTTGGCGGGGTCGCCGCCGCGGCGATGCCGCGCATGGCGCCGGCCGTGGCCGATGGCGCGGATGGCGGCGCGGGCGTGACGCTGGCGCGCGCCGGGTCCAACCCCTTCCTCGCGGTGCCGGAGACGCGCCAATCGGCGCTCCTGCCGGTGGGCGAGGGCGGTGAGGGCGGTCGCGGCCGCTGGCGCCGGGGCGGCTACGGACCGGGCTACTACTATGGCTGGGCGCCGCCGCCGCCGGTCTATTACGCGCCGCAGCCGCGGGCGTATTTCGGCTTCGGGTTCTGACGGACTGCTCCAGCCTCCCGGACGACGCCATCCGGGAGGCTGAATTTGCCGGCTCTTGGGCAAACCGGCCCAACGCGGGCTCCTTGGCGCAGCTGAGAAGCGGGCTCCGCCCGGACCCGCTTGGTCCGGCGCGCGCCTTCGCGCGACGGGCCGAGCCCCTGGACCTCCCTCTATAAGGGCCGCCTTCGGGCGGCCCTTTTTTAGGCGGCCAGGCCGCCTTCGCGTTCGATGAAGGTGGCGATTTCTTCCACGCCCTTGCCGGCGCGGATGTTGGCGAAGACGAAGGGGCGTTCGCCGCGCATGCGCTTGCTGTCGCGGTCCATGACTTCCAGGCTGGCGCCGACATGGGGGGCGAGGTCGATCTTGTTGATGACCAGCAGGTCGGAGCGGGTGATGCCGGGGCCGCCCTTGCGGGGGATCTTGTCACCGGCGCTGACGTCGATGACGTAGATGGTGAGGTCGGCCAGTTCGGGGCTGAAGGTGGCAGCGAGGTTGTCGCCGCCGCTCTCGATCAGGATCACGTCGAGGGCGGGGAAGCGCTTTCGCATCTCGGCGACGCCGGCGAGGTTGAT
>JAIUOK010000054.1 GCA_020161245.1 Actinomycetota bacterium | reverse complement strand
CTCGGGGTCATCGAGCGCCACTACTCGCTCACCGACCGGCCCATCGGCCCCCTCGAGACCGCCTACCTCGAGGCGGCCGACGACCTCGCCGCGATGGTCGTCGAGGGCACGTTCCCCTACGCGCAGCCGCTGGCACGCACGGGCTCGCCGCCGCGCGCCGGCGACGGGTTCGTCCGTCTGGACGCCGCGGGCGTCGTCGTGTTCGCGTCGCCCAACGCGAGGTCGGCGTTCCACCGGCTGGGCCTGGCCACCGACCTGCTCGGCACCGAACTGGCCAAGACCGCTGCGCGCCTCGCGCGCCGCCCGGGTCCCGTCGACGAGTCGCTCGCGGTCGTGGCGTCCGGACGCCGTGCGGGCGGCGCCGAGGTGGAGAACTCCGGCGCGGTGATCACGCTGCGCGGCCTGCCGCTGCAGCGCGGCGGCGTGCACACCGGTGCGGTGGTGCTCGTCCGCGACGCCACCGAGATCCGGCGCCGCGATCGGCAGATCCTGAGCAAGGACGCCACGATCCGCGAGATCCACCACCGTGTGAAGAACAACCTGCAGACCGTGGCGGCGCTGCTGCGGCTGCAGGCCCGGCGCATCGACGTGCCCGAGGCGCGCACCGCCCTCGACGAGGCCGTGCGCCGCGTCGGTGCGATCGCCGTCGTCCACGAGACCCTTGCGCACACGCCCGGCGAGAAGGTCGACGTCGACGAGGTGGCCGACAAGGTCGTGGCGCTCGTGCGCGACATGTCGCTGTCGTCGCGCGGGGTGTCGGTGCACCGCGTCGGGTCGTTCGGCGTGCTGCCCGCCGACATCGTCACCCCGCTGTCGATGGCACTCTCCGAGCTGCTGCAGAACGCCGTCGAGCATGGCGGCGGTGCGCCCGTGCGACTGCTGCCGTGGCGCGAGGAGGGCCGCCTGGTCGTCACCGTGGTGGATGAGGGCCCGGGCATCCCCGCCGACGTCGACCCGTTCGCCACCGGGCGCCTCGGCCTGCAGATCGTGCGCACGCTGATCACCGAGGAGCTCTCCGGCGAGCTCCACCTCGGCCCCGGCGACGACGGCGCCGGCACGGCCGCCCGCCTCACCATCCCGCTGCGCGGCTGAGCCTCCGGTGCTCCGGCCGGGTGACGCCGGGCGCCACGGGATAACGGTCCGATCGACCGATGGGTGTGCGGCCCGCCAGGCGACGTAGGGTCGTCAGCGGCTGGGGGGAGGGGCTCCCCGGCATCGCGTCGCCTGCCCTCGCCGGCAGCCAGCCCGAGGACACCGTGTGACCCGTCGCCCGACCCGCACCACTTCCGCCGTCGTCGCGGCCGTCGGCGCAGCGCTCGCGCTCGCCGCCCTCCCGGCCGTCGCCACCAGCGCCGCCAGCGCGGCCGTCGTGACGCCGATGGCAGCCCGCGACACCGGCGACGGCACCAACCACATCGTCTCCGCCGACGAGGCCCGCCGCGTCGGCCGCCCCGCCGGCGTCGCTGCCGGCGCCCCGGCGGCCGCGGTGGCGCGCGCGTTCGCCACCCAGCAGGCCGGTGCGCTGGGCCTGCGCGGCGAGCTCGCCGCCCGCCGCACCGCCCGGACCGCCGCGGGCACCTCGGTGGTCTCGTTCGACCAGGAGTTCTCGGGCGTGCCGGTCATCGGCGGCCAGGTCGTGGTCGAGGTGGGTGCCGACGGCACGCCGCGCGGCGCGCTGAGCGAGACGCTCACCACGGCCGCGCCCTCGCTGGCCCCCGGCATCACCGCCGCCGCGGCGTCGAAGGCCGCGATCGCGGCCGTCGCGCGCGACCTGGGCGTGCCGGCGTGGACGCTCACCGCCAGCGCCCCCGAGCTGTCGATCTTCGACCCCGCGCTGCTCGACGCGCCGAGCGCCGGCGGCACCCGCCTGGTGTGGCAGACCGAGGTGCGCTCGAGCAAGCGCCTCGACATCCGCCAGTACGTGCTCGTCGACGCGCGCAAGGGTGTGATCGCGCTGTCGTTCAGCCAGATCCACCACGCCCTCGACCAGGACATCTGCGACCAGGGCAACGTCCGGTCGACCGGGCTGAACTACCCCTGCGCCGACCCGGTCTGGCAGCAGGACGACCCCACGAGCGGCGACGCCGAGGTCCGGGCGGCGGCGCTCAACACCCAGAAGACCTACGAGTTCTACTCGACCTACCTCGGCCGCGACTCCATCGACGGCGCCGGCATGACGCTCGTCTCCACCGTGCGCTACTGCCCTGAGACGACCCCGGAGAACCCAACGCCGTGCCCGTACCCCAACGCCTTCTGGGACGGCTCCCAGATGGTCTACGGCGCCGGGTTCGCCAAGGCCGACGACGTCGTCGCGCACGAGCTCACCCACGGCGTCACCGAGCGCACGTCGCGGCTGTTCTACTTCTTCCAGTCCGGCGCGCTCAACGAGTCGCTGTCGGACATCTTCGGCGAGTTCGTCGACCAGACCGACGGCGTGGGCAACGACAGCTACGACGCGAGGTGGAAGCTCGGCGAGGACCTCGACATCGGGTCCATTCGCGACATGAAGTACCCACCGCGGTACGGGCAGCCGGACTGGACCGGCAGCGCGCTCTACTCGAACGGCATCGACCCCGGCACCGGTAGCCTCGTCGACGGCGGCGATGTCCACGCCAACAGCGGCGTGGGCAACAAGTTCGCCTACCTCGTCACCGACGGCACCGGGTCGGGCAGCTTCCGCGGCTACAGCATCCGCCGCCTCGGTATCGCCAAGGCGGCCAAGATCATCTATGGCGCTGCCCAGCTGCTCACGACGGCGTCGGACTACAGCGCCTTCGCCGCCGCGCTCAAGCAGTCGTGCGCGTCGCTCAAGGCCGCGTCGACGGTCACGACCGACGACTGCAACCAGGTCACCAAGGCCATCAACGCGACCGGGCTCACGCTCTCGCCGGCCAACGCCAAGGAGCGCGCGACGCCGCTGGCCTGCGCGGCGGGGTACAGCAACATCGTCACCTGGAAGGAGTCGTTCGAGACCAAGACCTCCGCGTGGTCGCGGACGAAGAGCAGCGGCCTGAGCGAGCAGAGCTGGTACTGGACGACCGAGAAGCCCTACGGCCAGGACTTCACCTACGCCACCGACGGCGACGCGAACCTCTGGGGCGATGATCCGGCCCGATCGCCGGGCGTTGCGAGTATCACCATGACATCGAGCATCCCGATCGCGAAGTCGTCCTACCTCACCTTCGACCACGCCTTCTCCTTCTTCCGGGCAGGGGGCAGCGTCTACGGAAAGACCCTCTACGCATCCGGTGGCCGAGTGCTCTACAGCACCGACGACGGCCGCACCTGGAAGGACGCCGCGCCGCTCATGACAGCCAACGGCTACAACGGCACGCTCTACAAGTCGTACTCTGGATTCGCTGGCAGTTTCGCGAGTGAGAACCCGCTCAAGGGGCGCAACGCGTTCGTCGGCGCGAGCCAGGGCCACTGGCGCACCAAGGTCAACCTCGGCGCCAGTGGCGGCTCGAAGATCCGGCTGCGGTTCCAGATCGGCACGGACTACGAGCCCGGCGACTACGGCTGGTTCATCGACAACCTGCGCGTCGGCCACTGCGACAAGTACACGCCGCGGCTGACCGTCTCGACGACGGCGTCCACGGTGTACTCGCCCAGGTTCACGTGGTCCGCCACGGACGACGGCGTGATCGACCGCTACATCCTGCGCTCGCGCACCGCGGCAGCCGGTGCCGCGCTGCCGGCGTGGGGCCCGGCGTCGACCGTGAGCGCGGCGACCCGCAGCCGCACCTTCGCAGCCGCGCCCGGCACGGTCACCTGCCTGCAGGTGACCGCGGTCGACAAGGCCGGCCGGTCGTCGGCGGCCGTGGCGCGGTGCACCAGCAACCCCGTGGACGACCGCTCGTTGACGCGCTCCGGCACCTGGGCAGACACGGCGTCGTCGGCTGCCTACCTGGGCACGCTGTCGACGTCGACGTCGGCCGGCGCCTCGCTGGGCCTCAACGCCGTGAACGGCAACGGCCTGGCCCTCATCGTGGCGGCCAAGCCGGGCGGCGGCACGATCGGCGTGTACGTCGGCACGAAGAAGGTGGCAACGGTCTCCACGTCCGCGACGACGGCGGTGAGCAAGAGGACGGTCTACGTGGCCACCGGCAAGCTGACCGGCGCCAACATCCGGCTCAAGGTCGAGAGCCCCGGCACGGGCGTGGCGGTCGACGGCCTCTCGGTCACCTGGTGACGCGGGCCTGAGGGCCGAGGCAAAGCGGAACAGACGAGGAGGGCCGGTCCGTCAGGACCGGCCCTCCTCGTCTGTCTGTAGTCCTCGATCAGAGGCCGGCCCGGGCCGCGCGGGCGCGCGCGTTGCGGCGCTTGAGCGCGCGGCGCTCGTCCTCCGACAGCCCGCCCCAGACACCGGCGTCCTGGCCGGACTCGAGGGCCCAGGCCAGGCAGGTGTCGGTGACGGGGCAGCGACGGCACACGGCCTTGGCCTCCTCGATCTGCATGAGGGCCGGGCCGGTGTTGCCGATGGGGAAGAAGAGCTCGGGATCCTCGTCACGGCAGGCTGCCTCGTGGCGCCAGTCCATGCGTGTTCCTCCTGTGGGCGGTGCTGGTCGCACCGTGGGGGGTCGTGGTCCCGCTCCCGCGTCTTGTGAACGCAGTCACGAGGTCCGAGCGCACCGTGGCCCCGCTTCCGCGGGGCCCGGGTCGTTCGGGAGCGCCCGCCGCACCGTTGCGGCGGCGGACGTCGTCAACCCTCACACACCGTCTCGCGGGGTGTCCAGCATTCGTCCCAGTCTCTGAGACGAGAGAAGGGTCACCTTGCTCACAGAGCGTGAGATGACATCGGTTGCACAGCGTCACACCAGCACGGTCAGGGCCTGCGGGACGGAACGGAACGTGACCGCCGTCGTGGGCCCTGCGGCGTCGCCGTCGATCTGCAGCAGCGTGGGCCGCGACGCCTCGACGACGAGCTCGGACTGGTCGTGCAGCGAGAGCAGGCCGCCGAAGGGGAACACCGGCCGGCGGCGCAGCAGCATGTTGAGCGCGTGGCCCGCCGCGTGCACCGTGGCGAAGGACCGCGGGGCGAACAGGTCGAGGCCGGTGTCGAAGGACGCGCCGGGGCAGGGCTCCACCGGGAACGGCCCGAGATAGGTCCACGGCGAGCAGTTCTGCACGATCGCGAGGAACACGCCGGGCACCTCGGGCACCCCGGAGCGGCGCACGGTGAGCGCGGGCTCCCGGCGCTCGGTCTTGACCACGACGTGCGACACCGCCGTCTGGAAGTAGCGGGCGGGCGTTGCCTGCTTGCCCTCGGCCCGCTGCTTCTCCATGTCGTGGATGATCTCGGCGTCGACCCCGAGGCCGGCGTTGCACAGGAACCAGCGCGACTGCCCGTCCCACGACGCCGTGCCCAGCCCGATCGTGCGCGTGCGCTTGTCCTCGATGGCCTCGAGCACCGCGCCGGTGGCCTCCACAGGGTCCTCGGGCAGGCCGAGCGCGCGCGCCACGACGTTGGCCGAGCCGCCCGGGATGGTGCCCAGCGAGGGGACGTCGTGCCCCGGGCCGTCGGCGAGCAGCCCGTTGACCACCTCGTTGACGGTGCCGTCGCCGCCGAGCACGAGCACGTGGTCGAGCCCGTCGCGGCGGGCCTGCCTGGCCAGGTCCGAGGCGTGGCCGCGGCGCAGGGTCTCCGCGACGTCGAGGTCGACCGCGCTCGCGAGCGCGTGGGCGATCACCTCGCGCACCCGGGGGCTCGTGGTCGTGGCCCGCGGGTTGACGACGAGGAGGGCGCGCACCTGCCGAGCCTACGTCGTGGCGTCGGGCAGGATGGCGGGCGTGAGCGAGCAGCCCGGCACCGAGCCCGACGACCGCCCCCGCGACGAGCGCCCCCTGACCCTGCTGGTGTGCGTCGGCGTCGCCGTGCTCGAGGCGGTCGCCGTCGCCGCGTACACGATCGCGATCCTGGTCTCCGGCCTGCAGAACCCCGGCTCGATCGCGGCGCCGTGGGTGGAGGGCGTCATCTACCTGCTCTTCGTCGGCGGCATCGCGCTCGTCGCCCGGGGCCTCTGGCAGCGCCGCCGGTGGTCGCGCACCCCGTTCATCACCGTGCAGCTGTTCGGCCTCGTCGTCGCCTACACGCTGTTCTCCGGCGAGGCGTCGGCGCAGGTGCTCGGCACGGTCGTGGGGGCGGTGTCGCTGGTCGGCCTGCTGCTGGCGTTCGTCGGACCGACGGCCGAGGCCCTCGACCGCTGACCCCGTGACCGGCCGGACCTCGCGGACCGGCCGGCTACTCGTCCTCGGTGAGGCCGCGGCGCAGCACCGCGAGCGACTTGGCGAGCAGCCGCGACACGTGCATCTGCGAGATGCCGATCTCCTCGGCGATCTGGCTCTGCGTCATGCCGTGGAAGAACCGCAGCACGAGGATCCGCCGCTCGCGCGCGGGCAGGGCAGCGATGAGCGGCTTGAGCGACTCTCGGTACTCGATGTTCTCGAGCTCCGCGTCGTCCTCGCCGAGGCGGTCGGCGAGGTTGGGTGCGTCGTCCTCGCCGCCCACCTGCGCGTCGAGCGACGCCGTGCTGTAGGCCTGCGCCCCCTCGAGCCCCTCGAGGATCTCGTCCTCGGACAGCCCGAGGTGGGTGGCCAGCTCGGCGACGGTGGGGGAGCGGCCGGTCGACTGGGCCAGCGTGGCCGTGGCCTGCCCGATCGAGATGCGCAGCTCCTGCAGGCGGCGCGGGACGCGGATGGCCCAGCCCTTGTCGCGGAAGTGCCGCTTGATCTCCCCGACGACCGTGGGGGTGGCGTAGGTCGAGAACTCCACGCCGCGCTCGATGTCGAACCGGTCGACGGCCTTGATCAGCCCGATCGTGCCGACCTGCACGAGGTCCTCGAGCGGCTCGCCGCGGTCGCGGAAGCGGCGCGCGAGGAACTGCACGAGCGGCAGGTGCAGGGTGACCAGAGCATCGCGCGCCGCGGCGTGCTGCGGCGAACCGGGCTCCGACGACGCCAGCGTGGCGAGCAGCTCCCGCTCGCGAGCCCGGTCCGACTCGCTCCAGCGGCTGCTCGTGCGGGCCTGGACCTCGGCGGTCTCCTCGGGCGTGAGCACCTCGGCGTCGGGCTCGGTGCCGGCCGCCTCTCGCGGCTCGGGGATGGCGGCCGGCTCGAGATCCTCGCGGCCGTCGTCCGGCGATGTGCCCTGGTCCTCGGCCATGCTGGCGGTCACGCCTCCACCCGGTCGCGGCGCGACGTGCGCAGGACCACGCCCACCCGGTCGCCGTCCACCGAGGTCTCCACCTCGTCGACGAGCGCGGAGAGCACCGCCCAGGCGAAGGAGTCGGCGGGCGGGAGCGCGGCGGAGCGGGTGCGGGCGCTCAGCGAGACCGACAGCGACGCGTCGTCGCCCGGCTGCAGCTCGCACGACAGGTCGGTGCCCTCGACGGCGTCGGCCACGAGCAGCGTGGCGACCTCGTCGACAGCGAGGCGCACGTCCTCCAGGGTGTCGACGTCGTAGTCGAGACGGGCGCACACCGCCACAGCGGTCGTGCGCACGAGGACGACCCACGCGCTGGACGCGGGGACGGTCAGGCGCAGGGGGCGGTTCACGTCGGCCACGCTAACGCCCGGCGCGCCGGCTGTGGGGCGCGGAGCCCCGCGGATCGCCGAGCCGGATCAGACCGGCCGGACGGTCACGGACGAGCCGGGCCAATGCACGACGACCGCGGGGCCGTCGGCCACGAGCACCTCGACGTAGGCCAGCACCTTGCGGCCGCACCCTGCCTTGGCAGGCAGTGCGACCGTGCCCTGGAGCTGACGCGGAGCGTGGTGGCGCGCCGCCGAGATGCGCGACTGCGACGCCGTGCCCGGCACCGCGACCGTGCGGCACACGGTGACGCCGTCAGGGGCGTACTGCCGCACCTTGAGCTCGGTGCGCACCGACGGCCCGGCGGCGGTGGAGAACCACACGCCGCTGCGGTCGCAGAGGTTCCGCCGGTTCGTCGTCTCGTCGAAGGAGCCGTAGCGGCCGGTGCACGTGGTCAGCTGCAGGTCGCCGGTGACACCGAGGGTGGTCGCGCCTGACGGCAGTGTCGCGTTGGTACGTGCAGCCGCGAAGCGCTTGCCCTTGAGGGCCAGCGACGAGGTGCCCAGCCACTTCTTCGTCCCGTCCGCGAGGGTGCGGTACCGGGCGTTGGTGGCGGCGCCGGACGCGACCTGGCGCACGATGGTGAAGGTCCCGGGCTCGAGGACGACCTGCCGGGTCGCGGCCGCCGAGGTGCCGGCGGGGTTGATGCGCTGCGCGCGCGCCGTCGCCCAGCACACGCCCTGCTGGGTCACGGTGAACATCAGCCGCGGCGCGAGCCGGATCCGGTCGACGCCGGCGCCCTTGAGGGTGTTCGCGTACTGGCCGATCGAGCTCTTCGCCCCGCTCTTGTCGGCGCACCCGACCGTCACGGCCACGAGGTCGACGGCGTCGACCGAGACATGCCGGGCGACTGTGTCCATGGTGACGAGGTAGCGGCCCGGGGCCAGCGGGCGGACGTCGGCGAGCGTGACCGACGGGCCGGGCACCGAGATGCCGGCGCCCGTGGTGAGCGTCACTCCGGCGAAGGCCCGCACCGACGCCGACTCGGCGGCGTCCGACGGCCCTGCCGCGGCTCCCAGCAGGCCCGCCGCGACCCCGGCAGCCGCCGCTACGACCGCGACGGTGCGGCGGACCCGCTCGCGGGCGCTGCTGCTGGTCACGCGGACTCCTCGGGGGCCGTGCCGGGGGCGCCCCGGGCGGGGCGCGTCGCGGTGACGACCCTCTCGCGACGGCGTCCCACCTGTGATCGGCCTCCGGACGCCCCGGTCCGACCGTCTGAAGGGGTGACAGGGGGATCACGCTGCGTGCTGGATCGGCCCTTCGGATGTGAGGGAACCGGGCGTTCATGACCTACCCTTGACCCCAGTCAGTCGCGGCGGCCGTGCGCTGGGGGACGCCCCCGCGGGCCGAGGGGCCCGAGCAGCCGCGCCGCTCTCGTAGGAGGACCCGTCGTGCGGCTGCCCCGCGCCTACCTGCTGATCGCCGCCGCCGGCGTGGTCGGCCTCCTGCTCGGCTTCGTCGACGCCGTCGCGCTGCCGGTCGCCACGGGTGCGGCCTGCGCCGCGGCCGTAGGGGCGCTGCTGGCCGCCCGCCGCGCCGGGATCGCCGCGCAGGGCGCCAAGAAGGCCGCCGCCGCCGCTGTGGAGACCCGCGGCGGCAGCATCCGTGACCGCAAGCAGATCCAGGACACCGTGCGCGCCCAGGGCGACAAGACCCGCGAGCTGGTCAAGCACGTCCCGCGCTGGACCCTCACCCCGATCCAGCGCGAGCTGCGCACCACGTTCGCGCAGACCGAGGCCACGGTCGGCCTGCACTCCCTGCTGCGCCCGCGTGCGGCCATGCCGGCGAGCCGCGGCTGGGCGGCCAGCCCGGACGTCGTGCTCGAACTGGTCCGCATCGCGCTGCGCGAGCGCCCGTCGCTCGTCGTCGAGGCGGGCAGCGGCCTGTCGTCGCTGTGGCTGGGCTACGCCCTCGAGCTCGTCGGGCAGGACGGCCGCGTCGTCAGCCTCGAGCACGACGCCGCGTACGCCGAGGCCCTGCGAGCCCGCGTGCGCGAGCACGGCCTCGAGGGACGGGTCGAGATCCGCGACGCCGCCCTCGTGCCCCAGACCGTGGAGGACCGCGAGGTCGTCTGGTACGACCCCGCCGCGCTCGACGGCCTGCACGGCATCGGACTGGCCTTCGTCGACGGCCCGCCCGCCACCACCGGGCACCAGGCCCGCTGGGCGGCCGTGCCGATGCTCGCCGACCGGCTCGCGCCAGGCGCGCGCGTCGTCCTCGACGACCTGGTGCGCGACGAGGAGAAGCAGATCCTCGACCTCTGGAGGGCCGCCCACCCGTCGTGGACGGTCGAGACCTTCTCGCACGAGAAGGGCACGGGCGTGCTCGTCGTCGACGCCGGCCCCGGGGGCGCCGGGTGACGGTCGCCCCTCCCACCCCAGCCGTCGAGGCGCCCGCGGCACCCGCCGCGCGCACGCTGGACTACCAGCCGGCCCTCGACGGCCTCCGCGCGCTCGCGGTGGCCGCGGTGGTGGCCTACCACCTCGACTGGACCTGGGCGCCCGGCGGCTTCCTCGGGGTCGACACCTTCTTCGTCCTGTCCGGGTACCTCATCACCTCGCTGCTGCTCGCCGAGCACGCGCGCAGCGGCCGCATCTCGCTGTCGAGGTTCTGGGCCCGCCGGGCCCGCCGCCTCGCGCCCGCGATGCTCGTCACCTGCCTGGTCGTGGGCCTGTGGGCCGGGCTCGTCGCCGACAACGAGGTGGTCACCTCGGTGCGCGGCGACGTCTACGCCGCGGTGCTCTACGTCGCCAACTGGCGCTTCATCTTCAGCGGGCAGTCGTACTTCCAGGAGTTCAGCGACCCGTCGCCGCTGCTGCACACCTGGTCGCTCGCGATCGAGGAGCAGTTCTACCTCGTGTGGCCACTGTTGGTCCTCGTCGCGCTGCTGCTCGCCCGCGGGCGCCGCGCGATCGTGTGGGTGCTGGTCGTCGCGGGCATCGGCGCATCGGTGTGGGCCATGGCCACCGTCGGCGCCGACGGCGACCCGTCGCGCGCCTACTACGGCACCGACGCCCGCGCCCACGAGCTGCTCGTCGGCGCCGGTCTCGCGCTGCTCATGTGGAAGGTGGCCCCGGCCGCCCGCGCCCGCATCGAGGCCTCGCGCTGGCTGGGCCACCTGGTGTCCGGCGTCGCGCTGCTGGCCCTCGCCGCCGTGCTGGTGGCGATGTGGCAGGTGCACGACACCGACGTCGCCTACTTCCGCGGCGGCTCGCTGCTGTTCGCGCTCACGGTCGCGCTGCTCATCGCCGCCCTCGACCTCGGCCGCGGCGGGCCCGTGCACCGGCTGCTCACGCTCGGCGCGATCGTCTGGATCGGCACCGTCTCCTACGGCCTCTACCTCTACCACTGGCCGGTCATCCAGTGGTTCGACGAGTCGAGCGGTCTCACCGGGCCCACGCTCGACGCCGCCCGTATCGCTGTGATCGTCGGCCTCGCGTTCGTCTCCTACAAGCTCATCGAGGCGCCGATCCGCTCGGGTCGGATCTCGCGGTGGCTCACCCCCGGCAAGGTCGCGATCGCGCTGCCGCTGGCGATGGCCGGCGTCCTGCTCACCACCTACGCCGTGACCGCTGATGCCAAGGAGCCCGTCTGGGCCGGCGGCGAGACCGGCGAGATCACCGTCTACGGCGATCCCGCGGGCACGGTGACCGTGGCCGTCGTCGGCGACAGCATCGCCAAGAGCCTGCTCGACGCGCTCGATGCCGAGGGCAAGCAGCACGGCATCCGCGTGGTGTCCGGTGCGTGGTCCGGCTGCGGCACGGCCGGCGTCTTCCAGCTCGACCAGGACGGCCAGACCCCGTTCGAGTTCTCGCAGGCCTGCGACGACGCCGTCCCCTCGCGCTACACGGCGCTCGTGGACCAGTACAAGCCCGACGTCGTGTTCGTGCACAGCGTCCGCGAGCGGTTCCCGATCCGGGCGTCCGACGGCTCGGTGATCGCACCCGGCACGCCCGAGCACCGCAAGGCCGTCATCGCCGGGTTCGAGCGCAGCTACCGGGCGCTGGCCGCCGAGGGCGCCGACGTCTACTGGTCGACCGTCGTGTGGCCTGGCCAGCGGTTCAAGGGCTCGTGCTCGAAGCCCGAGAACGCCGAGCGCTGCGCGGCCGACGACGGCTCCGACGGCATCTACGACGGCATGAACGCCGACATCGAGGACTTCGCCGCCGTCGAGAGGAACGTCAAGGTCTTCGACTTCGGCGCCCTCGTCTGCCCGAGCGGCCCGCCGTGCCCCACCGAGATGCAGGGCGTCATCCTGCGGTGGGACGGCTCGCACTTCACCGACAAGGGCGCGGCGATCATCGCGCCCCTGCTGATGTCCCGACTGCTGTCGGACTCTGGGATCGAGGAGCCTCGATGAGCTCGACCGGCGGCATGCGCCGTACTGCCTCGCGCGTGCGGAGCAAGGCCCGGCGCACCGCGCGCAAGGCCCGCCTGTCGATGGGCGGACGCCCCCGGGTCGGCCTGGTCGGCTTCTTCGACTTCGGCAACTACGGCGACGAGCTCTTCGTCGAGGTCTACAAGGAGCACCTCGGCCCGGCCATGGATCTCGGCGTCCTCTACGACCGCCCGGCCAAGCCCTACTTCGACCGGCCGGTGGCCCAGGCCGTCGACGCCGTCGACGCCGTGGTCATCGGCGGCGGGGACCTCGTGATCCCGTGGAGCCTGTCCGAGCTGTACTGGAAGCGCGAGTACCTGCGCCGCCCGGTCTTCATCTCCGGCGTCGGCGTCCCCGAGCGGGCCGAGGGCAAGCCGCACCCGGACGTCGTGGCGCGGCTCAAGAAGTTCTTCCAGCACCCCAACATCCGCTACATCAGCGCCCGCGACGAGGAGTCGTGCCGCTGGATCGAGGAGCACCTGCAGCCGCGGGTGCCCGTCCGACGCACGGCCGACATCGTCTGCTCGCTGACGCTCCCGCCGGCGACGCCGTCCGACGACGTGCTCGGCGTCGTCACGCGCTACCGGCCCAACAACGAGGACGACTACACGCAGGTCGCCGCGCTGGCCGCGCTCGCCCGGGAGCGGGGCATGACGGTGCGCCACATCGTGCTCGCCACGGGCGACACCGGCCGCCGCGACGTCGACAACGCCGGCACCCTCGACGTGCCCGGCAAGGAGATCGTCTACTCCGAGTCGCTCGACGACCTCTCCCGCGCGATCGGCGAGTGCCGGATGCTGGCGAGCATGAAGTTCCACGGCTCCGTCGTCGCCACGATGTACGGCGTGCCGTCGGTCTGCATGATGCCGACCGCGAAGAACCGCCGGTTCTTCGCGCGGATCGGCCGGCCCGAGCTGCTCGCCCACTTCACCAGCGCCGACCTCGTCGGCTACCTCGACCCGCTGCCGGCCCGCGTCGACGCCGACGCCGTCGCGGCGCTGCGCGCCGACGCCACCGCGACGATGGCCGGTCTCCGCGACGAGATCCTCCGCACCGTCAAGGCCTGGTAGCACCCGCCCGTCAGGCTGATCGCCTTCGCGTCATGGGACCCCAGAACGCGAAGCCGATCAGTCTCAGCGGGGGGCGTCGAGCCAGGTGCGGACGGCGTCGGCGAACTGCCGGGCCACGAGGTCGCGGTGGTGCGACGCCGAGAACTCCTCCGACGCCGCCCGGGCGGTGTCGGTCGCCAGGAGGGTGCCCGCGCTCTGCATGGCGTCGGCGAGGCCGTGCTGCTCGTCGGCGTCGTAGGTGACGGCGAACCCCGAGAGCGCCTCGTCGGACTCGCCCGACGAGCTCGGCAGCACGGCCGGCAGGCCGAACGTGCACGACAGCGCGAGCGCGCCGCTGTTCAGCGAGCGCCGGTAGGGCAGGACCGCGACGTCGGCGGCGCGCAGGTACACCTGGACGTCCTCGACCGGGATCTTGCGCAGGTCGGCGAGCACCGAGCCATGGCGCAGGGCCCAGCGCTGGAAGGCCTCGGCCTCGTCGCTGCCGTCGGGGTTGCCGGCGACGAGCAGGACGTGGCGACCGGGCTCGCGGCGGGTGAGCTCGTCGAAGGCGTCCTGCAGCTCCGGCAGGCCCTTGTACGCCTTGATCGCGCCCAGCATCACGTGGACCACAGCGCCGGGGCTGATGCCGAGCATCTGCCGGGCGGTGAGCTGCGAGATGTGGTCGGGGTAGGCGCCGTGGTAGCTCGGGTGCGCGACCGAGAAGACCTTGTCCTGCGGGATGTCGAAGTACGGGGCGCACAGCTCGCGCGTGCGCGGGCTCATCACATGGATGCGGTGGGCGAGGTCGGCCACACGTCGGCGGACGTGGACGTCGACGTCGGTGAACTCCGAGTCGTGGGGCAGCACGTTGTGCACCGTCCAGAGCAGCAGGCCGCCGGCGTCGACGAGCTGCTCGAGCTCGGCGAGGTAGGCATCGGCCTGCGTGCGTGCGGCCGCCTCGGTGGGGGCGTCCTGCGTGGCGACGCTGAGCCAGTGCAGGTGCGTGACGACGTCGACGTCGCGGCCGATCAGCCGGGTGAGCTCGAGCGCGGTCGCGGTGTCGTAGAGCGCCACCGGGCGGATGCCGGAGTCAGGCAGCCGGTCGTAGATGAGCTGCTGGTAGGGGTTGCCGCGGGCCACCGGTGCGTAGCCGAGCAGCGCGGGCCTCGAGGCGCCGGTCCAGTCGAAGACCGACAGCTCGCGCACGGCGTCGTCGACCGCGCCGCCCTTGTCGCGGCCGAGCAGTCGGGTGATGAGCACGTGGGGTCTCCGGTGGTCAGGCTCGCCCGGACAGGACGGCGTCGTAGGCGTCGGCGAACCCGGCGGCCGAGGCCTCCCAGGAGCGCTCGGCGCGCACCCAGGTGTCGGCGGCGTCGGCCATCGCGGCCAGGGTCTCGGGGGAGTCGAGCAGCCGGCGCGCCTCGGAGGCCAGCGACGACGGGTCGCCCGCCTTGAACAGCCCGGCGCGGGTGCCGCCGCCGGAGATCTCGACCAGTGCGGGCAGGTCGGCGACGAGGTTGGGGATCCGCATCGCCATGGCCTCGAACGGCTTCATCGGCGAGACCATGCGGGCGGCCCGCTCGTCGATGCGCGGCACCACGAACAGATCGATCTGCGCGTAGTACGCGGCGACGTCGTCGAAGGGCACCTTGCCCGTGAACACGACGTGCTCGGCGACCCCGGCCGCCTTCGCCCGCTCGATGAGGCCGGGGCGGCGGTTGCCGTCGCCGACGATGAGGCCCGTGGCGGGGTAGCCCTGGCGGCGCAGCTCGGCGACGGCGTCGACGAGCACCTCCTGGCCCTCGCGCGGGTGGTCGAGATTGCTGACGTAGCCGAGGGTCCTGGTGCCCGTGAGGCCGAGCGAGGCCCGCAGCGCCTCGTCGCGCTGCTGCGGCGCGAAGCGGCTGGTGTCGACCGCGTTGGGCACCACGCGCACCTTGTCGGCGGGAACTCCGTGCTTGTCGATGATCTCGTCGCGCATGGGGCCCGACAGCGTCACCACGAGGTCGGCGGCGTGCATCATCCGCGACTCGGTCTCGAACCGGCGCCGGTAGTACTCGCCCTGCTCCATGTACCGCACGTCGGCGGTCCAGGTGGTCTCGAAGAACGAGCGCACCTCGTAGATCCACGGGATGCCGGCCCAGCGCGCCACGGCGTCGCCGACCAGCGCGGTCTCGTAGCCGCGGTGGCCCGAGCCGATGTGCAGCAGTCGCGGCCGCTCGCGGGCCACGACGCCGGCGAGCGCCTGCGCGGCCACCTGCAGCTGCTCGTCGAGCGGCAGGCGCTTGAGGGCGGCGCCCGACGACGGCAGCAGGTGGTGGTAGACGACCTCCTCGACCGTGCTCGACGCCGGGGCGTCGGCGACGCCGATCACGCCGGGGAAGCCGGGCATCGTGACGCCGGTGACGGGGTGGCCCGTGCGGATCAGCCAGCGCAGGGTCTCGTGCGTGCGCGTGCAGAACCCGTTGTGGAGGTAGGGCCGCGACTCCTTGGCGAGGTAGATGACGCCGTCGCCGGCCGGGCCTTGCGGGGGTGCGGCGACGACGGTCGGGCGCCACGAGGCGTCGGTCTCGACGAGCCTCGCGGCCGCGCCGCGCATCTGCGACCACGGCTTGTACCCGCGGTGCTCGAGCGAGCGGTAGGTGGCGTGCTCCAGGGCGTCGCTGATGCGGCCCTGCTTGGCGGCCGACCGCGCCGCGAGGTCGAGCAGCTTGGAGTTGGTGGGCCGCTTCTCCAGACCGGCCTCGATGTAGCGGTCGGCGGCGGGGTAGTCCTCGGCGTCGAACCGCGCCTTCGCGAGCTCGGCCTCGACGTCGGCCGAGCCGGGGCGCAGCGCCTTCTTGAGGCCGCGCTGCACCGGCGCGGGGAGGCTGCGGTAGACGGAGCGCGCACGGGAGTAGCGGGCCATGCGGCGGCGTCTCCTACGGTCGTGGGCGGCGGGGACGGCGGGCGTCCGCGGGCCCCGTCAGGATACCAACGGGCCGTGGGCCTCCCGGGCCTGCGAGCGGCCGCATCCCGTGGCCTGGCTCACGCGCCGCCTCCGAGTCCGGGGACGTCGTCGCCGCCGGCCAGAGCGCTCAGGGCGGCGCCGTCGACCCGCTGCACGGTCCACTCGTCCATCGGCCGCGCCCCGAGGGAGCGGTAGAAGCCGAGGGCCGGCTCGTTCCAGTCGAGCACCCACCACTCCAGGCGCCGGTAGCCCCGGTCGAGGCACACCTGCGCCAGGGTCTGCAGCAGCCGGCGGCCGTAGCCGGTGCCGCGCAGGTGCGGCCGTACGTAGAGGTCCTCGAGGTAGATGCCGTGGGTGCCGGTCCACGTCGAGGTGTTGAGGAACCACAGCGCGAAGCCGCCGAGGGCGGTGCCGCGCTCGGGGTCGGGGTGGTCGACGACGTGCGCGTACGCCGCGGGCACCCCGGACGGTGTCGTGGCGGCGACACCCTCGACCCGCCCGCCGAACAGGAGCGCGCCGAGCTGCTCCTCGGTGGTCTCCACCTCGTGCAGCGCCTGCTCGTAGTCGGCGAGCTCGCGGATCATCGCCAGGATCTCGGCGACGTCGCCGGGCTCGGCAGGCCTGATCCGGCCGGCAGTCGTCTCGGTCATGCCGGGGTCAGGACGTGTAGGTCTGCAGGCGCTGCGCCCAGGACGTGACCTCGTCCTCGGTCAGGTGCCCCTGCTCGACGCAGCGCAGCACGACCGACTCGATGGCGGTGCTCGACTGCTGGGCGGTGACGCCGGTCTGGGCCAGCGGCGCGACGTCGGCGGCCAGCTCGGGGTAGGTCGTGGCCGCGGCCTGCTGCATGGCCTCGAAGTACGGCTGCGCCTCGGCGTCGCTGGCGCGGTCCTTGGCCAGCTTCTCGACGGTGTCGACGAAGACCTGGCAGCCCTGGTCGGGCGAGGCGATGGTCATCTCCGGCAGCGCCGGCGGGCGGGTCAGCCCGTACACGGTCGCGCCCACGCCCAGCACGAACAGGACCCCGCCGATCGCGGCAGCCGGGATCCGTCGCGGTGCGGGGTCCTTGCGGCGCCCGGGGAGCAGCGCGGCGATCGCGGTCCAGAGGAACACCCCGCCGATGGCCCCGACGACGTAGCCGATCACCAGCGCGGTGCTGGGGGTGCCGGTGCCTCCGAGCTTCAGCGTGGAGGTGCCGGCCAGCACGGTGACGGCCAGCAGCACCTCGAGGGCGCCGACCACGAGCAGGACGACCGGCAGGCGTCGGCGGAACTTCTCGCCGTAGGTGGCCTTGGCAGGCGCGGGCGAGGGAGGCGCTGGGGGGACGACAGGCGGCGCACCGGGCCCGGCGGCAGCCTCGGCGGCGGCGGGCTCCGCGGGCTCGGGGAGCGCGGGCGGCTCGGCGCTGCTCGGCACGGGCTGGTCGGGCTGGTCGGGCTGGTCGGTCACGGTCCCCCCACAGTGGGCCGGCGCCCTGCGCGCCTCGGCAGCACCACCGTACGGGGCGGGCGGCGTCGGGCGGCCTCGGACATGCGGCAGGGCCCGCGCCTTCCTCGTGCGCGGGCCCTGCCGGAGTTCGGGGTGCCTGGGCCGATCAGGCCTTCTTGGTCTCCCAGAAGATCGCGTCGATCTCGTCGATCTTGGCGAGCAGCTGGTCGGCCACGGCGACGTCGAGCGAGCCCTTGGTGCCGCCGGCGCCGGCGAGCTTGGTGGCCTCGTTGAACAGCGTGTTCAGGTTCGGGTACTTCTCGAAGTGCGGGGCCTTGAAGTAGTCGGTCCACAGCACCCACAGGTGGTGCTTGACGAGGTCGGAGCGCTCCTCCTTGATCGCGACGGCGCGGGCCTTGAAGACCTCGTCGTCGGACGCGTGGTACTTCTCGATGCACGCCTTCACCGACTGCGCCTCGATCTTGGCCTGGGCGGGGTCGTAGACGCCGCAGGGCAGGTCGCAGTGCGCGTGCACGGTGACGGACGGGGCCAGGAGGCGACGGACGGCGGAACGAAGCATGGGTGCTGCCTCTCGAAGTCGGTACAGCCGCGGGGGTCCCCGCGGTACGGAAAGGGCGTCTGATCGGCGACACTACCCCTGAGGGGCGTCGTCGGCAGCAGGGGCGTCCCACCGTCCGGGGCGCCCGGCCCGGTGCTCCGACCTCGGGGGGAGGGAGGCGATGGGAGACGACGACGGCGTGGCCCTGCCCGGCCGCTGGCCGATCATGCGCGTCGACGTGTCGGGATCCTCGATGGAGCCCACGCTGGCCGACGGCGACTGGCTGCTGTGCCGCATCCTCGGCTCGGGCCGCACCGTGAAGCCCGGCGACATCGTCGTCGTGCGGCGCCCCGACCGTCCCGAGCTGCTGCTGGTCAAGCGGGCCGTGCGCCGCGAGGACGCATCGTGGTGGGTCGAGGGCGACAACCCCGGGGCCAGCGACGACTCCCGCCTGTTCGGGCTCGTGCCCGACGACCACGTGCTGGCCAAGGCGGTCGCCCGCTACCTGCCCCGGCCGCGGCGTCTCTAGCACCGACGTCCTGCCGCGTCACGTGCGGTGTGCCGCATCCCGGCACGCGGCGGGTCCGGGCGCGTGCGACACTCGACGCCTGCGGGCGACCCCCGCTCACGGCAGCCAGGCCCGGTGTGGTGCGCACCCTTCCGTACCCCGGGCCCAGCGCACTCCCGCGAACCACTGCCGAAGGACCGTCATGACCACGCCTGCTCTGCCGTCCCCGCCCGACGGCGCGCCCGACTACTCCGACCCGTACGGCGCCGACCCGGCCTTCCCGCTGCACCTGCGCGGCAAGATCGAGGTGCGCCCCACCGTCCGCGTCCGCGACAACGCGGGCCTGGCGCTCGCGTACACACCCGGGGTCGGCCGCGTATCGCAGGCCATCGCGCTCGACGAGTCGCTGTCGTGGCAGTACACCTGGCGCTCGAACGCGATCCTCATCGTCACCGACGGCACCGCGGTGCTCGGCCTCGGCGACATCGGCCCGGTCGCCGCGCTGCCGGTGATGGAGGGGAAGTCCCTGCTGTTCAAGGAGTTCGGCGGCATCGACTGCGTGCCGATCTGCCTCGCGACCAAGGACGTCGACGAGATCGTCGAGACGGTCTCGCGCATCGCCCCTGCGTACGGCGGCATCAACCTCGAGGACATCTCGGCCCCCCGGTGCTTCGAGATCGAGCGCCGCCTGCAGGAGCGCCTCGACATCCCGGTGTTCCACGACGACCAGCACGGCACTGCAGTCGTTGTCACCGCCGCCCTGACCAACGCCGCGGCGCTCACCGGACGCCCCCTGTCCGAGCTGTCGGTCGTCATCTCGGGCGCAGGCGCCGCGGGTGTGGCGATCACCGACATGCTGCTCGCTGCGGGGGTGGGCGACATCGCGGTGTGCGACCGCACCGGCGTCCTCGAGGGCTCCCGGGCCGACCTCACCGACGTGAAGCGCAAGGTGGCGGAGCGCACCAACACGGGCGGGCGCTCGGGCCACCTGTTCGGGGCGCTGCGCGGCGCCGACGTCTTCATCGGCGTCTCGGGCGGCACGGTGGCGCAGGACGTCGTCGAGTCGATGGCCCCGGCGCCGATCGTCTTCTCGCTGGCGAACCCCGTGCCGGAGATCCACCCCGATGTCGCCCACGCCGCCGGCGCCGCGGTCGTGGCGACCGGGCGCAGCGACTTCCCCAACCAGATCAACAACGTGCTGGCGTTCCCCGGGATCTTCCGGGGCGCGCTCGACGCCGGAGCCACGCGCATCACCGAGTCGATGAAGCTCGCCGCTGCCCAGGCGATCGCGGGGCTGGTGTCGGACCGGCTCGCCCCGGACCGGATCGTGCCCGACCCCTTCGATCCGCGCCTCGCGGCGACGGTGTCCGAGGCGGTGGCGCAGGCGGCACGGTCCGCAGGGGTCGTCCGGCCGTCGGCGTGAGGCACTAGCGTGCCGGGATGACGCGCATCCGGGTGCACAGCTTCGCGGTATCGACCGACGGCTACGGCGCGGGGCCGCATCAGGCCGAGGACGCACCGCTGGGCGAGGGTGCCGAGGCGCTGCACACCTGGGTCTTCGACACCGCCTACGGCCGGTCGATGATCGGCGCCGAGGGCGGGTCCACAGGCGTCGACGATGCCTGGCTGCGCCGCGGCGACGACGGCATCGGCGCCACCCTCATGGGCCGCAACATGTTCGGGCCCGTGCGCGGGCCGTGGCCCGACCTGTCGTGGCAGGGGTGGTGGGGCGACGAGCCGCCGTACCACCACGACGTCGTCGTCCTCACGCACCACGAGCGTCCCGACCTGCCGATGGCGGGCGGCACCACCTTCCACTTCGTCGACGTCGACGTCGAGGCCGGACTCGCACGCGCCGTGCAGTACGCCGACGGCGCCGATGTGCGGATCGGCGGCGGGGTCTCGGTGGTGCGCGAGGCGCTGCAGCGGCGGCTCGTCGACCAGCTGCACGTGGCGGTCGTGGAGGCCAGGCTCGGCGACGGCGAGCGGCTCTGGGACGACCTCGAGGGCTGGCCCGAGGGCTACGCCCTGGTGGATCGCGAGGTCGGCGAGGGCGCCGTCCACCTGCTGTTCGAGCGCGCCTGACCTCTCTGCGCGGCCGGGTCAGCTGACGGCGGCACCGAGCAGGAACGGCGCGAAGTAGCCGACCGCCGCGACCAGCGCACCGAGCAGCGCCGAGCGCCAGCCCGCGCGCACGCCGAGTGCCTTGAAGCCGATCGAGGCCACCAGGCCGCCCACCACGATGCTGAACACCAAGGTGACCAGCGCCAGGTTGGCGCTCGACGCGCCGCGGCCGTCGAGCGCCGAGAGCAGCTGCGCCGCCGAGATCAGCGCGCCGAGGGTGCCGAGCGCTCCGCCGAGCACGACGACGAGCCACGCCCGGCCGCGCGAGGGCCCCGGCGGGGCTGTCGCCTCGTGGTGCGAGGTCTCGTCATCGACCGGCTCCTCGGCTGCGGGCTGCTGCGGGACGGCGTCGTCGCTCAGGGGCTCGCTCATGCGCCGATCCTGGCATGCGCGGCCCGGCCGGACAGGTGCCGACGGCCATCGGGGGCGGGCGGGGAGGGCGCCGGGTACGTTCGAGGCATGTTCGCCGTCACCGCCACGTCCTTCGACTCCGCCGACCCGCTGTCGGGCCTGACGCTGGGCGAGGTGCCCGACACCGTCGTGCCCGACGGGTGGGTGCGCGTGCACGTGCGGGCCGCCAGCCTCAACCACCACGACCTCTGGAGCCTGCGCGGCGTCGGGCTGCGCGAGGAGCAGCTGCCGATGATCCTGGGCGGCGATGCGGCCGGGGTCCTCGACGACGGCACCCCGGTGATCGTGCACGAGGTGATCGGCGACCCGGACGCCGGCGGCGGCGACGAGACCCTCGACCCGCGGCGCACGCTGCTGTCCGAGAAGCACCCTGGCACGCTGGCCGAGACCGTCGCCGTTCCGCGCCGCAACGTCGTGCCGAAGCCCGACGCGCTCACCTTCGAGGAGGCCGCCTGCCTGCCGACGGCGTGGCTCACGGCGTACCGGATGCTCGTGACCAAGGCGGGCCTGCACACGGGCGACACCGTGCTGGTGCAGGGCGCAGGCGGCGGCGTCGCCACGGCCGCGATCCAGATCGCGAGCGTCCTCGGCTACCGCGTGTGGGCCACGAGCCGCGACGAGGCCAAGCGCGCCCGCGCGGTCGAGCTCGGTGCGCACGAGGCGTTCGAGACGGGCGCGAAGCTGCCGGGCAAGGTCGACGCCGTCATCGAGACGGTCGGCGAGGCCACGTGGTCGCACTCCCTGCGCTCGCTGCGTCCCGGCGGCACCGTCGTGGTGTCGGGGGCGACCACCGGGTTCAGCCCGCCGGCCGAGCTCAACCGGGTGTTCTTCCTGCAGCTGGCTGTCGTCGGATCGACCATGGGCACGCGCGACGAGCTCGAGGCGCTGGTGGGCCTGTGCGTCGATACCGGACTGCGCCCCACGATCGACGCCGTGTTCGACCTGCGCGATGCCCGCAGCGCCTTCGAGCGGCTCGCCAGCGGCGACGTCGTGGGCAAGATCGTCCTCACCAACCACCCGGCCTAGGTCCGCGATCCGGTAGTCCGATCGCGCGGCAGAGCGCGCGAAACGACTACCGGATCAGGTCTTCGCGTCGGCCCAGGAGTCGGCGACCGTGGTGTCGGTGACGAAGCGGACGCCGCTGCCCGACGCCCACCACGACGCGGTGGACTGCAGCGAGCGCTCGACGATCCCGACGACGGCAGCGGCCTCCGACACCGGCGTCTCGACGAGCAGCTCATCGTGCAGGCAGAGCACGATCCGCGCACCCGTGCCTGTCAGCCCGGCCCGCACCGTGGCGGCCCACGCCTTGAACAGCTCGGCAGCCGCACCCTGGACGACGGCGTTGCGGGCGAAGCGGCCGAAGCTGTGCGCCCGGGTCGTGCCCGCGGCGGCGTCGACGTCGGCCTGCGCCCAGTCCGACAGGCGCAGCAGCCGGCCGCCGTAGGTGCGCAGGTCCTGGAACTGGCGGCCGCGTTCCTCGGCCCCCCGCAGGTAGGCCATCGCGGTGGCGTAGGCGCGGTCCATGTCCTTGAGCGCCGCGCCGGCGGTGCCGGAGGTCTGGCCGTACATCGCAGCGAGCACAGCCACTTTCGCGGTCGGGCGGTCGCTGCGCAGCGCCGCCGCCACGGGGGAGTACATGTCGTCCTCGCGGGCGGCGGCGGCCAGCGCGCGGTCGCCGGAGACGGCGGCGAGCACGCGCGGCTCCACCTGGCCGAGGTCGGCGCGCACGAGCACGTTGCCCGGCTTCGGCCGGATCGCGGGCCGCAGCTCGGCGGGCAGGCTGTGCAGCCCCGCGGTCGCCGTCATCCGCCCCGCACCCTCAGCCGCTCCCCAGACGCCGCGCAGCCGGTCGTCGTCCCCGACGTCGCGCGCGAGCCAGCCCCAGCCGTACGTCGTCGCGACCCGCTCGGCCTTGCGCCAGGCCAGCAGGGCCGCGACACCGGGCGACCCGGCGGCGTAGGGCTCCAGCCGCCACGACCGGGTGTCCGGGACGTCGATGCCGCGGCGCACGAGCATCTCCCGCACGGTCGCGGGGTTGCGCAGGTCGACCTCGTCGCCGCCGAACGCGCGCCAGACGACCTCGTCGCGCGCCCGTCGGGACGCCGCCTCCTCGGCGTCGGTCTGGGGGCGCGGGCCGACCGTCTGCTCGAGCATCCCCTCGAGCACGGCGCGGTCGACGGGCAGGCCGTCGACCTCGAGCTCGACGCACAGCAGCGCGGCCATGCTCTCGGACAGCGCCGTGAGATAGGGCAGCGGCGTGGGACCGGGTGCGCTGCGCAGATCGGGCAGCGAGCGGACGGCGTCCTCCTGCCGCCGCTGCAGGTCGAGGGCGAGCTCGGCCCAGCGCACAGTGGCACCGGCGTCCTCGGCCCAGCGTCCGCGCAGCCACTCGCGCGAGAGCTGCCCGTCGCGCCGGACGGCGTCGTCGGACTCGCCGTCGAGGTCGAGCAGGGTCATCCCGCCGTCGGACGGGTGCGGGAGGTCCAGCCCCGCCTGCGCGGCCCAGACCGCGCCCTCGTCGTCGCGGCCGAGCCCGTGCAGCAGCCGGCCCACGGCGCCGAGGTCCCAGCAGGCCCGCGGCCGCACGCCGCTGCCGACGAGGTCGTACGCCGTCGTGCGGGCCGACCACCACACCCAGCGCGGGCCCAGCTCCTCGACCGCGGCGACGGCCTCGGCAGCATCGTGCGGGTGCGGCGTCGCCACGCTGCGCGACCCGCCGGGCCACGCGAGGCCGAGGGTCGCCTGCCCGATCGCCAGCGCGACCGGCGTGCCGGCGGCGACGCCGGCCGAGGCCAGATCTGCGGCCAGCGGGGAGCTCACCCGCCCAACCGTAGAGCCGGTCAGTCGTCGTCCTCGTCGTCGAGGCGGGCGAGCCAGACGGCGAGCCGCTCGACGGGGGTCTCGAACTCGGGGTTGAGGTCGACGAACGTGCGCAGCCGCTCGGCCAGCCAGGCGAAGGAGACCTCCTCCTCGCCCCGCCGGTTCTCCAGCTCCTCGATGCCTCGGTCGGTGAAGTACATGGCCTAGGCGAACGCCTCGGCGACCAGCGCGCGCTGCTCCACCTCGTGCACCTTGTGCGTGCCGACGGCGGTCGTGGCAGCGGCCGGACGCGAGATCCGGCGCAGCGCACGGCCGTCGAACGTCGGGGTGTTGAGCACCACGAAGCTCCACGCGCCCTGGTTGGCCGGCTCCTCCTGCACGTACACGAGCTCGGCGTCGCGCGGGTACGCGGCCAGCGCGGCGGCCAGCTCGTCGAGCGGCAGCGGCGCCAGGCGCTCGAGCCGCACGATCGCGACGTCGGTGCGGCCCTGCTTCTCGCGCTCGGCGAGCAGGTCGTAGGTGACCTTGCCGGACGAGATCAGCACCCGGCGCACGCCGGAGGCCTCCACCGTGTCGTCGCCGATGACGGGCCGGAACGTGCCGGAGGTGAACTCGTGCGTGGCCGACGTCGCTGCCTTGAGCCGCAGCATCGACTTCGGCGTGAGCACGACGAGCGGCTTGTGGTGCGGCGCGAGCGCCTGCCACCGCAGCAGGTGGAAGTACGAGGCCGGGGTGGAGGGCATCGCCACCGTCATGTTGTCCTGCGCGCACATCTGCAGGTAGCGCTCGATACGGGCCGACGAGTGGTCGGGCCCCTGGCCCTCGTAGCCGTGGGGGAGGAGCAGGGTGACGCCGGAGTGCTGGCCCCACTTCTGCTCGCCCGAGCTGATGAACTCGTCGATGATCGTCTGCGCGCCGTCGGCGAAGTCGCCGAACTGCGCCTCCCAGAGCACGAGCGCCTCGGGGCGGGCCACGGAGTAGCCGTACTCGAAGCCCATCGCCGCGTACTCGGAGAGCAGCGAGTCGTAGATGAAGAACGACCCCTGGCCCTCGCCGAGGTTGGCCAGCGGCGTGTACTCGCCGCCCGTGACGCGGTCGACGAGGACGGCGTGGCGCTGGCCGAACGTGCCGCGCCGCGAGTCCTGCCCGGCGAGCCGGATCGTGCGGCCCTCGATGAGCAGCGAGCCCAGCGCGAGGGTCTCGCCCATCGCCCAGTCGATCGTGCCGTCGTCGACCATCTGCAGGCGGCGCTGCAGCTGAGGCGCGAGGCGCGGGTGCACCGTGAACCCCTCGGGCAGGGTCACCTGCGAGTCGGCGATCCGCTTCACCGTCTCGTCGCTGATGGCGGTCGTGACGGTGGCGGGGAAGGGCGCCGGCACCGGCGGGGCCGGCTTCTCCTTGGGGTTGGCCAGGGCGTCGCGGGTCTCGGTGAAGATCCGCTCGAGGTGCTCCTGGTACTCCCGCAGCGCCTGCTCGGCCTCCTCGACCGAGATGTCGCCGCGGCCGATGAGGCCCTCGGTGTAGAGCTTGCGGGTGGAGCGCTTGGCGTCGATGAGGTTGTACATGAGCGGCTGGGTCAGCGACGGGTCGTCGGCCTCGTTGTGGCCGCGCCGGCGGTAGCAGACCATGTCGATGACGACGTCCTTGTTGAACCGCTGGCGGAACTCGAAGGCCAGCCGCGCCACGCGGACGACGGCCTCGGGGTCGTCGCCGTTCACGTGGAAGATCGGCGCCTGCACCATGCGCGCGACGTCGGTGGAGTAGACCGACGAGCGCGACGACTCCGGCGCGGTGGTGAAGCCCACCTGGTTGTTCACGACGATGTGGATCGTGCCGCCGGTGCGGTAGCCGCGCAGCTGCGACAGGTTGAGGGTCTCGGTGACGACGCCCTGGCCGGCGAACGCGGCGTCGCCGTGCAGCAGGATCGGCAGCACCGAGAACGCCAGGCCCTTGTGCAGGATGTCCTGCTTGGCGCGCACGGCGCGCTCGAGGACGGGGTTGACCGCCTCGAGGTGCGAGGGGTTCGCCGCGAGGTAGACGTCGATCTCGTTGCCGGAGTCGGCCGTGAACGTGCCGCTGGTGCCGAGGTGGTACTTCACGTCGCCGGAGCCCTGCACCGAGCCCTCGACCTCGAAGTCGCCCTCGAACTCGCGGAAGATCTGGCCGTAGGACTTGCCGGCGATGTTGGCCAGCACGTTGAGACGGCCGCGGTGCGGCATGCCGATGCACGCCTCGTCGAGGCCGGCCTCGGCGGCAGCCGTGAGGACGGCGTCCATGAGCGGGATGACCGACTCGCCGCCCTCGAGCGAGAACCGCTTCTGGCCGACGTACTTGGTCTGCAGGAAGGTCTCGAACGCCTCAGCGGCGTTGAGGCGGCGCAGGATGCGCAGCTGCTCCTCGCGCGCGGGCTTGTCGTACTTGCGCTCGACCCGCTCCTGGATCCAGGCCCGCTGGTCGGGGTCCTGCATGTGCATGTACTCGATGCCGGTGGTGCGGCAGTACGCGTCGCGCAGCACGCCGAGGATGTCGCGCAGCTTCATGAACGGCTTGCCGCCGAAGCCGCCGGTGGCGAACTCGCGGTCGAGGTCCCACAGCGTCAGGCCGTGGCTGTGCACGTCGAGGTCGATGTGGTGGCGCTGCTTGTACTCGAGCGGGTCGGTGTCGGCCATGAGGTGGCCGCGCACGCGGAAGGCGTGGATGAGCTCCTGCACGCGGGCGGTCTTGTCGATGTCCGAGTCGTGCGCGGTCGCGAGGTCGGGGGCCCAGCGGATCGGCTCGTAGGGGATCTTCAGCGCGTGGAAGATGTCGTCGTAGAAGCCGTGCTCGCCGAGCAGCAGGGCGTGCAGGTAGCGCAGGAACTCGCCGGACTGCGCGCCCTGGATGATCCGGTGGTCGTACGTCGACGTGAGCGTCGTGATCTTGCTGATCGCGTGGCGCGCGAGGGTCTCCGGCGCAGCGCCCTGCCACTCGGCGGGGTAGTCCATCGCCCCGACGCCGACGATGACGCCCTGGCCCTGCATGAGGCGCGGCACGGAGTGCACGGTGCCGATGCCGCCCGGGTTGGTGAGGCTCGCGGTGGTGCCCTGGAAGTCCTCGACGACGAGCTTGCCGTTGCGCGCCTTGCGGACGAGCTCCTCGTAGGTGGCCCAGAACGTGGCGAAGTCCATGTCGCCGGCGTTCTTGATGCTCGGGACGAGCAGCTGGCGGGTGCCGTCGGGCTTGGCGAGGTCGATGGCGAGGCCGAGGTTGACCGCCTCGTTCTTCAGGACAGCGGGCTTGCCGTCGACCTCGGTGTAGCCGTAGTTCATCTCCGGCATCGCCTTGAGCGCCTGAACGACGGCCCAGCCGATGAGGTGGGTGAACGACACCTTGCCGCCGCGGCCGCGGGCGAGGTGGTTGTTGATGACGATGCGCTGGTCCCAGAGCAGCTTCACCGGGATGGCGCGGACCGACGTCGCGGTGGGCACCGCGAGGCTCGACTCCATGTTGGTGACGACGCGCGCGGCCGGACCCTTGAGGACGGTCGGCTCGACCGCGGTCACGACCGGGGCCGGGGCGGCCTCGGGCTTGGGCAGGGCGGGCGGCGCGGGCGGCGGCGTCGCGGGCTCGGGCTTGAGCACCTGCGGCGCCTCGTGGGTGGCGACCTCGGCGTCGGCGGCGACCTCGGCGGCCTCGGCCTCGGCGCGCGCGGCGGCGCGGGCGGCGGCCGACGCCTCCTGCAGAGCGGAGTCGGCGTGCTCGGTGGGGACGTAGTCGGCGAAGAAGTCCCACCAGGCGGGGTCGACGCTGGCCGGGTCCGTGAGGAACTGCTGGTAGATCTCGTCCACCAGCCACTCGTTCGGGCCGAACGCGGCGGCGATGCGGGAGCTCTGGTCGGTCGGGTCCGACGTCGACATCGAGGTCCTTCGAGGAGATGCGGACGGCCCGGTGGCCACCGGGCCGGATCGCCGTCCAGCCTACGCCGGGCACGCCCCTGGACGGCGGGCGGCTGTTCCGCCTGGCGGAGGTGTCGCCCATCCGGCGGGACGGCGCGCCGGGCGGTCCCCCGGCCGGCCGTGGCGAGGAGCCGGGCGGTCCCGAGGCGGGCCTGATGCGCTCCGCAGCGCGGAGCAGGGGGCGGCCACGGCCGTGCGGCTCGTGGCTCGCCCCCTGCCTGTCGACGGGTCGGCGACCGGCCCGCTATGGGAGGACCGCGAGGTCGTCCCCTGGTAGGCCCGGGTCAGCGGCGCCTCAGGTGACGTCTCGCTTCTGGGTGGTGAGCGCGGCGGCGACGGCGAAGATCAGCGTGTAGCCGAGGAGCACCGCGGCGCCGGCCCACACCGGCAGGTACTCGCGCCCGTCGAAACCGGTCGACTGCAGGACGCCGGACAGAGCGCCGCCGGGCAGCCACTTGCCGATGTCCGGCAAGGTGAACACGATGATGCCCTCGATGAACAGCACCCAGACCAGCACACCAATCACCGCTGCGATCTGGTTGCGGATCAACGCTCCCAGGGCGACGCCGAGTACCGCGAACAGCGCGGAGCCGAGGACCGCTCCGCCGGCGATCTGCGCCAGCGAGTCCCACGGGATGTCGGCGTGCGTCTTGAAGGCCAGTAGCACCAGAGCGAGGGAGTACCCGAAGACCACCCCGACGAGCCCGTAGAAGGCGCCGACCAGGGCATACGCCACCATCTTCGCGAGCATCACCGCGTTGCGGCGCGGCTCGGCGAGGAACGTCGAGGTGATGGTCTGGTGTCGCAGTTCCTGCGTCATCCCCAGCGTGCCGATGACAATCGCGAACACGTATGCCAGCCCTGCCTGGGCGAAGACGTTACGAAGCCCCGCCTCCGTCTCGATCGTCGGCACGCCCATGCCAGGCTGCGCCGGCGCGAAGACGGTGAATCCGACCACCAGGCCGACATAGGCGACGACTCCGATGACCATCCAGAGCCACATCTTGGTGCTGGTGACCTTGAGGATCTCGGCGGAGACCAGGCGCGGGCGGTGCGGCGCCGCGGTGCTCGGTGCCGGGATCGTGGCGGCGCTCATGACTGCGCTCCCGTCGAGGTGAGGGACAGGAAGATCTGCTCGAGGTCGCTGCTGGCCCGGCGCAGCTCGTGCAGCTCGACGCCGCTGGCGAACGC
>JAIUOK010000092.1 GCA_020161245.1 Actinomycetota bacterium | reverse complement strand
ATGTCATCAACTCCGATAACTAGGTGCGAACTCTTGTAGTGAAACTACTGGTAACCCCGAGTTCTGCGCAAGAGTTGCTGCCCTGAATGGCTCCGGATGCCCTTTCTGACGGCCTTGCGCGCTCTCTCAGCACTCGGCTACGGTAGTTCCACTACATTGCTCTCGCGAAAGTGGACATGACCGCGACATCCTCCCCAGCGGGACGCATCCTCATCACGCCCCGGTCCCTGACCGTCGACGGCCTCGATGCCGCCGCCGAACTGCAGCCGCTGCGCGACGCCGGCTACGAACTCGTCTCCGCCCCCGCAGGCCGTTCCCCGTCCCAGGAGCAGCTGCTCGAACTGGTCCCCGGCTGCATCGGATGGCTTGCCGGCGTGGAGCAGATCACCGCGGCCGTCATCGATGCCGCAGACCAGCTGAAGGTCATCGCCCGCAACGGAGTCGGCACCGACACGATCGAAATCGACGCGGCCACCCGCGCCGGCATCGTCGTCACCACAGCCGCGGGAGCCAACGCCCAGGGCGTTGCCGAGCTGGCCGTGGCCCTCGGGCTCAGCTGCCTGCGGCAGGTTCCGTGGTCGGCGGCATCGGTGCGCGCGGGTGGTTGGGAGCGGTATTCGGCCATCGAGCTGAGTGAGGTTACGGTCGGGGTGGTCGGGTTGGGCGCGATCGGTCGGCGTGTGGCGGCCGCATACGCTGCGCTGGGTGCGGGCGTCATCGGGTTCGATCCGTACAGCTCGGTGGACGGCATCCGGTCGATGCCGCTCGACGAGTTGATTACGGCCGCCGATGTGATCACCCTGCACGCGCCGCCGCCGGAGGATGGCAGCGCCCTGATCGATGAGGCGCGGCTCGCCCTGGTGCGACCGGGATCGGTGCTCATCAACACCGCTCGCGCCTCTCTCGTCGACGACACCGCGGTGCTCGACGCGCTGAACGACGGGCGCCTCTCCGCCTACGCTGTTGATGCGTTCGCCACCGAGCCGCCGGCGCTCACGCCCCTGCTGCTGCACGACCGGGTCATCGCCACCCCGCACCTGGGCGCGTACACCGGGGCGAGCGTGCGCCGCGCGACCACCATGGCCGTCGAATCCCTCCTGGAGAAGCTGTGACCCTCGATCTACTGAGACGGAACCCCATCGTCGCGGTGCTGCGCGCACCTACCGCGGAGGTCGCCCTCTCCACGGTCGACGCGCTCGTCGCCGGCGGGGTGACAGCTATCGAGGTCACCTACAGCACGCCCGATGCTGCCGGGGTCATCCGCGAGGTCGCTCGCCGCCACGGTGCCGGCGTCTACCTCGGTGCGGGAACGATCACCACGCCCGAGCAGGCTGCGGAGGCCGCCGAGGCGGGTGCGCAGTTCCTCGTCAGCCCCGGCTCGGTACCCCGTATTGCCGCGGCGATGCACGCCACCGGGTGCGTGACCATGCTCGGCGCGCTCACCCCGACTGAGGTGATGGTCGCGCAGGACCTCGGAGCCGACGTGGTCAAGGTCTTCCCCGCCTCCCTGGGCGGCCCGGCCTACCTCCGCGCGTTGCGCGGGCCGTTCCCGAACGCGGTGCTCATGCCGACAGGCGGCGTCAACGCGGGAAACCTTGCCGAGTGGTTCGCCGCCGGGGCGATCGCGGTGGGGGCCGGCGGTGATCTGGTCTCGTCGGCCGCGATGGCATCCGGTGACTGGTTGGCGATCACCGCGAGCGCGCGAGCGTTCGTGGCGGCACGGGCATGACCGCCGCGCGGGCGGTGCTCGGGGATATTCCCGCGCACCTGCTGGGCGCGGTCAACTACCACGAGCACCTGTTCCAGGTCTCGCCACTGCTGCGAGGCGACGAGCTGGACGACGAAGCGCTGAGCGCCGACGAGGCGGTGCGGCTGCGGGCATCCGGATTCGCGAGCATGATCGACGCCACCCCGCTGGGGCTCGGACGACGACCCGACGCCATCGCGCGCATCAGCGCCGAAACCGGGCTCACGGTGATCGCGTCGACCGGCGTGCACCGTGAGGAGCACTACCCGGCGGACCACCCGCTGCGCTCGCTGACCGAGACGGAGCTCGCGGACCGTCTCATCGCCGAGATCACGATCGGAATGGACGACACCGACATCCGCGCGGGCCTGATCAAGACGGGGATCGGCTACTGGAGCATCACCGCGTTCGAGCGCACGGTGCTCGCCGCCGCCGCGACCGCCCATCGCGAGACGGGCGCACCGATCATGGTGCACCTCGAGCACGGCAGTGCCGCGATCGAGGTGCTCACCCTGCTGATCGCCGCCGGGGTCGCCGCCGACGCCGTGGTGCTGGCGCACGCGGACCGCAACCCCGACCCGGTGCTGCACGCCGAACTGGCCGCGATCGGCGCCTACCTCGGCTACGACGGCTTCGCGCGAAGCAGGATCCTGCCCGACTCGGCCCTGATCGACTGCCTCGCGCAGGCCATCGAGCTCGGCGCGGGCGACCGCATCGTGATCGGCGGGGACGTCGCGCGCCACAGCCGCTACATCGCCTACGGGGGGATGCCCGGGCTGCAGTACCTCGGCGACCGCATCCTGCCCCGCCTCGAGTCCACGCTCGGTGTGGAGGCCACCCGCCGCGTCACGACGGACAACCCGTCGCGGCTGCTCGCCCATTTCTAGAGGAGCACCTAGCCGTGGGGGCGGATGACCGCCTTGATGCACTCGCTCGAGGCGACCGCAGCCAATGCCTCCGCGTACTGCTCCAGTGAGAAGCGGTGCGTGATCATGCCGGCGGTGTCCACCCGGCCGCCCCGCAGCGCGAGCAGCGCGCGGTCGAACGAGAACTGCTGGGCAAACGAGCCTTTGATGGTCAGCTCACGGCGGAACACGTCGTACGGCGCGATCGTCCACTCGGCCGACTCCGCGGTCATGCCGTACACGAACACGGTTCCGCCCACCCGCAGCAGCGCGAGCGCCTCGTTCAGCACGGTGATCGCCCCGGTCGCGTCGATCACGTAGTCGAATCCGGTTCCGGCGACCTCCCGCAGCTGGTCGTAGGCGGCCGTCGGGTTGGCGCGGTCGACCTGCACGATGAGGTCGGCACCGCGCTCGAGCGCGATGTCGAGTTTGTGCTGGCTGGGCGCGGCGACGACGAGGTATCCGGCGCCGCTGGCGCGCAGCAGCTGGGTGAGCACCAGCCCGGTGGGGCCCGCACCGATCAGCAGCACGCGGGCACCGGGGGTCAGCTCCAGCTTGTCGAGGCCGTGGACGACACACGCGGTCGGCTCGGCGAACACCGCCACCTCCGCGTCGAGGTCGTTGACGATGAAACAGCGGTTCGCAGACGCCAGCACGTACTCGGCGAATC
>JAIUOK010000053.1 GCA_020161245.1 Actinomycetota bacterium | reverse complement strand
GCCAAGCGCCCCGGAAGCCGAGCGATCCGCAGTAGGGGACCTCAGCTCCACATCGGTCCTCGGGCCCGGCCACCTGGTCGGGCCCGAGGACTTTGTGGTTGAAGGGCCGGGCCCGGGGACCGATCTCGGAGCTGAGGGGTGTGGGCCCCCGCTGCGGATCTGTACGCGAGAGGCATGCGCCCCGGAAGCCGAGCGATCCGCAGGAGGGGACCTCAGCTCCACCACTCAGCCCCGTGTCACTGCCCGAACTGGGCAAGAACGGCGCCGGATTGACCCACCTCGGGCTGTTACACGCGACCCCCGACCCAACCCGCGCGGACACGGTCACCCGGGAGGACCAATCGGGGCGCGGATCGTGAGAAGTGCGTAACGGGTCGTGGCGGGGGTCCGTTCCACGAGCGTTGCGCGGCCGGCACTCGGGCGGCCGCGACGAAGCTCGAGGAGAACGCGATGCTGCTGTCGGCCCTGCTGACCTCCAAGGCCGCCGCCGCGGCGCTGTCGACCGTCCTGGTCGCGACCGGGGGCGCCGCCGTCGTCGCGACCGCGGCCGCCCATGGGCGCGCCGCCGACGCCGACCCCGCCGCCACCTCGACGACCGCCGGCCCGACCGAGTCGGAGTCCGACGACGAGGACGGCGACGACGCGACGCCGTCGGACGTCGAGACCACCCCCGCTGACGAGCCCAGCGACGACGCGAGCGAGTCGCCCGCCGCCGACCCGACCAAGGGCCCCGACGCCACCGGCCCGGCCAAGCACGGCCTGTGCACCGCGTGGGCGCACGGCGGCCTCACCGCCGAGAAGGCGGCTGCCGGCAACGCGCCGTCGGCCAACCTCGTCGCCGCAGCGGGCGGCGCCGACAAGGTCGCCGAGTACTGCGCCGATGTCCGGGGGCCCGGCAAGGGCGACGACGGCGGCCCGTCGGCCTCGGCCGCCACGAGCGGCAAGGGCACAGCGACCGCGGAGTCGCACCGGCCTGCAGGCAAGGGCAAGCCGGCCGACGCCGGCAGCAAGGGCAAGGGGAAGGGCAAGCCGGCCGGCGCCGGCGCGCACTCCTGACCACCGGCATCACGCCGGGCAGTAGCAGCTGAGGGGCTGCTGGGCTGCCTGCCCGGTCCGCTCGGAGGGCCCCGCGACGGGTATCACGGCCTGTCGCGGGGCCTTCCGCATGCTGGGCGCGCTGCCGGCCCCCGGCGGCGCCACTCCTGCGTCACGCGGGCGACATGCCGCGTCAGTAGGGTGGCGGCACGGGCAGGACGGAGGACGGGTGACGCTGCGGCGACGGGCGCGGGTGCCGGGCACCGACGCGTCCGTCCGCGGGGGAGCGTGCCGCCCGTGACGCCCCAGACGCTGGCGGCCACGACGTCCGAGCTCAACGTCGTCGTGCTCATCGGCACGGTCGTGCTCCTCGTCGCGATCGCCTCGGTGCGGCTCGCGCGCTGGGCGAACGTGCCGACTCTGCTGCTCTACCTCGGGCTCGGCGTCCTGCTCGGCGAGTCGGCCCTTGGCATCCAGTACGAGGACGCCGACCTCACCCGCGTGCTCGGCTTCGTCGCGCTCGCGATCATCCTCATCGAGGGCGGCTTCACGACCCGGTGGGACGCCATCCGCCCCGTGCTCGGGCGCTCGGTGATGCTGGCGACCGTCGGCGTGGCTGTCAGCGTCGCGGTGACGGCGGGGTTCCTCGTCCTGGTGCTCGGCGTCGACACGAGGACGGCGCTGATCCTCGGCGCGGTCGTGTCGTCGACCGACGCCGCCGCGGTCTTCTCCGTGCTGAGGCGCCTGCCGCTGCGCAGGCGGGTGGGCGCGACCCTCGAGGCGGAGTCGGGGCTCAACGACCCGCTCGCGATCCTGCTCGTCACTCTCGTCGCCTCGGACGCATGGTTCACCCTCAACATCTGGTCGGCCCTGGGCCTCGTGGTCTACGAGCTGGTGGCCGGCGTCCTCATCGGGCTGGGCATCGCTGTGCTCGGCCAGCAGACGCTCAAGCGCATCGCGCTGCCGGCATCGGGGCTCTACCCCGTGGCGACCATCGCGTTCGCGCTGCTGGCGTTCGCGGCCGCAGGCGTCGTCGGGGCATCGGGCTTCGCTGCGGTCTACGTGGCGGCGCTGTGGCTCGGGAATGCGCCGCTCCCGCACCGCGCCGCGACCCTCGGCGTGATCGAGGCGCTCACCTGGCTCGCGCAGATCGGGCTGTTCGTGCTGCTCGGCCTGCTCGCGAGCCCGGCGCGGCTGGCCGACGCGCTCCTGCCGGCGCTCGTCGTCGGCACCGTCCTGCTGGTGCTCGCGCGGCCCGCGTCCGTGGTGGTGTCGGTGCTGCCGTTCCGCGTGCCGCTGCGCGAGCAGGCCTTCCTGTCGTGGGCGGGCCTGCGCGGCGCGGTGCCGGTCGTGCTGGCCACGATCCCGCTCTCGCAACGCCTGCCCGGTGCGGAGCAGGTGTTCGACGTCGTGTTCCTGCTCGTCATCGTCTTCACGCTCGTGCAGGCACCCACGCTGCCGTGGCTGGCCCGGCGGCTCGACGTCCTCGACGACGAGCTGTCGTCGGAGATCACCGTGGAGTCGGCGCCGCTCGAGGACATCGACGCCGACGTGCTGCAGTTCGAGGTGCCGCCGGGGTCGCACCTGCACGGCGTCACGATCGGCGAGCTCCGGCTGCCCAAGGGCGCCGTCGTCGGCCTCATCGTGCGCGACCACGAGTCGATGGTGCCGGCGCGCGAGATCCGGCTCCGGCATGGCGACCAATTGCTCATCGTCGTGCCCCGCAAGCTGCGCGAGGACGTCGAGCGGCGGCTGCGCGCCGTCAGCCGCGCCGGCCGCCTCGCCGGCTGGTACGGCGAGTCCGGCGACCTCGACCCCGACGCCGGGCGCTCCGACGTCGCCCTCCTCGTCGAGCGCTGGCGGCGGCGCAGGACCGCCCAGTAGCAGGCGCGCGTCCGGCCGTGCGACGCTCGGCGGCGTGTGGGAGCACGATCTCGACGGCGGGCTGCACCTCGAGCCGCTGCGCCGCGCGCATGCCGAGGAGCACCTCGCCCTCGTCGAGCGCGACCGGGCGGCGCTGTCGCGCTACCTCGGCTGGGCTGCTGCCGACCGCATGTCGACCCCCGCCGACGCGCGCGACTTCCTCTCGCGCGGCGAGGAGCGCGAGGCCGACGACGGATTGCCGTGGGTCGGTATCTGGCTCGACGGCCTGCTCGTCGGCGGCGTCCTCTGGTTCCCGGTCGAGCATCCCGTGATGGCCACCTCCGTGGGCTACTGGCTCGACTCGGGGGCCGGCGGGCGCGGCGTCATGACCCGGTCGCTGCAGCCGCTGCTCGACACCGTGCTCGACCGGTGCGGCATGCGCCGCGTCGGGCTCGGCGCGGAGGTAGGCAACACGGCGTCGCGCCGGGTCGCCGAGCGGCTCGGGTTCGCCTTCGAAGGCGTGAAGCGCTCGGCGTGGATGGTGGGCGACCGCGTCGAGGACCACGCCATGTACTCGCTGCTGCCGGGCGACCCGCGGCCCTGGCACGGCTGACCCGGCCCGGTAGGTTGCCCGCGTGCACCCCGTCGACGACGTCCTCGCGGCGCCCTTCGCCCCGCTCGACGACGCGGACGGCGCCCGCCTCGCCCGGGACCACTGGGGCCTCGATCCGGTCGAGGTGCGCCGCCTCGAGACCGAGCGCGACGACACCTTCCGGATCGACACCCCCGACGGGCGCGCGGTGCTCAAGGTGGCCAACCCCGCCGACCCCTCCGACGTCGTCGACCTGCAGTGCGCCGTGCTGGAGCACATCGCCTCGGCGGACGCCGGCATCCCCGTCCCGCGGCTCACGCGTACCTCGGCCGGCGAGCGGTGGGTGCGGATCGCCGGCCGCGACGGCGAGCCCCGCATCGCCCGGGTGCTCAGCTGGGTGCCGGGCGGCACCCTCGACTACGGGCGCACCACGTCCGACGACCGCCGCGCCCTGGGGGCCCTGCTCGCCCGGCTGTCGCTGGCGATGGCGTCGTTCGACCACCCGGGCGCCGACCGCGTGCTGGCCTGGGACCTCCAGCGGCTCGGCGGCCTGCGCCCGCAGCTGCCGCACATCGCCGACCCCGAGGTCCGTGCGCTCGTCGCCGACGAGCTCGACGTCTTCGACCACGTCGTCGCCCCCGAGCTCGCGACGGTGGCGCATCAGGTGGTGCACAACGACGCCAACATGGACAACGTCGTCGTCGACGATGCCGGACGGCCCTACGGGATCCTGGACTTCGGCGACATGGTCCGCACGGCGGTGGCGGCCGATCTGGCGGTCGCGATGGCCTACGCCGTGCCGTCGGCGCAGGACCTCGCAGCCGGCGCCCACCCGTGGGCCCCGGCCTACGACGTCGCGCGGGGGTACGTCGGCGTCCGGCCGCTCGAGCCCGACGATCTCGCGCTGCTGCCTCTGCTCGTGCGCGGACGCATGGCCCAGCGGATGCTCGTGAACTCCTGGCTCGCTGCGGAGAACCCGTCGAACGCGCACCACACGCTGCGCGCCAACGGGCACGCGGCCGCCGCGCTGCCGCGGCTGCGGGCCACCGACCCGCCGTTCCTCGAGGTGACCGCATGAGCGACCCGTCGCGCCCGCCCGGCCCGACGTCGTACTTCGACGTCCGCACGCTCGACTCGCTCGAGCCGCGCAAGCGCGACCTCGTGCGGCGGCGGATCGACGCGCTCGGCCCGGCGTACCGGCTCTTCTACCGCGACCCGCTCGAGTTCGTGCGCGGCAGCGGCACCCGGCTGTGGACCGCCGACGGTGCGGAGTACCTCGACGGCTACAACAACGTGCCGTCCGTCGGGCATGCGCACCCGCGCGTCGCCGCGGCGATCGCCGAGCAGGCGGCGACCCTCTCGACCCACACCCGCTACCTCGACGCGCGGCTGGTGGACTACGCCGAGGACCTGCTCTCGACGATGCCCGACGGCCTCGGCCACGTGATGCTGACGTGCACGGGCAGCGAGGCCAACGACCTCGCCCTGCGGCTGGCCAAGAGCGCCACCGGCGGCACGGGTGTCGTGGTGACGCGCAACGCCTACCACGGCGTCTCCACCGAGATCGCCTCGATCTCGCCGTCGCTCGTCGGGCTGGCCGGCCTGCCGTCCTGGGTGCGCGTCGTGCCGGTGCCCGACGTCCGGCAGGTCGACGACCCCGCGTCGTTCGGCGAGTGGTTCGCTGCCCACGTGCAGGGCGCCATCGACGACCTCGCCGCGGCGGGCATCCGGTTCGCGGCCCTCGTCGCGGACTCGGTGTTCGCCTCCGACGGCGTCTTCCCCGATCCCGCCGGGTTCCTCGCGCCGGTGCGCGAGGTCGTGGCGCGCAACGGAGGCCTGTACGTCGCCGACGAGGTGCAGCCGGGGTTCGGCCGGCTGGGGGAGACGATGTGGGGCTTCGAGCGCCACGGCGCGCCCGGCGCCCCGTTCGTGCCCGACCTCGTCACGCTCGGCAAGCCCATGGGCAACGGCTACCCCGTGGCCGCGACCGTGATGCGGCCGGGGGTCGCGGAGCGGTTCGGACAGGGCATGCGCTACTTCAACACCTTCGGCGGCAACTCGGTGGCGGTGGCCGCGGCGCAGGCCACGCTCGACGTCCTGCGCGATGAGGACCTGCAGGGCAACGCCCTGCGCGTGGGTTCCCGGTTCCGCGGGCAGCTCGACGACCTTCGCGCGGACCACCCCCGCATCGGCGAGGTGCGCGGCGCGGGGCTGTTCCTCGCGCTCGAGCTGCGCACCCTGGATGACGAGCCCGACGAGGCGCTGTGCCTCGACGTCGTCAACGGCCTCGAGCGCCACCGGATCCTGGTCGGCACCACCAACGTCGGCAACGACGCGCTGAAGATCCGGCCGCCGCTGTGCTTCTCCGACGCCGACGCCGACCGGTTCGTCGAGGGCCTCGACGCCGTCCTCACGGAGCTCGGCGCGTGACCCTGCACGTGCTCGTGCTCGGCGACTCGCTCGCCTTCCACGGACCGGACCAGCCGCACCGCCCGAGCGACCCGCGGCTCTACCCCAACCGTGTGGCCGCGTCGCTGGCCGAGGCGACGGGGAAGGACGTGCGGGCCGATCTCGTGGCGCGCCTGGGCTGGACGGCGCGCGACGCCTGGTGGGCGCTGACCAAGGACCCCAACGTCTGGGGCGAGCTGCTGCCGCGCGCCGACGCGCTCGTGCTCGGCGTCGGCCAGATGGACCACCTGCCGGCCGCCGTGCCCACCTGGGCGCGCGACGCCATCCCCTACGTGCGCCCGGGCTCGGTGCGCCGCCGTGTGCGTGACGCGTACCGCGCGGCCGCGCCGCACGTCATCCGCGCGACCGGCGGCCGGATGCGCCAGCTGCCCCAGGTGGCCACCGACCACTACCTCGCCCGCATCGTGCAGGGGGTGCGCACCTACCGGCCGGGCATCCCCGTCGTGCTGATCGGCCCCTCGCCGCACAACGCCGACTCGTACCCGTCGCACCGGCACCACGACCCTGCGGTGGCAGCGGCGCGCCGGTGGGCAGCCGAGCACGACGCCGGGATGGTCGACCTCGACCCGATCGTGGCGCCCACTCTGCGCGACGGCTCCGGCAACCCCGACGGCATGCACTGGGCATGGTCGGTGCACGACGCCATCGGCGAGGCGGTCGCGGGCGAGCTGCTGGCGCGGTGGCCGGGCGGCGGACCTGGCCGTTGACCGCCCTTCGCGGCCCTCGCCTGACTAGCGTTCGTCCCGTGGCGCGCCGCACTGCAGCGGCTGCGGCCGGCGCGTCAGGGGCGCGCCGGGGGGAGAGGGGAGGGACGACCCGTTATGGCGGTCGAATGGACGGGCAAGGTCGCCCTCGACATCCGGGACGCCGAGCCCGACTGGGCGCCGTTCCTGGCGCCGCAGGCGCCGGCTGGAGCGCCCAACGTCTTGTTCGTGGTCTGGGACGACGTCGGCTTCGGCACGATGGAGAGCTTCGGCGGGCCGGTCCGCACCCCCGCGATGAGCCGCATCGCGGAGCGTGGCGTGAAGTACGCGAACTTCCACACCACCGCGCTCTGCTCTCCGACCCGCGCGTCGCTCCTCACCGGCCGCAACGCCACGTCGAACGGCATGGCGACGATCGCCGAGTTCAGCTCGGGCTTCCCGGGGATCTCCACCCGGATCCCGTTCGAGAACGGCTTCATCTCCGAGGTGCTGGTCGAGCACGGCTACAACACGTACTGCGTGGGGAAGTGGCACCTCACGCCGGGCGAAGAGACCGGCATGAGCGCGTGGAAGCGCCGCTGGCCGCTAGGCCGAGGGTTCGAGCGCTTCTACGGGTTCCTCGGCGGCGAGACGAGCAGCTGGTACCCGGACCTCGTCCACGACAACCACCCCGTCGAGCCGCCGGCGACGCCGGAAGAGGGCTACCACGTCGCGTGGGACCTCACGGACAAGGCCATCGGGTTCATCAAGGACTCCACGACGGTCGATCCCGGCAAGCCGTGGTTCCTGTACTTCTCGCTCGACGCCGCCCACGCACCGCACCACGTGTGGCCCGAATGGGCAGACCGCTACAAGGGCGTCTTCGACGACGGCTATGAGGCGATCCGCGACCGGATCCTTGCCCGGCAGATCGAGCTGGGCCTGCTCCCGGAGGGGACGGAGCTGTCCGGCATCAACCCCCACGGCGAACCGGCACGCACCGGTCCCGACGGCCAGCCGTGGCCTCTGCTCGACACGGTGCGGCCGTGGGCGTCGCTGTCCGACGACGAGAAGAAGCTCTTCGCCCGGATGGCCGAGGTGTTCGCGGGGTACGTCGAGTACACCGACACCCAGGTCGACCGGCTGCTCGACTACCTCGAGGAGTCCGGTCAGCTCGACAACACCATCATCGTGGTCGTCTCGGACAACGGCGCCAGCGGCGAGGGCGGCCCGAACGGCACGTTCAACGAGATGCACTTCTTCAACGGTGTCCCGACGCCTACCGAGCTGTCCTTCGCCAGGATCGACGATCTCGGCGGGCCGACCACGTCCAACCACTACAACACCGGCTGGGCGTGGGCGTTCGACACCCCGTTCCCGTACTGGAAGCGGTGGGCCGGCTACGAGGGCGGCATCGCCGACATGTGCATCGTGTCGTGGCCGGCCAGAGTGGCGGCTGACGCGACGCCGCGCCAGCAGTACGTCCACGCCGTCGACGTCGTGCCGACGATGTACGAGCTGCTCGGCATCGAGCCGCCCGAGCGGATCGCCGGCTACGACCAGAGCCCCCTCGAGGGCGAGAGCTTCGCTGCATCTCTGAGCGACCCGGCGGCGCCCGGCAAGCGCACCCAGTTCTACGCGATGCTCGGCCAGCGCGCGGTCTACGAGGACGGCTGGCTCGCGACCACCGTGCACCCGCCGCTGTCGGGCTGGGGGAAGTTCGAGCACGATGAATGGGAGCTGTACCACGTCGAGGTGGACCGCTCGCAGTCGACGAACCTCGCGGGGGCGGAGCCCGAGCGGCTGGAGGCTCTCAAGGCCCGCTGGTTCGAGCTGGCCGAGCAGTACAACGGCCTCCCTCTCGACGACCGCAACGCCCTCGAGCAGGTGCTGGCCGACCGGCCGAAGGGTGCGCCGGCGCGCGACCGCTACGTCCTCTATCCCGGGATGTCACCCGTGCCCGAGTTCTCGGGGCCCCCGCTTCCGGGACGCTCGTACACCATCGCCGCGGGCGTGACTGTCGAGTCGGCGGACGTCGAGGGCGTGCTGTACGCCCAGGGCGGCGTCACCGGAGGGCACTCGCTCCACGTCCAGGACGGACGGCTCGTGTACACGTACAACTGGTTGGACATCCAGCGCGTCGAGGTGCGGTCGGATCGCCCGGTGCCGGCGGGCGCGCACGTGCTCACGGCCGAGTTCACGGCTGAGGGACGGAGCGCCCCGCCCGCTCCCGGCACGAAGGGCACCGTGCGGCTCTACATCGACGGCGACGAGGTCGCCAGCAGCCCGCTGGTCACACAGCCGGGCTACTTCAACCCCGTGGGCGACGGCCACGTGGTGGGTCGCAAGGAGGGGTCGCCGGTCACACCGGCGTACCGCCTGCCGTTCCCGTTCACGGGCGGCACCATCGACCGCGTCGTCATCGACGTGAGCGGCACGCCGTACCGGGACCACGAGGCCGAGGTGCGCGGCTGGTTCATGCTCGACTGAGGCGAGAGAAGCAGGGAGTTCTCGGAGGAGAGGGCGATCGATGGCCGGTCCGCCGGCGCCACGTGCGTTCCATGTGATGTCCAAGCCGACCGGCGCGATCTGCAATCTCGACTGCGACTACTGCTTCTTCCTCTCCAAGGAGTCGCTGTACCCGGGCAGCTCGTTCCGGATGGCCGACGACGTGCTTCGGGCCTACGTCGCGCAGCTGCTCGCCGCGCACCGCGGCGCGGACGAGGTCGTGGTGGCGTTCCAGGGCGGCGAGCCGACGCTCATGGGCACGGGCTTCTTCCGGCGCGTCGTAGAGCTCGAGCGGCAGCTCGCGGCGCCCGGTCAGCGTGTGCTCAACACCGTGCAGACGAACGCGACGCTGGTCGACGACGAGATGGCCGCCTTCTTCGCCGAGAACGGGTTCCTGGTCGGCGTGTCGATCGACGGACCGCGAGAGATGCACGACGCCTACCGCGTCGACAAGGGCGGGAAGCCGACGTACGACCGCGTGGTGCAGGGACTGCGCACGCTCCAGCGTCACAGGGTCGACTGGAACGCCCTCACGACGATCAACGCAGCGAATGCCGACCACGGGCTCGAGGTCTACCGCTTCCTCCGCGACGAGCTGGGTGCGCAGTACATCCAGCTCATCCCCATCGTGGAGCGTGTGACGCCCGAGCTCCTCCCGCTCGCCGAGGCCGGGTGGGGGGCGCGCGCTGGGGAGCGCCCGCTGTACCAGCAGTCGGGCGACGTCGTGACGAGCCGGTCGGTCGGCGCCGAGCAGTACGGCCAGTTCCTCGTCGAGGTCTTCGAGGAGTGGGCGCGGCGCGACGTCGGCGACGTGTTCGTCCCGTTCTTCGACACTGCGCTCGCGCACTGGCTCGGCATGCATCAGGCCGGCGCGTGCGTGCACGCACAGGTGTGCGGCGAGGCCCTCGCGCTCGAGCACAACGGAGACCTGTACTCGTGCGACCACTACGTCGAGCCTGCGCATCGGCTGGGCAACCTGGCCGAGGGCAGGACACTGCTGGAGATGGTCGACTCGCCGCAGCAGAAGGCGTTCGGCCGGGCCAAGCTGGACACCCTGCCGCAGTACTGCCGTGCGTGCGACGTGCGGTTCGCCTGCAACGGCGGCTGTCCCAAGGACCGTTTCCTGACCACGCCCGACGGCGAGCCCGGCCTGCACTACCTGTGCGCGGGCTACCAGCGGTTCTTCCGCCACGTCGACCAGCCCATGCAGGTCATGGCAGGGCTGCTGCGCAACGGCCGGGACGCGACCGGACTGCGGCGGTGGTTCGCGTCGCGCGACGCCGCCCGCGACGAGGGCGCCGCATGCCCGTGCGGCCGGCCGGCGCCGTTCGCGCGCTGCCACGGCGGCGGGCCGCGCCCCGGAGCGGCCCCATGAGGCTGCTGGCGGGTCTCGGCTCGCGCCGCACCCTGCCCCAGGATGTCCGCGCCGGTCTCACGCTGGGGGTCGAGAGCGTGCCGGACGGCCTCGCGTCGGGGCTCCTCGCCGGGGTCAACCCGGCGTACGGGCTCTACGCCTATCTCGTCGGGACGGCAGCGGGCGCGCTCGCGACGTCCTCGGTCTTCATGTCGGTGCAGGCCACGGGCGCGATGTCCGTGATCGTCGCGGACGTCCCGGGTCTCACCACGGGCTCCGACGCCACCGGTCTGTTCACCCTGTCGGTCATCACCGGTGCGGTGATGCTGGTCCTCGGCCTGCTGCGCCTCGGCTCCCTCGTGCGGTTCGTCCCGAACGCCGTCCTCACCGGGTTCATCAACGCCGTGGCCGTCAACATCGTGCTGGGGCAGCTCTCGAACCTGACGGGGTACTCGTCGGCGGGCGGCAACCGGATCTCACGCACGATCGACACCCTGCTCCACCCGCAGTCGTGGGCCTGGGCCAGCGTGGCCGTCGGAGCAGCCACGATCGGGCTGATCCTGCTGCTCGAGCGGACCCCGGTCGGACAGCTGGGGCTCGTCGTGGCGGTGGTGCTCACGTCGGCGGGAGCAGCGGCTCTCTCACTGACCGCCGTCGCCACGCTGGACGACGTCGCCCAGGTGCCCTCCAGCCTGCCCTCGTTCGTCGTGCCCGATCTGTCGCTGGTGGGCTCCCTCCTCGTGCCGGCCCTGTCGTTGGCGCTCGTCGGTCTGGTGCAGGGAGCGGGCATCAGCGGCTCGATCCCGAACCCGGACGGGCGCTACCCGGATGCGTCGGGCGACTTCCGGGGCCAGGGGGTGGCCAACATCGCAGCCGGCCTGCTGCAGGGCATGCCGGTCGGCGGGTCGATGTCGGCGACATCGCTGGTGCGCGCGGCGGGAGCTCGGAGCCGCACTGCCAACCTGGTCGCCGCGGCGGTGATGGCCCTGCTCATCCTGCTGTTCGGACCGGTGCTGGGCTACATCGCGATGCCGGCCCTCGCGGCGCTGCTCATCCTCGTGGGCGTGCGGTCGTTCCGCGTCGAGAACATGGTCGGGGTGTGGCGCACCGGCCCTGCCCAGGCGACGACCATGGCGGTCACCTTCGTCCTCACCCTGGTCGTGCCGCTGCAGTACGCCGTCCTGGTCGGCGTCGGCCTGTCCGTGGTGCTGCACGTCGCGCAGCAGTCCAACCGCGTCACCGTGACGCGGTGGGAGTGGGACGATCAGGGACGCCTCGTGGAGGGGGAGGTCCCTGCCGTCCTCCGATCCGGCGAGGTCGTGGTGCTCCAGCCGTACGGCAGCCTCTTCTTCGCCGCCGTCCCGCTGTTCGACAGGCAGCTGCCGGCTCCGGGCGCGCCGTCGGCCGCGGTGATCCTCAGGCTCCGTGGCAAGCAGGAGCTCGGCAGCACGTTCATCACTGTCCTGCGGCGCTACAGCGACGAGCTCTCCCGGGCCGGCTGCCGGCTGTACCTGGCCGGTGTGGGCGATCGGGTCGCCGCGCAGCTGGAAGCGACGGGGACACTCGAGCTGCTGGGGGCGGACGCGGTCTTCCGGGCCACCCCGGTCGTGACCGACTCGCTGCTGGCCGCTCGGACGGCGGCCGAGGACTGGGTGCGCGAGAGCGCGCACTGACGCTGCGGCGCTAGCGTGCAGCGCATGGCAGAGCCCACCCGCTGGCAGACCGATACCCCCAGCGACCACTCCGCGAAGTACGTCGACACGTTCCGTGCGTTCGCTGCGCAGGGGCGCGACATCAGCGGCGAGGCGCGCCTGCTCGACGCGCTCGTCCCGCCCGGCTCGCGCCTGCTCGACGCCGGGTGCGGCACGGGCCGCGTCGGCGCCGTGCTGCACCAGCGCGGCCACAGCGTCGTCGGGGTCGACGCCGACGCCGTGCTCGTGGCAGCGGCTCGCGAGGACCATCCCGGCCCGAGCTGGCACGTCGCCGACCTCACGGAGCTCGACCTGGCCTCCCTCGGCCACCCCGACCCCCTCGAGGGCATCGTGGTCGCGGGCAACGTGATGGTCTACGTCGCCCCGGGCACGGAGGCGCGTGTGCTCGAGCGGCTGGCCGCGCACCTGGCACCGGACGGCGTCGTCGTCCTCGGCTTCGCCACCGACCGCGGCTACTCGCCGGACGACCTCGAGCGCGACGCCGCGGCTGCAGGGCTGGAGCCGCAGCAGCGGTTCGCCACCTGGGACCTGCGGCCCTGGCACGACGCGGCCGACTTCGTCGTCGCCGTCCTGCGGCGTCCGGTCGCGTGACGGGCGGCGACGGCAACCGGCGCGGGCGATGCTGCGGCCCTCGGCTATCCTGAGCGGGTGCGATTCGGCCTCCTGCTTAGCGGGCCGCACCGGACGACGCGCTGACGCTCACCCAGAGCCGGCGCACCGGTGCGGCTGACCCCTCCTGCGCGAGGGGTTTTGTTCTGTCCGGGGCCATGACGAGCGAGAGACGCGAGAGATGACGACCGAGAGCGCTGCCAGCCCGACGACCGAGGCCGACGCCCGCGAGGCCGGCTACGACGTCCACGCCGTGCAGGAGAAGTGGCTGCCGGTGTGGGACGAGATCGCCCCGTTCCGGTCCGGCCGGCCCGACGACGAGCGCCCCACCAAGTACGTGCTCGACATGTTCCCGTACCCGTCGGGCGACCTGCACATGGGTCACGCCGAGGCCTACGCGCTCGGCGACGTGATCGCGCGCTACTGGGTGCAGCGCGGCTTCAACGTCCTGCACCCCATCGGCTGGGACTCCTTCGGCCTGCCCGCCGAGAACGCCGCGATCAAGCGCGGCGTCGACCCCGCCGGCTGGACCGACGACAACATCGCGCAGCAGAAGGCGTCGATGCGCCGCTACGCCTGCTCGTTCGACTGGGACCGCGTCCTGCAGACCAGCTCGCCGGAGTACTACCGGTGGAACCAGTGGCTGTTCCTGCGGATGTTCGAGCAGGGACTGGCCTACCGCAAGGACAGCGCCGTCAACTGGTGCCCCAACGACCAGACCGTGCTGGCCAACGAGCAGGTCGTGCAGGGCCGCTGCGAGCGCTGCGACGCCGTCGTCACCAAGAAGAAGCTGACCCAGTGGTACCTGCGGATCACGCAGTACGCCGACCGGCTGCTTGACGACATGCAGCAGCTGGAGGGCAACTGGCCTGACAAGGTGCTGCTGATGCAGCGCAACTGGATCGGACGCTCGACCGGCGCCGAGGTGCGCTTCGAGATCGAGGGCCGCGACGAGCCGGTCACGGTCTACACCACGCGCCCCGACACGCTGTTCGGCGCCACATTCTTCGTCGTCGCGGCCGATTCCGACCTGGCCGCCGAGCTGGCCGCCGGCACGCCGGCGCAGGGCGAGTTCGAGGCCTACCTGGAGCAGGTCAAGGCGATCAGCGAGATCGACCGGCTGTCGACCGACCGGCCCAAGACCGGTGTGTTCCTGCAGCGCCACGCCGTCAACCCGGTCAACGGCGAGCGCATCCCGATCTACGCCGCAGACTACGTGCTGGCCGACTACGGCACCGGCGCGATCATGGCCGTGCCCGCGCACGACCAGCGCGACTGGGACTTCGCGAAGGCCTTCGGCCTGCCCATCGTCACCGTCGTGCAGCCGCCCGCCGACTGGCCCGGCGACGAGGCGTACGCCGGCGACGGCGTCGCGGTCAGCTCCGGGTTCCTGGACGGCCTGCGCAAGGCCGACGCGATCGCGCGCATGGTCGAGTGGCTGGAGGAGAAGGGCCTGGGCACCGGGGCGGTCAACTACCGCCTGCGCGACTGGCTGATCTCGCGCCAGCGCTACTGGGGCACACCGATCCCGATCATCCACTGCCCGTCCTGCGGCGAGGTCCCGGTCCCCGACGACCAGCTGCCGGTGGCGCTGCCGCCCGCAGCCGGCCTGGACCTCAAGCCCAAGGGCACGTCGCCCCTGGGCGGTGCGGAGGACTGGGTCAACGTCGCCTGCCCCACGTGCGGCGGCGCTGCCACACGCGACACCGACACGATGGACACCTTCGTCGACTCGTCCTGGTACTTCCTGCGCTACCTCGACCCGTCGAAGACCGACGGGCCCTTCGACGTCGACGCCGCGAAGCGGTGGATGCCGGTCGACCAGTACGTCGGCGGCGTCACCCACGCGATCCTGCACCTGCTGTACTCGCGGTTCTTCACCAAGGTGCTCTTCGACATGGGCATGGTCGAGTTCACCGAGCCCTTCACGCGCCTGCTCAACCAGGGCATGGTCGTGATGAACGGGTCGGCGATGTCGAAGTCGCGCGGCAACCTGGTGCGGCTGTCCGACGAGCTGGCCGAGCACGGCGTCGACGCCGTCCGGCTCACGATGGTGTTCGCCGGCCCGCCGGAGGACGACATCGACTGGGCCGACGTCTCGCCGTCGGGCGCCAAGAAGTTCCTGTCGCGCGCCTGGCGCCTGTCCGGCGACGTCACCAGCGAGCCGGGCGTCGACGTCACCGCGGGCGACACCGCCCTGCGCCGCGCCACCGCCAAGGCCGTCGACGAGGCGACCAAGGCGGTGGAGTCGCACCGCTTCAACGTGGCGGTGGCCAAGACCATGGAGCTGGTCAACGCCGCGCGCAAGGCGATCGACTCGGGCCCCGGCGGCGGCGACCCGGCCGTGCGCGAGGCGGCCGAGGCGGTCGCGGTCATGCTGTCGCTGGTGGCGCCGTACACCGCCGAGGAGATGTGGTCGCGCCTGGGCCATGACCCGTCGGTGTTCCTGGCGGGCTGGCCCGTCGCCGACGAGGCCCTGCTGGTCGACGAGTCGGTGACCTGCATCGTGCAGGTGGCGGGCAAGGTCCGCGACCGCCTCGAGGTGCCGCCGTCGATCTCCGAGGACGAGCTGCGCGAGCTGGCGCTGGCCGCTCCCGGCGTCGTCAAGGCGCTCGAGGGCCGCGGCATCCGCACGGTGATCGTCCGCGCCCCCAAGCTCGTCAACATCGTCCCGGCGTAGCAGCGCACGGTCGTAGGGTCGGGGCATGCCGAAGGTCGCGGTCGTCACCGACTCCACGGCCTACATCCCTGCCGACCTCGTCGCCTCGCGCGGGATCGCCGTGGTGCCCGTGCAGGTCGTGGTCGACGGCGTCGCGCACGACGAGGGCACCGGCATCACGCCGACCCAGGTGGCCGAGGCGCTGCGCCGCTGGGGCGTGGTCACCACGTCGCGTCCGTCGCCGCAGCGGTTCGCCGAGGCGTACGCCGCTGCGGCCGACGCCGGCGCGACGTCGATCGTGTCGATCCACCTGTCCGGCGACATGTCCGGCACCTTCGACTCGGCGACTCTCGCGGCGCGCGAGTCGCCCGTGCCGGTGACGGTCGTCGACTCGCGCTCGGTCGCGATGGCGATGGGCTTCGGCGTCCTCGCAGCAGCCCGCGCGGCCGAGTCCGGCGCCGGCCCGCACGAGGTGGCCGAGGCGGCCGTCACCTGCATCCGCGGCAGCACCGCGCTGTTCTACGTCGACACCCTCGACTACCTGCGCCGCGGCGGGCGCATCGGGGCCGCGCAGGCCCTGCTCGGCCAGGCGCTGGCGGTCAAGCCGATCCTCGAGCTCGTCGACGGCCGGGTCGCGCCGCTGGAGAAGGTCCGCACCTCGTCCCGCGCGCTGGCGCGGATGGAGGAGATCGTGGTCGAGCGCGCCGGCGACCGTCCCTGCGACGTCGCCGTGCACCACCTCGACGCGCAGGCCCGCGCCGACGCGCTCGCGGCGAAGCTCGTCTCCCGCTTGGTCGACTCGCGGGTGCTCGTGAGCGAGGTCGGCGCGGTCGTCGGCGCGCACGTGGGCCCCGGCATGGTCGCCGTCGCGCTCGCGCCGCGGGTGCCGTGACCCGCGCACTGCTGGCGTCCGTGCTCGACGCGGCGCGGTCGTCGGACTCCCTCGCGGTCGCGGTCGTGGTCATGGCCGCGGGCGCCCTGGTCGGCTATGCGATCGGAGCGATCAACCCGGCGTCGATCATCGCCCGCCTGCGCGGCACGGATCTGCGCAGCATCGGGTCGGGCAACCCCGGCGCCACCAATGCCGGCCGTGCGTTCGGCTGGAAGGTCGGCGTCCTCGTGGGCCTGCTCGACGTCCTCAAGGGCTTCGTGCCGGTCCAGCTGCTGCAGTGGCTCGGGTTCCACGACGCCGCGCTGGTCTCGGGCCTCGCCGCCGTCGTCGGGCACATCACCTCGCCGTACCTGAGGGGCCGCGGCGGCAAGGGCGTCGCGACGTCCTTCGGCGCGGTGCTGGCCGTCCAGCCGCTGTGGGCGCTGCCGGTGCTGGCCGTGTTCGGCATCGCGTTCGCCCTCACCCGCCGGATCGGGCTCGCGTCGGTGGCCGGATGCCTCGCTCTTGTGCCGACGGCCCTGCTGCTGCACTCGCCGCTGCCCGACGTGCTGTTCGCCGCGGCGCTCACCGTGCTCGTCGTCGTCCGGCACCGCCGCAACCTCCAGGCGGCCCTGAGCCGCTGACGGCCGACCCGTCGTCCCCAGGTCGGGACGGCGCGGCCGTGTCCACACCCCGTCGACGTGCGCGGCCCGTCCGGTCGGGCTGCCGGGCGAGTCTGCGCGGGTGCTGCAGCGTCCCCGGCCCGGCCCCGATGCCGTGCAACGGAGGCTGCGCACGCTGATCGAGGGCGGCGCCGACCCGGAGCCCGGCACCGAGGCGACCCGGGCGCCGTGGGTGGCGCCGCCCTCCCTGCGCCCGGTGCTCGTGGCCGTCGGCGTCACCGCGCTCGCCGCGTTCCTGCTCCTGCGCACGGTGTCGGGCGGAAGCCCGGCCCAGGTGTCGCTCGTGCCCGGCACGCCCGTGCCGCTGCCGGGCCTCTCGCGGGCGGCCGGGCCGTCCGGCGCGCCCTCGCCGAGCGCGTCCGCCGCCGACGTGGTCGTGCACGTCGTCGGCCAGGTGCGCCGGCCCGGGCTGGTCACCCTGCCCGCCGGGTCGCGGGTGGCCGACGCGATCGAGGCGGCAGGCGGGCTGCGCAAGGGCGGCAGCAGCGGCGGGCTGAACCTGGCCCGCACGCTGGTCGACGGCGAGCAGGTCGTGGTCTCGCCCGACGCGCGCGCCGAGCCCGCGCCGTCGGCCGGGGCCGGCTCGGACGGCGCGCCCGTCGACCTCAACACCGCCACGCTCGACCAGCTCGACGCGCTGCCGGGCGTGGGGCCTGTGCTCGCAGGGCGGATCCTCGACTGGCGCACCGAGCACGGGCGCTTCGCGTCGGTCGACCAGCTGCGCGAGGTCTCCGGGATCGGCGCCCGCACCTTCGACCAGCTCGCGCCGCTGGTGCGGGTATGAGACGGCTCATCGCAGCAGCCGGAGCGGCCTGGGCGGCGTCGGCGGTGACCCTGCTCGCCGTGCCCGCGCTGCCCTGGGCCGCCTGGCCGCTCCCGCCGGCGCTGGCCCTGATCGCCTGGGCCGCAGTGCTTCTCGCCGCCCGCCGCGGCCTGCAGGCCGATCACGCGGATGCCCTCGTGCTCGTCGTGGTCGTGCTGCTGGCCGCGGGCGCGGCGTCGTGGCGGCTGCTGCCGCTGGTCGACGGGCCGCTCGTGGCCGCGCAGGGGTCGTTCGTGCGCGCAGAGGCGGTGACGACGTCGGACCCGCGCGTGCGCGAGGGGCGCACGACGGGCTCCCGGCGCACCGACGACGGCCTGGTGCTCGAGGCCGACCTGCTGCGGGTGGTGATCGCCGGGGCGGCGATCGACCTCGACCTGCCGGTGCGCGTGATCACCGGGGGCGGGTCGGGCCTCGACCCCGCGCTGCTGCCGGGATCGCGCATCGCTGTGTCCGGCCGGCTGCTGCCCGCCGACCCGCGGCGCAGGCTGGCCGCGACTCTCGTCGCCGAGCGGGTCGCGCTGGTCGCGCCGGCCGGCGCGGTGCAGAGCGCGGCGGGCGAGGTGCGGCTCTCGTTGCGTGCGGCCGTGGCCGACCGGCCGCCCGACGCGCGCGGGCTCCTCCCGGGGCTGGTCGTCGGCGACACCTCGCAGGTCGCCGCGGACCTCGACGCCGCGATGAAGGCGTCGGGCCTGGCCCACCTCACCGCCGTGAGCGGCGGCAACGTGGCGATCGTGGCCGGCGTGGTGGTGGTCCTGGCCCGCCTGGTCGGGCTGCGCCGCGGCCGCACCCGCATCGTCGTGGTGGCCCTCACGGTCGCCGCGTACGTCGTGGTCGCCCGCCCCGAGCCGTCGGTCGTGCGGGCGGCCGCGATGACCGGCCTGGTGCTGCTCGCGTCGTCGTTCGACGTGCGGGCCGGGCCGGGCGCCGCACTGGCGACGTCGGTGGCCGGGCTCGTGATGCTCGACCCGTTCCTGTCGCTGTCGGTCGGCTTCGCGATGTCGGTGCTCGCCACGGCGGCGCTGGTCGTCGTCGCCGTGCGGGCCGGCCCGGGTCTGCAGGCAGGGCCGTGGCACGCGCGGCTGCGCCGGGCCGTCGTGGCCGCGTGCGGCGTGAGCGCGGCGGCGCAGCTGGCCGTGGCCCCGCTGATCGCCGGGATCGGCGGGGGAGTGCCGCTCGTCGGCGTGCCTGCCAACCTCCTCACGGCGCCCGCCGTCGCACCGGCGACCTCGCTCGGGCTGATCTCGGCGGTGGTCGGCCTCATCAGCCCCTCTCTGGCCGCGGCCGTGGCGCTGCCGGCGTCGTGGTGCGTGGGGTGGATCGCCGCCGTCGCCCGGTGGACCGCGGCACCGGGGCTCTCGCTGCCGTGGCCGTCCGGCGCCGTCGGAGCGGTGCAGCTCGCGGCCGCGCTGCTGGTGGGCGGCGCCGCCTGGGCGCTGGCCCGGCGCCACCTCGCGCCGGTCGCCCGCCTCGTGCTCGCGGCCGCCGGCTGCGCCTGCCTCGTGGCGGCCGCGCTGCCCGTGCGCATCCCGTTCGTCACGGCGTGGCCGCCCGACGGCTGGGTCATGGTGATGTGCGACGTCGGCCAGGGCGACGCCCTGGTGCTGCGCGCCGGCGACGGCGAGGCCGTCGTCGTCGACACCGGGCCCGAGCCCGACAAGGCCGACCGCTGCCTGCGCCGCCTCGGCATCCGCTCGGTGCCGCTCGTCCTGCTCACGCACTTCCACGCCGACCATGTCGAGGGGCTTCCGGGAGTGCTGCGCGGCCGGTCTGTCGGCACGGTCGTGACGTCGCCGCTCGACGACCCGCCGGGCGAGGGACGCCGGGTGGGCCGGTGGACCACCGACGCCGGCGTGCCCACCCGCGTGGCCGCGCCCGGCGACACCTGGACCGTCGGCGACGTCCGGCTCGACGTCGTCTGGCCCACGCGGATCCTGGCCGGAGTGCCGTCGCCGCCCAACGACGCGAGCGTCACCGTCGTGGGATCGGTCGGCGGCACCACGTTCGTCCTCGGCGGCGACCTCGAGACCGAGGCGCAGGACGCCCTGCTGGCCGAGCGCGCGTTCGGGCCGGTCGACGTGGTCAAGGTGCCCCATCACGGCTCGCGGTCGCAGTCGCCGGACTGGGCCGCGACCTTCCGGCCGCGGTTCGCCCTCATCGGTGTCGGCGTCGGCAACGAGTACGGCCACCCGGCCCCGGCCACTGTCGACGCCTACCGCGCGGCGGGTGCGGCCGTGGGGCGCACCGACCTCGACGGCGACCTCGCCGTCGTGCGCCACGACGACGGCACCCTCGAGCTGCTCCGCCGCGGTCCCTGATTCCCACGGCGGGCGGGGCGGCGCCCGGGCGTCGGCGGGGCGTGGCATGCTCGTCGCGACATGACGCCCCCCGCCTCCCGCAAGCCGTCGGCCGCCAAGGCCCCGGCCTCCACGTCGCCCGAGACCGACGCCGCCGGCAAGCCGGCGGTCGTGGCGATGGGCGCCGAGGACTTCCTCGCCGAGCGCGTCGTGGCCGCGGTCCTGGCCCACGCCCGTGCCGCCGATCCGTCGATCGAGCGCCGCGACGTCGACCTCGGATCCGAGTCGGGCCTCGGCGACCTCGTCGAGGCGTGCTCGCCCAACCTGTTCGGCGACGCCGCCGTCGTCGTGGCCCGGGGCGCCGAGTCGGCCGACGAGCGGGCCGTGGCCGCGCTCCTGCAGGCGGCGGAGACCGGCGACGTGCGCCTCGTCGTGCTGCACCCCGGCGGGGTGAAGGGCCGCAAGATCGCCGACCAGCTCGTCGCGGGCGGCTTCTACCTGGCGCCGTGCGAGAAGGCCAAGGGGCGGGCGATCGACGACTTCGTCGGCCGCGAGCTCAACCGGGCGAAGCGCCGCGCGACGCCGGACGCGGTCGAGACGCTGCGCGCCGCCATCGGCGACGACCTGCGCTCGCTGGCCGCGGCCTGCGCCCAGCTCGTCAGCGACGTCGAGGACGACCCCATCACCGCGGAGTCCGTGGCGCTCTACTACGACGGCGTGGCCGACGTGCCGGGCTACCTCGTCGCCGACGCCGTCGTGGGCGGCCGCGCGGTGGAGGTGCTGCGCCGCACCCGTCAGGCCCTGGCCAACGACCCCGGGGCGGGGCCGGCCCTGTCGGCCGCCGTCGCCTCCGGCGTCCGCGGCCTCGCGCGGGTGGCCTCGGCCCCGCGCGGCGCCTCCGAGGCCGACGTGGCCCGCGAGGCCGGCGTCCCCCCGTTCAAGGTGCGCAGCCTGCGGGAGGCGGCCAACCGCTGGCACCCCGCGGCGCTCGCGGCGGCGCTCGTCGAGCTCGCCCGCGCCGATGCCGCCGTCAAGGGCCGGTCGGTCCAGGGCCGCTCGATGCCCGACGAGGGCCTCGAGCGCGACCAGGGCACCTTCGCCCTCGAGCAGGCCCTGCTGCACGCCGTCCGCCACCGCAGCCGCTGACCCGATGTGGTCGTCGATTCGCGCGGCAGAGCGCGCGAAACGACTACCGGATCGGCCTGCGAACGACGACGAGGGCGCCCCCTGGCGGGGACGCCCTCGTCGGGAAGAGCGGGGATCAGGCCTTGCTGAGCGCGGCGGCCTTGCTCGCGATGGCCGACTTGCGGTTCGCGGCCTGGTTCTTGTGGATGACGCCCTTGCTGGCGGCCTTGTCGAGCGCGCGGCTGGCGGACTTGGCCAGCTCCTGCGCGGCCTCGACCTCGCCGGCGTCGGCAGCGGCGTGGAACTTGCGCACGGCGGTCTTGAGGGCCGACTTGGTCGACTTGTTGCGCAGGCGCGCAGCCTCGTTGGTGCGGTTGCGCTTGATCTGCGACTTGATGTTCGCCACGGTGCTGCCTTCTCGTCTCGTGCTCGTGCGGTCGCAGGCGCCGGCAGCGCCTGAAGAACTCGGGTGGTGCGCCCGGAACCGCCCACGGGGGAGCGTGCTCGCACGGCGCGACACGCCAGGGTACCCGCCGGGCGGGTCCGGGGCCAAATCCGGCTCCCCGCGGCGCACCCGGTGGCCGGACGCCGAGGCGCCCGGGCCCGCGACGCCGAAACCGCAGGTCAGCGCCGTGGAGGCTGCAGCCCCGCGGACGTGGGACGATGGTCCCTGCGCCCGCGCGGGCGGACCCTCGGCCCCGGGCCGACGGCGTCCCGGGGCGGCGCCCCCCGAAGTCCGTAGCGCGACCCCCGAGACCGACCCGAGGACGACCAGACCGCCGTGGCACCCAGCAGCGCCCCGCAGCCCGGATCCACCGACCCGTCGGTGATCCGGAACTTCTGCATCATCGCCCACATCGACCACGGCAAGTCCACGCTGGCCGACCGCATGCTGCAGCTCACCGGCGTCGTCGACGCCCGGCAGATGCGCGCGCAGTACCTCGACCGCATGGACATCGAGCGCGAGCGCGGCATCACGATCAAGAGCCAGGCGGTGCGGCTGCCCTACCGCACGGGCGACGCCGACTACGTCCTCAACCTCATCGACACCCCCGGCCACGTCGACTTCACCTACGAGGTCAGCCGCAGCCTCGCCGCCTGCGAGGGCGCGGTGCTGCTCGTCGACGCCGCGCAGGGGATCGAGGCCCAGACCCTGGCCAACCTCTACCTGGCGCTCGAGAACGACCTCGAGATCATCCCGGTGCTCAACAAGATCGACCTGCCCGCCGCCCAGCCCGAGAAGTACGCCGCCGAGCTCGCGCACATCATCGGCTGCGACCCCTCCACCGTGCTCAAGGTCAGCGCCAAGACCGGCGAGGGCGTCACCGAGCTGCTCGACGAGGTCGTGCGCCGGATCCCCGCTCCCGTGGGCGACGCCGCCGCTCCGGCCCGCGCGATGATCTTCGACTCGGTCTACGACACCTACCGCGGCGTCGTCACCTACGTCCGCGTCATCGACGGGCACCTCGCGCCCCGCGAGCGCATCGCGATGATGAGCACCGGCGCGGTGCACGAGATGCTCGAGGTCGGCGTCATCAGCCCCGAGCCCACCCCCAGCGACGGCGTCGGCGTCGGCGAGGTGGGCTACCTCATCACCGGTGTGAAGGACGTCCGCCAGTCGCGCGTCGGCGACACCGTCACCTCCGCGCGCAACGGCGCCACCGAGGCGCTCGGCGGCTACCGCGACCCCAAGCCGATGGTCTTCTCGGGCCTGTACCCGATCGACGGCTCGGACTACCCGCTGCTGCGCGACGCACTCGACAAGCTGCAGCTCAACGACGCCGCCCTGGTCTACGAGCCCGAGTCGTCGGTGGCGCTCGGCTTCGGCTTCCGCTGCGGCTTCCTCGGCCTGCTGCACCTCGAGATCGTGCGTGAGCGCCTCGAGCGCGAGTTCAACCTCGACCTCATCAGCACCGCGCCCAACGTCGTCTACCGCGTCGTCATGGAGGACGGCAAGGAGATCGTCGTGACCAACCCGAGCGAGTTCCCCACCGGGAAGATCGCCGAGGTCCACGAGCCCGTCGTGCGGGCGACGATCCTGGCCCCGAGCGACTACATCGGCGCGATCATGGAGCTCTGCCAGACCCGCCGCGGGGTGCTCGGCGGCATGGACTACCTCTCCGAGGACCGCGTCGAGCTGCGCTACACGCTCCCGCTCGCCGAGATCGTCTTCGACTTCTTCGACGCCCTGAAGTCCAAGACGCGCGGCTACGCCTCGCTCGACTACGAGCCCACGGGCGAGCAGGACGCCGACCTCGTCAAGGTCGACATCCTGCTGCACGGCGACCCCGTCGACGCCTTCTCGGCCATCGTCCACCGCGACAAGGCCTACGCCTACGGCGTCCAGATGGCCTCCAAGCTCAAGGAGCTCATCCCTCGGCAGCAGTTCGAGGTGCCGATCCAGGCCGCGATCGGGGCGCGCATCATCGCCCGCGAGACCATCCGCGCGATCCGCAAGGACGTGCTCGCCAAGTGCTACGGCGGCGACATCACCCGCAAGCGCAAGCTGCTCGAGAAGCAGAAGGAAGGCAAGAAGCGGATGAAGATGGTGGGCCGGGTCGAGGTCCCCCAGGAGGCCTTCATCGCGGCGCTCTCCACCGAGGACTCCGCCGCCGCCAAGCCCAAGTAGGCGCAGGACGGCCGTTGCGAGACGCGTCCGGATCGTTTATGGCCCGCAGGTGACTCGCCGGTAACAACCTCTGGTCTCCGGGGCGTCCAGCGGGCAGAGTGGGGCCCGTCGAACCCACAGGCCGACGGGACCCCCTCCGGTGGGGGCCCTCGCCGACCCCACGGAGGGACCCCCGTGTCCGAGACCACCACCCCTGCCGCCCCCAGCGCCGGTCGCACCACCACCGGCCCCGAGTCGATGCCGGAGCCCGCGTCGTCGCTGGGCCGGCTGTTCTACGACCGCGTTGCGGCCGACCCCGCCCGCGAGGCCTTCCGCGCCCCCACCGCCGGCGGCGGCTGGGAGTCGTGGAGCTGGGGCCGCAGCGGCGAGCGCGTCACCGAGCTCGCGGCCGGCCTGCTCGCCCTGGGCCTGCAGCCCGAGGACCGCGTCGCGCTCGCGAGCAACACCCGCCTCGAGTGGATCTTCTTCGACCTCGCCACGATGGCGGCAGGCGGCGCCACGACGACGGTGTACCCGTCGACCAACGCCGAGGACGTCGCGTTCATCCTCAGCGACTCCGGCTCGCGCTTCGTCGTCGCCGAGGACGGCAAGCAGCTCGCGAAGCTGGTCGACCAGCGCGAGTCGATCCCCGCGGTCGAGAAGGTCGTGCTCATCGACACCGCTGACGTCGACCTGTCGGCGCGCACCGACGAGTGGGTCATCACCAGCGACGACCTCGCCGGCCGCGGCCGGGCGCTGCTGGCCCAGGACCCGCAGGCGGTGGAGAAGGCGGTCGACGCCGTCAAGCCCGAGCACCTCGCCACGCTGATCTACACCTCCGGCACGACCGGCCGCCCCAAGGGCGTCGTCCTGCCGCAGAGCTGCTGGACCTACGAGGCCGCCTCGATCGAGGGCCTCGGCCTGCTGCGCCCCGACCAGCTGCAGTTCCTGTGGCTGCCGCTGTCGCACTCGTTCGGCAAGGTGCTGCTGTCCGCGCAGCTGCAGATCGGCTTCACCAGCGCGGTCGACGGCCGCGTCGACAAGATCGTCGAGAACCTCGCGGTCGTGAAGCCCAACTTCATGGCCGGCGCCCCGCGCATCTTCGAGAAGGTGTACGCGCGCATCATCTCGATGCAGCAGGCCGAGGGCGGCGCCAAGGAGAAGATCTTCAACTGGGCCGTGGGCGTGGGCAAGCAGCACGTCGCGGCGCAGAAGAACGGCGGCTCCAACGCCGTCCTGAACGTCCAGCACGCGCTCGCCGACAAGCTGGTCTTCTCCAAGGTCAAGGCCCGCCTCGGCGGCAACATCGAGTACCTGGTCTCCGGCTCCGCGGCGCTGTCCAAGGACGTCGGCGAGTGGTTCGAGGCCGTCGGCCTGCCGATCCTCGAGGGCTACGGCCTCACCGAGACCTCGGCCGGCTCCTGCGTGAACCGCCCGGGCCACAACCGAGTCGGCTCGGTCGGCCTCCCGTTCCCCGGCACGGTTGTGCGCATCGCCGACGACGGCGAGATCATGATCAAGGGCGGCGGCGTGATGCGGGAGTACTGGAACCTCCCCGACCAGACCGCCGAGGTCTTCCCCGGCGGCGACGGCTGGTTCGCTACGGGCGACATCGGCGAGATCGACGACGACGGCTACCTGCGGATCACCGACCGCAAGAAGGACCTCATCAAGACCTCGGGCGGCAAGTACATCGCCCCGAGCCTCATCGAGGCCCGCTTCAAGGCGCTCTGCCCGCTGCTGGCCAACGTCATCGTCCACGCCAACAACCGCAACTACGCCACCGCGCTGGTCACCCTCGACCCCGACGTCTGCGGCGACTTCGCCAAGAACGAGGGCATCGAGGGCGGCATGGATGCCTGGGCCAAGGACCCCAAGGTCGAGAAGACTGTCCGCGACGCGATGGAGGAGCTCAACAAGGGGCTCAACCGCTGGGAGACGATCAAGGACGTGCGGATCCTCGAGCGCGACCTGTCCATCGACGACGGCGAGCTCACGCCGTCGCTGAAGATCAAGCGCAAGGTCGTCGAGACCCGCTACGCCGCGGTGCTCGACGCGATGTACCCCGGCGGCTGAGCCACCAGCAGCTGCATCAGCGGGGCCCCCGGTCGCGGCGACCGGGGGCCCCGCTGCGTCACGTACCCTCGGCGGGTGCCGTCGCTGCCGCCCGAGGGGGATCCCGCGCCCGACGACGGCGCCCTGCCGTCGTCGGCTCTCGAGGGCCTCGGTTCGCGGCCGTTCGGCGTCTACGTCCACGTGCCGTTCTGCTCGACCCGCTGCGGCTACTGCGACTTCAACACCTACACCGCCGAGGAGCTCGGCTCCGGCGCGAGCCGCTCGACCTATGCCGACCAGGCGGTGGCCGAGGTGCGGCTCGCCCGCCGGGTGCTCGGCGACGTCGACCTGCCGGTATCGACCGTGTTCGTCGGCGGCGGCACCCCCACCCTGCTGCCGCCCGGCGACCTCGGCCGGATCCTCGCCGCGGTGCGCGACGAGTTCGGGCTCGTCGACGGGGCCGAGGTGACCACGGAGGCCAACCCCGACTCCGTGACGCCGCCGTCGCTCGCCGCGCTGCGCGAGGACGGCTTCACGCGGATGAGCTTCGGCCTGCAGAGCACGGCGCCGCACGTGCTGGCGGTGCTCGACCGCACGCACACGCCGGGCCGCGCGGTGGCCGCCGTCGACGAGGCGCGCGCCGCGGGCTTCGAGCACGTCAACGTCGACCTCATCTACGCCACGCCGGGGGAGACCGAGTCGGACTTCGCTGCCTCGCTCGACGCCGCCGTCGCGTCCGGCGCCGACCACGTCTCGGCCTACTCGCTCATCGTCGAGGACGGCACCCGGCTCGCCGCCCGGGTGCGGCGCGGCGAGATCCCCGACCTCGACGACGACGTCGCCGCCGACCGCTACGTGCAGGCCGACGAGGCGCTCACCGCCGCCGGCTTCGCCTGGTACGAGGTGAGCAACTGGGCGCGGCCCGGCGGCGAGTGCCGGCACAACCTCGGCTACTGGCGCGGCGACGACTGGTGGGGCATCGGCCCGGGCGCGCACTCGCACGTGGGCGGGGTGCGCTGGTGGAACGTGCGCCACCCGGCCGCGTACGCGCGACGCATCGCGGCCGGGCTGAGCCCGGCGCAGGCGCGCGAGGTCCTCGACCCCGACGACGTCCGGGTCGAGCACGTGCTGCTGCGCGTGCGGCTGTCCGAGGGCCTGCCGCTCGACCTGCTCGACCGCGCCGGCCGCGCGGTGGCCGGGCGTGCGGCGTCCGAGGGGCTCGCCGACTCTGCCGCGCTGGGCGAAGGACGGCTTGTGCTCACCCGCCAGGGCCGCCTGCTCGCCGACGCCCTCGTCCGCGACCTGCTCGGCTGACCCCGCACGCGACGAGGCCCGCCCCGCTGGTGCGGGACGGGCCTCGACCGGTGGAGCGGGGTGCTACCTCACCAGGCGGATGTTGACCGGGTAGCGGTAGTCCTCGCCGCCGAAGGACTTGATGGCGGCGATGATCGCCAGCACCAGCCCACCGATGCCGACGACCGCGAGGATCACGATCCCGATGATCAACGGGATCGTGATCACGCCGACGATCCCGGCGATGAGCACGGTGATGTGGAAGTTGAGCGCCTCCGCCGACTGGCTGCGCACGAACGCCGACCTGGTGCCCAGCGTCAGCATGATGATCAGCGGGGCGATGAGGGCCAGGACGAAGTAGCTCAGGTGGCTGAGCATCGCCCAGAGCCGCTCGTCGTTGGCCGACATCGGCTGAGGCTGGCCGGGCCCTTGGCCCGGGATGCCCGGAGGCGGAGGTGCCGCGGGCGGCGGAAGCTGCTCGCTCATGTCAGGCCGCGACTGCCTGGCTGGTGAACACCTTGTAGGTGTACGCCGTCGCGATGATCACGACCGGCACGGCCACGAGCAGGCCGATGCCGCAGAGGAGGCTGCCGACGAAGTACGCCAGGACGCTCGCCAGGTAGAACAGGACCAGGTCGCCGAGATTGTCCTTCACCAGCGCGAACGACGACTTGATCGCCTGCACCGGCTCCTCGTCCTTGTCGATGACGAAGAAGAAGGTGAACGCGAGGAAGAACGACACGATGAGCGCGCCGATGCCGCAGAACAGGTAGCCGATCGAAGTCGCGATGGCGACGAGGATGGCAGCGACGATGATCTTGCCCAGCTTGTCGGTCGACAGGATCGTGCTCGACTCGATCTTGCGGCCCTCGGTGATGGCCAGCGCGGCGCGAGTGACCGCGGCCTGGATGAAGCCGAAGACCGTGTAGTAGACGAGGAAGCCGAGCGCCCCGAGGATGAGCGACAGGAAGAAGCTCGTTCCGCCGGTCGTCGAGATGACGCCGGTCTCGGGGTTGATCGTCACGGACGGGTCGCTGGTGAGCGCAGCGCCGATGGCGCCCACGATGAAGAACCAGATGATCGAGATGACGAAGCCGATGAGGAACAGGATCAGCATCGCGATCAGGATCGGGCCGAGGTACTGCTGGAACTTCGCCCAGCCGTAGGAGAACGCGTTGCCGACCGACCACGGGCCGTCGACGGGGTTGGCGGCGTGCGCCGCGGGCGGCGGCACCGGTGCCGCCGAAGCGGGCGGCGGCGGGGGCGGCGTGCTGTCGGCAGGGGCCGGGGGCGGGGGCGGCGGGGGAGGAGTCGAGCCGGCCGGCTCGCCCTCGGGGACGCCGCCCGGGATCGGGTCGGTCGGGTTCTGGTCGGACACGGGGGTTCCCTCCTAGGACGCGCGACCGGCTGCCGGTCGCGCACAGTGCGCCTCGACGGTAGCGAGATCACACTCCGTGGTGGGGGATCTTGGCCTCGGCCGTTCGGAGGGTCGTACGCCGCACAGGTCACGGTTCCGGGCCCGCATCACCCGCCCGGTCGACGCAGCGTCACCCCGCGGCCGCGCAGCGCTGCCCCGCGCCCGGTCCGGGCGGCGGTCAGTCGAGCGCCGTCACCTCGTCGATGAGCTGCTCCACGCGGCCGAGAAGGGACGGCTCGAGGTCGGCGTAGGAGCGGACGTGGCCCAGGATCCAGCGCCATCCGTCGGCGACGTCGGCCTGCGTCGCATGGGGGCGCCCGAGGGCGGCGAGCACGCCCTCCTTCCACGGCCGGCCCTTCGGCACGACCGGCCACGCGTCGATCCCGAGCGCCTGCGGGCGCACGGCCTGCCAGACGTCGACGTAGGGGTGGCCGAGGACGATGACGTACGGCGCGAACGCGCGGCGCGCCTCGTCGGCGATGCGCGACTCCTTCGAGCCGGGCACGAGGTGGTCGAGCAGCACACCGACCTTGCGGCCCGGCCCCGGCCCGAACTCCCGCAGCGCGCCGACGAGGTCGTCGGCCCCGTGCAGCGGCTCGACGACGACGCCCTCGACGCGCAGGTCGTCGCCCCACACCTGTTCCACCAGCTCGGCGTCGTGTCTGCCCTCGACGAAGATGCGGCTCGGCATCGCCACGCGTGCGCGCTGCTGCGGGGCCGCGATCGACCCCGAGGCGGTGATCTTCCGCTGCGGCGCGCGCTTCGGCATCACGAGGGCGACCGGGCGGCCATCGATCAGGAACCCGTCGCCGATCGGGAACGATCGCACCTTGCCGCGGCCGTCCTCGAGCTGCACGAGGCCCTCGCGGGCCCCGACGACGGCTCCGCACCACTCGCTCTCGCTGTGCTCGATGACGAGCCCGCGGGCGAGCACGACCTGCTGGCGCTGCACCGGGCCGCGGCGGGGTCGCATCGCCGCGATCGGGTCGGAGTCGTATCGATCGTCGAACATCTTCGCCGCGCTTACCTCTCTCAAGACGCCCCGCCGAGTGCGGGGGCGCTCTCGGCACTTACGCCGCGCGAAGCGCTGCTTCGCATCGAGCGGCTTGGTGCGTATCGATCGTCGAACATGCTTCTACGGTATCGACCCCGCGGCTCGGGCCGCTTTCGACCCGCATCGTTTCGCCCGATCCGCATCGTCTGGAGGGGAGAAGCGGCTCGGTTCGGGCGAAGGCGTGCGGTTCGGGCGAATGTGTGCGGGCCGGGCGAAGGCGTGCGGGCCGGGTCTG
>JAIUOK010000052.1 GCA_020161245.1 Actinomycetota bacterium | reverse complement strand
CACACCTCCATCTCGCCGAACCGCTGGCCGCCGAACTGGGCCTTACCGCCCAGCGGCTGCTGCGTGATCATCGAGTAGGGGCCGGTCGACCGGGCGTGGATCTTGTCGTCGACCAGGTGGTGCAGCTTGAGGATGTAGACGTAGCCCACCGAGACCGGCTCGGGGAACGGCTCGCCAGAGCGGCCGTCGACGAGCCGGGCCTTGCCGGTGCCGTCGACCAGGCGGACGCCGTCGGGCGTCAGGGTCGTCGACTCGAGCAGGCCGGTGATCTCCTCCTCGCGGGCGCCGTCGAACACCGGGGTGGCGACGTTGGTGCCCGGCTCGGCCGCGCGCGCCGCCTCCGGCAGGTGCTCGGCCCAGTCGGGGGTGCCCTCGACCTGCCAGCCGGTCTTCGCCACCCAGCCCAGGTGCGTCTCGAGGACCTGGCCGACGTTCATACGGCCGGGCACACCGAGCGGGTTGAGCACGATGTCGACCGGCGTGCCGTCCTCGAGGAACGGCATGTCCTCGACCGGAAGGATCTTGGAGATGACGCCCTTGTTGCCGTGACGGCCGGCGAGCTTGTCGCCGTTGGTGATCTTGCGCTTCTGGGCGATGTAGACCCGGACCAGGCGGTTGACGCCCGGCGGGAGCTCGTCGCCCTCCTCACGGTCGAACACCCGGACGCCGATGACCTTGCCGGACTCGCCGTGGGGCACCTTGAGCGAGGTGTCGCGCACCTCGCGCGCCTTCTCGCCGAAGATCGCGCGGAGCAGGCGCTCCTCGGGGGTCAGCTCGGTCTCGCCCTTGGGCGTGACCTTGCCGACGAGGATGTCGCCGGTGACGACGTCGGCGCCGATGCGGATGATGCCGCGCTCGTCGAGGTCGGCCAGGACATCCTCGGAGACGTTCGGGATGTCCCGCGTGATCTCCTCCGGGCCCAGCTTCGTGTCGCGGGCGTCGACCTCGTGCTCCTCGATGTGGATCGAGGACAGGACGTCGTCCTGCACGAGGCGCTGCGACAGGATGATCGCGTCCTCGTAGTTGTGGCCCTCCCACGGCATGAACGCCACGAGCAGGTTGCGGCCGAGCGCCATCTCGCCGTTGTCGGTGCAGGGGCCGTCGGCCAGGACCTGGCCGCCCTCGACCCGCTGGCCCTCGTCGACGATCGGGCGCTGGTTGAAGCTCGTGCCCTGGTTGGAGCGGCGGAACTTCTGCACCCGGTACGTGCGGTACTCGCCGTCGTCCTGCGCGACCGTGATCGCGTCGGCCGACACCTCGGTGACGACACCTGCGGCCTCGGCCAGGATGACGTCGCCGGCGTCGGTCGCGGCGCGGTACTCCATGCCGGTACCGACCAGCGGCGACTCGCTGCGCAGCAGCGGGACGGACTGGCGCTGCATGTTCGATCCCATGAGCGCGCGGTTGGCGTCGTCGTGCTCGAGGAACGGGATCATCGCCGTCGCGACCGACACCATCTGGCGCGGCGAGACGTCCATGTAGTCGACCGAGGTGCCGGGGAGGTAGTCGACCTCACCGCCCTTGGTGCGGACCAGGACGCGCGGCTCGGCGAAGGTGCCGTCCTCGTTGAGCGGCGAGTTCGCCTGCGCCACGACGTAGCGGTCCTCGACGTCGGCCGTCAGGTAGTGGATCTCGTCGGTGACGCGACCCTCCTTGACGGCGCGGTACGGCGTCTCGACGAAGCCGAACGCGTTGACCCGCGCGAAGGACGACAGCGAGCCGATGAGGCCGATGTTGGGGCCCTCAGGGGTCTCGATCGGGCACATGCGGCCGTAGTGCGACGGGTGGACGTCGCGGACCTCGAAGCCGGCGCGCTCACGGGACAGACCGCCCGGGCCCAGCGCCGAGAGGCGGCGCTTGTGGGTCAGGCCCGCGAGCGGGTTGGTCTGGTCCATGAACTGCGACAGCTGGCTGGTGCCGAAGAACTCCTTGATGGAGGCGACGACGGGCCGGATGTTGATGAGGGTCTGCGGCGTGATCGCCTCGACGTCCTGCGTGGTCATGCGCTCGCGGACGACGCGCTCCATCCGGGACAGACCCGTGCGGATCTGGTTCTGGATGAGCTCGCCGACCGTGCGCAGACGGCGGTTGCCGAAGTGGTCGATGTCGTCGGTCTCGTAGCGGAACGACGTGCCGTCGGCCAGCTCGACCTCGTGGTCGCCGCTCGCGTGCAGGCGCACCAGGTACTCGATCGTGGACACGATGTCCTCGATCGTGAGGGTGCTCTGGCCCAGCGGCAGCGAGGTGCCGAGCTTCTTGTTGATCTTGTAGCGGCCGACCTTGGCGAGGTCGTAGCGCTTGGAGTTGAAGTAGAAGTTGTCGAGCAGGGCCTGGCCCGCCTCGGTGGTCGGCGGCTCGCCCGGACGCAGCTTGCGGTAGATGTCCTTGAGCGCCTCCTCCTGCGACTCGATCGGGTCCTTCTTGGCCGTCTCGATCATCGAGGGGAACTCGGCGAACCGCTCCTGGATCTCGGCGTCGGTCATGCCGAGGGCCTTGAGCAGGACGGTCACCGGCTGCTTGCGCTTGCGGTCGACGCGGACGCCGACCATGTCCTTCTTGTCGACCTCGAACTCCAGCCACGCGCCGCGCGACGGGATGATCTTGGCGACGAAGATGTCCTTGTCGGACGTCTTGTCCGGGGTGCGCTCGAAGTACACGCCCGGCGAACGGACCAGCTGCGACACGACGACGCGCTCGGTGCCGTTGATGATGAACGTGCCCTTGTCGGTCATGAGCGGGAAGTCGCCCATGAAGACCGTCTGCGACTTGATCTCGCCGGTCTCGTTGTTCATGAACTCCGCCGTCACGAACAGCGGCGCCGCGTAGGTGAAGTCCTTGTCGCGGCACTGCTCGACCGTGTACTTCGGCGGCTCGAACCGGTGGTCGCGGAACGACAGCGACATGGAGCCGCTGAAGTCCTCGATCGGGGAGATCTCCTCGAAGATGTCCTCGAGGCCGGAGGTGGTGGGGACGTCCGTGCGGCCGGCGTCGAGCGCGGCCTGGACACGGTCCTTCCACTTCTGGTTGCCCAGCAGCCAGTCGAAGGACTCGGTCTGGAGGGCCAGGAGGTCCGGCACCTCGAGCGGCTCGCGGATCTTCGCGAAGCTCACGCGGCGGGGGCCGGGGGCGGGCGTGGGGACAGCAGACTTGCGCGAGGCTGCCAAGAGGCATCCTTTCCGAGGCTTCGGACCGTCGACGCGCACGCCGATCACGCCGTGTCCAGTGGCCACGGCAAGCAAAGGGCAGCGCAAAGCGGCAGCATACCCGGACGGGCAGCCGCTGTCGAGTCCCGGCCCGTCGGCCACCGAGAGACCTCGTCGCGCACCGGGGCTCGCCCCCGCTCGACAGCGGGCGGAGCGGCTCGCACGGTGCGGACCTCGTCCCTCGGGCGGTCCGGCCCGGGGTTCCAAGCGCCACGATGGTGACCGCCCCCGCACCCGTGAGTCAAGCGCCACGCCGCTCATGTGGATCACTCGACGCTGCAATCGTGACCTGGGGCCTACCGATAAACGGACGCTGTGGCTCATGGCCCCTCCAAGCCCGCCTCCTTCGTCGGCGGGCGTCGGGGCACGGCTCGCCAGGTCGTCCGCCCCGCTCGCTGCGCTCGCAGGTGTCGGCCCGTTCGGCCCGGGCCTCGCTGCGCATCGGCCCGAGCCTCCGGACCTCCGGGGCGGCCGAGGGGGCGCCGGCTTCGCCGGCGAGGCGAGCAGAGGGGCGGCTCCGCAAGCTCCGCCGCGGCGCTCCCCTCGCCTCGGTCTCGAAGGGCGGCCGGCCGGGCCCAGGCTCGCTGCGCTCGCAGTCGGCCGGTTCGCGGGACCTCGCTGCGCTCGGCCCGGCTCCCGTCCTCCGGGCCCGTCCATCCGCTGCAGTCCGTGGTCACGTCAGGGACGGCGGCACCAGCGTCGCCACCGGCACCGGCCCGACCGCGACCGTCCCGCAACCCGACCCCGGCGCGACAGCCGCACAAGGTGAAGACCAGCGACGACCCCGAACTACCGGACCACCGAGGATCCGGCGCGTCCGCGCGGGCCCGGAGGGCGGCGACGGCTGCGAGCCCCTGGGCGAGCGGCCCGAGCCGGCCGACAGCGGGCGAGCGCGCAGCGCGAGACCCGGGCCCGCCGGAGGCGACGTCCGCGCAGGACGGCGGCCCGGAGGACGCGAGCCCGGGCCGACGCGCAGCGAGGCCCGGTCGAGCGGCCGACCGCGAGCGCCAGCGAGCCTGGGCCGCCGCCCGGAGCGGGGCCGACGCGCAGCGAGGCCCGGTCGAGCGGCCGACCGCGAGCGCCAGCGAGCCTGGGCCGCCGCCCGGAGCGGGGCCGACGCGAGGGCCGACGAAGGAGGCCCTCGCTTGGAGGCCCAACAGCACAGGGCGGCACCCCCGTGATGGGGGGTGCCGCCCTGGGGCGTTGCTGGATGCGCGGAGCGCTGCTCAGACGAGCAGGGTCACTTGACGGCGACCTTGGCGCCGGCGGCCTCGAGGGCCTCCTTGGCCTTGTCCGCGGCCTCCTTGTTGACCTTCTCCAGGACCGGCTTCGGGGCGCCCTCGACGAGGTCCTTGGCCTCCTTGAGGCCCAGGTTCGTCAGCGTGCGCACCTCCTTGATGACCTGGATCTTCTTGTCGCCGGCGTCCTCGAGGATGACGTCGAACTCGTCCTTCTCCTCGGCGGCCTCGGCGCCACCAGCGGCACCACCGGCCGCCGGGGCGGCAGCCACGGCGACGGGGGCGGCGGCGGTGACCTCGAAGGTCTCCTCGAACTGCTTCACGAACTCGGAGAGCTCGATCAGCGTCATCTCCTTGAAAGCCTCAAGGAGCTCGTCGGTGCTGAGCTTCGCCATGATCGGCGTTCCTTTCGTTGCTTCGCGTCCGGCCGGGGCCACGACGGCGACTCGGGTGGAGTGGGCGTCAGCCCTCGGTGGTCTCGCCGGCCTCGGCGGCGGCGGCCGGGGCGGCCTCCTCCGACGGGGTCTCGACGACGGCGTCCTCGACGGCCGGAGCAGCCTCGGCGGGCTCCTCGGCAGCAGGGGCAGCCTCGGCGGCAGGGGCAGCGGCCGCAGCCTCGCCCGCACCACCGATGACCGAGGGGTCGGCCTCGGCCTTGACACGCAGGGCCTCGATCGTGCGCGCGGCCTGCGAGAGCGGGGCCTGGAAGAGCGCGGCTGCCTGCGACAGCGACGCCTTCATGGCACCGGCGAGCTTCGCGAGGAGGACCTCGCGCGACTCGAGATCAGCGAGCTTGGAGATCTCGGCGGCGGACAGCGTCTTGCCGTCCATGTAGCCGCCCTTGATCACCAGCAGCGGGTTGGCCTTGGCGAAGTCACGCAGACCCTTGGCAGCCTCGACCGGGTCGCCCTTGACGAAGGCGATGCCCGACGGGCCCTTGAGGAGGTCGTCGAGACCCTCGACGCCCGCCTCCTTCGCCGCGATCTTGGTCAGCGTGTTCTTCACCACGGCGTAGCTGGCGTTCTCACCCAGCGAGCGGCGCAGGGTCTTCATCTGCGCCACGGTGAGACCGCGGTACTCGGTCAGCAGGGTCGCGGTCGACGAGCGGAAGTGCTCGGTGATCTCCGCGACGTCGGCTGCCTTGTCGGGCCGCGCCATGGTTCTCCTTCCAGTGGTAACCGCCGACGAAGGTGCCCGGAGAACGGAAAAGCCCCGCGCAGGATGCACGGGGCGTCGCACGCCGCGAGGGCGTTCGTCGTTCGGGCACCTGCGCTGGCCCTCCGCTGTCGCGGATGCTTCGGCCCCTCCCTCGCGGGACGGGCGACCGGCGGTCTTCGGCGTCGTTCAGGGTACGGGACGGGGGCTGGAGCGACCAAATCGCTCCGGCCCCCGCCCGTCGAGCTGGGGCAGTACTGGCGGTGCAGTCAGTGCATGCAGTGCTGGTCGAGCTGATCGAGCTGGCCGAGCTGGTCGAGCAGGCGGCGTCGCGCCCTGACGCGGGAGGCGTCAGACGGCGGCGCCCTCCTCCTCGGACATGAGGTTGCGGGTGCGGTTCGGGTCGACCGGCACGCCCGGGCCCATCGTCGTGGTGACGGTGGCCTTCTTCAGGTAGCGGCCCTTGGCGGCCGACGGCTTGAGACGCAGCACCTCGTCGAGGGCGGCGGCGTAGTTCTCGACGAGCTGCTCGTCGGAGAAGGACGCCTTGCCGATGACGAAGTGCAGGTTCGAGTGCTTGTCGACGCGGAACTCGATCTTGCCGCCCTTGATGTCGGAGACGGCCTTCGCGACGTCCATCGTGACCGTGCCGGTCTTGGGGTTGGGCATGAGGCCACGGGGGCCGAGCACCTTGCCCAGACGGCCGACCTTGCCCATGAGGTCGGGGGTCGCGACGGCGGCGTCGAAGTCGGTGAACCCGCCGGCGACCTTGTCGATGAGGTCGTCGCCGCCGACGATGTCCGCGCCCGCGGCGCGCGCCTCCTCCGCCTTCTCACCGTTGGCGAAGACCAGGACCCTGGCGGTCTTGCCGGTGCCGTGCGGGAGGTTGACGGTGCCGCGCACCATCTGGTCGGCCTTGCGCGGGTCGACGCCCAGGCGGAAGGCGACCTCGACGGTCGCGTCGAACTTCGCGGGGTTGGTCTCGCGGGCGAGGCGGACGGCCTCGAGCGGCGAGTAGAGCTTGGTCTTGTCGATCTTGTCCGCACCCGCGGTGTAGGCCTTGCTGCGCTTCATTGCTGCTCCTCTAGGGGCGAGTGAGTCGTGGTCGACGGGCCGCGCTCGGCCCTGCCACGTCGTGCTGTGTCGGGTACTGCTGCTGGCGCTCGCTTCAGTCGACGACGGCGTTCATTGTCGTCGAGCTTCGCTCGCTGGCGCTCGCTTCAGTCGACGACGGCGTTCATTGTCGTCGAGCTTCGCTCGCTGGCGCTCGCTTCAGTCGACGACGGTCACGCCCATCGAGCGGGCAGTGCCCTCGATGATGCGCATCGCGTTGTCGACGTCGTTGGCGTTGAGGTCGGCCATCTTGGTCTCGGCGATCTCGCGGACCTGGGCCTTGGTGATCTGGGCGACCTTGGTGGTCTTGGGGTTCGCCGCGCCCTTGTCGACGCCCGCGGCCTTGAGGATCAGGCGGGCGGCCGGCGGGGTCTTGAGCACGAACGTGAACGAGCGGTCCTCGTACACCGTGATCTCGACGGGGATGACCTGACCGCGCTGCGACTCGGTCGCGGCGTTGTAGGCCTTGCAGAACTCCATGATGTTGACGCCGTGCTGACCCAGCGCCGGACCGACCGGGGGCGCGGGGTTGGCGGCGCCGGCCTGGATCTGGAGCTTGATCAGGCCTGCGACCTTCTTCTTGGGAGGCATTGCGTTGGGTCCTTGCGTCGTGGTGGGTGCGGGCCGCCTGGGCGGGCGGACCGCCTAGTTCTTCTGGATCTGGCTGAAACCGAGCTCGACCGGGGTCTCCCGGCCGAAGATCTCGACCAGACCGGTGACCTTCTGCGCGTCCGCGTTGATCTCGGAGACCGTGGCGTGCAGCGTCGCGAAGGGACCGTCGATGACGGTGACCGAGTCGCCGACCGAGAAGTCGACGACCGTCACCTCGCCGGCCGCGGCGGCGGCCGGGGTGCCCGGCTTCTTCTCCGGGGCCGGGGCGAGGATGCCCACGACCTCGTCGAGGCTCAGCGGCGCGGGCTGGTGCCCGTGGCCGACGAAGCCGGTGACGCCCGGCGTGTGCCGGACGGTGCCCCAGGAGGCGTCGGTGAGGTCCATGCGGACCAGGACGTAGCCGGGGAACTTGTTGCGCCGCACCAGCTTGCGCTGGCCGTTCTTGATCTCGGTGACCTCCTCCATGGGGACCTCGACCTGGAAGATCAGGTCCTCCATGTTCAGGGAGGTGATGCGGCTCTCGAGGTTGGTCTTGACCTTGTTCTCGTAGCCGGCGTAGCTGTGGATCACGTACCAGTCGCCCGGCTCCGTGCGCATGCGCTCGCGGAAGGCCTCGACCGGGTCGAGGTCCTCGTCCAGCGCCGCGTCGACGACCTCGACGTCGGCAGCGGGCTCGTCGTCGGCCTCGGCCACGGGGCCCTCGTCCGCGTCCGCCTCGGCCGCGTCGTCCGACGGCTCGACGGCGAACGGGTCGGAGCTCACGGCCTGCTCGGCGACATCGGCGTCGGTGCCGGCCTCGGTCTCGGCGACGGCCTCGTCGACGGCCGCAGCGTCGTCGGCGAGGATCTCCTCGCCGGCCTCGGCCGGTGCGGCGGCGTCGAACGTGCTCTCGGACACGGTGCTCCTCGCTGGTTCAGATGGGGTGGCGCTGGGCTGGCTCGCGCGGCTCGGTCAGGAGCCGAAGACGCGCAGGACCAGCTGCCCGAAGGCGTAGTCCAGGGCGGCGACGATCAGCGCCATGACGGTCACGAAGACGATGACCACCCAGGTGTAGGTGATGAGCTCACGGCGCGTCGGCCAGATGACCTTGCGCAGCTCCGCGACCACCTGGCGGTAGAACAGCGCCAGCCGGGCCCCGAAGCCCGGGCGCGCGTCCTTGCCGCCCTGGGGGCGCTCGGCGACGGTGTCGCTCACGCGTCCTCGCTCGCGTCGTGGGCCCGGGGGCCCGGTGGATGCCCTGGCCGGTGCGGCCGGGCGGTTCGTGCGGTGGTGCTGCGGTGCGTTCGTGCGCCCGGCCCGGAGGCCGGGTGGAGCAGGGCCGGAGGGACTTGAACCCCCAACCGCCGGTTTTGGAGACCGGTGCTCTACCAATTGAGCTACGACCCTTCGGCGGGCGCACTCCTGCTGGGCTGCCGTCGGGGAGAAGGCATGCTTGCGCAGGGGTGGACGTCCACCAGGGGTCCCACCCTAAGGCACCGGCGGGCGCGTGCCCAAATGCGCCGTCACGCCTGCGACCGGCCGAGCAGCAGGCCGACGACGTCGGCCAGCGTACGGACGGCGATGTCCGCCGGCACCCCCGCGAGACCCGCCACCAGCATGCCCGCCGCCCGGCCGGATGCCACCCCGGCCCCGGCGTCCTCCACGACCAGGCAGGCAGTGGGAGCGACGCCCAGCAGGCGGGAGGCGAGCAGGTACGGGTCGGGCGCCGGCTTGCCCTCGCCGACGTCGTCGCGGGTGACCAGCAGGGGCGGCGCGATGCCGGCCGCACCCAGCCGGGCCGCCGAGAGCGGCCGGTCGGCGGAGGTGACCACGGCCCAGGGCAGACCGAGCCGGTCGAGCTCCGCCAGCAGGTCATGGGCCCCGGGCGCGGCCGCCACGTCGGAGAGGTCGTCGTACTGCAGGGCCAGCTGGCGGGCCGCGGCCTGCGCCACGCCGGCGTCGTCGAGGTCCGGGCGCAGGATCCGCACCGAGCGGTCGGCCGGTGCGCCGTGGACGACGGGCCAGGCGTCCTCCGGATCGACGGCGTACTCGGCGCACCAGGCCGCCCAGGCCCGCTCGACCGCGGCATGCGACTCGACGAGCGTGCCGTCCATGTCGAGCAGCACGGCGTCGATCCGCTGCCCCGACCCCCTGCCGTCCTGTGCCGCCGCACCCATGCCGCCATGAGACCAGACGCACAGCCGCGGCGGTCGACGGCGTCGCGAACCCGGTGATGCCGGGGCGGCCGGGTGCGGAAGGATGGGCCCATGACCTCCCAGCACCCGCGGATCTCGCACCGGATCGGCTCCATCGCGGAGTCGGCCACCCTCGCCGTCGACGCCAAGGCCAAGGCCCTCAAGGCCGCCGGGCGCCCGGTCATCGGCTTCGGGGCCGGGGAGCCCGACTTCCCGACGCCTGACTACATCGTGGCCGCCGCCGTCGAGGCCTGCCGCGACCCGAAGTGGCACCGCTACACCCCGGCGGGCGGCCTGCCCGAGCTCAAGGAGGCGATCGCGGCCAAGACGCTGCGCGACTCCGGCTACGAGGTGTCCGCGTCGCAGGTGCTGGTGACCAACGGCGGCAAGCAGGCGCTCTACAACGCCTTCGCGGCCCTGCTCGACCCTGGCGACGAGGCGCTCCTGCCCGCGCCGTACTGGACCACCTACCCCGAGTCGATCCGGCTCGCCGGCGGGGTCCCCGTCGAGATCATGACCGACGAGACCACCGGGTACCGCGTCTCGCTCGAGCAGCTCGAGGCGGCTCTGACGCCCCGCACCAAGGTGCTCGTGTTCGTGTCGCCGTCCAACCCGACCGGTGCGGTCTACTCCCCCGCCGAGGTCGAGGCGATCGGCCGCTGGGCCGACTCGAAGGGCCTGTGGGTCGTCACCGACGAGATCTACGAGCACCTCGTCTACGGCGACGCGACGTTCGCCTCGATCCCCACGCTCGTGCCGGAGATCGCCGATCGCTGCGTGGTCGTCAACGGTGTGGCCAAGACCTACGCCATGACCGGCTGGCGCGTGGGCTGGGTCATCGGCCCGCAGGACGTCGTCAAGGCCGGCACCAACCTGCAGTCGCACGCGACGTCGAACGTCGCCAACGTCTCGCAGGTCGCCGCGCTCGCCGCAGTGTCGGGCGACCTCTCGGCCGTGGCCGAGATGCGTGCGGCCTTCGACCGCCGGCGCCAGACCATCACCGGGATCCTCGACGCCATCGACGGTGTCACCTGCCCGCTGCCCGAGGGCGCCTTCTACGTGTACCCGTCGGTGAAGGGCGTCATCGGGCGCACGATCCGCGGCCGCGTGGCCGACTCGTCGTCCGAGCTCGCCGCGATCATCCTCGACGAGGCCGAGGTGGCCGTCGTCCCGGGCGAGGCTTTCGGCACCCCGGGCTACCTGCGCCTGTCGTACGCGCTCGGCGACGCCGACCTCGAGGAGGGCGCCACCCGCATCGCGCGTCTGCTCGGCGAGGCGGAGTAACCGGCAGCGCGATCCCAGGACGACGAAGGCCCCCGACCGGCGAGGTCGGGGGCCTTCGTGCAGTCGGACGTGCGTCAGCCGATGAGCTTGGCCTTCGCGGCGGCGAACTCCTCGTCGCTGAGGATGCCCTGCGCCTTGAGGTCGGCCAGCTTCTGAAGCTCGGCGACGATGTCGGTGCCGCCGGCCGGCGCCGCGGCCGCCGGGGCCGGGGCAGCGGCCGCGAGCGCCTGCTGCTGGGCGGCCTGGGCGGCCAGCGCCGCCTGCACCTGGGCGTCGATCTGAGCCTGCTGGGCGGCAGCGGCCTGCTGCTGCTCGTAGGCGGCGGCCTCCTGCTTGGTGACCTGCTTCTCGTACTGGTTCTGCGAGACCTTGTTGCTCACCGCGGTCGCCGTACCGGCGATGACGGCGGTACGGGCCACGGTGCCCACGAGGCCCGGGCGTCCCATGCGTCGCATGTGTCTTCTCCTCAGATCTCGGCGGCCGCGAGCACGGCCTCGACGTCGGCGGCGGGGATGCGCTCGAAGGCGACCGGGGTGCCGCCGTTGGCGCGGATGGCCTGGCCCACCCGGATCGCCCAGGTGTTCTCCCAGGCGAGCATGAGCAGGCCGGTGTCCTCGGGCATCTCGGCGATGACGCTGGTGGCGTCGTCCTCGGCGATGAGACCCGGGAGGTCGCCCTGCAGCGCCACGAGGTCCGGGATCCCGTCCCCGTCGATGTCGGTGATCTCCGCGAGGGTCACGGTGCCCTCGGCGTCCTTGTAGACCATGACCGCGTCGAGCAGACGGACGGTGCCGCTGCGGACCAGGTCGGCGATGGCCTCGGCCACCGCGCCGTTGAACTTCGGCTCGTCGAACGCGAACACCGCGATGTCGACGGGGCCGACCGGCTTGACTGCGTCGCCCATGACGCGTGTCCCCTCTCCCGGCGTCCACTGCGGACGCCCGCTGCGCGCCAACCTAGTCGAGGCGGCGGCGGGCCAGAAGAGGGGCGGGGGCTGCCGCCCGAGAATCGCCCCGGGCGGGTGAGCCTCAGGCGTCGAGCGAGCAGCCGACGAGCACGGGCTCGGGCTCGAGGACGACGTCGAACCGCTGCCGGACGCCGTCGCGGACCTCGCGCGCGAGGGCCAGCAGGTCGGCCGTCGACGCGCCGCCGCGGTTGGTCAGCGCCAGCGTGTGCTTGGTCGACAGGCGCGCCGGCCCGGTGCCGTGGCCCTTGCGGAACCCGGCCTGCTCGATGAGCCAGGCGGCGCTGGTCTTCACCCGTCCGCCGTCGGCGGGCCACCGCGGCGCGGCCTCGGGCAGCCGGGCGGCGTCGGCGGCGTCGAGGACGGGGTTGGTGAAGAACGAGCCGGCGCTCCACGTGTCGTGGTCGGCGGCGTCGAGCACCATCCCCTTGCCGCGGCGCAGGCCCAGCACGGCCTCGCGGACCTCGGCCAGAGGCGCCCGGCCCCCTACCTCGACGCCGAGGGCGCGGGCGAGCTCGGCGTACTTCAGGGGCGCGCTCGTGGGCGAGATCCGCATCTGGAAGGTGACGTCGAGGACCAGCCACCGGCCGGGCTCCTGCTTGAAGCGGCTGGTGCGGTAGGCGAGGCCGAGGTCGGCGTGCATGAAGGTGCGCTGGGCGCCCTCCAGCCGGTCCCATGTGCGGACCCGGGCGACGACGTCGCCGACCTCCTGGCCGTAGGCGCCGACGTTCTGCACCGGCGTCGCGCCGACGGACCCGGGGATGCCGGACAGGCACTCCACGCCCGACCAGCCGTTCGCCACCGCCCGGGCCACGAAGGAGTCCCAGTCCTCGCCCGCGGCCACGGTGACGTACGCGCCGCCGCAGAGGTCGGACTCCTCGTGGACGCCGGTGGTGCGCACCACGACGACCCGGCCGGGGTACCCGTCGTCCGCGACGACGAGGTTGCTGCCGCCGGCGACCACGAGCGCCGGGACGCCCGAGGCGTCGGCGTCGCGCACAGCGTCGAGCAGCGCCGACTCGTCCTCGGCCACGACGACGTCGGTCGCCGGGCCCCCGAGGCGCAGCGTCGTCAGCTCGGCGAGCGAGGTCGGTGCCGTCACGCCCCGAACCCTACGGCGGCGGGGCCGATGGTCAGGACGGCTCAGGCCAGCCGGACGACGGCCTGCGCCCTGCCCAGCACGGTCTGGCCTTCGAACTTCGCCGTGATGTCGACGCGCACCGTGCCGTCGTCGCGGACCTCGCCGACGACGCCGGTGTACTCCACCGTGGCGCCCTTGTCGTCGTCCGGCACGACCACGGGCCGGGTGAACCGGACGCCGTACTCGACGAGCGCGCCCGGGTCGCCGATCCAGTCGGTGACCACGCGGCCGGCGCTGGCCATGGTGAGCATGCCGTGCGAGATGACGTCGGGGAGGCCGACGGCCTTGGCGAAGCGCTCGTTCCAGTGGATCGGGTTGAAGTCGCCGGACGCGCCGGCGTACATCACCAGGCTGACCCGCTGGACCCGCACGGTGATCGCGGGCAGCTCGGTGCCGACCTCGACGTCGGCGAGCGCGACCTTGGCCGCCATCAGGACTCCCCTCCGGTGCCGCGCGACACGATGACGTTCCACGCAGACACGACGTGCTCGCCGTCGACCGTGGCGATATCCGAGCGCGTCGTGAGGATGTCGTTGCCCGCGGCGACGCGGATGCTCTCGATCGTCGTCGTGGTGACGACGGTGTCGCCCGCCACGAGCGGGCGGCTGTAGGAGAAGCGCTCCTCGCCGTGCACGACGCGGCTGTAGTCGAGGCCGAGGCCCGGGTCGAAGACCGCCGCGGCCATCGCCTTCATCGTGATGACGAACGCGAACGTCGGCGGGGCGACAACGTCGGCGTGGCCGAGCGCCTGCGCGGCCTCGACCGAGTGGTAGGCCGGGTTGAGGTCGTTGATCGCGGTGGCGAACTCGCGCACCTTCTCGCGGCCGACCTGGTAGGCCTCGCCGGGCGGGTAGACCTTGCCCACGTAGTCCTGGTTGAGCGCCACGGTCACATGCCTCCCAGCTGGCCGCCCGTGACGGGGATCGTCACGCCGGAGACGAAGTCGGAGTCGCTCGACACCAGGAACGCGTGCACGTTCGCGATGTCCTCGGGCACGCCGAGGCGCCCGAGCGAGATGAGCATGAGCGACATCTGGCGCATCTGCTCGGGGATGCCGAGGTCGCTGTCGTCGGTCTTGGCGGCCGTCAGGCGCGTCTCGATGAACCCGGGAGCGACCGCGTTGACGTTGATGCCGAACGGGCCCAGCTCACGGGCCAGCGTCTTGGTCGTCGCGATGATCGCGCCCTTGGCGGCCGTGTAGTTGTACTGGCCGGGGTTGCCCATGAGGGCGGCGACCGACGACGTGAAGACGATCTTGCGGTTGTAAGCCACCTTGCCCTGGGCCTTGATCTCGGCCTTGGCCACCTCGCGCAGGTAGGGCATCGCGGCCTGCGTGGTGTGGAAGCCGGTCTTGAGGTTGACGTCCATGACGAAGTCGAACGTCTCCTCGGACATGCCGTGGAACATCTTGTCGCGGGTGATGCCGGCGTTGTTCACGAGGATGTCGAGCTTGCCGAAGCGGTCGACAGCAGCCTTGGTGAGGCCGTGCGCCTGCTCCATGTCGACGGTGTCCGCGACGTGCAGCAGCGCGGTCCCGCCCTCGGCCTCGATGAGCGACACGGTCTCGCCCGCGACCTCGGCGTCGATGTCGTTGACCACCACCGAGGCGCCGTCGCGCGCCAGCCGCAGCGCGGTCGCCCGGCCGATGCCCCGGCCCGCGCCGGTCACGATCGCCACGCGGTCGTCGAGTCGTCCCACGGTCGCCGTCCCTCCCGTTGCCGCGCCCCTGGGCAGGGCGCCTCGTCGCGAACCTAGCCGACCGCAAGGGGCCGCGCGACGGGCGGCGGGGAAGGTGGAGAGAAGGCCCCGGAAACGTCAGGAGGACCGCCCGCGACGGGGCGGCCCTCCTGGGAGCCGTACGGCCGATCGGCCAGGGGCACGGGGCCCGCTGGGGTCAGCGGGTCTCCTTGTGCACCGTGTGCTTGTTGCACTTGGGGCAGTGCTTGTTCATCTCCAGACGGTCCGGGTCGTTGCGCCGGTTCTTCTTGGTGATGTAGTTGCGGTCCTTGCACTCCTGGCAGGCCAGGGTGATCTTCGGGCGGACGTCGCTCTTGGCCACGGGAGTGCCTCTTCCGTCTTCAGGGTGGTCGTGCGTTGTGCGTGGTAGCGGAGGCCGGACTTGAACCGGCGACACAGCGATTATGAGCCGCTTGCTCTGCCAGGCTGAGCTACTCCGCCGAGGGGTACGACCTCACCCCTGACGGGGTGAGCCCGCTTGTTTCCGAGCCCCCATACGGAATCGAACCGTAGACCTTCTCCTTACCATGGAGACGCTCTGCCGACTGAGCTATGGGGGCGTAGAGCCTGAGCAGCGTACCCGGTGGGCCTGGGTTCCTCCAAAACGGGTTGCTCCGCTCCGCTGCAGGCGAACCTCCGGCGGGCGGTGCGCCGGCGTCCGGGCGAGGATCAGGCCATGACGCGCTGGACCGCCGACGACATCCCCGACCTGACCGGGCGCCGCGCCCTCGTGACCGGGGCCAGCTCCGGGCTCGGGCTGGTCACCGCCGCCGAGCTCGCCCGCCACGGCGCCGACGTGCTGGTCGCCGTGCGCGACCGCGTGAAGGGCGCGAGTGCGCTGGCTCACATCGAGTCGGCGGCCGGCGGCTCGGGCAGCGCCCGGTTGCTCGACCTCGACCTCGCCGACCTCGCCTCCGTGCGCGCGGCCGCGGCCGAGGTGTCGGCGTCCCCGCTGCACCTGCTGGTCAACAACGCCGGCGTGATGGCGATCCCGCGCCGGGAGACGGCCGACGGCTTCGAGATGCAGCTCGGCACCAACCACCTCGGCCACATGGCGCTCACGCTCCTGCTGCTCCCCGCGCTGGCAGCGGGCGGTGGGGCCCGGACGCCGTCCCGCGTCGTCACGGTGTCGAGCGGCGCGCACCGCATGGGCCGCATCGACCTCGACGACCTCATGGGTGAGCGCTCCTACTCGCCGTGGAAGGCCTACGGGCAGAGCAAGCTGGCCAACCTGCTGTTCGCGTTCGAGCTGCAGCACCGGCTCGACACCTCCGGCCTGCCCGTCGGGTCGTACGCCGCCCACCCCGGCTACGCCGCCACGAACCTGCAGGCCGTCGGCCCGCAGATGGAGGGCAGCGGCTGGAAGGAGCGGATGATGGAGTTGGCCAACAAGGTGCTGGCCCAGCCGGCGGAGATGGGCGCGCTGCCCCAGCTCTACGCGGCCACCGCTCCCGGCGTCCCCGCAGGCTCCTACATCGGCCCCGACGGCGCCTTCGAGCAGCGGGGCCACCCCCGCCTGGTGGGCACCGCCCCGCAGGCCCGCGACCTCATCACCGGCGAGCTGCTCTGGGCGGCCAGCGAGGACCTCGTCGGCGTCCGCTTCGACGACGTCGTCGCGGCCATCCCCCGCTGACCGACCCGCTCTGGATGGGTGAGGCGTCGCTCCACCGACGCCTCACCCATCCAGAGCGGGAAACGCGGAAGGCCCCACCTGGCGGTGGGGCCTTCTCGTGTGGCGGGTCCAGGATTCGAACCTGGGAAGCTTTCGCGACGGATTTACAGTCCGCTCCCATTGGCCGCTCGGGCAACCCGCCTTTGCCGTCCGCGGACGGCTTGGGAAGGATACACAAGCACTCGGGTGCCGCGGAAATCGTCCGGCGGCCGCCCGGGCACCGCACGGACAGCCAGCGACGGGAGACACGGCCATGGCCGACAGCAGCTTCGACATCGTCAGCAAGGTGGACCGCCAGGAGGTCGACAACGCCCTCAACCAGGCGGCCAAGGAGCTCTCCCAGCGGTTCGACTTCAAGAACACCGGCACCACGATCGAGTGGAAGGGCGAGCTCGCGGTCGAGATCACGTCGTCGACCGAGGAGCGCGCGCAGGCGGCTCTCGAGGTGTTCCGGGACAAGCTCGTGAAGCGCCAGATCTCGCTCAAGGCGCTCAAGGCCGACGACCCGCGGGCGTCGGGCAAGGAGTACAAGATCGCGATGTCGTTCCAGGCCGGCATCAATCAGGAGCAGGCCAAGAAGATCGGCAAGCTCATCCGCGACGAGGGCCCCAAGTCGGTCAAGTCGCAGGTGATGGGCGAGGAGCTGCGGGTGACGTCGAAGTCGCGCGACGACCTGCAGGCCGTGCAGGCCCTGGTCCGCGGCGCCGACCTCGACTTCGCGGTGCAGTTCGTCAACTACCGCTAGCCGGCGCTGACGCGGGCTGCCGGCGATCTCTCAGAGGTCAGGCGTCGCGGTCGGCTGGGGCGGGGGCGGTGGCCTCCCAGCCGGCGAGGCGGTCGCGCTCCTGGGTGAGCTCGCCGATCGCGGCACCCGCGTAGGAGTGCTCGGGCGACCAGTGCAGGGCGTCGAACGGGCACACCTCGATGCAGATGCCGCAGTAGAGGCACAGCGAGAAGTCGATGGCGAACCGGTCGAGGACGTTCTCGGTGCGCGGACGCCGGTGCACCTCGTCGGCCGGGTGGGTGACGGTGTGGCCCTCGATGTGGATGCACCAGTCCGGGCACTCGCGGGCGCACAGCATGCAGACCGTGCAGTTCTTCTCGACGAGCGAGATGACGCCGCGGCTGCGGACCGGGACTCCGTCGGACGTGCTCATGCGTCCTCCTGCACCCAGCCGTCGGGGACCCCGAGCGGCGCCGTGCGCCGGCGTCCGCCCCGACGAGCGGGCGCGGACTCGGCCCCGGGCTCCTTCTCCCCCGGCCACGGCCGGGCCGCCCGCGATGCCAGGACGACGTCCTTGCGCAGGGGGTGCAGGCCCAGCGACGGCGCGACCAGCAGCGGCTCGAGCGGCTCGTGGCCGCTGAAGCGGACCCCGAACAGGTCGTGGGTCTCGCGCTCGTGCCAGGCGAGGCCCCGGTAGATGCCGATCGACGTCGCCAGCACCGGGTCGTCGGAGGGCACCCGGGTGCGCAGCAGCACGTGGTCGGCGGCGTCCGGAGTCGAGATGTGGGCGACGACGACGAGGCCGGCCTCGAGCTCGTCCCAGGCGGTCAGGAAGTCGGCGTAGGTCGCGCCGGCGTCCCGGGCGGCCTGCAGCGCCGTCGTCCACGACGCGGCCGGCACCTCGACCGACACCGGCCCGAAGCCCGGGACGACCGACACGGATCCCTCGCCCACCGCGGAGCGGACGGCGTCGACCAGCGAGCCGGCCGCGCTCATGACGCCGCCCCGGGCAGCCGGCGGAGCCCGTCGACGAGCGCCTCCGGGCGCGGCGGGCACCCGGGCACGTAGACGTCGACCGGGACGAGCTGGTCGACGCCCTTGGTGACGGAGTACGAGTCCCAGTAGGGGCCGCCCGACGACGCGCAGGCGCCGAAGGACAGCACCGGCGTGCCCTCGGGCAGCGACGCGTGCAGGTCGCGCAGGGCGGGGGCCAGGACGTCGGTGCACGTGCCCGACACGACCAGGACGTCGACGCCAGCGGTGCCGGCGGGCACCGGCAGGATCCCGGCCTCACGGGCGCGCTGGGAGCGCAGGGCCGCCGCCATCAGCTCGACGGAGCAGCACGCCAGCCCGGCCCCGACCACGGTGAGCGCGAGCGCGCGGCCGTCGACCTCTACCTCGACGCGGGCCGTGGCGGACGCCGGACGCACGACGCCCGGGAGCCCGATCAGCACCTCTGCACCCACGTCCGGAGAGCCTAGGCCCTCCCCGCCGTCCTGCGCCCTGAGCGGATCCGTCCCGACATGCGGTCCGCATCGTGGCCCCGGTGCGCGGAAAAGGGGCAGGAGAGGGGAGACTAATCCGGGTACCTCGCGCGGCTCCGGCGCCGCCTCCGAGCGACCAGGAGCACGATCCCCCAGACGCACGCCGGCGCGGGTCCGGCGGCAGCAAGGCGAGGACAGCGTGAGCAAGCAGGTAGTCCAGCTCAACCGCGTGATCATCCGGTTCGCGGGCGACTCCGGCGACGGTATGCAGCTGGCAGGCGATCAGTTCACATCGCGCACGGCGTCGTTCGGCAACGACCTGTCGACCCTGCCCGACTTCCCGGCCGAGATCCGCGCACCAGCGGGCACGATCCCCGGCGTCTCGGCGTTCCAGCTCCACTTCGCCGACCACGACATCACCACCGCGGGCGACACCCCGAACGTGCTGGTGGCGATGAACCCCGCTGCGCTCAAGGCCAACATCAAGGACCTGCCGCGCGGCGCGGACATCATCGTCAACACCGACGAGTTCACCTCGCGCAACCTCACGAAGGTCGGCTACGCCGCGAGCCCGCTCGAGGACGGCTCGCTCGAGTCCTACGCCGTCCACCCGATCCCGCTCACCTCGATGACCGTCGAGGCGCTCAAGGCCTTCGACATCACGAAGAAGGAGGCCGAGCGCGCGAAGAACATGTTCGCCCTGGGCCTGCTCTCGTGGCTCTACCACCGCCCGACCGAGGGCACGCTGACGTTCCTCAAGCAGAAGTTCGCCAAGAAGCCCGAGATCCTCGCGGCCAACATCGCGGCGTTCGAGGCGGGCTGGTCCTACGGCGAGACCACCGAGGACTTCTCGGTGCAGTACGAGGTGAAGCCCGCGCCGATGGCGCCGGGCCGCTACCGCAACATCTCGGGCAACCTCGCGCTGGCCTACGGCCTGATCGCGGCGTCGCAGCGGGCGCAGCTGCCGCTGTACCTCGGCTCGTACCCGATCACGCCGGCGTCGGACATCCTCCACGAGCTGTCCAAGCACAAGAAGTTCGGCGTCATGACGTTCCAGGCCGAGGACGAGATCGCCGGCATCGGCGCGGCCCTCGGGGCGTCGTACGGCGGCATGCTCGGCGTCACCACGACCTCGGGCCCCGGCGTCGCGCTGAAGTCCGAGACGATCGGCCTCGCGGTGGCCCTCGAGCTGCCGCTGGTGATCGTCGACGTCCAGCGCGGCGGCCCGTCGACCGGCCTGCCCACCAAGACCGAGCAGGCCGACCTGCTGCAGGCGATGTTCGGCCGCAACGGCGAGGCCCCGGTGCCGATCGTGGCGCCGCGCTCCCCCGCCGACTGCTTCGACGCCGCGCTCGAGGCGGTCCGGATCGCGACGACCTACCGCACCCCGGTGTTCCTGCTCTCCGACGGCTACGTCGCCAACGGCTCCGAGCCCTGGCGCATCCCGGTGGTCGACGAGCTGCCCGACCTCGCGGTGGAGTTCGCCTCCGCGCCCAACCACACGCGTGAGGACGGCACCGAGGAGTTCTGGCCGTTCAAGCGCGACCCCGAGACCCTCGCGCGGCCGTGGGCGGTCCCCGGCACCAAGGGCCTCGAGCACCGCATCGGCGGCATCGAGAAGGCCGACGGCACCGGCAACATCTCCTACGACGCCGACAACCACGACAAGATGGTCCGGCTGCGCCAGGCGAAGATCGACGGGATCACGGTGCCCGACCTCGAGGTCGAGGACCCCGATGGCGACGCCAGCGTGCTGGTGCTCGGCTGGGGCTCGACCTACGGCCCCATCAACGCCTCCTGCCAGATGGCCCGGCGCGACGGCGCGAAGGTCGCGCAGGCGCACCTGCGCCACCTCAACCCGTTCCCGGCCAACACCGGCGAGGTGCTGCGCCGCTACGACAAGGTCGTCATCCCCGAGATGAACCTCGGCCAGCTCGCACTGCTGGTCCGGGGCCGCTACCTCGTGGACGCGATCCCCTACAACCAGGTGCGAGGCCTGCCGTTCAAGGCCGAGGAGCTCGCCGGAGTGATCAAGGACGTGGTCGCCAGTGTCTGAGACCGTGGATCTCGGGTTCCCCAGCCTGAAGCTGGTGCCCAAGACCGACGTCAAGCAGTCGGCCAAGGACTTCAAGACCGATCAGGAAGTCCGCTGGTGCCCCGGCTGCGGCGACTACGCGATCCTCGCCGGCGTCCAGAGCTTCATGCCCGAGCTCGGGCTGGCCAAGGAGAACATCGTCTGGATCTCGGGCATCGGGTGCTCGAGCCGCTTCCCGTACTACATGAACACCTACGGGATGCACTCGATCCACGGCCGCGCCCCGGCGATCGCGTCGGGCCTGGCCATGACCCGCCCCGACCTGTCGGTGTGGGTCGTCACCGGCGACGGCGACGCGCTCTCGATCGGCGGCAACCACCTCATCCACGCACTGCGCCGCAACGTCAACCTCAAGATCCTGCTGTTCAACAACCGGATCTACGGCCTGACCAAGGGCCAGTACTCGCCGACGTCGGAGACGGGCAAGGTCACCAAGTCCACGCCGATGGGCTCGCTCGACCACCCGTTCAACCCGGTCTCGCTGGCGATCGGCGCCGAGGCGTCGTTCGTGGCGCGCACGATCGACTCCGACCGCAAGCACCTGACCGAGACCCTGCGCGCCGCCGCTCTGCACGAGGGCACCGCGCTGGTCGAGATCTACCAGAACTGCAACATCTTCAACGACGGCGCCTGGGACCCGCTCAAGGACGCCGACCACCGCGACTCGCTCACGCTGCGCCTCGAGCACGGCAAGCCGATCACGCTGGTCGACGGCTCGCGCGGCGTCGTCCGCGGCGCCGACGGCCACCTCGACATCGTCGACGTCGAGTCGGTCGGCATCGAGAACGTGCTCGTCCACGACGCGCACCGCGACGACCCGTCGCTGGCGTTCGCGCTGTCGCGCCTGTCGGACTCGCACACCCTCGCCAACACCCCGATCGGCGTGTTCCGCGACGTCAGGCGCGCGGTCTACGACGAGACGTTCCAGGCCCAGGTCGCCACGGCCAAGGCCGGCGGCACCGCCGACCTGCAGTCGCTGCTGTCGGGCAGCGACACGTGGGAGATCGCCTGACCACGTCGTCCGGGGGGACGCAGCGCACCGCCCAGCAGGCCGAGCTCCGGCTCGGCCTGCTGCTCGGCGTCGGCGCCTACTCGCTGTGGGGCCTGTTCCCGCTGTACTTCCCGCTGCTGGAGCCGGCGTCGGCCCTCGAGGTCCTGGCGCACCGGTTCGTGTGGTCGTTCCTGTTCCTCGTCGTCGTCATGCTCGTCACCCGCTCGTGGTCGCGGATGCGGCCGGTGCTGCACGACCGCCGGGTCATGCTCATGCTCATCGGTGCCACGATCTTCATCTCGATCAACTGGGGCACCTACATCTGGGCCGTCAACAACGGCCATGTCGTCGAGGCGTCGCTCGGGTACTTCATCAACCCGCTCGTCGTCGTGCTCATCGGCACCCTGGTGCTGCGCGAGCGCCTACGGCCGATGCAGTGGGTCGCGATCGGGATCGCGGCGGTCGCCGTGGTGGTGCTGGTGCTCGGCTACGGCGCCGTGCCGTGGATCGCGCTGGTGCTGGCGTTCTCGTGGGCGGGCTACGGGCTGATCAAGAAGCTCGCCGGCGTCGACCCGATCGCGAGCCTCACCGTCGAGACGGCGTACGGCACGCCCTTCGCGGTGGCCTACGTCGTGTGGCTGGCGTCGACCGGCTCGCTGGCCTTCGGGCACTCGTCGCCCGGCAACACCGCGCTGCTCATGCTGGTCGGCGTCGTCACCGCTGTGCCCCTGCTGCTGTTCGGCGGCGCGGCCAACCGGGTGCCGCTGTCGACCATCGGCGTCCTGCAGTACCTGACGCCGTGCATCCAGTTCCTCCTCGGCGTGACCTACTTCGGCGAGTCGATGCCGCCTGCGCGCTGGGCCGGGTTCGTCATCGTGTGGCTGGCGCTGTGCGTGTTCACCTGGGACTCGCTGCGCCACAGCCGCGCGCAGCGGCGCCTGGCCGAGACCGACGCGCTCGCCGAGGGCGTCGCCGAGCCCGCCTGACGCGCGGGCAGCAGGTCAGGACGGCGACGCGGCCGACGAGCGGCGGCGGGCGGTGAGGATCGCTGCGCTGAGACCGGCCAAGGCGAAGGCGGCCACCGAGGCGATGATCCAGGCGCCGCCACGGCTGGACGCGGGGACGACGAGCTCGGCACCGAGGCCGAGCAGCACCCAGGGCAGCGCCCGGAGCCGGCCGGTGCGCCAGGCAGCCCAGCCGATGCCCACGGCCACGGGGAGGAACAGGATCCAGCCGCCGGCCGCCGAGAAGGTCAGCCCGATGAGGATGCCGGTGGCGATGCCGGTCGTGGCCACCTGCCACGTGGGCGCGGTGCCCCAGATCGTGCCGCCGAACTGGTCCATGCCGCCCGCCCTCAGACCGAGCGGTCGACCACGACGTCGCACATCTGCGACAGCGCGTCGGTCACGGGGCCGGGGGGCAGCGGCGCGAGCTCGGCGCGGGCCGACTCCGCCCAGCGCACGACCTCCTCGCGGGCCTCGGCCAGCGCGGGCGAGAGGCGGATGAGGCCGAGCGCCTCGGCGTGCAGGTCGTCGTCGACGAGCGGACCGGAGACGAGCTCGCGCAGACGGGCCCACTCGGGGTCGGTGCTGCGCAGCGCGAGCAGTACCGGGAGAGTGCGGATGCCCTCTCGCAGGTCGGTGCCGGGCGTCTTGCCGGAGTCCTCGGACTCGCTGGCGATGTCGAGGATGTCGTCGGAGAGCTGGAAGGCGATACCGAACTTCTCGCCGTAGGCGGCGATGGCCACCGCGACCGACTCGGGCGCCCCCGACGTCATGGCGCCCATGCGACCGGCGGCTGCGATGAGCGAGCCGGTCTTGCCCGCCAGCACGTCGAGGTGGTGCGCGACGGCGTCCTCGCCCTCGGCCGGTCCCACGGTCTCGCGGATCTGGCCGGTGCACAGGCGCTCGAACGTGCGCGCCTGCAGCCGCACGATGTCGGTGCCGAGATCGGCGGCGATGTCGGCGGCCCGGGCGAAGAGGAAGTCACCGGTGAGGATGGCGACGGTGTTGTCCCAGCGGGCGTTGGCCGACGGCGCACCGCGGCGCAGCGGCGCCTCGTCCATGACGTCGTCGTGGTACAGCGTGGCGAGGTGGGTGAGCTCGGCGACCACGGCTCCCGGGATGTTGCCGGGCGCGTCGGGGTCGCCGTACTGCGCGGCCACGAGAGCGAGCAGCGGCCGGAACCGCTTGCCCCCGGCGTTGACCAGGTGGCTCGAGGTCTCGGTCACGAACGGGTAGTCGCTCGTGACCGCCTTGCGCAGCGCGAGCTCGACGTCGTCGAGCCCGGTGCGCAGCCGCTCCGCGAGGCCCTCGTCGACGTGCGAGAGCCCGAACGGCAGGGCCTCCGTCACGTCGGTCCTCCTGGGTCTTCGGTAGTGCGCGTCAGCGCAGGAACAGGCCGGCGTCCTGCGTCAGCTGGAGCACGGTCTGGGGCAGGATGCCGATCACCAGTGTGAGCGCGACCGTCACCGTGATGGCGAAGGTCGTGAACGTGCTCGGCACGACGACGCTAGCGCCGCCCTCGGTCGGCGGCTCGTTGAAGAACATGAGCACGATGACACGGACGTAGAAGAACGCCGCGACGGCCGAGGCGAGCACACCGATGATGACGACGCCCGTGGCGCCGCCGGCGATGCCCGCGGTGAAGACCGCGAACTTGCCGGTGAAGCCGCTGGTGAGCGGGATGCCGGCGAAGGCGAGCAGGAACAGCGCGAAGGCGCTCGCGACCAGGGGCGACTTCTTGCCCAGGCCCGCCCACTGCGAGAGGTGGGTCGCCTCGCCCGTGGAGTCGCGCACCAGCGTCACGATCGCGAAGGCGCCGATCGTCGCGATGCCGTAGGCGAGCAGGTAGACCATGGTCCCCTGCAGACCCTCGGCGTTCGTGGCGAGGACGCCGACGAGGATGAAGCCGGCCTGCGCGATCGACGAGTACGCGAGCATGCGCTTGATGTCGGTCTGCGTGAGGGCGAACAGCGTGCCGACGATCATCGTGAGCCCGGCGATGATGTACATGACCGGGCGCCAGTCCCAGCGGATGCCGCCGAGCGCGACGTACATGACGCGCAGCAGCGCTCCGAACGCCGCGACCTTGGTGCACGCGGCCATGAAGCCCGTGACCGAGGTGGGCGAGCCCTGGTAGACGTCGGGAGTCCACTGGTGGAACGGCGCCGCCCCGATCTTGAACAGCAGGCCGACCATCAGCAGCGCGACACCGGCGATGACCAGGCCCTGCTCGCCCGCGTTGCGGGTCAGCGCGTCGGCGATGCCCTTGAGGTCGACGGTGCCGGCGTAGCCGTAGAGCAGCGCGACGCCGTAGAGGAAGAACGCCGAGCTGAACGAGCCGAGGACGAAGTACTTCAGCGCGGCCTCCTGCGACAGCAGGCGCCGGCGGCGGGCGAGTCCGGCCATGATGTAGAGCGGCAGCGAGAGCACCTCGAGTGCCACGAACATCGTCAGCAGGTCGCTCGACGCGGGGAAGAGCAGCATGCCGCCCACGCAGAAGAGGAACAGCGGCCACACCTCGGTCTGGAACCAGCCGAGCCGGGTGAAGGCCTGCTCGTCCTCCGAGCCGGGCAGGGCCGACGCGCGCGGGGCGAAGCTGTCGCCTGCGGGGTCGACGTGGCGCTCGGCCAGCACCAGCGCGGCGATGATCGCGAGCACCAGGATCGAGCCCTGCATGAACAGGGTGGGCCCGTCGACGGCCACCGAGCCCTCGGCGGCGATCTCACGCGTGCCGCGCTGCCACCACACGGCGGCGAGGCCGAGCACGAGCGCGCTGAAGGTGAGGATCAGCTGGATCGGACGGCGGTACTCGCGCGGCAGGAACGCCTCGAGCAGCACCGAGATCACAGCAGCGCCGAGCACGATGAGGATCGGCGCGAGCGCCGAGTACTCGATCGTGGGGCTGTCCCACGTCGTGGTCGTGGTAGCAGCGAGGATGGCGCTCACGGCTGGGTCCCTTCCGCGACCGGCACCTGGGGAGCCGGGTCGGTAGCACCGACGTTGACCATCACGCGGTCGACCGCCGGGTTGATGACGTCGAGCACCGGCTGCGGGAAGAACCCGAGCGCGATGATGACGACGAGCAGCGGGGCGATCGCGAGGACCTCGCGGCCCCCCAGGTCGCCCACCTTCTCGCGGACGACGTCCGGCGTGGGGCCGGTCATCGTGCGCTGGTACATGAGCAGGATGTAGAGCGCCGCCAGCACGATGCCGATAGTGGCGATGACGCCGACCCACGCGTACCGGACGAACGTGCCCTGCAGCACGAGGAACTCGCTGACGAAGCTCGACAGGCCCGGCAGCGCCAGCGACGACAGGCCGGCGATGAGCAGGAAGCCGGCCAGGACCGGTGCGACCTTCTGGACGCCGCCGAAGTCGTCGATGAAGCGCGAGCCGCGACGGCTGATCATGAAGCCCGCCAGCAGGAACAGCGCCGCGGTCGAGAACCCGTGGTTGACCATGTAGAGCGTGGCGCCGCTCTGGCCCTGCGTCGTCATGACGAAGACGCCGAGCACGATGAAGCCGAAGTGCGACACCGAGGTGTAAGCGATGAGCCGCTTGATGTCGTTCTGGCCGATGGCCAGCAGGGCGCCGTAGATGATGCTGATGACCGCGAGCGCGATGACCACCGGGGTGGCCCACGTCGACGCCTCGGGGAACAGCTCGAGGCAGTAGCGCAGCATGCCGAAGGTGCCCACCTTGTCGAGCACGCCGACCAGCAGCACCGCGGTGCCGGGAGTGGACTCGGCGGCGGCGTCGGGCAGCCAGGTGTGGAACGGCACGAGCGGGGCCTTGATCGCGAAGGCGATGAAGAAGCCGAGGAACAGCCACTTCTGCGTCGTCGGGTCGATCGTGAGGCCGGCCAGCGACAGGAAGTCGAAGGTGCCCGAGCCGGTCTGGTCGGCCGACACGACGTAGAGGCCGATGAGCGAGGCCAGCATGAGCAGCCCGCCGAACAGCGAGTACAGCAGGAACTTCACCGCGGCGTAGTTGCGGCGGGGGCCGCCGTAGCGCCCGATCAGGAAGTAGACCGGGACGAGCATCGCCTCGAAGAAGACGTAGAACAGGAAGACGTCGGTCGCGGCGAAGACGCCGATCATCGCCGACTCGAGGAGCAGCACGAGCGCGATGTAGCCCTTGACCGAGCCGCGGGCGCCGTCGGCGTCGTTCCAGCCGGCGACGAGCACGACCGGCACGAGGCAGGTCGACAGCGCGACCAGCACGAGCGCGATGCCGTCGACGGCCATGGCGAACTGGACGCCGAAGGCGGGGATCCAGTCGTAGGCGAAGCCGAGCTGGAAGTCGCCGCCGCGGGCGGCGTCGAACTGGAAGCACAGCACGACGCTCACGGCGAAGGTGATCACGGAGACCGCGATGCCGACCTGCTTGGCGAGCAGGCCGTTCTCGCGCGGCAGCAGCATGACCACTGCCGCGCCGACGAGCGGCAGCAGGAACAGGACGAGGAGCCAGTTCATGGTCTAGAGCCTCACCAGGACGAGGGTGAGCGCCACGACGGCGGCCCCACCGAGCATGGACAGCGCGTACGACCGGGCGAAGCCTGTCTGGAGGCGCCGGGCGCGTCCGGACAGGCCGCCGATCGTCGCGGCGAGGCCGTTGACCGCGCCGTCGACCACGCGGTTGTCGAACCACACCAGGAAGCGGGTCAGGTACTGGCCGGGGCGCATGAACACGGCCTCGTTGACGGCGTCGCCGTAGAGGTCGACCCGGGCCGCACGCGTGAGCCAGTTGCCGGCGGGCGCCGTGGTCGGCACCGGGCGGCGGTCGTACATCACCCACGCGAGACCGGCGCCGATGACGACGAGCACCAGGACGATGCCCGAGATCGCCAGCGGCGGGATGGGCGGATCAGCGGGCTCGTACCCGGTGACCGGGGCCAGCCAGTCGACGATCCAGTTCGACAGCGCGAAGCCGGCGACCACGGCGAGGAAGGCCAGGACCGCGACCGGCGCCATCATGATCCACGGCGACTCGTGCGGGTGGACGTCGTCGGTCCAGCGCTTCTCCCGGCCGTGGAAGGTCATCGCGAACAGGCGGGTCATGTAGAAGGCCGTGATGCCCGCGCCGATCATCGTGATGATGCCGACCCAGACGTTCACCGACAGCGCCGACTCGATGATCTTGTCCTTCGAGTAGAAGCCGGAGAACGGCGGCACACCCATGATCGCCAGCCAGCCGCAGGCGAAGGTGATCCAGGTGACCTTCATGACCGTGCGGATGAGGCCGAAGTGCCGCATGTTCACCTGGTCGTTCATGCCGTGCATGACCGATCCGGCACCGAGGAACATGTCGGCCTTGAAGAAGCCGTGCGTGATCAGGTGGAAGATGGCGAAGACGTAGCCGACCGGGCCGAGGCCCGCTGCCAGGATCATGTAGCCGATCTGGCTCATCGTGGAGCCGGCCAGCGCCTTCTTGATGTCGTCCTTGGCCGAACCGATGATCGCACCCATGATCAGGGTGATTGCTCCGATCGCGATGACAGCCGCTGCCGCCACGGGCGCCGCGTCGAAGATCGCGTTGGAGCGCACGATCAGGTAGACGCCGGCGGTGACCATGGTCGCCGCGTGGATGAGCGCCGACACCGGGGTCGGGCCCTCCATCGCGTCGAGCAGCCACGACTGCAGCGGGAACTGCGCCGACTTGCCGCAGGCCGCGAGCAGGAGCGCGAGGCCGATCCAGGTCAGCTGCTGCTCGCTGGCCTGATCGGCGCGGCCGAGCACGCCCTCGAAGGTGACGGAGCCGAACGTCGCGAACATGAGCATGACCGCGACCGACAGGCCGACGTCGCCGACGCGGTTGACCACGAACGCCTTCTTCGACGCGACCGCCGCCGACTCCTTGTAGAACCAGAAGCCGATGAGCAGGTACGACGCGAGGCCGACACCCTCCCAGCCGACGTAGAGCAGCAGGTAGTTGTCGGCGAGGACCAGCAGGAGCATCGACGCGACGAACAGGTTGAGGTAGGCGAAGAAGCGACGGCGGTTGGGGTCGTGGCTCATGTAGCCCACGGAGTAGATGTGGATGAGCGTGCCGACGAAGGTGATCAGCAGGACGAAGACCATCGACAGCTGGTCGAGGCGCAGGTCGAAGGGCACGTTGAAGGTGCCGACCACCTGCCAGTCGTAGAGGTGCTGCTTGATCGCGCGGTCGTCGTCGGGCCGGCCGAGCAGCCCGATGAAGAGCGCCGCGCCGACGACGAACGATGCGGTCGACATGAGGATCGCCAGCCAGTGGCCCCACTTGTCGGACCGGCGTCCGAGCAGCAGCAGCACCGTGGCGCCCAGCAGGGGCAGCGCCACGAGCAGCCAGATCAGGGAGAACACGCCGGTGGCGTCGACCGCGTTGGCGATCTCCGCAGGCACAGCGGCTTCCCCGCCCGAGAACGGTGTCACGTCGACAGACCCCTCTAGTACTTCAGCAGGTTGGCTTCGTCGACCGAGGCCGACCGGCGGGTACGGAAGATCGCCATGATGATCGCCAGGCCGACGACGACCTCGGCCGCGGCGACGACCATCACGAAGAAGGCGATGACCTGGCCGTCGAGGTTGCCGTTGATGCGGGCGAAGGAGACGAAGGCGAGGTTGCAGGCGTTGAGCATCAGCTCGACGCTCATGAACACGACGATCGCGTTGCGCCGCACGAGCACCCCGAGGGCGCCGATGCTGAACAGGATCGCCGAGAGCACGAGGTAGTTCTGCGGGTTCACTGCTCGCTCCCCTCCTCGTGGCGGACGTCCTCGGCACCGATCGGGTGCGGGCCCTCGACCGGTCCGGCCGACCCGCCGCCGGCCAGCGTGGTCACGCGCTGCGTGTCCTCGTGGTCGACGCCGACGCGCGCGCTGACACCGCGCAGCGGCTCCGGCACCGTGCGGTCGGTGGGCGTGCCGTCGGGCAGCAGGCCGGGCGTGCCGACCGCGTTGTGGCGGGCGTACACACCGGGGCCGGGCAGGTTCTGCGGCGCACCCGAGAGCACGCGCTCCTCGGCGAGCTGGCGCTGGGTCTTGCGCGGCGTGTGGCGCTCGCGGTGGGCGAGCACCATGGCGCCGAGCGCGGCGGTGATCAGCAGCGCCGAGGTGACCTCGAAGGCCAGCACGTAGCGGCCGAAGATCAGCTTGGCGATGCCCTCGACGTTGCCGCCGTTCTGGATGTTGGCGATCGTCAGGCCGGCGGAGTCGCTCACGACGGTGGAGCCGATGCCCGCGATGAGGAGGCCGGCGAACCCGAGCGCGAACAGGACCGCGGCGATCCGCTGGCCCTTGATCGTCTCCACGAGGGAGTCGCTGGAGTCGACGCCCACGACCATGAGCACGAACAGGAACAGCATCATCACGGCGCCGGTGTAGACGATCACCTGGATCATCCCGAGGAACGGCGCCTCGAGGGTGATGTAGAGGACCGCGAGGCTGATCATCGTCATCGCGACGAACAGCGCGCTGTGCACGGCCTTCTTGGAGATGAGCATGCCGAGGGCGCCGAAGACGGCGGTGGCGGCGCAGACCCAGAACACGATCTGCTCGCCGGTGTTGCCGGTCTGGTCGACGGCGGCGAGGAGCGCGCTCACGCCGACACCCCCTCATCCTCGGCGTCGCCGGTCGGGCCGGTCCACGTACCCAGACGGCGGCCCTCGACCTCGTTCGCCTGCGCGGCGACCGAGCCGGTGACGTTGCCGAGGTAGTAGTCGGTCTCGGTGGTGCCCGGGACCATCTGGTGAGGCGGCGGGAGCATGCCGGGCAGCAGCGGGCCGAGCAGGTCCTGCTTCTCGTAGATGAGCTTCGCGCGGCTGTCGTCGGCGAGCTCGTACTCGTTGGTCATCGTCAGCGCGCGCGTCGGGCAGGCCTCGATGCACAGGCCGCAGAAGATGCAGCGCAGGTAGTTGATCTGGTAGACGCGGCCGTACCGCTCGCCGGGGCTGAAGCGCTCGGCGTCGGTGTTGTCGGCGCCCTCGACGTAGAT
>JAIUOK010000051.1 GCA_020161245.1 Actinomycetota bacterium | reverse complement strand
CGCGTTCTCGGTGGTGGCCGTTGTGGGCAGCAGCGCCTCTCCGCGGCCCTCAGCACTGGACGCGGCGGCAGCCACGCCCCAGCCGAACGTGATCGACGCGCCCACGGGCTTTGTGAACGACCGCGCTCGTGAACCGCACACGGGGCACGGCTGGCGCTCATCGGCCGGGAGGTGCGAGTCCCCAGGGGTGATCTCGGGGCGTTCGGGGCAGGTCTCGTTCCCGCAGAAGCTTCGCCTTCCGTCGTCTGCCACACGTCCTCCGTCCAGACCACCCTCACACCAGACACCGGCGGGAAGTGCCCTGACCTGCAGCTACGCAGAGAAGTGTGCAAGAAGCGCGATTCGGGTGTGCAACACCCGCTGTCAAGATCATCCCTTTACGTACTGAGCTGCGCAGATGGATTTGGTGACACCCGCGCCGATCGAATGGTGACACCTGCGCCGATTGAAACGGGTGTTCTCGCAGGTCAAGGACTTGCGGGGGGCGCCGTGTCTGCCGTTCTGGCACCAGTTGGCACCAAGACTGGTCGCAGGAGCGCTCGTCACGCGTCGGCACCGGTCACCAGAGCGGCGACTCTGGCGGCAGCATCCGCCTGCATCTGGATGTCTACGTGGGAGTACGTGTCGAGGGTGATCGACACGTTCGCATGGCCGAGCCGCTCTTGGACGACCCGCGGGTGGACGCCGGCCCGCAGGGCCAAAGTGGCATGCGTGTGCCGCAGGTCGTGCAGGCGGATCCGCGGCAGTTCGAGGCGCTTGCTCCGTTGACCGAAGTAGTACGACAGCGACTTGGGGTGGAGTGGATGGCCGTCCTCGCGGCAGACGACCAGGTCCAACTCCTCGTACGCACCGCCGAACGCGAGTCGCTCCTGGTTCTGGCGCGAGCGATGAGCGCGCAGGGCCGCCACCGTGGCTGGGTCCAGGGCCACCCGGCGCCGACCCTTGCCGGTCTTGGGCGTGCCCCACGCCATGCCGGGCATACCCTTTCGCTGCACGTCGGTGGTGATGAGGGTCTGGATGATCTGCAACACGCCTGCATCGAGGTCGATGTCCCGCCAGTGCAGGCCGAGGACCTCGCCGCGCCTCATCCCTGTTGTGGCGAGCAACCACCAGGCGCCGGCCAGCCGATCGTCAGCGACGTCGTCGAGGAACGTCTTGAGCTCGCCGGCCGACCATGTGCGCATCTGCGAGGCCGGCGCCGGCCTGGGCGGATCCGCGAAGTCGGCCGGGTTGCGCACGATGAGCTGCCAGCGCACAGCATCACGCAAGGCACGGTGGATGATCGCGGCGATGTACGCCACCGACCGGCTGGACAGAGCCCGATGGCCGTCGTCGCCCCTGAGTAGCAGTGAATAGAGCGCGTTGAGGTCTGCGGGCTCGACGTCCTGCAGCCTGCGCCGGCCGATCGGACGCCCCGCCATGTGGAGGCGGACGTTTCGCCGGTACGACTCGAAGGTAGCCGGTTTGATCGTGTGCTCGATTGCGGGAAGCCACGTGCCGACAAGGAAGTCGCCCACGGTTGTCGTCTGCGGTGAGACGTACGTGTTGTCGGCCAGCGAGCTGAGCACGCGCGTGAGTTCCGCCTGGGCGATGCGCCTGGTCGCGAAACCCCGACGCCGCGTTTGACGGCGCTTCCCCGACTCGTCTTTGGCGTCGACGACGAACGACCAGGTACCGTTCGCGTCCTGTCGGACGCTGCCGCGGCGACCGTGTGGGGCGGACATGGGACCTCCTGCAGGTGCGGAAAGCGCTCGTGTGGGTGGCCGACAAGGGCAGGATCAGCCTCAGATCCCACCGCGACGACTGGTTGAGGGTTCTGCCTGTGGACGACACGCCGTAGGGCGCGCGGCAGGCCGTGCTGCGCCACGGCCGACTCCGCAGATTCATGTGGTTGCGCTCGCGGTTCGGCGTCAGCGGCCCCGACCTATGGCTGTGTCCGCACTTCGTCGTCGACGATTCTGAGCAGGGCCGCCGTCGGGATCCGGATGAGCTTGCCGACGCGAAGCACAGTCGTCGGCCAGCGGTCCGCCTTGACGAGCTGGTAGGCGAGAGTCCGGCTGATACCCAGTACTTGCGCGGCGGTGGTCACGTCCACCAGTGGGGGAAGCAGAGCGATCTCGGTTCGATCCATGTGGTCCTCCGTGTGCCATGCCGTCGCGTCGAGCAGCTGCTCGCTACACATAGGTGTGCGGAAATGCGGCACGTGCGGCGACCAGAGGCAGACGCTCACGTCGCGCGGGCTCCGCCAGCCGGGAGGTGCCGGCCCGTCGCCTTCCTTCACGGAATCCGTCACGACAGTCGTCGCCGAGGGGTGAAGCCTCGTGGACTCCGTCACGGACTCCGTCACGACGGTCAAGGCCGGGGCGCGGGCCTCGTCGACTCCGTCACCGACTCCGTCACGAGCACGTCGGAGACACCGCGATAGGCGCCGACTCCGTCGCGGACTCCGTCACGACATCGATGGTGGCGCCGGCGCTGTCACGGCGCCCGTCACGGACCGCGTTACGACGCCGACGGCGGTGCCAGCGCTGTCATGGAGTCCGTCACCGACTCCGTCATCGCGACCTGGTCCCGCGCGTTGATACCCGATTCGGGCACCGGCATCGAGGTCACTGCCTCGCTGCTTGATCGAGCCCTTCGGTCTCGCGTGTCGTCCACACCTGCCCTTGCGGCGCTGGCACCAGGGCCTTTCGCCATCTGTCACCTTGACGAGGTGGAGGCGATGGTTGCCGACGTCGACGATGGGGGGACCCGCGCGCAGGCGGCGCTCGAGCTCGCGTTGGTGGGCCTTCAGGCCGATCTGCGCCGGCACAGGCGTGACCAGGTCGTGTCCCTTGGCGTCGTCGGGGCCACGGAGGGTTTGAGCGCGATCCTGGCCGCTATGAGCGCGGTAAAGGTGCGCCGCGACGTGCCCTCCCGCAGGCCGGCCGAGCGCTTCGTGTCGGCGCGTGCCGCGATGGTCTTCCTCGTCGACAACGCTGCAGCCTTGGCGCTGTCAGCTCAGTTGCTCCTGCGGCTGGCTCGGACGGCGCACGCGCTCTCGGACGCCGAACGCGTGCTCCTCCCCGGCTCCTGGGAATCAAGCTGACCGGTGGAGGACGTCCAAGCGGGAGCCAGGGATATCCCGATACCAGTGTGTGCCGTGGGTCGGGCCTGGCTCGTGACGGAGTCGCTGGCCGTGGTCGTCAGCGCGTCGGCCGGGCGCCGACAGGCGGTGAGGTGGAACGCAGGGTGCGTTTGTCAGGTGACGACCGGGATCCTGCCGGTGCCAAGCTGTCACATCTCGTGTCGTCCTATTCGGGTACGAAGAGTGCCGCCGTGGCTGCGGAACCTGGCCACGACGCCCTCTCGCTCCTTGGAGCCAGAGGAGTCCGAGCCGACGTGCTTGATCGCGTTGCCCGCTTGGCGACTCGTTCGACGGGCCACGACCGCACCCGGGCGAGAGCAGCTCCGCACCGCCGGCGTGGCGCAGCGAAGGGGTCCTGGAGCTCAGGGGATCGGGTCGTAGCCCTCGTCAGCCATCCACTCACGAGCGCGCCCCATCCGCCGCTCGCTGGACCAGACCCGCCAGTCCACCCAGTGCGACTCGTGGCGGTCCAGCGCTGCCTGGAACCGGCGGAAGGCGCCCTTGCCGTCCACGGCGACCTGCAAGTCATCACGAGCCCGGGCGTAGGGGACCTGGTCGGCGAAGGAGGCCATGTCACGCCACGCGTCACGACCGTCCCCCGGGACGTAGAGCCACCGATCGGACTCGAGCTCGTCAGGGTCGAGGTCCTCGATGTCGCCGTCCTCGACGACCGAGGCCGGCCACACCGCGCCCGACGCGAGCTCCAGGTAACCGCCCCGCTCGTCGCTGACGACGTCGCCCAACTCCTCCCGGTCAACGACCAGCCCGGCCCGACCCGTCGACGAACCGGACAGCACCGAGGTCAGGGACTCGACTGCGACCTGACCACCCAGCCAGGACCGGTTGCCCAATGCCACGAGCAACGCATCCACCCCCGGCGCCGTTGCGCCGGCTCGCAGCACCGTCATGGCGGCGGGCACCGCGGCCTGAAGCAGCCCCTCGGGCGCAGCACCAGCAACTGCGGCAGCCGCACGAGCACCGTCAGCTGCCGCGACAGCCACCCGCAACTCGCGCCATGACGCCTCGATCACCGCACGGTCGCCCACGGGACTGAACTGTCCAACACGACAACACTCGGCAACGCTCTCGCGGCGGGAGGTCGACATCAAGCGGGCGAGATCGGCACATCTGCGCTCCGCGCAGCGGCACGCTGTCGACACAGGTGACCGTCACCGTTCGGGATGAAGGAGCGACCCGCGCCGTTCGTCAGCTCCCCCTTACGATGTCGGCAATGGTCGGCCCGGTGTGGTCGCCGGGCTTCGCCGGGATCCACTGGCCGCACGAGCCATCGAGCAGCATCATCCACTTGAAGCGCGCCAGGCCTTCGGTGCTGGCTTCGCGGTAACTGCGGTAGTCGACGTACATCTGGGTGATGACGGCAGGGACCGGGTGAGTCGGAAGGGCCGATGGGCGGGGGAAGTCGGTCGGCTGCGTGCCGGTGGTCTTCCACGTGTCGTAGTAGCCGAGCATCTGGCGGCAGAAGATGAAGTTGAGCGTCATGCCCTGCCAGAGCTGCTGGCGTTTCTCCGGTGTGATCGGGTACCGAATCATCTCCTTCGCCGCCGGGTTGGCCAGCACTTCCTCGACTGTGGCCCTGGGAAGGCCGTCGAAGTAGGCAGCATCGGGGCTGGGATCGAGTTCTTGGCTGGCGGGCGATACGGCCACCTGGCCGGTGAGTAGCCCGACTCCCACTCCCGTCAGCTGGCCCGTGACCCCGAGCCCGACGACGATGGCTACGCCTGCAGCGAGGCCGATGACGCTGGTACGCCTGCGACTCCGTCGATGACGGCGGGCGCTGGCGATGACCTGGTCGAGGTCCATGCGCTCGGGTGGCGCGGGGGTGAGTGTGGCGCGGAAGGCGCTCTTGACGTCGAGGTTGGTCATCACAGTTCTCCTACAACCTCTCGAAAGGTATGGATGCCCTGCTCGGCGAGAGCTTGGCGGAGGTTCTCAAGGCCGCGGCTGGTCTGGCTCTTGACCGTGCCGGTGCTGCAGCCGAGCGCCTGTGCGGTCTGTTCGACTGACAAGTCGTCCCAGAAACGCAGTACTAGGGCGGCGCGCTGACGGGCTGGGACCTGCCGAAGCGCAGCCACCACTGCTTCATGTCGAGGGTCCACCTCAGTCCCGTACCCCTCGGCGTCTGGCAGACGCTCGTGCGGAACTTCGGCACGCCAGGCTCGTCGCTTGGCATCAAGGAACTTGTTGATGAGCACCCGCCGGGCGTATGAGTCTGGCTCGCCAGACGCCGTCACACGTCCCCACACGAGGAACATGCGGGTCAGCGTCTCCTGCACCAGGTCGTCGGCGAAGTACCAGTCTCCGCTCAGCATGAACGCAGTCACGCGCAGTGGGCCACGCGCCTTCGCGGCCCACTCACGGAACTCGGACTCCACTGATCCCCCTCTGCCCCATCAACACTCTTCACCCGTATCACGAGTCGAGCGCCACCAGAGGTTGCATCTGATCGGACGAGATAGCGATAACCGGCGCTTGCATCGCGGCGCTGCCGATCCTGCCCCAGGTAGCGAGCGCTAGTGCCGGTTCGCCCGATCAGATGCGAGCGCGATCGGCACGTAGGCGTTACCGGTCCCGGGCGGCATACACCCACCTGACACGGTCGTGGGGACTCATGTCCACGTGATCACGGACGTCGAAGGACCGGGTGACCAGGACGTCCGGGCCAAGCAGCGCTTCGAGCTCGCTGACGATGTCGTCCATGTCTTCGACATCTTGTGGGGTGCAGTCCGCGAGCAGGAATCGAAGCGTCACGCTCGTCTCTTCCACCACGACACCGAACGCGAGAGTGCTCCGCGGGATGATTCCCAGGCTGGCTTGACTCGCCTGGGCAACGACGTAGTTCCCCCAGACCGGCGCATGGGCTGAATCGGTTGGGGAGGGGTATCGCACAGTTCATAGGATGCCGGAGCGCCGATCGCGATCGGCACATCTGCGCGCCTACGCGCCCGGAGATTCCAGGTTCGTCTGGAAGGCGTCGGCGATCTGCCGAGCCAATGCGATCGGTATGCAGAGAACCTCGCGGGAAGCGTCTGCACCCGGAGGCATGGTGCCGGGATGCGTGGCGTCCACCGTCAAGACGAACATCTCGGGTGAACCTGGAGACCCGTCTCGCCCCTCGATGACGACCGTGCTGGGCACGATGGCCGCGAAGGTGACCAGGCGGTACTGGCTGGGGTCGGGCCACTCGGCCAGCGGAAGCGTCGCCCTCATGTCCCAATCCTCACCTGCACCCCGCGGGCGCGAACGGCACATCTGCTCTACACGGTCCAGGGGAGCGGTGCCCCTGGCGTATCCGCGATGGCCGGATCGATCGAGGTCACGTAGCCGACGGAGAAAGGCCAGCCCTCACGGTTCAGCTCCTCCATCAGCACGAATCGAAGGAAGCGGCTGAGACTGGACGCAACGACGTAAGCGAGCCGATCGGGGTCTTCAGAGCAGTCGATGAAGAACACGGGGCTCACGTCTTCATCCGTCGCCGCCCTGATCACGTAGCTGTTGCCGGTTCCGTCACCGGCGACAGGTATCCAGCCCCGTTCCTGCCAGGCGGACCAACAGCACCGGACTTCGTTGATGTCGAGATCAGCGTCCAGCGGTCGCGCGCCGTAGAGAACAACAGGCCCCGCCACGACCCCGTTGCAGGCTCTGAGCCAGGCAGCCAACTCGCCGGGCAAGGGCTTCCCAAGTCTCCGCTCGAGGTCCCGAACTTCCTGATCAGAAGCCCCCGCGATGGCCGGCGCGCCAGGAGCGCGCGGCACTCGTGTCAGCAGGTTCAGCACGTCGGCGAAGGGCTCGACTACAGGATCCATCGGCCCCCCATAGGCCTCGTCAGGACTCAGCACCATGCGAGTCAAGATGCCCGGTCACCAGTGGCGGAGGCGAGCGAGAACGGCACATCTGCGCGCCCCGGAGCGGCACGCTATCGGGCGCCTATGCCCGAGCCGCGAAAGCTGGGTTAAGGCGCTCCAGCGCCTCGCGCCGGGGCTCGCCGTCCAGCCAGCTCACCGTGTAGTCGCCCGCATGTTCGTCATCGGACAACACGAAACGCCCAGAGCGAAGATCGTTTACAAACACCCAGGGCTCGTAGTCCTCGAGTTCGCGGTCGATCTGCCCGTCCGCCCACTCGATGGTTAGCCAGACACGCTCTTGGAGCCGGAAGGGATGGGCGAGCCCCCAGAACGGCATAACCCAGGTGACCAGCGTTCCTGCGATCGTTCCATCCGCCAGCAGGAGCCCAGCAGCGTCACGGAGGACGTCAAGGGAGGGGTCCCATTGCCGCTTCACCTGACGCATCTTGCCTGATGCGGGCGCGACGATGCGGGCGCGAACGGCACATAGGCGCGCCGTCAGCAACCCCGCTGCATACCCGTCAGGTAGCCGGAACCGGACTGCGCGTCGACGACGAGACATGTCGGCAAGCCATCGACGACCTTCTCAAGACGCGCATCCCCCGCCGCAACCCAGCCGTCGGCGAGTGCTGCGGCTTCCACAGCCGCCGCGAACTCGCTGCCAGTCCCAGACCAACCGGCCTGAACCTCGACCGCCCGGCGGGAGTCACAGTCAGCAATAGAGACCGTGGGCGACTGCGCTGCCTTGGGTACCAACGTCTGCAGCTCGTCTGCTGTCGCGGCTGCCCACTGCTCGGAGGGGCACCCTGGCCAGTAACCAAGGTCGCGGGCTCGCCAGGCAGCGACACCGGCCATGACGGCGAGGAGCAGGGCCGTTGCCGACACGATGGCGACGACCTTGCGGCGCTTGCTCGGAACTGGTGTCGCAGTGACTGTGGCCCCCATGGAGTGACTGTCGGCGGGGCTCCCGGTCGACTTGAGGCAGCGATGCCTACTGCCGGTTCGACACCACAGCAGGCGAGTGAGAACGGCACCTCGGCGCGGTCAATGGTTCAGGTCCAGCACTAACAGCCGGCTTGCGCCTTGGCGGAACACGGAGATCCGAAAGCGGCCTTCAGTGTCGTCGTCCGGCTCGGCAATCAGTGCCCACTCGGGCAGGGCCCCTGCAGGTCCGGACCGTTCCGACAGATCACGATCGCGCTTGACCAAGACGACCTGCGGTGTCAGCGCCGCCGCGCGAGTGACTCCGATGTGGTAGCCATGCTGAAGGTCCTGCTCCCACGTGCTCCCGTCGGGAGCGACGAGCGCCCGCGGCAAGAATCTCCAGCCCATGGGCCCAACCCTGTGGGAAGCACTCCCCAAGAGCGAGCGCGATCGGCACATCGGCGCTACGAGCGCAGCCGCTGCAACTCGTCGAGTAGTTGCCAGAACGGGCGGCGCAGATCGTCCGGCATGCGCAGAGTGACACCGTAGGCGGCCCTTACGCGCCGAACGAGTTCGTCGTCGTCTTCCGCTTGGATGTCGTACAGGGATGCCTCGTCGGATACGAACCATGGCCGGTCGGCATCGGCGAGCACGGCGCCATAGAACTCGTCCGCCATCTGCCGCCGCTTGGTCATCTCGTGATCGTCTGCCAACTCCATCACGCCGACATCCTGCCTGACCGAGCGATGCCTATTGCCGGATATTGGTGCGTTTGCACACGCCCGGCGGGGTGAGCGGCGGCCTGGAGGTGTCGATTGGATCAGAACCTGCTCCCAGCTTCTTGGAGGTTCTGATGCCCGAGTCCGCAACAGTGATGGTTCCGGAGTCGATGCCGTTGTTCGGCCCGGTGCAGTTGGCGGCTGCGGGGTTCCTCGCCCGCTACTCCGGGCGTACGCGCGACGCCTACGCGCTGGACCTCAAGACCTACTTCGCCTGGTGTTCGGCACGAGGCACCGATGTGTTCGCGATGACCCGCCCGCATGTGGAGGTGTACGTGCGGTGGATGGAGGAACAGCGCCGCTACGCCCCCGCCACCATCGCGCGGAGGCTGTCCACCGTCGCCGGCTACTACCGCTTCGCGGTGATCGACGGCTACCTCGACCGCTCGCCCGCCGAGTACGTACGGCGACCCCACGTGCCCGAGGAGTCGCAGGTGCTGGGTCTGGATCGCATGCAGCTCGGTGCGCTCGTGGCCGCGGCCCGGGCGTCCACCCCGGACGAGGCCGCGCTGATCACCATGCTGGGGCTGCTCGGCCTGCGCATCGGGGAGGCGTGCAGCGTCGACGTCGACGACATGGGGACCGAGCGGGGACACCGCACCCTGCACATCATCGGCAAGGGCAACAAGCCCGCCCTCATCCCACTTCCGGTCCCGGTGGCGCGAACGCTCGACCTTGCCTCCGCCGAGCGGCTCAGCGGGCCGCTGCTGCGCACCCGGACTGGGCGCCGCATGGACCGCAACGCTGCGTCCCGCATCGTGCACCGCCTCGCCCGACGTGCAGGCATCGAGCACCACGTGGGCTGCCATGCCCTGCGCCACGCCTTCATCACCGCCGCGCTGGACGCTGGCGTCCCCCTCCGCGACGTCCAGATCGCCGCCCGGCACGCCGACCCCCGCACCACTACTCGCTACGACCGCGCCCGCGGCAACCTGGACCGTCACGCCAACTACGTCGTCGCCGCCTTCATCGCCGGAGCCGCCTGACGAGGCCCACGATCAGGAGTCTCCTCGCGCCAGGTCACGCGTCTGGGCAGCCAGCACGTCGAGGTAGCCCTGCGCAGCGGCGTGCAGTGCGTCAGCCCGGACCCCCAAGCGGGTGGTGTGCTCGCTCTCGTACTCCCGCGTGCGCCGCGTCAGTTCCGCCAGGCTAACGGTCAACTCATCGTCCATCCGCGCCATGAAGTTCTCCTCGCTCGGCGCCGCTATGGCCACGGCTGACCCGCGACCTTCACGCAAGGCCGAGATCGCGTCCTCACGCACACCGCTGTCTGCGTCCCACACCAACACCGGTCCGACGATGTGGTGGTTCCACGCCGGCGCATGCACCGAGCGCCACTGGATTCCGACCGGGTTCTTCGAGGCGCGGGTCAGGTCGGCCCACAGGTCCGCACCGGCTGGCCGGCACAGCCAGGGAACCTCCTGGACGGGAAGATCGACACTGAGCGCCACCGAAACCCAGTCGAGGTCTCTGCGCGCTCCGAGAATCTCCCCGTACGCCCACAGCTCCTGAACCCGCAGCAGACCCGCGTCGGCCCTACCGGCCATGACCGAGCAGTGTTCAGCGAGCCGAAGAACCTGGCCCACCGCCGCCGACCACTTCATACGGCCAGGATCGCGCACGTTGAACCCGAAGGGCAGATGCTCCCCGCACCAATATCCGGCAGTAGGCGCGGTTCGCCCTGGCATGGTTGGCGGATGAGCGAGTTGAGACTCATCGGCTACTGGTCGAGCGCAGAGACACCGGAGCTGCCTGACCCGGCAACGCAGATCGACCTTGTATGGGACGACGACGAGCGCAGCGCAGTGGCGGTCTATCTCGGCTCGGCAACCCTGTTCCGAACCTTCATGGGCTACGCCCTATGCCGCATCTGCGGACGAGAGAACGGCGACGGCGAATTCACTGACGGCATCTACGCCTGGCCCTCAGGCCTCGCTCACTACGTCGAAGAGCACGGCGTCCGGCTGCCTTCCGAGTTCGTGGAACACGCCGTGGCCCGGCTAGAGGCGATCGAAGCGATGCGTCCGGACCTGTCGTGGTGGATCGCCGTGACGCGAGCCTAGGTGCCGTTCGCGCTCGCCTCCCGGGGTGTCGAACCGGCATTCGGGATCGCCCCAGACTCCGCGCCAGGCACACTTGGGGCCATGGGGATGCATAGACAGTCAAAGCACGTGAACAGAATCTTCGTCGGCCTCGGACTGGCAGTCATGGGGCTTCTCCTCGCGGCCTGCAGCGCCTCGACTGCCCGGCCTGGAATCGCCGTCCCCACCTCAACTTTCGAGCCCGGACCCAATGCTTCCTACCGCGGACTGGTCATAGAGGGCACTCTGGTGCGGGATGGCCTGTGCGTCCGGCTCATCGCGGACGAGGACTCCATGATCCCAGGCACTCTCGACGTGCTCTGGCCTCGTGGCTCGACTGCGGATGTCGACTCCTCCGGCGAAGTCGAGGTGCTCACCCAGGACGGTGAGGTTCTAGGCGTCACCGGCACGCGCGTTCAAGTCACGGGCGGCGCCGGGAGCTCCGGGAGTGGCTCAGACTGCCTAAGCCGGGATAGGTCGCAGATCGAAGTCGAAACGATCAAAGCGGTGAGCTGACCCGGTGCGTGGGGCTGGTGCGCCTATGCGCCGTTCGGTATCGGATCCGCGCGGGCAACGCCGCAGCTGTGGCCGGTCAGGCGGTGACGGCGAACCAGCGGCCTTCGGGGTCGCTGAAGGCGAAGCTGCGCACGCCGGAGTGCTCGCCGATCTCCAGCGCCGTGACACCGCGCTCCAGCAGTGCTGCCCGAGCGGCCTCGAGGTCGTCGGCCTGCAGGGCGATGGACGGTGTGGCGAGGTCGAGGCCGTCGGGGTTGTCGGCCATGAGGGCGAGCGGCACCAGCTCGAAGGCGAACGGCTGATCGGCGAAGCCGACCTGAACGATGGAGAACCCGCCGAACTCCGCCCGGTGCTTCTCCACCATCCCCACCTGGTCGATCCAGAAGCGGCGGCACGCCTCCGCGTCGTTGACGTAGAGGACGACGTAGCGGACGCGCATCATGAGGGAGTCCTTCGCAGGTTCAGGCGGCGGCGGTCTGTCGCTTGAGGGGGGCGACGCTGGGGGAGAGCAGCACGATGCCTAGCGCCAGCACCGGCAGCACCCACAGGGCTCGGCCGAGGCCGATCTCGTGGGCGAGCAGGCCGATGAGCGGCGGGCCGACGAGGAAGCCGCCGTAGCCGATCGTCGACACCGTCGCGATGCCGTCGGCGGGACGGCCCGGCGTCTCCCCGCCCGCGCTCATGGCGGCGGGGAACACCAGGGCCACGCCCGCGCCCCAGAACAGGACTCCGATCATGGCGCCGACGACGCCGGGCGCAGCCAGTGTGATGACGACGCCTGCGAGCACCACCGCACCGGCGATGCGCACGGCGCCGACCCGGCCGAGGCGCTCGATCAGCGTCGTGCCCGAGAAGCGGGAGACCGCCATCGCGGTGGCCCACATGCCGTAGCCGAGGGCTGCGAGCTCGGCGGTGGCCGCGCGCTCGTCGGTGAGGTAGAGGGCGATCCAGTCGGCGGCTGCGCCCTCGAGCAGGCAGCCGCAGAGCGTGATGACGCCGATGAGCACGAGCCGTCGCGTGAGCAGCGGCCCGCGATGGCGCGGCTGGTCCTCGGCCCCGGCGTCGGCGGGCGGGGCCTCGGCGGGCTCGCGGTCGTCGAGGAACCAGAACGCGGCGAGCAGCGCGCTGCCGACGCAGGCGGAGACGGCGACGACGGTGAAGTGCACGCCGACGCCGAGCCCGGCAGCAGCCATGAGCGCACCGACACCGGCGCCCACGGCGGCGCCGAGCGACCACGTCGCGTGGTAGCGCGGCATGTAGTCGCGGCCTGCCTGGCGGTCGACGTAGGAGCCCTGGATGTTCATGGCGACGTCCCACGACCCGAGGGCCGCACCGAAGACGAACAGCACGGCGCCGGTCGTCACCGCGTTCGGGGTGAACGCGCCGGCGATGAGCATCGAGCCGCACAGCAGCGCCGTGACCACGATGACGGGGCGGCTGCTCCACCGGGCGCACAGCCTGCCGACGAACGGCATGGCCACGAGGGATCCGATGCCCGACATCAGCAGGGTGAGGCCGATCGTGCGCGCGTCGAGGTCGAGCCGGTCGCGGGTGGCGGGCAGGCGGGCCACCCACGTCGCGATCATCGTCGCGTTGAGCAGGAACACCGCGGCCGTGATGAGCGCCGGACGCCGCCACGAGCGCGGGTCGCCGGGCACGGGGGCCGGACGCCCCGCGGCACCGGCGTCGTCGACGTGGGCAGCACGAGGCTCCACGGCGGGGTCGTTCGGCACGCCACGATCCAACCACGCCGGGGCGGCCGGCCCGTACCCCGCTGCGGACGCCCGAGAGGTCAGGCGGTGCGGTCGGTCGGCTTGTCGTGGGGCGGGATGCCGAGGTAGCCGCGCCCGATCATCTGCACCCACTGGTGGACGGCGTCCTCGTTGGGCGCGAACGGGCCGGGCGCGAAGTGGGGCGAGGTGAGGCCGCGCTGGACGAGCTCGCAGGCCCGCCAGTCCTGGGTGTTGGTGAGGTCCCAGAAGTCGACGGCGTAGGAGGGGTCGACGTCGGCGTCGGGGAAGTACCAGCTGCACTCGATCCAGGTGCGGTCGGGCGCGAGCGGCAGCACCCGGTGGGTCATGACGTAGTCGGGGTGGCCGGAGAACAGCAGGTTGGGGAAGAGCTGCACGTAGAGCACCGAGTCCTGCGGGGCGCCCTCGATGGGCACGCCCTGCGATGTGCCGTCGAGGCTCATCGTGACGGCCTCGCCCTTGAACTGCATCGTGCCGCCGACCCACGCACCCGGGAGCTCGAAGTTGTCGCCCGAGGTCGGCACCGACACCTGGCACAGCTCGGGGTGGATGAGCGGGCAGTGGTAGCACTCGTGGTAGTTCTCCGAGACCAGCTTCCAGTTCGCCGCGATCTCGTAGGTGTGACGGGCGCGCAGCACCAGCGCCTCGGGGCGGTAGGGGGCGACGAGTGAGTCGAGGACGCCGAGGTGCTCCTCGAACGACGGGGCTGTGCCTGTGGCGTTGACGAACAGCCAGCCGTGCCACTCGTGCGCCGGCAGCGGGACGAGCCCATGCTCCTCGGCGCTGAAGTGTTCGTTGTCGCGGAAGCCCGGCGCACCCTGCAGCGAGCCGTCGAGCCGGAACGTCCACGCGTGGTAGACGCAGAGCACCGAGCGCGACGTCGACGTGCAGTCGTCCTCGAGCAGCACGTGGCCGCGGTGGCGGCAGGTGTTGGCGAACGCACGGACGACGTCGCCCTCGAAAGTCAGCAGAACGGGGATGTCGCCGACCAGCAGCGCGCGCTGCGTGGCGGTGCCGCCGTCGGGGCCGGCCGAGCGCAGCTCGTCGACGCGGCCGACGCACGCCCACGACCCGGCGACGAGGTTGCGCCGCTCCCACGCCAGCACGTCGGGGGAGGTGTAGGCCTCGGCCGGCAGCATCGTCGAGGTGCCGAAGGGCAGCAGGGCCTTGGCCAGGCCGTCGGGGTCGACGGGGGCCAGGAGCTTCAGCGCGGTGAGGTCCACGTGGACCGCCTCCTCATGTCGCTACAGTCGCGGACGTGGTTCGCAGGAAGGTGGAGGTGCGGCGCGAGGAGATCCTCGACGCTGCGGCGGCGGAGGTGACGCGGCGCGGCTTCGCGCGCACGCGCGTGGCGGACGTCGCGTCGGCGCTCGGGGTGAGCACGGCGCTGGTCTTCTACCACTTCGGCACCAAGGAGAAGCTCTTCGCGGCCGCCCTCGAGCATGCGGTCAACCAGGACCTCGAGCGGCTCGACAGCACGGTGGAGAAGGCCAAGGGCCCCGCCGACGCCGTGCGCCGCATCCTCGCGCTCTACTCGCCGCAGGGCAGCGCCGAGGGCTGGACGGTGTGGGTCGACGCGTGGGCCGAGTCGCTGCGCGAGCCCGAGATGCGCGCGACGTCGCGGCGCCTCGACGTCCGCTGGAAGGACGTGCTGGCCGAGCAGATCCAGCTCGGCGTGGCCGAGGGCGTCTTCGACTGCCCCGACCCCGACGCCGCCGCCTGGCGCCTCTCCGCGCTGCTCGACGGCCTCGCCGTGCAGGTGCTCGTGCACCGCAGCCTCACCCGCACGCAGCTGGCCACCTGGGTGCGCGAGGCGGCGGCCCGCGAGCTGGGCTGCGAGCCGGACGTCCTGGCCTGAGGCGGTCACGGCTCACACCATCCAGTGCGGCTCGTACGCGGGGTCGGTGAGCGCGGGCCGGTCGAGGCCGAAGGCCGAGATGTCGGCGTCGGTGCGGCCATCGACGGCGACGTCGGTGAGCAGCCGGCCGAACGTCGCGGCGAACTTGTAGCCGTGCGCGGCGCCGAGGCCGACGACGACCTGCTCGGCGCCCGGCACGGCCGACACCACGAAGTCGCGGTCGGGCGTGAGCGTGTAGAGGCAGCGCTTCGAGCGCACCGCCGGGCCCGACGACGGGAACGTCGCGGCCATGAACGACGACAGCCGCTCGAGCATCTCGGGATCGGTCTCGCCCGAGCGCTCGTCGCCGGTGACCTCCGGGCCGCCGCAGTCCTGCGCCGACTTCACGGTGTCCTCGCCGTAGGTGGGGAAGCCGTAGTACGACGGCTCGTCCATCCAGATCCACACCGGGAACCGGCCGGGCCGGAAGGGCTCGGGGTCGGCCGGCTGGAAGTAGGTGACCTGCTCCTCGGTGACCGTCAGCGGCAGGCGCGCGCCGAGGGGCTCGACCAGCCGGGACGTCCATGCGTCGGCCGACACGACGACGCGGGCAGCAGACACCCGCTCGCCGCCGGCCAGCACGACGTCGACGCCGTCGGACGTGGGCTCGAGGGCCACGACGGGCGTGCGGTCGCGCAGCACCGCGCCGTGGGCGACGGCGAGTCGCTGCATCGCGGCGGTGCCGCGCGCGGCCGGCACGATCGCCGTGCGCTCCTGGTAGAGCGCCGATGTGCCCTCGGGCAGCGCGATCTGGGGCCACCTCGCGACGACGTCCTCGCCGGTGATCACCTCGTAGGGCACCGACCGCGCGTCCATCGACGACGTGTAGTCGTCCATCGGGATCGCCGCACCGGTGGGGAACAGGTCGAGGCCGCCGGTGATGGTGACGAACTGCTCGCCGGCGGCGTCCTCGAGCACGGCCCAGTCGTCGTAGGCGGCGAACGTCAGATCGACGTACTCCGGCGTGTGGTAGCTGTGGCGCAGGATCCGGCTGGTGTCGTGCGAGGCGCCGCGGTCGTGGCCGAGCTCGAACTGCTCGAGGCCCAGCACCGACAGGCCGCGCCGCGAGGCGTGCCACACCGTCGACGAACCCAGGGCGCCGAGCCCCACCACCACGAGGTCGTAGGTCGCCACGTCAGCCCCTCTCCATCCGCGGGAGCAGCCAGCGCCGGATGTCCAGCGAGGCGTCCTCCATCGGCGCGTACCACCCCTGCGTGTAGGCGCGCGACGACATCCCGCGCTGCACCGATTCGCAGATGCCCCAGTCCTGCTTGTTGACCAGGTCCCACAGCTCCTCGGCGTCGGACGGGTCGAAGGTCGGCTTTGCCGCCTCGTCGGGGGCGAAGAGCAGGTCGCACACGATCTCGGTGCGGTCGACGGCGATCGGGCGCAGCACGAAGGCGGCCGCGTGCTCGGCCGACAGCGACAGCATGAGGTTCGGGTAGACCAGCTCGCCCTTGTGGCGCACTTTCTCGGCGTCGTCGAGGTCCGGGAACGGCGCCCGGTCGGTGGTGCCGCTCATCGTGAAGGTCCACGCGCCCTCGCGGTGCGGCACGCCGTCCTCCCACTCGAGGTGCTGGCCGCCGCCGCCGAACGCCGGCACGAGGCGCACGAGCTCGGGGTGCACCGGGCCGCAGTGGTAGCACTCGTTGTAGTTCTCGGCGATGACCTTCCAGTTGGCCGCGACCTCGTAGACCAGCCGCTTCCCGATGACGAGAGTGTCGAGCGGGTAGCGCACGACGCGCTCGGGCACCGGCGCGAGCGCCTCGAGCAGCGGCACCGCCTCCGCCGGCCTGCCGTGCAGCCACAGCCAGCCGCCCCACGCATCAGCGCCCACCGGGTGCAGCCCGAACGCGGCCTTGTCGAGGTCGACGTCGTCGGTGTGCGGCGCGTGGACGAGCGAGCCGTCGAGGGCGTAGGTCCACGAGTGGTACGGGCAGCGCAGGCTCTTCGCCGCGCACGGTGCGGGGGAGTTGCCCGGCTCGACCGGGACCACCTGCGACCCGCGGTGGCGGCAGACGTTGTAGTGGGCGTGCAGGTCGCCGTCGGTGTCGGTGGTCACGAGCACCGACTCGCCGTGGAGGTCGACGACGGCGAGGCGGCCCGGCAGCAGCGCAGGCGATCCGGGCGCGGTGAGCCCGAGGTCGTCGAGGCGCCCGAGGCAGGTCCACTCGCGCAGCAGCACCGAGGTGCGCTCGCGCTCGTGGACTCCCGCGTCGACGTAGTGCTCGCGCGGCAGCGCCTCCTGCAGCCCGCCGGTCACGACCCGGGCCTCGTGAGGTCGCGCACCTTGTCCTTCCACTGCTCGCGGCGGCGGTCGGCGAGGATCTGGTGCACGACGTTGCGGCCGGGCACACCGGTGACGCCGCCGCCGCCGTGGGTGCCCGATCCCGCCTGGTAGAGGCCCTTGACCGGCGTGCGCAGGTCGGCGAAGCCGGCGGCCGGTCGGCCGTGGAACATCTGCCCCATCGTCAGCTCGCCGTGGAAGATGTTGCCGCCGACGAGGCCGTACTCGTGCTCGATGTCCCAGGGGCCGAGCACCTGCCGGTGCAGGACCGAGTCGGTGAAGCCCGGCGCCACGACCTCCATGCGCGCGAACAGCCGGTCGGCGTAGGCGTCGAGCTCCTCGCGATGCGGCTCGTCGTTCCACGTGTGCGGCACCCACTGCGTGAACATGCTCATCACGTGCTTGCCCTCGGGTGCGAGCGTGGGGTCGAAGACGCTCGGGATGCAGATGTCGGCGAAGGGCAGCGTCGAGGGCCGGCCCGCGGCGGCCTCCTGGAACGACGCCTCCACCTCGTCGAGGCTCTCCGAGAGCACGATCGTGCCGCCGTGCACCTGCGGGTCGAACCCGGGCTTGGACACGAACTCGGGCAGCCGGTCGAGCGCCACGTTGATCTTCACGGTGCCGCTGCGCGAGCGGTAGCGCTCGATGTCGGCGACGAAGTCCGGCGGCAGGTCTGCGGTGTCGAGCAGGCGCAGGAACGACACCTGCGGGTGCGCGGTCGTGATGACGGTCGGCGCGCTGATCTCGGTGCCGTCGTCGAGCACGACGCCGGTGGTGGCGCCGTTGCGGGTGGTGATGCGGGCGACGGGCGCCTCGGTGCGGATCTCGGCGCCGAACGAGCGGGCGGCCGCCGCGAGGGCCTGGGTCACGCCGCCCATGCCGCCGCGCGGGAAGCCCCACGCGCCGATGCGGCCGTCGCCGAGGTCGCCGATGTGGTGGTGGGCGATGACGTACGCCGTGCCCGGCGTGCGCGGGCCGGCCCACGAGCCGATGACGGCCGACACCGACAGCACGCCCTTCATGGCGTCGGACTCGAAGTAGTCCTCGATGAGGTCGGCGGCGCTGTCGGTGAGCAGCCGTACGAGGTCGACTGCTGCGCGCTCGTCGACGTCCTTGAGCCGGCGCAGCAGCAGGGCCTGGCGGCCGAGGTCCGAGGGCTTGCGCGAGCCGAGCTTGGGCGGCAGCTCCGAGACCATCGGGCCGAGGATCCGGCCGAGGCGGTCCATCCAGTCGTCCCAGCGCTCGACGGCGTCGGCGTCCTTCTCGCTGAACTTGGCGATCTGCGCTCGGCGGGCCGCCTTGTCGTCGGGCAGCTGCAGGTACGAGCCGTCGGTGCGGGGCGCGAAGTACGGGCCCTGCGGGTAGACGTGGTAGCCGTGCTTGACCAGGTCGAGGTCGCGCACGAGCGTCGGCGGCAGCCACGACACGACGTACGACAGTGTCGTGAGCTTGAACTCCGGGCCGAACGGGGTCTCGGTGACCGCGGCGCCGCCGACGATGTGACGGCGCTCGAGCACGAGCGTGCGCAGGCCCTCGCGGGCGAGGTAGGCCGCGGCCACCAGGCCGTTGTGGCCGCCGCCCACGATGACGACGTCGTACTGCTCGGCCACGGGGCGCCTCCTCGGGCTACTGACTCGTGAGTCAGTAAGTATGCGGTAAGGGTGCCCTCCGCGTCACCGGTTCGGGCGGTGGCGCGCCGGGCAGAGACGGGTCAGGCGCCCGGCAGCGAGCCGGGCAGGTGGCAGGCGGCGGCGTGCGGGCCTGACCCGGGCAGGATCGGCAGCGCCGTGCCGCGGCAGGCGTCCTCGATGCCGAGCCGGGCGGCCTCGCCGGAGGCCACGACGGGGCAGCGCGGGTGGAAGCGGCAGCCCGCCGGGATCTTGGTCGGGTCCGGGGGCTCGCCGGCGAGCACGACCTGCTCCATCCGTTCCATCTCGGGCACGACGGAGAGCAGCGCCCGGGTGTAGGGGTGCTTGGGGTCGCGCAGGAGAGCCTCGGTGGGCCCCTGCTCCACGATGCGCCCGAGGTACATCACGGCCACCCGGTCGGCGATGTTCCACGCCAGCCCGAGGTCGTGGGTGACGACGAGCAGCGACAGGCCGAGCTCGTCGCGCAGGCGGAGCAGCAGGGCGAGGATCTCGCCGCGCACCGAGGCGTCGAGGCTCGACACGGGCTCGTCCGCGACGATGACGTCGGGCTCGAGCGCGAGGGCGCCCGCGATCACGACGCGCTGGCGCTGCCCGCCCGAGAGCTCGTGAGGGTAGCGCAGGAAGAACCGTTCGGCCGGCCGCAGCCCGGCCAGCGACAGCGCCTGCGCGACGCGGGCCTCCTCCGCGTCGACCAGCCCGTGGATGCGCAGCCCCTCCGCCACCGCCTCGTAGACGGTGTGGCGCGGGTTGAGCGCACCGGTGGGGTCCTGCAGCACCAGCTGGACGTGGCGCCGGTAGTCCTTGAGCCCCTTGGCTGATCGCGGCACTGCGGTGCCGTCGAACAACACATCGCCCTCGGTCGAGGGCTGCAGGCCGAGGATCGTGCGCGCCAGCGTCGTCTTGCCGCAGCCGCTCTCGCCGACCAGCGCCACGATCTCGCCGCGGCCGAGCTGCAGGTCGACGCCGTCCACGGCGCGCGCGGTCGCGGCCGAGCTGCGGCCACGGAACGAGACCGCGAGCCCGCGCGCCTCGAGGGCGGGCGGGGCGGTCAGGTCGGGCGCGGTCACGACGCACCCCCTGCGAGCCAGCAGGCGGCGCTGCGGCCGCCGACGTCGAGGAGCGCAGGCTCGTCGGTCGAGCAGCGGTCGAAGGCCTTCGGGCAGCGCGGGTGGAACGAGCACCCGTCGGGCACCTCGCCGGGGAACGGCGGGTCGCCGGGCAGTCCGGACGGCGCGTACCGGAAGCGCTCGTCGCCGATGCGGGGGAACGCGCCGGCGAGGGCCGCGGAGTAGGGGTGCTCGGGGGAGTCGAAGACCTGGGCCGCGGGGCCCTCCTCCACGATGCGGCCCGCGTACATCACCGCGATGCGGTCGCACGTGCTCGACAGCACCGACAGGTCGTGGCTGATGAGCACCAGGCCGACGCCGAGCTCGCGCACGAGCGAGGACATGAGGTCGAGCACCTGCGCCTGCACCATGACGTCGAGCGCGGTCGTCGGCTCGTCAGCGATGACGAGGCGGGGGTCGCAGGCGAGCGCCATCGCGATCATGACGCGCTGCTTCTGTCCGCCCGAGAGCTGGTGCGGGTAGGCGTCGGCGCGGCGGGCCGGCAGCCCGACCATCTCGAGCAGCTGGCCGACCTTCGCCGCGGCGGACTTCTCGGTCGCCTTCTTGTCGTGCAGCAGGATCGGCTCGGCGATCTGCGTGCCGATGCGCTGCACGGGGTTGAGGGCGTGCATCGCGCCCTGGAAGACCATGGAGGCCTGGCCCCAGCGCAGCGCGCGGACCTTGCCCCACTTGAGCTTCATCACGTCCTGGCCGTCGAGCAGCACCCGGCCGCCGACCTTGGCCGACTTCGGCTGCATGCGCAGGACCGTGCTGGTGAGCGTGCTCTTGCCGCAGCCGGACTCCCCGGCGATGCCGAGGGTCTGGCCGGCGTCCAGCGACAGGCTGACGCCGCGGACGGCAGGGACGTCCTGGCCGCCGGTGCGGTACGTGACGTGGACGTCGTCGAGCTCGAGCAGCGCCATCACGCACGCTCCAGCCGCGGGTCGAGGATGTCCTCGGTGGCGCGCCCGACCAGGTTGAACGCCAGCACCACCAGCACGACGCAGAGGCCGGGGGGAGCCAGCACCCACCAGGCGTCCTGCGAGATGGCGCCGGAGGCGAAGCCCTCCTCGAGGATCGAGCCCCACGAGACCGTCAGCGGGTCGCTCAGGCCGAGGAACGACAGCGTCGTCTCGGCGAGGATGCACAGCGACACGGCGAGCGTGGTGTTGGCGAGCACGAGCGGCATCACGTTCGGCAGCACGTGCTTGGTCATCTGGTGGACGTTGCCGCCGCCGAGGGCTTTCGCGCGCTCGAGGTAGGGCCTGCTCTCGATCGCCAGGGTCTGGGCGCGGATGAGGCGTGCGGTGGACGGCCACGACGTCACGCCGATGACGATGATGATGTTGAGGGTCGACTTGCCGAGCACGGTGGCGAGCACGATCGCCAGCGGCAGGTACGGGATGACCAGGAACCAGTCGGTGACGCGGTCGAGGGTGCCGCCGAACAGGCCGCGGTAGTGGCCCGACGCGATGCCGACGCTGGTGCCGATGACCATCGCGATCACCGTGGCGGCGAGGCCGACGGTCAGCGAGACGCGGGCGCCCCAGACGACCAGCGCCAGCACGCTGCGGCCGGTGTCGTCGGTGCCGAGCGGGTACTCCAGCGACGGCGGCGAGAAGGGCTCGCCCGTCGCCTGGGTGACCTCGAGCGCGGAGCGCGGGAACAGCAGCGGGGCGAGGATCGCGACGAGCGCGAAGAAGATGAGGATCGCCAGCCCCAGCAGACCGCTGCGGTTGCTGGCGAACTGCGCGAAGAACCGCTTCATCGACGCGCGGCGCCGGGCCCGGGCGACCGCGCGTCCGGCGACGCGCGCCGTCGTCTCGGTGCTCATGAGCGCACCCGCGGGTCGAAGTAGCCGTAGAGCAGGTCGGCCACCAGGTTGGCGAAGATGACGGCGCCGGAGAACAGCAGGAACAGCGCCTGCAGCAGCGGGACGTCGGGGCCCTTGAGCGCATCGACGGTGAGCGAGCCGAGGCCGTTGATGGAGAAGACCGTCTCGATCGTGATCGCGCCGCCGACGACGAAGCCGAGGTTGAGGAACACCAGCGTCATCGTGGGGAGCAGAGCGTTGGGCACCGCGTGGCGGCGGCGGACCATGCGGTCCATCAGGCCCTTCGCGCGGGCGGTGCGCACGTAGTCCTGGTTGGTCTCCTCGATGAGCGACGCGCGCATCACCAGCGAGTACTCGGCGAGGTAGATCACGGCCAGCGTGGTGACCGGCAGGACCAGGTGCCAGGCGACGTCGAGCACTCCCCGCAGGGAGCTGGTATCGACCCCTGGGGTCGACAGGCCGCCGACGGGGAAGATGCCGGGGAACGGCCCGACGCCGACGGCGAAGACGATGAGCACGACCATGCCGAACCAGAACTCGGGCATCGAGTACAGGACCAGCGTGGTGTTCGTGGCGCCCTTGTCGAAGCGGCTGCCCCGGTTCCACCCGGCGCGGATGCCGATGCGGACGCCGATGATCGTCGCCAGCAGGGTGGCCGTGCCGACGAGCAGCAGGGTCGGCCAGATGCGGGGGAGGATCACGTCCCACACCGGCGCGCTGTACTTCACCGACGGGCCGTTCCCCGTGAACGGGTTGGCCAGGTAGGACAGGAACTGCTCGCCGAGCGGCTTGTTGAGCTCCGCACGGAGCTTGGCGATCTGCTCGGCGTCGACGTTGCGGCCGCGCGTGTAGAGGGCGATGGGGTCGCCCGGCATGACGCGGAAGAGGAAGAAGTTGAACACCAGCACGAACAGGAACGTGCCGATGGCCGCGACCGTGCGCCCGACGACATAGCGCGCGGTGGGGTTCGACAGTCCCCACGACCCCGTACGACGGGACCGTGGGGACGTGCCGACCTCTTGGAGGATCGCCACGGACGACCTACTCCTCGTCGTCCTCGGACGGCCCGCCCTTGCGGCGGCCGAGCAGGAACGCCACGAGCCCGACGACGAGGATGAGCACGACGCCGCCGACGATCAGCGGGACGTTCGAGCTCGAGCTCGCAGCGGCGGTGCCGTCGCCGTCGCCCTCTCCGCCGGTCTCCGCTGTCACCGGTGCGACGTTCTGGTAGGACCAGGTGCCGTACTGGAAGAGCAGCGAGCCGTCCGGCGTCGGCTGCGGGACGAAGCCGGTGAAGCGGTCGGAGCGGTAGGCCTCGAGGTTGTCGTAGTAGTAGGTGACGATGTAGGGCGCGTCGTCGAAAAGCTGGTTCTGCATCTGCTTGACGATCTCGGCCCGCTTGGCGGAGTCGGTCTCCAGGCTCTGCTGCTCGAACAGGGCGTCGTACCCCTCGTCGCAGTAGAACGAGTCGGAGAGGTTGGCGAGAATCTCGCCGCCGTCCTTGTAGGAGCGGTTGGCGCAGGTGAACGTCGAGAGCTGGTAGTTGGGGTCGGGCTCGACGACCCAGCCCCACTCGAACATGTCGAAGTTGCCCTGGCCGATGATCTCCGTCAGCGCGTCCGACGAGACCGTCTTGACCTCGGTCTCGATGCCCACGGCCTTGAGGTAGCCCTGGATGAACTCGACGCTCTTCACGGAGTTGTCGGAGTCGCTGCGCGCGAACAGGCGGAACGACAGCTTCTTCCCGTCGGCGGTCTGGCGCACGCCGTCCGGGCCCTCGGTGTAGCCGGCGGCGTCGAGCAGCTGCTTGGCCTTCTCCGGGTCGTAGGTGACCGGGTTGGCCGGCTCGGTGTGCAGCAGCGAGTAGATCGGCGGGATGATCGTCGACCCGACGGTGCCGTTGCCGCCGAGGACCTTGTCGACCAGCGCCTGCCGGTCGATCGCCCAGCCGATGGCCTGGCGCAGCTTCACGTCCTTGAGCAGCGGGTTGCCGTCGCCGATGGGGGTGCCGTCGTCGAGGGCGGCGCCGGTGTTGAAGGCAAGCTCGTTGAAGCCGGAGTAGGTGGCGCCGACGGTGGTGATCCCGGGCTTGCCCTCCAGCGACTTCCAGACGTTGGCCTCCATCGAGTCGGCGAAGTCGATCTCGCCCTTGATGAGCGCCTGGCCGAGCGCGTCGGCGTTGCCGTAGATGCGGAAGACGACCTCGTCGACCTTCGGCTTGCCGCGGAAGTAGCTCTCGTTGGCCTTGAAGCGGATGAACTGGCCCACCTGCCGCTCGACCATGACGAACGGCCCGGCACCGACGGTGGGATCGGTCTCGGTCCCCTCGTTCTTGTAGGACTTGACCTCCTTCTCGTCGATGTCCTTCCAGATGTGCTGGGGGAGGATGTAGACCGCGAGCTTCTCCATGATCGGCGAGGGCTTGCTCACCGTCATGACCACCGTGGTGTCGTCGGTGGCGACCACCTTGGTGATGTTGGCCGTGTACGAGCCGAAGTTGGTCTGCTCGTACTCGCCGTTCAGGATGCGGTTGAACGTGTACTCGACGTCCTTGGCGGTGAGCGGCTGGCCGTCGCTCCACGTCAGGCCGGGGCGGATCTTGTAGGTCCAGGTGGTCTTGTCGGCCGACTCCTCCCACGACTCGGCCAGGCCGGGGACGATGGAGAAGTCCTCGGCGGAGTAGTCGAGCAGCGTCGGGTACTGCAGCTGGTAGACCTCGTAGGCCTCGGCCACGATGCCGGTGAACGGGTTCGCGGAGTCGATGTCCTGGGTGATGCCGATCGTGAGCGTCACCTTCTCGCCGCTGGCCGTCGGGCTCGCCGAGGTGCTGGCGGAGGCTCCGGCGGAGGCGCCGAGCCCCAGGCCGAGCACGAGCGCCGCCGCCCCCGCGGCGGCGACGAGACGGGAACGACGGATGGTCCGGGTCGTCACGAGGGAGGTCCCCTTCGGGTCCGGCGAGGCCAGGGCCCCACCGCCCCGGCCGTCCTGACCGGTCGGTCAGGTGCGGCGTGCCGCATTGATACCTCATGCCCGCCCGAATTGGGACATATCGTGACCGCATCGTGCTGATCGAGTCGTGAACCGCCCGCTCAGCCGCAGAATCCGTCGCCGGATCGACGCCGGGACGTAACGTCTCCGTCATGCCCGAGGCCCCCTCCGCCGCCGTCCGCCCCGTCACGACCGTGCTCCACGGCCGTGACCGCACCGACCCCTACGCCTGGATCGCCGACCCCGACGACCCCGAGGTCGCCGCCTACCTGGCCGCGGAGCGCGCCTACTACGAGACGCGCACCGAGGGGCTGCGCGAGGTCCGCCGCGCCATGTCAGCGGAGATGGCCGCCCGGGTGCCCGCCGACGAGCAGGACGTGCCGTGGAACGCCGGCGGCTACCGCTATCGCCGGGAGACCCCGGCCGGCCGCGAGTACGCGCGCCTGCTGCGCCGCCCGGTCTCCGACCCGACGGCGTCCGAGTCGCTGCTGCTCGACCTCCAGGAGGTGCACGACGCCGGAGGCACCGGCTACGCGCACGAGGGGATCCTCGAGGTGAGCCCGGACGGGCGCTGGCTCGCGTGGTCGATCGACCTCGACGGCGACGAGGTCTACCAGCTGCGCTTCCGCGATCTCGTGACCGGCCACGACCTCGACGAGGTGGTGCCGCGCACCTACTACGGCGGCGCCTGGGGGGCGGACTCGTCGTCGTTCCTCTACACCGTCCACGACGAGGCCTGGCGCCCGTACCAGGTGTGGCGGCATGTGCTGGGCACCCCGGTCGGCGACGACGTGCTCGTGCTCGAGGACCTCGACGAGACCATGGAGCTCGAGCTGCACGGGTCGCGCTCGGGGCTGTGGGCCGTGATCTCGTTGGTGGGCAGAGGGTTCCGCGAGGAGCACCTCATCCCGGCGCTCGACCTCTCGGTGCCGCCGGTGTGCGTGCGGCCTCGCGAGCACGGCGTCGAGTACGAGCTCGAGCACGCGCCCGGCCTCGGGCCCGACGGCTCCGACGGCTTCCTCGTCACCACCAACCTCGGCGCCGCTGAGTTCCACGTGATGTGGGCGCCGGTCGAGGACCCGACGGCCTGGGTGCCGCTGCTGGCCCAGGATCCCGCGCAGCGCGTCCTCGGCGCCGACGCCTTCGCCCAGGGGGCGGTGCTGACGCTGCGGCGCGACGGGGTGCAGATGCTGCGGGTGCTGCCGCGCGACGGCTCGCCCGTCGACGTCGTGCCCGCCGACGCCGGCGGCCTGGTGCGGCTCTCGCGCAACGACGACCACGACCAGCCGCGCCTGCTCGTCGCCACCGAGTCGTGGGTGCGGCCGACGGTGTGGGAGGAGATCGGCTGGGACGGCTCGCGCGCCGAGGTGCACCGGCTCGAGTCGCTCGGCACCGACCTCGCGCAGTACGTCGTCGAGCGCCGGATGCTGCCCTCGCACGACGGCGTCCTCGTGCCGGTCGATCTCGCCCGGCACGTCTCGACGCCGCTCGACGGCACCGCGCCGTGCCTGCTCTACGGCTACGGCGCCTACGAGGCGCCGTGCGACCCGGACTGGTTCGAGACCGGCTTCCGCGCCCTGCCGTCGCTGCTCGACCGCGGCGTGGTGCTCGCCGTCGGGCACCCGCGCGGGGGCGGCGAGATGGGCCGGCGCTGGTGGGACGACGGCCACCTGGCCACCAAGCAGAACACGTTCGCCGACCAGGCCGCCGTCGCCGAGCGCTTGCTCGACGGCGTCGTCTCGCGCATCGTCACGCGCGGCCTGTCGGCCGGCGGCCTGCTGCAGGGCGCGCTCTACAGCCAGCGCCCCGAGCTGTTCGCCGGTGTGGTCGCCGAGGTGCCCTTCGTCGACGTCATCACCACGATGCTCGATGCGTCGCTGCCTCTGACGGCGCAGGAATGGCTGGAATGGGGCGATCCTCGGGAGGAGGACCAGTACGCCGTCATGGTCGCGTACTCGCCGATCGACAACCTGCCGCCGCTCGACCACCGGCCGCCGCTGCTCGTGACCGGCGCCGTGCACGACCCGCGTGTCCTCGTCCGCGAGCCGGCCCGCTGGGTCGCCCGCCTCCGCGCCTCGGACCCCGCCCGCGGCCACGGCGACGACCCGTCGTCACCGGTCTCGCCGCGCACGGTCCTGTTCCGCTGCGAGACCGGCGCCGGCGCCCACGCCGGCCCCAGCGGCCGCTATGCCGAGCTCGAGTACGAAGCTGAGATCTACGCCTGGACCCTCGCCGCGCTGGGTTCCTGATGAAGGTTCCCTTCGTCCAATAGACCCGTCGTTTCCGGACCTTCATCGACCTGGTCGAGCCGGCCCGGCGGTGTGTGTTCGACCGTCCTGTGACTCCTGGCCGGGTGGGCCTGGCGGTCTGGGATCGACCGTTCTCGTGTCCGTGGCCGGTTCGCACGACCCCTGCGGGGTCGGAGGGGGCTGCGCAGTGCCGTGCTTCGATCGTCAGGCTTGAAATCTCAGCCCGGCACTGCCCAGCCCCCTCCTCCCGGACCTTCCTGCCCTGTGTCCCATGCGGGCCTGGTCGGCCTGTCGGTCTGTGGTCGGGTTCGGATCAGGGGAGGGACAGACACGGCGGGTCCCGGGCGGACGGGCTTCGCCCGGCGCCCGGTCCCCGCGCTTCGCTCGTCGGCCGTCGCCATGCGTCGCCCGCTGGTTCTGATGAGGGGTCCCCATGACCAATAGACCGGTACAGAAGTGACACTCACGCCCGGCGCCGGGTCTCCGCGCTGTCGCGCGTTCGCCGGCGGGCTAGCTGTGGGTGGCTAGGCACCAGGGGGTGCAGAGGTCTCCGCAGGGCTGGGGCGGGGGTGGTGGCGCGCAGGTGCGCAGGCGGGGGTCGCGGTCGAGGTCGAGGGGGTCGTGGTCGCAGAGGTCCGCCAGGGGCGCTCCGGGGCACGGCGTCAGGGCGAGATCGTGCGCTGTCAGGGCGACGGCGTCGACGGTCCCCACGTACGACTCCAGCTGGGCCTCGGTCATGCCGGGGAGTGTGCTCCTCGGATCTACCTGCGCACCAGGGATTCGGCGGATCGGGCGGCGGTGCGCCGGTAGCGTCCGGGGCATGACTGCGGGGTACTCCGGGACGCCGTTGCCGAAGAAGCTCGGGATCAAGGCGGGCCATCGGGTGCTGCTCGACGGCGCGCCTGCGGGGTTCGAGGAGGACCTGCTCGTGCCGTTGCCCGACGACGTCGTGGTGCACCCACGGGCCGGACGCGCGCCGTACGACGTCGTCGTGGCGTTCCGGCCCGACGCCGCATCGTTGGGCCGCCACCTCGAGCGCGACATCGCGCGGACGACGACGGCGGGCGGCCTGTGGATCGCGTGGCCGAAGAAGTCGAGCGGAGTCGTCACCGACATCACCGAGGACGTCGTCCGCGAGCGGGCGCTGGCGGCGGGCGTCGTCGACGTGAAGGTGTGCGCGATCGACGCCACCTGGAGCGGCCTGAAGCTGGTGCGGCGGCTGCAGGACCGGTGAGGCCGCGGTCAGCCCCGGACCGGGATCCGGACGCCGACGTCGCGACCAGCGCCACCATGCTGAGCAGATCAGCCCCGGCTTCAGCATTCGGGTGAGCAAAGTGACCAGTGTGTCGGGACACGGTTGAGGGCGGCCTCGGTCGGTGCCTCACTACTCGGCATGTTCCAGGAGGCGCAGCTCTACTCGCCGGTGAAGGCCGACGCCGACGGCGTCGTCGTCGAGCTCGGGGCCGACCATCCCGGCCAGGGCGACCCGGAGTACCGCGCGCGGCGCAACGCGATCGCGGCGCTCGCCCTCGGCTGGGAGCCCGGCCAGCCGGTGCCGACGGCGGAGTACACCGAGGAGGAGCACGAGGTCTGGCGCGTGGTCTGCCGCGAGCTGCGGGCCAAGCAGGAGCGGCTCGCCTGCCGGGCCGCGCTCGAGGGGCGCGAGGCGATCGACCTGCCGACCGACCACATCCCGCAGCTGGCCGACGTCACTGCGGCGCTCGCACCCCTCAGCGGCTTCCAGTACCTGCCGGCCGCCGGCGTCGTGCCCTCCAAGCAGTTCTACGGGTCGCTCGCCGACCGCAGCTTCTGGTCGACTCAGTACATCCGCCACCACTCGGTGCCGCTCTACACGCCCGAGCCGGACGTGGTGCACGAGGTGATCGGGCACGCCATCACCCTCGCCGACCCGTCGTACGTCGGCCTCTACGTCGCCGCCGGCGAGGCTGCGCGCCGCGTCGAGACCGACGACGCCCTGACGTTCGTCGCGCGCGTCTTCTGGTTCTCCCTCGAGTTCGGCGTCGTCGACGAGGATGGGGAGCCCAAGGCGTACGGCGCCGGTCTGCTGTCGTCGTACGGCGAGATCGAGGAGTTCGTCCACGCCGATCTGCGGCCGCTCGACGTGGCTCGGATGGGCGTGCAGGACTACGACATCACCCACTACCAGCCGCTGCTGTTCGAGGCCGCGTCGTGGCAGCAGGTGCAGGACGTCGTCGGCGGTTTCTTCAGCGACGTCGACGACGAGACGGTGCAGCGGCTGTCGCACGAGGCGCGGTCGCGCGCCTGAGGCTTCCCGGGGCGGCGTCCCTGCCGTACCGTCGAACGCAGGATCGAGCAGCGGGGTGGTCGGCATGTGGTTCTGGGGTCTGGGTGCAGCGATCATCATGATCGGCGCCGGCATCGCGTGGGCGTGGTTCTACGCCACGGCCGACAAGCGCGGCGACAAGCTCCGCAAGCACGACCAGATGGCCGCGGGCGTGCACGACACGATGTACATGCAGATGGCCAACCCCGCCGCGCTGCCCATGAAGACGCAGGGCTTCGACAAGCCCAAGCACTGACAGGCCGCACGTAACACCCTCAACGGCACAGGAACGTCCGCGTTCTTGTGCACGTGCGGGTGTAACACGCGGATCGTCAGCCGGCGACGTAGGCGGCGAGGTGCTCGCCGGTGAGGGTGGAGCGGGCGGCGACGAGGTCGGCGGGCGTGCCCTCGAAGACGACCCGGCCGCCGTCGTGGCCGGCGCCGGGGCCCAGGTCGACGATCCAGTCGGCGTGGGCCATCACGGCCTGGTGGTGCTCGATGACGATCACGGAGCGGCCGGAGTCGACGAGCCGGTCGAGCAGGCCGAGCAGGTTCTCGACGTCGGCGAGGTGCAGGCCGGTCGTCGGCTCGTCCAGGACGTAGACCGATCCGGGCCCAGCCATCTGCGCCGCGAGCTTGAGCCGCTGCTGCTCGCCGCCGGACAGCGTGGTGAGCGGCTGGCCGATGGGCACGTAGCCGAGGCCGACGTCGACGAGCCGCTCGAGGATCGCGACGGCCGCGGGTGTGCGGGCCTCGCCGTCGGAGAAGAACTCCAGCGCGTCGGACGCCGGCATCGCGAGCACCTCGCTGATGTCCTTGCCGCCGAGGCGGTACTCGAGCACCGACGCGTCGAAGCGGCGGCCCTCGCAGTCCTCGCACGTGGTCGCCACCGACGCCATGATCGCCAGATCGGTGTAGACGACGCCGGCGCCGTTGCAGGTGGGGCAGGCGCCCTCGGAGTTCGCGCTGAACAGGGCGGGCTTCACGCCGTTGGCCTTCGCGAACGCCTTGCGGATCGGCTCCAGCACGCCGGAGTAGGTCGCCGGGTTGCTGCGCCGCGAGCCGCGCACCGGCGTCTGGTCGACGGTCACGACGTCGTCGAGCGAGGAGACCGAGCCGCGGATCAGCGAGCTCTTGCCCGACCCCGCGACACCGGTGATCACGGTGAGGACGCCGAGCGGGATGTCGACGTCGACCGACTGCAGGTTGTTGGCGCTCGCCCCGCGGATCTCGAGCGCGCCCGACGGCGTGCGCACCGAGGGCTTCACCTGCGCGCGGTCGTCGAGGTGGCGGCCGGTGAGGGTTCCGCTGGCGCGCAGGCCCTCGATGGTCCCCTCGAAGCACACCGTGCCGCCTGCCGAGCCCGCCCGCGGCCCGAGATCGACGAGGTGGTCGGCGATCGCCATGACCTCGGGCTTGTGCTCCACCACCAGCACCGTGTTGCC
>JAIUOK010000050.1 GCA_020161245.1 Actinomycetota bacterium | reverse complement strand
GGCCGACGCCGTGGCCGTGGGCCCGGTGCTGCAGGGCCTGCGGCGTCCCGTCAACGACCTCTCGCGCGGCTGCACCGTCCCCGACATCGTCAACACCGTGGCCATCACCGCCATCCAGGCCCAATCCGTCGGCTAAGGGCTCGCTTTGGATGGGTGACGCGTCGGTATAGCGCCGCCTCGCCCATCCAAAGCGTCCACAGGTCGGGGGCGGCGCGTGTCGTGTCCACAGGTTGGGGTTCGGTGTGGCCCGGTCGTGGCGGTCGAGCCCGTGAGTGTGCGGGCCATGAGCGGACGACGGACCTTCTTCGACGACGTCGACGGACTGCGGCAGCTGGCGGAGCGGCAGGTGAATGTCGTCCGGAGGGACCAGCTACGCGCCCTCGATGTCACCTCCCACCACATCCGCAGACAGGTCGACGCACGACGTTGGCGACTGCTCGGGCCCAACGTCGTCGTCCTCACCAACGGCGAGCTCAGCAGACGCCAGTGGATGCAGGTGGGCGTCTGCCACGTTGGCCGTCGTGGCGCCCTCGACGGGTGGACCCGGCTCGAGCTCGCTGGCCTGGCGGGATGGGACCGCCCCGGCGTCCATCTCGTGACCGTCCATGGACGCCGGGAGCCTGCGCCGCCGGGTCTCGTCGTCCATCAGTCACGGCGCCTCGACGCGGTGGACGTGGAGGAGGGCCCGCTGCGCTGCGTCACCGTGGCACGCGCTGCCATCGACGCCGCTGGTTGGCTTCCCTCTCCACGGGCGGCGTGCGGACTCCTGCTCGCGGTGGCCCAGCAAAGGCTCGCGACGCCGGGCGACATGCTCGACGTCCTCGAGCGGATCTGGAGAGTCCGGCACACCGCCGTGCTGCGCGAGACCCTCGTCGAGGCCATCGGCGGAGCCGAGTCGCATTCGGAGATCGACGTGATGGCCATGATGCGCAGTGCAGGCTTTCGGCATATCCGGCGCCAGGTGCGGATCGACACTCCGGAGGAGTCGATGCGAGTCGACCTCTTGGCCGCTCTGCCGGACGGCCGCCTGCTCGTCGTCGAGGTCGACGGACCGTCGCACGAGGATCCCGCCCAGCGCGAGCGCGACGCCCGTCGTGACGCTGCGTTGATCGCACTCGGCTACGTCGTTCTGCACATCCCCACCTCGCTGCTGCGCACGGACCCCCACGCTGTCATCCGCCAGCTCATCGCGATCCGGCAGCAGCGCTCCGCTGCCTGACGGGCTCGCTTTGGATGGGTGACGCGTCGGTATAGCGACGCCTCACCCATCCAAAGCGGGGAGGTGGCTACAGTCCGGGGAGCGACTGATGCCTCGGGGGAGATTGCGTTGACCGATCCGTACACGCCGCCGTCAGGCGGGCCCGCGCTGCCGCCGTCCGTCCCGGCCGGGTGGTACCCGGACCCGGGCACCCCGGGCCAGATCCGCTACTGGGACGGGTACGCCTGGGGCGCGTCGGCGCCGGCGCTGCCGCGTACCGGATCGGGGTACGCGACGACCCCGTCAGCGGGCTACGGCTACATCGCCGAGCCGCCGACGTCCGCGTACGTCGGGCCGCTGCAGGCTGTGGGCCTGGCCCTGACCCGGTGGCGCGACTACCGCGGCCGGTCGACGCGCAGCGAGTACTGGTGGGTCGCGCTGGTGCTCGGCCTCGGCTACCTCGCGGTGGTGTTCGCCGCCGAGCTGGCCTGGCCCGGGCGGATCGACCTCGAGACCGGTGCCTATGTCGCGTCCGACACGGCGTCGCTGGTCGAGTTCCTGCTCTACGTGCCGTTCCTCGTGATCACGCTGCCGCTGAGTGTGCGACGTCTGCACGACACCGGGAAGTCGTGGGCCTACCTGCTGTTCGGCTTCATCCCCGTGGCGGGCCCGATCATCCTCATCGTCCTGCTGTGCGGCGGGAGCGAGCCCTACGTCAACGCCTGGGGGCCGCCGCGCGGCGCGGTGGTCGGCGATCCGGCCTACACCAGGCGTCGCCACGCCTGACGGCGTCGGTCCGGATGGGTGACACGTGGCTGTAGCGACGCCTTACCCATCCGGAGCGGGTCCGGGCGCGGGTTAGAGTCCCGGGACGTCGTACGACCTCGGGGGAGAGCTGTGTCTGATCCGTCTGCGCCTGTGCCTGTCCCGGCCGGCTGGTACCCGGACCCCTCGGTGCCGGGGCAGCTGCGCTACTGGGACGGCCGCGCCTGGGGCCCCGCTGCTCCCACGCCGCCCCCGCCGCCCGCCGCCTCGGCGCCGTTCGCGCCTCCGCACGGTGTCCCGGCGGTGCCGGCTGCCCCGCCGTACGCCACTGCGCCGTATCCGGGGGCGCCGTCGTCGGTGAAGGGCCGGGGCGTGGGGCCGCTGGAGGCCTGGCGGCTGGCGATCACGCGGTGGCGCGACTACCGCGGGCGCTCGTCGCGCAGCGAGTACTGGTGGGTGATCCCGTCGCTGTGGGTCCTGTTCGCCGCCCTGTCGCTCGTGCTGCAGTGGGCGTTCCCGGCGACGATCGATCCGCTGACCGGCCGTCAGATCTACCCGGCCGCCACCACCCTCGTGCCGCTGCTGCTGTTGCTGGTCTCGTTCGTGTTCACCCTGCCGCTGACCATCCGGCGTCTGCACGACAGCGGCAACGTGTGGGCCTTCATCTGGATCGCGCTGATCCCGTACGTCGGCGTCGTCGTCCTGCTCGTCCTCATGGGACTGCGCAGCCAGGGCGTGAACCGCTGGGGCGGGCCGCCTGACCTCGAGCGCGCCCGCCCGTGAGCGCTCTGGATGGGTGGGCGACGCCTATATCCGTCGTTCACCCATCCACAGCGGGCCCTGGGCCCGGGTGTCGGAGCGGGCGGGCAGGATGGCGGGATGCCTGTCACCGAGGAGCAGCTGCTCGCTACCGCCGACCGCGTGATCGCCTCGCTCGCGGGGCCGACGGCGCGGGTGCGCGACGACCAGCTCGCCGCGGCCCGGGCGCTGGTCGTCGAACGGCGCCGGGCGTTGGTCGTGCAGGCCACCGGCTGGGGCAAGTCCGCGGTGTACTGGATCGCGGCGTCGGCGGTGCGTGACGCGGGCGGCGGCCCGACCCTCGTCGTGTCGCCCCTGCTCGCGCTCATGGGCGACCAGGTCGCGGCCGCCGAGCGAGCCGGTCTGCGCGCGGCGACGCTCAACTCAGGCAACCTCGAGGACTGGGGCGCGATCGAGCAGGCGCTGCTGGCCGGGCAGATCGACGTCCTGCTGGTGTCGCCGGAGCGCCTGGCCAACCCGCGGTTCGCGTCGTCGGTGCTCGAGGTCCTGCTGCCGCGGCTGGGCCTGCTCGTGATCGACGAGGCGCACTGCATCTCGTCGTGGGGCCACGACTTCCGGCCCGACTACCAGCGGATCGCCAGACTTCTGGCGTCCAACCCCGACCTGCCCGTGCTCGCGACGACGGCCACGGCCAACTCGCGCGTGACCGCCGACGTCGCAGCGCAGCTCGGGCCCGACACCTTCGTCCAGCGCGGACGCCTCAGCCGCGAGTCGCTGCATCTCGGCGTCAACGCCGGCCTCACTCCGCTCGGCCGCTTCGCCTGGGTCGACTCCGCGCTGCACGCCCTGCCCGGCTCGGGGATCGTCTACTGCCTCACGGTTGCCGACGCCGAGCGGCTCGCGTCGTTCCTGGTCTCGCGCGGGCACGACGTCGCGGCCTACACCGGCCAGACCGAGCCCGCCGACCGCGCGCGGATCGAGGACGCGCTGCGGTTCAACCGGCTCAAGGCCGTGGTCGCGACGTCGGCCCTCGGCATGGGCTATGACAAGCCGGATCTCGCATTCTGCATCCACGTCGGGTCGCCGGCCTCGCCCGTCGACTACTACCAGCAGGTCGGCCGTGCCGGGCGCGCGCTCGACTCCGCTGCCGTCGTGCTGCTGCCGGGGGAGACCGATGCGCGGCTGTGGGAGTGGTTCGCGACGGCGTCCGTGCCCGATCCGCGAGAGGCACGCGCGGTGCTCGACGCGCTGGCCGCTGCCGCGGAGGAGTCGCCCGATGGCGTCCTGTCCGTGCCGGCGATCGAGACTGCGACCGGGGTGCGGCGCACGCGGGTCGAGCTGCTGGTGAAGGTGCTCGGCGTCGACGGCGCGGTGGAGCGCACGACGTCGGGCTACGCCGCGACCGGCCGCGCCTGGGCCTACGACCACGAGAAGTACGACGGCATCGTGGCCGCGCGCCGGGCCGAGGCCGAGCTCATGCGGTCGTACGCGATGGGCCGCGACTGCCTCGAGGTGATCCTGCGCCGCTCGCTCGACGACCCGGTCGAGCCGGGGGAGCGGTGCGGCCGCTGCTCGGTATGCACGGGGCAGCTGCCCGGCGGCGTCGAGGCGAAGCCGTCGGGCGAGTCGCTCGCTGCGGCCCGAGACTTCCTGCGCGGCCTCGACGTCGTGCTGGAGCCCCGCAAGATGTTCACCGCCGGGATCGCTGCCGCCACCGAGCGGCCGGACTGGAAGGGCCGCATCGGCGACGCCATCGCCGGGCTGCCCGGACGCGCCCTGGCCTTCGCCGACGACCCGGCGTGGGAGGGCATCGCCGCCGTGACGTCGCCGTCCGCGCCCGACGGGCCGGCTCCTGACTGGATGCTCGAGGGCATCGCGAACGTCCTGGGCCGCTGGCGTCCGTCCCTGCCGGAGGCGCCCGTCGCCGTCGTCGCGGTGCCGAGCGTGTCGAAGCCACGGCTGGTGGCCTCTCTCGCCGAGGCTGCGGCGTCGCGGCTCGGCGTGCCCATCGTCGAGTGCCTGCAGGTGCGAGGGCCGTCGCCGGACCCGTCGCTGTCGGCGGCGGCCCGGGCTCGCATCGTGGGCACGCGATTCCGCGTGGTCCCGGGATCGCCGGTGCCCCAGGGGCTCGTCGTCCTCGTCGACGACACGTGGCGCTCCGGCTGGACGTCGACGTTCGCCACGGTGCTGCTCCGCGAGGCCGGCGTCCCCGCCGTCGCACCCCTCGTCGCCCACCAACTCCCGTAACGGACTCGCTCTGGATGGGTGAGCGACGGCTATGGACGTCGCTCACCCATCCACAGCGAGCCCTACTGCCCGAGGATGGTGGCGGTCCAGGTGGGGATGCGTCGGGGGCCGGTGGCGCTGCAGCTGACACGGTCGAGGGGCTCGCTCGGCGCGGATGCGACGTCGACGTGGTCGACGCCGGACGGGTGCTCGACCGTGACCGTCCAGCGTCCCCGTGCCTCCGTCACCGCTGCCACGGCCCGTACACCGGCGAGCGTCCCGACGACGCGGTGGCGGCGGACGGCGTCCTCCGCCACCTGCAGGTGCGCTGCGCGTCCGACGATGCCGCGCAGGTGGTGGGCGAGGACGTCACCGCGGGCGTCCGCGTCGAGCAGCAGCTGCGCGTCGGAGGGCTGAACGCGCCCGTACATGGCACCGCTCGGCAGGCAGAGGACGTTGGCCGCGAACCGGTCGCCGCCGACGTGCGTGCACTCCCAGACATCGCCTGACAGCGACGACAGCGCGTGCGCCACGGGACGGCCGTCGACGGCGCAGCAGACGTCGTGGCGGCCGTGGGTGCACACGAGGATCCACGCGTCGGCTGAGGCCCGGCCGTCGGCGAGCGGGTCCAGAGTCGCGAGCTCGTCGTCGGACGCCGTGCCCGTGCTCACCACGCCGTCGGCGACGTCGGCCAGCGCCCAGGTGCGCCGCCGGGGCGGGTCGGCCCGGCCGTGGCGGCGGATCAGCAGCAGACGGGCGCCGGCGTCCGAGGCCCAGGCGGCGAGGTGGGCGGCCGACGCGGCGGGCAGCGATCCGGTGGGATGCGCGGCCGCGCCCCAGGGGCCGGCGTCCTCGACGAGCAGGAACTGCGTCTGCGGCACGGCCGTGCCGGCGAGGGAGTCTCCGCGGGCGAGCGACGCCGGCGCGCAGCGGGTGGCGGGCCCGGAGGTCACCCCGCGCTCGCAGGGACGACTGCGCAGGCACGCAGCAGGCAGTGCAGCAGCGCGTCGTCGCCCGCGCCGCCCTGCAGCCACGAGGAGTCGACAACGTCGCCGTCGAGCAGCCGCTGCAACGGCTCGACGAACGACGGCGACGTCCGCGCGACCAGCGCGCCGTCGGCCAGCACCGACACCACCCCGCCGTCGGACACCAGCCGCACGCGCGCGCCTGGTGCCAGGACGACGGCCGGCGGCAGCGACGACATCGCCAGCGCCTGGCGTACGGGCGGCACCTGCAGCGGCCGGGAGTCGGTGCTGCGCCTGGACTCCAGCCGCGAGGCGACGGCGTCGGGCGACACACGGCCGAGCCCGACGTCGAGCAGGTCGGCGGCCTCGCGGACGAGAGCCGCGAGCTGCCCGGGATCGGCGACGTCGACGCCGAGGGGCAGCGGCGACGCGAGGTGGTCGGCGTGCTTGTCGACCAGCAGGCGCGAGGCCTCGGCCAGCACGGCGTCGAGCACCTGGCGGCGCGTGTAGGCGTGGATCCCGATCGTCAGGTGCAGCGACATGCCGTCGTTGGCGCGAGCGGAGTGGATCCAGCCGCACGGCAGGTAGAGGACCGTGCCCGGCGCGAGGTGGACGTCGCACGCCGGCGTGCCGGACGAGGCGTCCGCGACGGCCTGGCGGTGGCGGGTCCAGTCGTCGCTGCGCTGGGCCGGCGTGACCGCGGGTGCGCAGATGCTCCAGTGCTTGGTGCCCGACGTCTGCACGACGAAGACGTCGTGGGTGTCGTAGTGCGGCGCGAACCCCTGGGCCGCAGGGGGAGTGAGGTAGGCGTTGACCTGCACGGGATGCCCTAGCTCGGACACGAGCTGCGCGGCGAACGACGCGACTGGCGCCCAGATGCGGTGCAGCCCCTGGAGCACGACGGTGGCGCCGCCGTCGAGCAGGCCTGCGAGCTTCGCGGTGTCGACCTGATCCGCGATCCCGGCACCGAGCCCACCGCCGGACGTGAACGACGTCGAGGGCAGGACGTCGCCGTTGCGCGCGACCCGCACGAACGGCGTGCGCACTCCGCGGCGGGCGAGCAGCTCATCGACGTCGTCGAGGGTGAGCAGGGATGCCAGCTCGGGGGCGGCGTCGCGCACCAGCAGGGCCTCGCGGCCCCATACCCGGTCGGCGAAGTCGGTCAGCCGCTCAGGTCCGAGCAGGCGCCCGAGGACGGGCGCCCCTGAGCCCGCAGGGGGCGAGGAGACGTCGGGGCGCCCGTCCAACAGCGTCATGGTCTAGGCGCTGCCGTCCGCGCCGCCGTCGTGGCCCGCGCCGCCGTCGGCCGCGCCATCGGCACCGCCGTCCGCGCCACCGTCGGCACCGCCGTCCGCGCCGCCGTCCGCGCCGCCGTCGGCACCGCCGTCCGCGCCGCCATCGGCACCGCCATCGCCGCCTGCGTCCGCTGCGCCGTCGCCGGCGCCGCCGTCGGCCGGGCCGTGCGTCTCGAGCTCGTCGTCCTGCATGGAGAACCTCCTGTCCCTCCGGCACGGCTGCGCCGGATTCCCGACGCTAGGTCCGACGTGCGAAGGCCGCATCAGGTGCGTCCGGCGACGTCGTCCGCCGTTCGTGCCGCGGTGGTATACGCGGGCTGTCGGAGGTGGTGCCTAGCGTGAGTCCCACGATCACCGCGAGGTCGAGGGGGCAGTCATGAGGGCGTCGTCGAGCCGCAAGGCCAGGCCGTCGCGCTGCTACGGCAAGATCCGCTACCGCGACCGCAAGGATGCCAAGGCAGCGCTGGCCGGGTTCCGGGCGCGCAAGCGGGCCGATCCGTCCGCGCATGTGCCGGTCCGCGCCTACCACTGCCACCGATGCGACGGCGGCTGGCACCTCACGAGCGAGTCTGCGCAGGAGTACGCCGAGCGCTTCGCCGGTTCGGTCGAGCAGCGCACCAGGTCGACCGTGCGACGGCGGATGCTGCGTCTCGACCGCGAGCTGCGGCTGCGCGAGCAGCGGGCGAGGTCGCGGGTGCGGTCGTCCCGCGACGACTGGGCCGAGGCGGCCTGACCGGTCGTGACGGGTATCCGCCACCAAGCCGACACGTCCTGGCGTGCGTGGCGGCGACGTCGTCGCGACCCTGGCAGCGACGGAAGGACCACCCATGACTGACGCCGTGCGCGACCGCGCATCGGGCGCGCTGCTCGGCCACGCCGCCGGCGACGCGCTCGGCGCCGGCTACGAGTTCGGGCCGGTGCTGCCCGCCGACGCCGAGGTGTCGATGCGCGGCGGCGGGCCGTATGCGTGGGCGCCCGGCGAGTGGACCGACGACACGCAGATGGCGGTGCCGCTGCTCGTCGCAGCGGAGTCGGCGTCGGCGTCCGGCACGGGGCTCGTCGACCACCTCGACGACGTCGTGGCGGCATGGGCATCGTGGTCGCTCGACGCCAAGGACGTCGGCAATCAGACCCGGCGCGTCCTCGGGACGGTGAGCCGGTCGGGCGAGCTCACGTGCGACGCGCTGCTCGATGCATCGCGCCGCCTGCACGAGGAGACCGGCCACACCGCCGGCAACGGCTCGCTCATGCGCACCTCGCCGGTCGCGCTCGCCTATGCCGGGCGCGACGACGATCTCGCCGAGGCGGCCCGGCTCGTCAGCAGCCTCACGCACTGGGACGACGACGCCGGAGACGCGTGCGTCCTGTGGTGCCTGGCGATCTCGCACACCGTCGTCACCGGCGAGCTCGACCTGCGGCGCGGACTCGCGTGGCTGCCGCGCCACCGCCAGGACCGCTGGGAGGCCCGCATCGTCGAGGCCGAGTCCAAGCCGCCGGCGTCGTTCGGCGAGAACGGCTGGGTGGTGCATGCCTTCCAGGCCGCGTGGTCGGCCATCATCACCACGCCGGTGCCGCCCGAGGCCCCGGCGTCGCACCTGCGCCTGGCCCTCGAGAACGCCGTGCGCGCCGGCAACGACACCGACACCGTGGCCGCGATCGCCGGCCAGATCCTCGGCGCGTACTGGGGTGCGCGAGCCGTGCCTGACGCGTGGACCGCCGCGCTGCACGGCTGGCCGGGTCTGTCCGGCGCAGACCTCGCCGCCCGGGCCGGCGCGCTGCTGACCGCGTGAGAGTCGGACCGTGCCACGCGGCGAAGCGGACGGTCCCGGTGCGAGCGTCGCGCGCCTTCTCACACTGTGAGAGACGTCAGGCCCGGGCCTCTACTGCGGTGATGACGGCGGCGACGACGGCGTTCACGTCCTCGTGCTCCCAGAAGCGCAGCACCGTCCATCCCTCGTCGACGAGGCGCTGCGTCGTGTCGAGGTCGCGGAGCCGGTTGCGCTCGAGCTTGGGCGCCCAGTAGTCGCTGTTGGTCTGCGGGCTCGTACCGTGCTGGGGGCAGCTGTGCCAGAAGCAGCCGTCGAGGAAGACGGCCACCTTGCGACGGGTGAAGACGATGTCGGCCCGGCGTCGTCGGTCGAACGGCAGCGGGTAGTCGACGCGGTACCTCAGGCCCGCCGCGTGCAGCAGCCGGCGTACCGCCAGCTCGGGTGTCGTGTCGCGACGGCGGTTGCCGAGCATCGACCGGCGCGTCGCATCCGAGCTCGCCCACGAGCCCCCATCCGCCGGCATCACCACCACGCCGTCATCCTGCCGACCCGGCACCGTACCGACCAGCGGCGATCGGACCGGGAGTGCTCGCTTTGGATGGGTGACGCGTCGCTATACCGACGCCTCACCCATCCAAAGCGAGCACTAGGGGGTGACCCAGGTGGTCGAGCGACGGGCGACGTCGTAGATGGCGTCTACCTGGTCCGGTGTCAGCCGCTTCTCGCCGCGCTTGAAGACGCGAGGCACGTCCATGCGGTCCAGCACGACCACGTTCTTGGGCTTGGACTTGATTGTGACGTCGGGGATGAGGGTGCCGGTGGTGAAGATGAGTACTGGCTTGACGACGACGGGGAAGCCGGCGGCGGCGCTCAGGAGTCGTGACGCCCGCTCGGCCTCGTGCTCGGAGTTGCGCACGTAGGGCTTGCGCTGGCCGTCGACCATGATCGTGCTTCCGCCGACCCAGACCTTCTTGCCCGGGTGCTTCTTCGTGTTCACCGAGTACACACCGGGCGGTCCGATCACGACATGGTCGATGTCGCTGCCGCGGTTGCCGACGGGGACGGCGTGCAGCACGTAGAAGCCGTGCGGGACGAGCTTGTCCAGCTTGGCGCCGATCGTCTCCTCGCCGTCGGCCCCGACTCGCCATGCTCGCTCGTCGGTCTTGGCGTCCACCGCGCGGGCGAGCCACGTGCCCACCCGGGATCGTGCCTTCATCGCTGCGAGCTCCTCCTCGGCACGCTGCCTGGCAGCCTGGCCGGGGCGGTTGCTCGCGAGGTCGTGGTAGGGGGGCGGGTCCGACGTCGTAGCGCTGCCGACCCCCAGCGATGCGAGCACCACCGTGAGCTCGGCCCGTCGCCGCTCGACTTCGTCCGGCTGGTACCACCACTCCTGGCGAGTGGCGAGATCCATCCCCCAGATCGCGCGCCCGTCGTCGAGGTAGACGAACACACGCTGCTGGTCGCCCTGCTGGTCGGGCACGAGCTGAAGATCCCCCATGACCTGTGACTCGGTTCGGGGACGCGGACCTTGATCGCCGTCGGGAGATCGACCGGATTGCGGACCACTCAGCCTCGCTTTGGATGGGTGAGCGACGTCTATAGCCGTCGCTCACCCATCCAAAGCGAGCCCCTGGGCGCCCGTTCGGATGAGCGGGGGCGGCGGATGGCGGGATGTGCGCCGGGCTGCGGTGCCGGTCGCCTAGAGTGCGGCCAGCGACGACCGGCAGGGCAACGGGGGACGGCATGAGGGCGGCAGCACGTGTGGCGGCGGCGACGGGGGCGATCCTCGTCGTGGCCACGATGGGTGCTGCATCCCCGGCGGCGGCTGCCGGTCCTACGACGCCGTCCGTCACGTGGCCGACCGCGGCCGCCCTGACGGTCAAGGCCCACGACGTCGACGGCTACCGCACTGTGCTCAAGCCGAGCGGCGTGTACGTGCCCAAGGGCAAGGAAATCGTCAGCTCGGTGATGACGGTCAAGAACTCCCGGGGCGCTGCGCTCGCCACCAACGTCACGGCCTACCGCGCCAAGCCCGGGGTCTACACCGTCTACAGCACCACGTCCTACCGGACCCGTTGGGCGAAGTGGCGCACCCGGCTCGTCACCGGCGAGGTGACGGGTTTCAGCACGACGAATCCGTGCGGCTACCAGAGCCACGTCGTCGGCGCGACGACGACGCAGTACTCCTTCTTCTGCTCGGGCTTCGGGCGCAACCCTGCGGGCAAGGAGATCTACGTCGGGTGGACCGCCACGGTGGAGGTGCCCAACGACGGCCCCACGTACTCGCCGGCCCAGGGCATCAGCCCGATCGACCCGTACTACGCCGAGCTCGTCGCCCCGGCGTCCGTGACGACGACGTGGTCCGAGGACTACCTCGACGTCTGGTACTCCGAGACCACCGTCGGCCGCTCCAAGCGGGCCGTGACCGTCGTCGCCAACAACACGCCGTACGTCACCGCGGCGCAGTACCAGGCCCTGCGTCTCGGTATGACGCCCCAGAAGGTGGCCGCGACGCTCGGCCAGGGCGGGTACTTCGACAGCGGGTACGGCATCTACCGCCAGTACAACGCGTACAACTGCTTCGACAAGAACGGCCGCTACAACGGCTACACCGACAGCGCGTCGCACGCGATGTCCTGCGTCACCAAGAGGGTGTTCCGGCTCCTCTACAAGAGCGGCAAGCTCTACGCCTGGGACTACGTCGACATAGTGCGCCCGCAGCCCTAGCCCGGCGCTCCGTCCGATCTGGAGGGGTGACGCGCCGGTATTGCGACGCCTCACCCATCCACAGCGGGTCTCGGCGTGTCTGGGTGGGCATCGGTCGGGGTCTGCGTGCGAAGGTGGGGGAGCCGAGGGACGGGGGTCCTGCTGCCGACGGCGCGAGTGCGATGGGTAGACCGATGTACGGGGGAAAGGCGCTGGCTGCGGCCGGCGTGATGATGCTGGCTGCCGTGCCGGCGATCGCGACGTCGACGTCGGCGGCTGCGACCGGGATCCGCCCTGCAGCCGTGGCCGGTACGGCCGAGGAGCGCCTGTCGCGGGTGTGCGCAGCGCAGAAGGATCTCCGCGACCCACGAGCCGACGACGCCGTGCGTGCGGACGCGCTGCTGTCGGGCACCGTGCGCATCACCGACTTCCCGCCGCAGCCGCTTCCGGAGGACATCGACTGGGCGCACCCGCCGATGTCGACGACCAACTTCCAGGCGCAGTTCCAGGCGCTCAACTGGACCGATCCGTTGCGGCGGGAGTACCTACGCACCGGCGACGTGCGCTATCTCGAGCGCTACGAGCAGATCCTGCGCGACTTCGTCGAGGACAACCCGGACCACACGCAGCCCCTCACGCCGTGGTCGTGGTACGACTTCGCTGAGGGCCGTCGCGGCACCATCCTCGGCTGCGCGGTGCTCGAGCTGGGCGAGCAGGACTGGCTCATGCGGGCCCTGGCAGAGCACGCGGCCTCGATCAGCGAGCCGAGCCACTACTCAGGCATCGGCAACCACTCGCTCATGCAGAACGCGGGCCTGATCACCCTCGGTGTCGCGCTCGACGACGACGCTGCGCTGCAGCTGGTGTGCGCACGCGCGTCGGATCTGCTGCCGCGTGCCGTCAGCACCGACGGCGTCTCGCTCGAGGGCTCGATCCACTACCACGGCCTCAACCACATGTGGTGGCGCGAGTTCGGCCAGGTGCTCGACGCCGCAGGGCTCGAGCAGATGGAGCTCCAGGAGCGGGTCGCGCTCATGGGTGCCTTCGGCGAGGCAGCGACCTTCCCGGACGGCTCCAGCGTGAACTTCGGCGACGGCTTCCCCGGCGCGAAGTCGCGCTACCAGCCCGGCGGTCCGCCGCTGTCGATCTTCCGGCCCGGCTACCTGTTCAGCAGGTCGTCGTCCAACGTCGGGCCCGCGATGCTCGCCGTCCACTACGGCCAGCCCTTCGACGGCATGCCGCACGGCCACATGGACGCCGGGAGCATCGAGCTGTTCGCTGCGGGCAAGCGGCTCATCACCGACTCGGGCCCGTACGCCTACGGCGGCGGCTTCTGGCGCAACTGGTCCAAGGGCGCGTCGGCGCACAACGTCGTGTCGTCGCCCGGCACGGAGTACCTCAAGTCGTCGATCAGCAAGCTGGTCGACTACAAGCGCGACGCGTACTGGCTGACCGCGACCTGGTCGATCCCCGTCATGAGCAAGGTGACGTGGTACCGCACGATCAAGCAGTCGCTGCGGCACGGCTGGATCGTCATCATGGACCAGGTGAACGCGCCGACGTCGCGCCCGTGGGTGTCGCGGTGGAATCTGCCTGACGACGTCGCCTACCGCGTGAAGCCGTACCGCATCGACCAGGCGAGCGGCGCCGGTGGACGGATCAGCATCGTGCAGGTCGCGGGCACGCCCACGGTCTCGCTGGCCCAGGGCAAGAAGACGCCGTACCTCTCGACGACCGCGGGGTGGCGCTCGTACTCGTACGAGACGATCGAGCCGGCCCCGACGGCAGAGCTGGCGAAGACGGCGAAGTCGTGGCGCCTGGTCACGCTCATCGCGCCGCGTGCGGCCGGCGAGCTGGCGGACACGGTCAAGGTCACCGGCGTGCGGACGACATCGACGACGGTGACCTTCACCGTCACCACCGCCCGGGGCGCGACCACGCTGACGATGAAGCGCCTGACGTCCCCCTGATCCTGCGCTTCGGATGGGTGAGGCGTCGCTCCACCGACGCCTCACCCATCCAGAGCGGGTCTCAGAGCCAGGTGCGCAGCCAGGTGTCGATGTCGTCGGCGACGACGTCGGGCCGGATCACCGACATGTGGGTCTCGCCGGGCAGGACGTCGAGCTGGACGTCGACGCCGGCGCGCTCGAGGACGGTGGCGAACGTCTGCGACTGGGCCACCGGCACGAGCTCGTCGGCGTCGCCGTGCACCAGGAGCACGTGCAGGTCCTGAGGGGCCTTGCCGGCCTCGGCGTAGAGCACCGGGTCGCCGGACGCCCACAGCGCCGGGTCCTGCGACTGCGGCGTGCCGAAGAAGCCCGCCATCACAGGGGCGAACGACGTCGTGTCGTAGACGCCTGCCAGCCCCGCGACACCGGCGATCTCGGGCACGGGATCGGCGCACGGCCCGGCCAGGACGCCGTCGGACACCGCGGCGAGCGTCGAGAGGTGGCCGCCCGCGGAGTGCCCGACCAGCACCACCCGCCCTGGCGTGTAGCCGGCGGCCTGCGCCTGCGCCGCCGCGTAGGCCGCCGAGCAGACGACGTCCTGCACAGGGATGGGGAAGTCGACGCCGTCCTGCCCGGCGCGGTACTCGGTGCTGACCACGAACCAGCCGTCGTCGGCGAGCTGCCGGGCCAGCGGCGCGAAGCCGCTGCGGTCATGGGTGACCCAGCCGCCGCCCGGCACGAGCACCACGACCGGGACCGTCGCCCCCGCGTCGGGAGCAGAGGCCCTCGAGGGGAGGAACACGTCCGCGGACGCCGCGGGGTCGAAGACCCCGAGCGATCCCTGAGCCGGTCCGGACGTGGACACCGATGACGAGGCAGCCGCTGCGCTCGTGCTCGGCGAGGACGGGGCCGACGAGGCACAGCCAGCGAGCAGGGCGCACGCGACGACGACGATCAGACCCCTCCGCACCCGACCATTCTCACCCCTCGCTGCAGCGACCCGTTCTCGACGTCGTGGCGGGAGCGGATCGCCTCGGTCGACCCCCGACCCGCCACTCGCGACCCGAGACCTGCCACTTCCGGCTGCCGCAGACTGACCTTGCTCAGGGCGTGGCCGGTGCGGCGGGACGACGGCACGGCCCGTGCCCGCGAACTCGCAGCCGCAGCAGAACCGGCTGTGCCACTCTGAACCCCTGCGGGCTGGGACGGAGGGGGCCTGGTCCGCGCTGGACGGCGGAGGGTGCCGTGGCCGGTGGGGGCGTACGACGTGTGCGCGTGCACCTGTCGCTTGACGACGACGAGCTTCCGCAGGAGGCGGCCGCTGTCCGTCGGGCGCTGGCCTCGCTGCGCGTGGAGCCGGCACCCGGCGACGTCGGCGGCTCGGACCTGTTCGTCGGGGTCTACGGCGACAGGTACGGCGACATCGACCCCGACCGTGGCGTGAGCCAGCTCGAGGCCGACTACCTCGAGGCCGGCACCCGCCCGCGGCTGGTCTACGTGATGCCAGGGTCGGGCGCGCGCGACCCCCACCTCTCCTTGCTGCTGACGCGCATCCAGGCTGACGACCTGACCTCCTACCGCAGGGTCTCGACCGCGGACGAGCTCGCGGCGCTCGTGACCGATGACGTCGCGATGGTGCTCACCGAGGCGTTCACCGCCGGGCCGCCAGGACGTGACGAGTCTGAGCCACTGCCGAGGCCGAGCCCCCGCAGCCGGATCCCGGCGCCGTGGCACCAGCTCGTCGGCCGCGATGCCGAGGTCGAGCAGCTGTGCGCCCTCATCACCGGGCCCGCACGGCTGCTGACAGTGACCGGCCCCGGCGGGATCGGCAAGAGCCGGTTGGCGATCGAGGTCGCCGCCTGCTGCGAGCCGCAGTTCCCTGACGGCGCCTGGTTCGTCGATCTCGCGGGCGTGCGCGACCCCGCCCTGGTGGCCCCGACGATCGCGCACGCCTTGGGCGTGCGCGAGTCGGCCGGCGCCCTCCCGGTCGAGAGCCTCAAGTCCTACCTCGCGACGATGCAGGCCGTGATCCTGCTCGACTCGTTCGAGACGGTGACGGCCGCTGCACCGCTGATCGTGGACCTGCTCGCCAGCGCCCCCGCGGTCCGCTTCTTCGTGACGAGCCGGTCGGTGCTGCGTGTGCGCGGCGAGCAGGAGTACCCGTTGGAGCCGCTCGCTGTGCCGGTCGTCGGTGCGTCCGACCCCTCGGGAAGCCCCGCGTACCAGTTGTTCCGCGAGCGCGCGGAAGCGGCGAACCCGCCCGACGGCTGACGGAGAAGGAGAAGGACGCCGCCGCCGAGATCTGCCGCCGCCTGGACGGGGTGCCGCTCAGCCTCGAGCTCGCCGCCGCACGGACCCGGCTCCTGCCGCCGACCCAGCTGCTCGGCAAGCTCGGCCACGCGCTCGACGTCCTGAACAACGGTCCGCTCGACTACCCGGAGCGGCAGCGGACGCTGCGCACGACCCTCGACTGGGACCACGCGCTGCTGTCCGCGGAGGAGCAGGTCGTGTTCCGCCGGCTGTCGGTGTTCCCGCGCCACTTCACGCTGCAAGGCGCCGAGGACGTCGTGGACGAGCCGGGCCTCGACGTGCTCGACGTGCTCGACGCGCTCGTCGGCAAGAGCCTCATCCGCACCACCGAGGCGGTGCCGGGCACGGGCGAGCCGAGCTTCGTCATGCTGCAGACGGTCCGCGACTACGCCGCCGAGCACTGCGCGGCGTCCGGAGAGGCCGACGACGTGGCCGACCGGCATGTTCGGCACGTGCTGGCGCGCGTGGAGCGGGCGGTGGCGGACGGCCCGGCGGAGATGGAGGGCTGGCTCGCCGTGCTCGAGCACGAGCACGCCGACATCCGCGCAGCGCTCGACCGTGCCGACCGCCGCGTCGACGTCGACTCCCTGCTGCGCCTCGCCGCGAGCCTCGGCCCGTTCTGGCGGGCGCACTGCCACTTCAGCGAGGGTCGTCGCTGGCTCGATCGCGCGATCTCGCTGTCGCACGGCCAGCGCGCCCCGATTCGAGCCGACCTGCTCAACGCGGCGGCGTACCTGTCGCGGGCCCGCGGCGACTACGACGTCGCCGAGGCCCAGTACCGGGAAGGTCTCGCGATCCGCGAGGAGCGCGGCGACGTGGGCGGGATCTGCTCGTCGCTGCGCTTCCTCGGGAACGTGGCCTTCGATCGCGGCGACCTGAGGGGAGCGGTCGACTGGTGGGAGCGCAGCCTCGAGGCGCTCGGCGACGTCGACGACGTCGTGAGACGCGCGAGCGTCCTCAACAACCTGGGGGTGGCGCGGCACCACCTCGGCGACCAGGACGCCGCTATCGCCGCGTACGACGAGACCTTCGCCCTCGCGGTGGAGCTCGGATCCACCGAGCTTCAGGCCCGCGCCCTGATGAACAAGGCGACGGCCCTGTGCGCGCTGGACCACGTCGGCGAGGCCGTGCCGATCGCCAGGCGCGCGGTCGGCATGTACGCAGCGCTGGACGACACCTGGGACCTCGTCGACGCGCTCGACGTACTCGCCGGTGCGCTCGGCCGGTCGGGACGCGCGGGCTGCACCGAGGCATCCGGATGGCTGTTCGGCGGGGCTTCCAGCCTGCGCACGGCTCTCGCGGTGCGACGTCCGGTGACGGAGCAGGCCGACTACGACCGGGCCTACGAGGCCTGCCGATCCGTCGATCCGGACCGCTTCGACCACGAGTTCGCACGAGGATCGGCCGCGTCGGTCGACCAGATCGTCGACCGTGCGCTGCTCGAGGAGGGTGGGCCGTGATCCTCACGCCGGACCAGCGGCTGCGGGTCTTCGTCTCCTCGACGCTCGGCGAGCTCGCGGCCGAGCGCGTCGTCGTCCGCGAGGCGATCGAGTCGCTGCGGCTCGCCCCGGTCATGTTCGAGATGGGTGCGCGCCCGCACCCGCCACGCGCGCTGTACCGGGCCTACCTCGAGCAGTCGCACGTGTTCGTCGCCATCTACGGCGAGCGCTACGGCTGGGTCGCGCCCGAGATGGACATCTCCGGGCTCGAGGACGAGTACCGGCTCTCCGGCGACCGGCCCAAGCTCGTCTACGTGCTCGACCCGGCGCCTGCACGGGAGCCGCGTCTGACGGAGATGCTCGACGACGTCGCGGCCGATCCCCTGGTGCGCCTGCGCGTGTACTCGTCGACCGAGGAGCTGGGCAGCATGGTGGCCGCGGACCTCGCGGCGCTGCTGGCTGAGTCGTTCGCTCGCGGTGTGCCCGCGCCGCGCGTGCCTGAGTCGGCGCCGTCGCGCACCACCCAGACACCCGGCGACACGTCGGGGGCGCTGCCGCTGCCGGTGCCCGCGACGTCGCTGATCGGCAGGGCGGAGGAGCTCGACTCGCTGACGCGCCTCGTGCGTCGGCACGACGTCAGGCTCGTGACCCTCACGGGGATGGGCGGCATCGGCAAGTCGAGACTGGCGCTGGAGGTGGCCCGGTCGGTGCAGGCCGACTTCCCGGGCGGGGTCGTGCTGGTGCCGCTCGTCGAGGTGCCGGAGCCGGGCCTGGTCGTGACGTCGGTCGCGAGCCGCCTCGGGATCCGCCTCGACACCCGCGCACCTTCGATCGACGTCGTGGCGGAGGCGGTCTCGCAGCGGGGCGAGCTCCTCCTGCTGCTCGACAATGCCGAGCACGTCAGCGACGCCGCCGACGACCTTGCTGCGCTCATCAACACCTGCCCGAGCCTGACCCTGCTCGTCACGTCGAGGACGCGGCTGCGGCTGGTCGCCGAGCACGACTACCCGTTGCAGCCGCTGTCGGTCGGGCCCGCCATCGACACGCAGTTCGGCTCCGGCGAGCGCGACCGCCGCTCGGCCGACGATCTGGCTGCCCGATCGGCCGCTGTGGAGCTGTTTCTCGACCGCGCCCGCGCCGCTCGGCCATCCCTCGACCTAGCCGCGATGCCCGAGGAGCTGGCTGCGGTGATCGAGCTGTGCCGGCGGCTGGAGGGCCTGCCGCTGGCCATCGAGCTGGCGGCGGCGCGGGTCCGCCTACTGCCGCCGACGCAGCTCCTCGAACGGCTGAAGGGGAGCCTGGATCTGCCGGCGGGGAGGATCGCCGACCTGCCGTCGCGCCAGCAGACCCTGCGCTCCACGCTCGACTGGAGCCTGGGACTGCTCGGGGATCAGGACCGCGACCTGTTCGCGCAGCTGTCGACGTTCGTGAACGGCATGTCGCTCGCCGCCGTGGAGGAGGTCGCCCGCATCGAGGGAGACGTGCTCGAGGCGATAGCAGCCCTCGCCGACCACAGCCTCGTGTCGGTCGACATCTCCGTCGTGGATGCACCCCGCTTCACGATGCTGGAGGTCGTCAGGGAGTACGCCCGCGAGCTGCTCGTGCAGAGCGGCCGGTCCGCCGAGGTCGACGGGCGCCACATCGCCTGGATGCGCGCACTCGCTCTCCGGGCGCACGAGGGGCTCCCGACGCCGGAGCACAACGAGTGGCTGGAGCGGCTCGAGCTGGAGGCCGGCAACATCCGTGCTGCCGGGACCCGGGCCCACGCGGCCGGCGATCCCGCTCCTCTGGCCGACATCGGGTTCGGGGTGATGCTCTGGCTGTGGGCGCGCCACCACATGGGGGAGGCACGGCTGTGGCTCGGGCGGGCGCTCGACTTCCCGGACCGGCTCAGCCCGCTCCAGCATGCACGCATCGTCTGGTGCATGGCCGGCGCGGCCGTCGAGATGGGGGACAACGAGGAGGCCGTGGGCCGCACGGCCGAGGCTCGCGACCTGTTCGAGCGTCTCGACGACGAGGAGGGCATCGGCCTCTGCGAGTTCCTGGAGGCGGCACTGGCACCGCTCACGGGCGACCTCGAGGCAGCAGTCCGGATCTTCGACAGCTGCGAGGCGCGGATGCTCGGCGTCGGCAACGTGTTCATCGCCTCCGTGTGCTCATCGACGTCGGGCATGCTCCAGGCGCAGCTCGGCCGGTTCGAGGACGCGGAGGTGCGCCTCGACCGGGCCTTCGCCCAGGCCGAGTCGATCGACACGGCGATGCTGCGGGCGTCGTCGCTGATGGCGCGCGGCTTCGCGCGGCTGGGCCGCGGCTCCCTGGACGGCGCCGCGCAGGACTTCGCCGACGCGGCGCGGAACGCTCACGAGTGCCGCAACCCCGAGACCCTGTCCTTCGCCTGCGACGGGCTCGCGGCGGTGCTGCTCGCGCGTGGGACGGCGGCAGTCGACGGACCGGTGCTCGTCGGTGCCGCTCGTGGGCTGCGCGAGCGAGTCGGCATCGTGCCCTGGCCTGGCCTGCGCCCGGTGATGCAGGCGATCGCCGACGGCGTGCGCGCCGCGGCGGGCGATGCGACGTACGAGCAGGGCTACCAGCGGGGCAAGCATCTCGACATCGATGCGATCCTCGCCCTCACCCGGGCCCACGCGCCCGTCCCCGCCTGACCGCTCTGGATGGGTGAGCGACGGCTATAGGCGTCGCTCACCCATCCAAAGCGGGCAGTCAGCCAAGGACGTGCTCAGGCGGCGTCGGGGTCGGGCTGGTGGATGCCGATGGTGTTGCCCTCGGAGTCGAGGTAATAGCCCTGCCAGGCCATCCCGACCATCGCCATCTTGGGCAGAGCGACGACGCCGCCGGCGGCGAGGATCCTGGCCTCGGTGGCGTCGTAGTCGTCGACCTGCATCGTGCAGACGAAGGCGTTGGTGCCGGCGTGGCCGGCGGGCACCGGGGCCGGGCGCGGCATCAGGCCGCCGTTGATCCCCGGCTGGTCGTCCGGGCCCGTGATGATGCCCCAGTAGGTGGCGCCGCCGACGGCGCTGCTCCAGTCCTGGAACTCCCAGCCGAACACGTCGGCGTAGAACGCCGTCGCGCGCTCGACGTCGTCGGCCTGGATCTCGAAGTGCACGACACGCGACATGGGAAGCCTCCGCTCCGCCCGAGGTCAGGAGCAGCCAGTCAACCGCGCACGTCCGACAGCCACGGACCAGCGCCGGACGCCCCGACCCGTCGCTCTGGAGGGGTGAGCGACGGCTATCGGCGTCGCTCACGCATCCGGAGCGGGCCGGGATTCGGCGAGGGTGGCGGCGATGCGGTCGACGACGTGGTCGAAGACGGGGTCGCGCGGGTAGTCGCTGTGGCCGAGCGGTCCCAGGCGCGGCGCGTAGGGCGACTCGACGATGACTCCTGGGTCGACGAGCCGGACGTCGTCGCCGATCTCGTACCAGCGGTAGGTGACGCGGTCGGCCGGCGCAGCGCCGACGGTCGACGGGTCGTCGCGCCACCTCGGGACGGCGGCGTGGTCCATCGGCGCCGCGGAGTCGCAGTCGGGCCAGTGCAGACCGGTCCACGACGACGTGCGCGGGCCCGGCCGCTCGCGCCGCTCCACCGGCCACGAGAGCACCGGCGCGCCGAGCGGGTCGGTCCAGCGATAGAGGCTGCGCCAGCGCCCGTCGCCCAGGGCCCGGCGCCGGATCCACGACACCCGTCCGTAGCCGAAGTACGTGGGGAACAGGCGCGCGTAGAGGAACTGCAGCTGCGACCCGTACGTGACCAGCCCCAGCCGCGACATCGCGTGCTGGCAGCGCACCTGGGTCAGCCACGGCCCGGTGGGTCGTGGGACGTCCGCCTCGGTGGGAGCGGCCAGGAAGTCCAGCACGGCCACGGACGCCGCGCAGATGAGCGAGCCCTGGCTGTGGCCGGACAGCACGACCGCGGAGGCGCCCATGCCCGGGAGGTCGTCGGCGGCGAGCTGCGTGGCGCGCGTCGCCGTGGCGAGAACCGCGCGCCCGCCGTACGGCGGCGGGCAGAGCGGATGCGCGTCGCGCGGCCAGAACGACAGCAGGTCCCACACGATGCCGACGGCGCGGCGCTTCTCCGGATCGCGGAACGCCGAGACGCCGACGAGCACGAGCCCCGCGGTGATCGCCGACAGTGCCGCGTTCCCGAGGGGCACCAGGGCGTCCATCGCCGACGAGGCCCAGCCGTCGTCGACGAGCCCGGGTTCCAGGCTCACCGCCGAGATGAGCAGCAGGAGCAGGACGGCGAGACCGGTGAGCCAGCCGAGCGCACGGTGGTAGACGGTGCGCGATTGCGCGATCGACCAGCGCCGCAGCACCGCGGCCCGCCCGCGCGAGCGGTCGGACGCCGGAGCGCCGGTCTCGCCGTCGAGCGAGGGGTAGTCGTCGCGCAGCTGCGGCTCGAAGCCCCGGTCGGGGTCGACGAGCGCCTTCAAGGCGACGCCGAGGAGCACCACTGCAGCGCCGTAGAGCAGGTCGCGCGGCTCGAAGACTCCGAGCTCGTCGGCAGCGAGAAGCGTTGCTGCCAGGGCGATCCCGGCGAGCCATGTCCACAACGCGACCGGCCGCTCGAGAGCGCGAGCCAGCAGCGGCACGCCGAACGCCACCACCATCAGGACGCCGACGCCCCACACCGCGGCCGACAGCCGCAGGATCTCCGGCTGGCCGGAGGCGCCGAGCGCCGTCGACCACCACAGCACCAGGACGCCGGTGAGGCCCAGGGCGAACGACACCGCGATCACCGCGAGGAAGAACGAGCCGTAGCCGCGCCAGAAGGGGCGGAAGGCCCCGGGCACGCGTGGGTAGGCGGGATCGTCGCGATGGCCCTCGCGCAGCAGCCGGCCGGCAGCACCTCGCGTCTGGAGGAGGCAGAGCACGGCCTGCGGGAGGAGGAGCAGCGACAGCCCGACCGCGATCCAGGTGAGCGACTGCTCGACCCGCTGCGGCTCGGGTGCCGACGTCGACGACGCCCACGCCGCGTAGAAGAAGCCGGCAGCGGTGCCCGACAGCGCCAGCAGGCCGAGCCACCGCCGCACCGCCGGGGTGAGGGTCGCAGCGAACGTCAGCGGTGTGAGGACGACGACCACTCCGGCGATCGCCGACAGCATCCCGATCGCGACGGCCCACTGCAGCGACCAGCCGGCGAGGCTCGACGACCAGTCGGCCGACGCCGGCGCCAGCGTCGTCGCCAGCAGCGCGACCGCGCCGAGCGCCGCGAGCACGTGGCCCGCGCGCAGCGCGTCGGTGGCGGGGGAGCCCGACCAGAACCCGACATCGTCGAACGAGCCGTACGGCGTCCGCCACTCGACTCGTCCGCCGGCGGGGTCGTAGACGAAGGTCTGCCGTCCGAACCACCAGAGCATGGCGAGGACGGCGGCCGGCGCGACCGCTCCGAGGAGCACGCGGTAGCCGCCGCTGACGCCGGCGTACCAGGGGAACGACAGCCCGAGGCCCCAGCCGAGGTAGGCGGCGGTGGCCACGAGCAGCAGGGTGAGGCCGAGCCCGAGCAGCCGCAGGCACCCGGTGGCGAGCCGATCGGCCGGGCGCACCCGGTCGGCGGTGTGGGGCAGCAGCATGGCGTAGCGGGCGAGGTTGAGGATCGCCATCGGTGCGAGCAGCAGCCACAGCACCTTCGACGCCGAGCCGCTGGTGAACCGGCCCCAGTGCAGGCCCTCGACCGTGCGGCTGCGTCCGTCGAGACGGCTGACCAGCCGGTCGCTGCGCCGGAAGATGCGGGCGGACTCGTCGCCGGACACCTGCCGGGGGAACGGGTCGTCGAGCATCGCCTCGGGCTTGGTGCCGCTGACGCCGTGCACGCGCAGCTCGACGACGCCGATCCCGGCGCCTGCCGCCGTCCTGCCGTCGCCCATCGGCCACCCCTGCCGCGAGACCCGCTGAAGCCTCAGGGGTACCCGCTGCCACCGACAGCGTCAACGGCCGAGCGGGTCGGGCTCGATCTGGAGGGGTGTCGCGTCGCTCTACCGACGTCAAACCCCTCCAGATCGGGGCTGAGCCTCAGTCGGTGGCGGCGACCCAGGTCTTGGCGGCGTCGAGCTGGTCGACGGGGAAGCTGCGCGCCTCGCCCGGCATCATCCAGGCGAACGCGTCGAGGGCCCGGGCGATGCCCTCGTGGTCGGTCACGAGCGCGACCTTCTCCCACGTCCCGAGATGGCCGAGCCACATCTTCGCGTCCTGCACCCAGGCGCCCGGCGAGTAGCCCTCGAACCGGTCGTCGAGCAGGCACAGCAGGCGCACCTGTCCGCCGTCGAGCTCGCGCTGCAGGGCCGGCGCCAGGACGTCGCGGTAGTCGTCGGACGTCACCTCGCCGACCGCCTCGAACCCCACCGTGCCCTCGGGCATGTCGGTCAGCACCAGGATCATGATCGGCTCCTCTCGCCACCTCGAACCTACGCCCGCCACGAGCTCGACCGCGCGCTCATGGGCTCGCTTGGGAGGGGCGAGGCGTCGGTAGAGCGACGCCACCCCTCCAGATCGGGGCTGGTGTCGGTGCGGCGTCGGTGCCGTAACGGCTGGGTCTCCGACGATGCGCGCGGTGGCGTGCGGCTCCTAGCGTCGTCGCGTGAGCCGACGACGGGGAGCGGTGCGCGCGCTGGCGCTCGTGGCCGCCGTGCTCGTGGTCGCTGGATGCTCGCAGTCGTCGGCCGACCCGCCGACGACGACGCTGCCCACCACCAACGGCCCCACCGCGTCCGGCGCGACGTCGACGCAGGTACGTGGCGGACCGCTCGGAGTCGCCGTCCGAGACGGCCGCACCTGGGTGACCCTGCTCGACGAGAAGGCCGTGCTGACGCCGTCCGGGATGCGCGTGCCGCTCGGGGGAGTGCCGCTGCGCATCACCGACTCCGCCGGTGGGCTCTGGGTGTCGCTGTTCGACACCGGCGAGGTCGTCAACCTCGACGACGACGGCCAGGTGCGCCTGCGCGTGAGCCTCGGCGAGGATGCCGAGCCCGAGGGGCTGGCCTCGGTCGGCAGCCAGCTCTGGGTCGTCGACCAGGCAGGCTCGCGCGTGGTGCTGCTCGACGCGCGCAACGGCAAGAAGCTGGGCCAGGTCACCGTGCCGGCCGGGCCACGGCTGGCTGCGGTCGGCTCGACCGACCTCTGGGTCACGTCGTACGACGACGGCGCCGTGACGGGCATCGACCTGCGCACTCGTCGCATCGACGTCACCCGCGACGGCGTCTGCCAAGGCCCGCAGGGCATCGGGGAGTCCGGCCCGTACCTCTACGTCGCGTGCACGCTCGACGACTCCGTCGTCGTCCTCGACCCGACGACGCTCGAGCAGACCGGCGGCTACCGGCTGCAGTACGCCGACGCCGTGGTGGTCGACCGCAGCGGCGTCTACATCGTGGGCCAGAAGGGCCCGGGAGTGCTGGTGCTCGACCCCGCGACGGGCGACGTCGTGGCCTCCGGGACCCTCGACGACACGCGTCCGGTCAACCGGTCCAATGTCGCCGCAGCTGTCGCGCCCGACGGCCTCGTGGTGACCCATCCCGAGGCGGGCGAGGTCTTCACCGCCCCGGTGCCCTTCACCACCGGCTGAGCACCGCCCGGACGGGCTGGCCAGGTCGGGCGGTTGACCGCCGGCGCGCGCGGGAGGACCGTCGCCTCCTCACCAGGGGGGCCTAGCACGGAGGCCGCGATGCCGATGTTCATGGACGTCCACACCGGGATGCACGGGATCACGGGCGACGCGCTGCGGGAGGCCCACGACGCCGACCTCGCCATCCAGGGCGAGGAGGGCGTGGACTTCCAGCACGCGTGGGCCGACCCCGAGTCGGGCATGGTGTGGTGCCTGGCGGAGGCTCCGAGCGCCGATGCCGTCCGGCGCATCCACGAGCGCGCCGGGCACCCGGCCGACCAGGTGTTCCCGGTCCCGGTGCAGGCCTGAGACGTCGTCCGCCCGGCCCCGGGAGTCCCCGCGGAGCTCCGCCCGAGGGGCGCCGGTGCCGGGCGGGCGCACCAGGCGCTATGCGGCGACGGCGTCGCGGCGCCGGGACGTCGCGTAGAGCAGCGCGCCGATGACGCCGAGGACGGCGCCGAGGGCGACGGCGTAGAGCGGCAGCTCGGTAGGGATGCCGAGGTAGGTCGTGATGCCGAGGATGCGCGAGAGCCCCCAGGGCAGCAGCGCCATCTGGTCGTTCCACGCGGTCAGCGCCGACTCCAGGCCGATCGCGGCGACGAGCCCGCCCAGCACCACGAGCGGCGCGGCGACGGCGAGGAGCAGCCGGCCCCACGCGCCCCGGCGGGTCATGCCGTACTGCGCGCGGAGGACCAGCCAGGCGGCGACGAGCACCCAGGCGAACGCCGCGAACGCGACGACGACGTAGAGCGACCGGCTGTCGGGCCGCGTCCAGAACGAGAACCAGTAGCCGCCGGGCCCGCGCGGGGCCAGCGCCACCAGCAGGATCAGCGTGCGCAGCACCGCGGCGCCGCCGACGCCCGCCCACAGCATCCACCCGTCGCGGCCGCGCACCGACAGGCGCAGCACCAGCAGGAACAGCGCCCACGCGCCGAGCACGAGGACGAGGTGCGCGGGCGCCGCGTACCACGTGTAGGCCGAGCGAGAGAGCACGATCGCGAGCACGGGGATCAGCCAGACGAGCACCCGGTCGAGACGGCCCGCGCCCTCTGACGTCGGCACCTTCCATGGGCGCGTGAGCCCGACCCACAGGGCACGCAGGGCGAGCGCGCCAGGCACGGGGCGCCGCGGCCCACCGGACTCCGCATCGCCGCCGTCGGGCTGCACCCGCAGGAGCCGCTGCCCCGGCCGCGAGCCCAGCAGCAGCAGGATCACCAGCAGCGTCAGCAGCGCCCGCGAGAGCCACGCCATCGCGCCGTCGCGGTCGGCGCGCTCGAGGCCGATATCGGCCGCCGCGAACTCGTACGCCGGCAGGTCGATGTCGCCCGCGTACGCCGCAACGTGCTGGTCGCGCGCCGCGACGTACTGAGCGCGCGCCTGCTCCCACTGGGCCTTGGCGTCGGCGGAGCCGGTGTCGAGCCACTGCTCGTGGCGCAGCACCATCGTCCGGTACGCGGCGAGCGTGGAGAACAGGTCGACCTCGTAGTCGAGCGTCGCGACGAACCGCTCGCGCAGGTCCTGGCTGCGCCAGGTCGCGGGGTCGGTCGAGGCGACGGCGTCGCGCATCTGCTGCGCGACCGCCACGGCCTGCGGCCCTTCGGCGATCGCGCGGTCGAGCTGGTCGCGGCTCGTGTCGTAGATGGTCCCGAGCACGGCGCTGTCGCCGGTGACGATGTCCCACTCGAAGATCCACATCATCGGCGGAGGCTCGAGGCCGAGCGCCTTGACCTTGAGATCGGCGTACGGGCCGATGTAGAGCCCCTTCGAGATGGCCTCGCGCGAGAGGGCCATGGCCCGCGAGATCGCCGCGACCGTCGCCGGGTCGTCGGAGAAGGTGCGGCGCGCCCAGTCGGCCGTGATCTGCGCGGCGTCGGCGTCGGGATCCCAGGCGAGCCGCCCGGCGGCGTAGGCCGACAGGTCGTAGAGCTGCCAGAACCCGGTCTTCAGGTACAGCGACATCGGGCCGGCGCGCCAGGGGCCGCCGTCCTGCGTCCAGAGCCAGATCCCCTCGACCTCGGGGTTGGCGGCCAGGAACCTCTGCAGCGCCTCCTGGTGCAGCACCGTGAGGTCGTTGGGCAGCGAGCCGTAGGCCTCGAACTCGCGGCGGCCCTGCAGCTCGACGATGCGCCGGTGCGTGCCGGTCTCGAGGGTGTCGTTGAGCGGCAGGTGGCTGTAGAAGTCGCCGAGCGAGTACTTGGTCGACACGATCAGCGCCGGGCTGTCGATGCCGTCGAGGACGGCGGCGTACGACTTCTGGCTGGTGTGCATGTCGCCGACGTCGCCCACGCCCACCGACCACGACCGGAACACGACCTCCTTGCCGTCCTGCTCGGCGACGTCGGTGAACGCGGTCAGCATGCTGCGCACCGACGGCACGGTCGTGACGGCGAGGCGTGAGTAGTAGTCCCAGCCCGGGATGTCGTAGACCGTGCCGGCCTCGCCGATGCGCACCATGACGCCGTCGACGTAGGGCATCTCCTGGAACAGCTCGTGCAGGCCCGCCTTGTAGACGTCCCAGAGCCGCGGGTCGTCGACGTCGACGCCGCCGAGCTCGCGCTCGAAGTACTGCTCGAGCGGGGTGGTGAGGGCGAGCATGTCGGTCTTGAGCACCAGGCGCATGCCCATGTCGTGCGCGTACTCGAGCATCGGGCCGAAGCTCTCGCGCATGGCGAGGGCGCGCAGCCGGTGGGGGTCGTCGTCGGCGTAGACGTCGGTGCCGCTGCCGACGCCGTCGAAGGTGAGGTACTCGAGGAACCCGTTGATGGCGATCGCGTTGTAGCCCTGCTGGAGGCCGTGATCGACGAACGCGCGGAACTCGGCGGCGTCCTCGGCGAGCGCCGCCTGGTCGACGTAGGGGGCGTCGGCGAGGATCGCGTCGCGGAAGGCCAGGCTGTTGTGCGAGTAGTCGGTGCCGCTCTGCCAGGCCGCCGGGTCCGGCGTCACCCCGACGGCGCCCGAGTCGAGCATCCGCAGGCCCATCGCGGGCTCGACGAGGCCGTCGGCCGGCAGCGGCCGGCCCGACTCGATGGTGTCGGCCAGGGCGAACAGCCCGGCCGCGGCGCCCCGGCGGTCGGCCGCGGCGATCGTGAGCAGGGGGCCCTGGGTGGTGAGCCGGTAGGCCTGCGCCTGCGTGCTGGCGTCGTCGGCCGGCGGGTTCTCGGCGAGCGTCACGACCGTGGCCGCGCCGACGGCGCCGGCGATCGGGCCCTCCACGATCGTCGGCCGGCTGCCGGTACGGCCGAGCAGAGCGTCGGCGTAGGTGCGCGCCGCGAGCTTCAGCAGCGGGTCGTCGGCGGGGATCGACACCGTGCCCACGGCGTCGTAGGTCGCGGCGGGGGACGCCGGGGCCGCGACGAGCGTCTCGGCCGGCGCGGTCGAGGGCTGCGACGAGATGCGCAGCGCCGCCGTCAGCTGGTCGGCCACCACCCAGCCGAGCGCCAGCAGCACCACCGCCGCCACGGCGGCCCACAGGCCGCGTCGTCGTCCGGCTGCGGCAGAGGTCGGCGTCGGCACGGCGGCGATGCTGCCATCCGCGGCGTCGGGCGCCGCGCCGGCCCGGGGCGTGTCGGCGCCGGTGCGCGGGCGGGCAGGATCGGCAGGGGTCGACGCGGGCACGAGCACTGCGACGCCGGCCGGGCTGTCGCGGATCCGTCATGGCGCGAACCCGCCACCTTCCCCGAGTAACTGGCGTTGTCATCGGTTTCAGGCCCTCGGAACCGATGACAACGCCAGTTACTCGCGCCGCCGGCGTGTCCCGTGGTGGGTGGACATGGGGTGCTTCGAGGGCTGGTGATCGTTACTGTCGCGGCTGCACGCCCGGTGGGGGATCGGGCGGCATCGGACGGGGGTCCTTCATGGGTACGGGTACGGCTTCGCTGCTCCTCGGAGCGCCTCACCGCCGGCTCGGCGGTGTCACCCCGTACTTCTCGCTGTGGTTCTACGAGGACCCGGCCGGCTCCTACTGGTGCACCGAGCAGGTGCCGCAGGGCCGGGTCGCCTGGACGCCGCGCACCCCCGAGCGCTCGCTGGCCGACGGCCTCGTGCTGCTGCTCGCCCTCACCAGCACCCCGCGCGACGCCGTGCCCCAGGCGCTGTCGCAGATGGCCGCGGGCCTGCCGTGGCACGTCGGGCACGTCGACGTCTCCACCTGGCGCCACTACGACGCCGAGCTGCTCGACACCCTCGTGGCCGAGACCGACCCGCCGGGCAAGCTCGTCGTGAGCCTGCTGCCCGAGACCACCGTGGCGGACCTCGGCAGCCTCGAGCGGCTCGACTGGGACATCGACGTCCTCGCCCCGAGCACCAGCCGGCGCCGGGCCGACCCCGACATCAAGCAGACGCCGCTGCCGCGCAGACCCGCTCGCCCCGCGGGCACGGCGTCGTCGGCGGCCACGGCGGCTCTGGCCGGGATGGCCGGCGCGTCGGCGGCCGGCACCGCCGCCGTCGACGGCCTGGAGCCCGGCCCCCTGGCCGATCCGGCCGGTCACCCCGCCGCCGCCCTTCCCGGCCCGCGCGGCGCCGAAGGACACCCGGACGCCGTCCGAGGCGCCTGACCGAGGCCTGCCGGTCGCACCCCCGTCGCCGGCAGGACCGAGCAGCGCGCTGTGCGCGGAGCCGTGCCGAGGGCGGCCACTCCGCGCCGACGGCGTCCGGGCCCCCGGCCGACCCAACGCAGCGTCACCGGATCGCGTGACCTGACGCACTCTGCGTGACGACGTCGGGGCGGAGAGTCAGCACCCGACCGGGGGCGTGTCGGTGCTTGCGCCGCAAGGGATTCCGGATCTCGGACCGGGGCTCCCGCTGTCGCCGCAGCGGCATAGGGTGAGCCCGCCGAGCCGGACCGGGGGTCGGTCCGTGGGGCATGAGGCAGTGCGTGTGGGGAGTTCGACCGTGACTGGGTTCGCAGGGTTGTCCGGGCTGGCAGGGTCCACAGGATCGGCACGCCGCTCCGTGCGAGCAGGACGGCGCATCCTCGCGGTCGCCGCCGCAGCCCTCGTCGTCACCCTCGTCCCCGCCCTGCCCGCCCATGCAGCCGCCGCGGTCTCAATCACGAGCCCGAGCAACAACGCCAACATCTGGAACGCCTCGTCGAGCATCGCGGTGTCGGGCGACACGGGCGACCCCGGCGACCCGGCCGACCGCATCGAGGTGCTCGCCAACGGCAACCCCTTCGACACGGTCACGTGCGGTGGCACCGACCAGGCCTGCACCGGCAGCGTGCCGTGGAACGCGACGGGGGCGGCACGGTCCACCGTGTTCACCGCCGTCCTCTACGGCACCCTCGACACGGGCACGGCGCTCGACACCTCCAGCGCGGTCACGGTCAACGTGGTGCCGCCCGACCCCTCCATCACCTGGAGCGGGCTGTCGAACGGCCAGGTAGGCGGTGCGGTCAAGACCATCAGCGCGACTGGGTCCACGGTGAGCGGCGACGTCCGCCAGCCGCAGACCCTGCAGCTGGTCGTCGACGGCGTCGTCGTCGATTCGGCGAACTGCTCCGCCAACCCGTGCACGACGAGCTCGCTGACGTGGGACACCCCCGAGGTCTCGGGCGCGAGCTACAACGTGCGCGTACGCCTCGTGCTCGACGACGCCACAACGTGGCCCGGCGATCTCGTCACCGTCACGACCGCTGCGCCTACCGCGTCGGTCACGCAGCCCGCCAACGGCGCCAACGTCACGGGCACTGTGACGGTCGGCTTCAGTGTGGCCACGAACGCGAACATCGGCGACGTCCCTGACACGGTCCGCCTGCTCATCGACGGCAACGCGACGGGCACGGCATTCACCTGCCCGGGTGGAACGACCCACACCTGCACGGGCACGTTCAGCTGGGCCCCTGACAACGGCAGTTACGCCGTCTCGGTGCGGATGACGACGGTCCTGGGCACTCAGGTCGTCAGTACGGCCCGCACGGTCAACGTCAACAACCTGCCGAGCATCAGCATCACGGCGCCAGCAGCT
>JAIUOK010000049.1 GCA_020161245.1 Actinomycetota bacterium | reverse complement strand
ACGCGGCGTAGCGGTTTCGCGACCAGGCGCATCGCCCAGGCGGAACTCACGCGCGTGCTCAGCTCGCTGGCCGACAACACGTATGTCTCACCGCAGACGACAACCGTGGGCGACTTCCTTGTCGGCACGTGGCTTCCCGCAATCGAGCACACGATCAAACCAGCCACCTTCGAGTCGTACCGGCGAAACGTCCGCCTCCACATGGCGGGCCGCGCGATCGGCCGGCGCAGGCTGCAGGACGTCGAGCCCGCCGACCTCAACGCGCTCTACTCGCTGCTGCTCAGGGGCGACGCCGGCCATCGGGCGCTGTCGGGCCGGTCGGTGGCGTACATCGCCGCGATCATCCACCGCGCCTTCCGTGACGCTGTGCGCTGGCAGCTCATCGTGCGCAACCCGGCCGACTTCGCAGATCCGCCCCGGCCGGTGCCGGCCTCGCAGATGCGCACCTGGTCGGCCGCCGAGCTCAAGGCGTTCCTCGACGGCATTGCCGAGGATCGCCTTGCTGGGGCGTGGTGGCTACTCGCCACGACAGGGATGCGGCGAGGGGAGGTGCTCGGGCTCCGCTGGCAGGACATCGACCTCGACGCGGGCGTCCTGCAGATCAGCAGGACCCTCATCACCACAGACGTCCAGCGAAAGGGCATGCCCGGCATGGAGTGGGGCACGCCCAAGACAGGAAAGGGCCGGCGACGGGTCGCGCTCGACCCCGGGACGGTGGTCGCCCTTCGGGCCCACCGCGCCCACCAGAACCAGGAACGGCTCGCGTTCGCAGGGGCTTACGAGGAGTCGGATCTGGTGGTGTGCCGCGAGGACGGCCATCCACTGCACCCGAAGTCGCTGTCGTACCACTTCGAGAAGTGGGGCCAGCGCCTCGAGCTTCCTCGGATCCGCCTGCACGACCTGCGGCACACCCACGCGACCCTCGCGCTCCGCGCCGGGGTGCACCCCAGGGTGGTGCAGGAGCGGCTCGGCCACGCGAACGTGTCGATCACCCTCGACACGTACTCACATGTGGACATCCAGATGCAGGCAGACGCTGCCGCGAAAGTCGCTGCGCTGGTCACTGGTGCCGACTCGTGACGGAAGGTCCTGTGACCAGTTTCGTGACCACAAGGCCCCTGAACGCCTGAAACGGCGCCCTCGCAAGTGTCTGACCTGCGAGAACGCCGTTTCGATCGGCGGTGGCGGTGGGATTTGAACCCACGGAGGCTTGCACCTCACACGCTTTCGAGGCGTGCTCCTTCGGCCGCTCGGACACGCCACCGCCGAGGAGGGTACAAGGTCGGGGGCCGAGTCCTGAAATCGATGCCGGGGCCGCGCAGTGACGGCGGTCCTGCGGCACCTGGCTGCGCTCCCACGCCAGTCGGCGCGGCGACGCTGCCCTGGCGCTGAGGCGCCGGTGAGGAAGGTCCCCCGCTCGGCGGACGCCTGTGACCGAATCCTCAGGTCCGACCGGTGCGGGCCGAGGGGGGCTGGTGTCCGGGGGGAACCGGATCGAGAGGAGCGCCCGTGTCCGCGCCCGACGTGCGGCCCACCGGCCAGGAGCGCGCCTTCGGCCACGACGAGATCATCGTGACCAAGACCGATCTCCAGGGCCGTATCACCTACGCCAACGACGTCTTCTGCCGCGTGTCCGCGATGGACGAGGCCGACGTCATGGGCCGTCCTCACAACCTGATCCGCCACCCCGACATGCCCGGCGGCGTCTTCCGCCTGCTCTGGCAGCGGCTGCAGACCGGCCAGGAGCTCTTCGCGTACGTGGTCAACCTCGCCGCCGACGGCAGCCACTACTGGGTCTTCGCCCACGTGACGCCGACCTTCGACGACGCCGGCGCCGTGATCGGATACCACTCCAACCGTCGCTCGCCCTCGCGCCATGCGGTGCAGGCGGTCGAGCCGCTCTACCGCGAGATGTGCCGCACCGAGGAGATGTCGGGCGGCGCGGTCCAGGCGGCCGAGGCCGGCTACCGGCTGCTCGAGGAGCGCATCGGCGACCTCGGCCAGTCCTACGACCGCTTCGTGTGGGGGCTGACGTCCGGGAGGGCCGCATGAACGCGCTGCGCCGAGGCCAGGACACGACGAGCAGCACCGAGCTGCACATGCTCCGGGCCGTCCTGCGCGAGATGGTGCGGGTGGCGGAGCGGGCCGTCGAGGGCGACTCGGAGGTGCGCCTCGCCGTCGTGCCCGGCGCCGAGGACGACTCCGACGTCGCGCGGCTGCGCCAGGCCTTCAACGGCCTGCTCGACCGCACCGACGCGTTCAGCCGCGAGGTGTCGGGGGCGCTGGAAGCCATCAGCCAGCGCCAGTACTACCGCGAGGTGCTGCCGGCCGGCATGAACGGGCAGTTCCGCCGCGGCGCCATGGCGATCAACTACGCCCGCGACGCGATGGTGGCTGCCGACGAGCGCACGCGCGAGGCGCAGGAGACCCAGCTCATGCTCGCTGACCAGTTCGAGCAGACGGTGCTCACCGTCGCCGAGCAGGTCGCGGCCGCGGCCACGGAGCTGAGCACCACGGCGTCGCACCTGTCGACGTCGACGACCCGCGCGGTCGCGACAGCCGACGACGCCAACACCACGATGGCGCGACTCGACGCCGCCACGCGCGAGATCGAGGACGTCGTCGCGTTCATCTCGTCGATCGCGGCCCAGACCAAGCTGCTCGCGCTCAACGCGCAGATCGAGGCGGCGCGGGCGGGCGAGGCAGGCCGAGGGTTCACCGTGGTCGCGTCCGAGGTCAAGTCGCTCGCGGAGACGACGGCGAAATCGACCGAGACCATCACCGGCCAGGTGCAGGACATCCTCTCGACGTCGGCCGCCAGCCTCGGAGCCATCCGCACGATGGAGACCGAGCTGCGCGACATGGCGCCGATGGTCGAGGAGGTCATCTACGCCGTCGACGGGAAGTCGGCCGACGGCTCCTACGTGCTCGACCCTCGCATGGCGCAGGGCCTTGCGCAGATGGCCGAGGTGCTGCGCGCGGAGGTCGACACGTTCCTGTCGGTCATGCGCCAGGGCGTGGGCTCGTAGGGAGCCTGCGTCACGACTGCGTGATCAGCAGGACGACGAGCATCGCGAGGCCCAGCGCCGCGATGCCGAGCGCCAGGGCCTGCGGCGCGCGCCCGTGCTCCGGCATGCGCCCCTCGCGGATGGCCGAGTCGGCGGCCGCGTAGCGCCGCCACCCGGCGAACGAGGCGGCCGAGCCGAGCACCAGGAACACCGCACCCGCCTCCGTGCGCACGGTGAGGTCGGTGCCGAACTGGAGGATCGCCAGGCCGACGGCGATGAGCGAGAGCCCGGTGCGCACCCACGCCAGCAGCGTGCGCTCGTTGGCGAGCAGGAACCGCGTGTCGACGTCGAGGCGCTCGTGGTGGCTGCGCGGGGTGGGCGCGCCCTCGGTGCTCATGGGCCGACACTAGAGGCTGCGGCACAGGGGGTGCCGGACCGTCCGCGCCGCGTCACGGGCTCGCGGCGAGCACGAGGAACGCCGCGAGGATCACCAGGTGCACCAGGCCCTGCAGCCGCGTGGCCCGGCCGGGCACGAGGGTGAGCGCGCCGACGACCATAGTGAGCGCGAACAGCACCAGCTGCGTGGGCCCGAGGCCGAGCAGCAGCGGGCCCTCGAGCCAGATCGACGCGATGGCGATGGCGGGGATCGTGAGACCGATGCTGGCCATGGCCGACCCGAGCGCGAGGTTGATCGACACCTGGGTGCGGTCGCGTCGGGCCGCGCGGTAGGCAGCCAGCGACTCGGGCAGCAGCACCAGCAGGGCGATGACGACGCCGACGACGGCCTGCGGCAGGCCCGCGCCCTTCACGGCGTCCTCGATGAACGGCGACTCGACCTTCGCCAGGCCCACGACGACGACGAGCGACACGAGCAGCAGGCCGAGGCTCGTGAGAGCGGCGCTGCGCGTCGGCGGCTCGGCGTGCTCGTCGACGTCGGCCACCTCGCCGTCCTCGTCGACGGGCAGGAAGAAGTCGCGGTGGGCGACGGTCTGGGTGAGGACGAACGCGCCGTAGAGGACCGCCGACGCGATGGCGGCGAAGGTGAGCTGCACGGAGTTGAACTCGGGCCCCGGCACGCTCGTGGTGAAGGCCGGGAGCACCAGGGTGAGGGTGGTGAGCGTGGCGACGGTGGCGAGCGCCGCGCCGCTGCCCTCGGCGTTGAAGTTGGCCGTGCCGCCCCTCCCGGCCGCTGCGAACAGCGAGAGCCCGAGAATGCCGTTGCAGGTGATCATCACGGCGGCGAACACGGTGTCGCGCGCGAGGCTCGCCGTGCCCTCGCCGCCCGAGGTCATGAGCGTGACGATGAGCCCGACCTCGATGATCGTGACCGCCACGGCGAGGGTCAGGGAGCCGAAGGGCTCGCCGACCTTGTGCGCGATGACCTCGGCGTGGTGCACGGCGGCCAGGACGGCGCCGGCCAGCACGAGCGCGGCGCCCGCCGCCGCGATGCCGGGCAGGTCCCGCCCCCACGTCAGCGCGAGGACGACGACGCCGATGACGGGCCCGATCACCGGTGGGTTGAGCCACCGCCTCGCACCTGTCGCCGTCGCCGCCATAGATCGATCCTGCCCTAGGTGGGCGCTGCGCGCCGAACCCGAGCCGGTCAGGACGACGGGAACAGCAGGTCGACCACGCGCTCGGCGGCGTGCCCGTCGTCGAACTCGCAGAACCGATCGCGGAACGCGCGGTAGGCGGCGCCCTCGGCTGCGGCCACGAGGGCGGCGCGGTCGGCGAGCGCGTCGTGCAGCGCCCCCTCGTCCTCGGTGAAGACGCCGGCGTTCTCGTCGCGCAGCTCGAAGTACATGCCGCGCGTGCGCCGGTACTCGTCGTAGTCCGGGGCGTAGATCACGATCGGCTTGCCGGTGTTGGCGAAGTCGAACATGGTGGAGGAGTAGTCCGTCACGAGCACGTCGGCCGCGAGGTAGAGGTCCTCCACGCTGGGGTGCTGCCGGACGTCGATCACCCGGCGGCCCCGGGCGGCGGGGCCGTCCTGGGTCGTGAGGTAGTGCCCGCGCACGAGCAGGACGTCGTCGTCGGCCAACGACGACGCCGCGCGGTCGAGGTCCCACGGCGACCGGAACGCGTCGTCGCCGTCGCGCATCGTCGGGGCGTAGAGCACGACGCGCTGCCCGTCCGCGACGCCGTACTGCTCCCGGACGCGGAGCGCCCGCGCGTCGTCGCCGCGCACGAGGACGTCGTTGCGCGGGTAGCCGAGCTCGAGGGTCTCGTAGTGCCCCGGCATGCAGCGCTCCCAGACGAGGGTGCTGAACCGGTTGCTCGACAGCAGGTAGTCCCACTGCGAGATGCGCCGCAGCAGGCCGGCGAAGTCGGTGAAGCCCGCCGCTGCCTGGGGGTACTGGTGGAGGTCGAGGCCCATCGACTTCAGCGGGGTGCCGTGCTGGGTCTGCAGGAAGCGCTGGCCGGGCCGCTTCTGGAAGGTCATCTCGAAGTTGACGTTGTTGACCAGCGTGCCCGCGGTGGCCACGGCCAGCCAGTACTCGTCCGACCGCGGGTCGAGGACGTCGACGCCGTCGGGCGCGGTGCCGCCGAGCCGCGGGTCGAGGCCCCAGACGAGGCGGAGGTCGGGGCGCCTCCGCGCCAGCTCCTCGTAGATCGCGTAGGGGTTGCAGCTGACGCTGCGGTGCCAGTAGGCGCTGAAGACCACGAGCGACTGGTCGACGGCGTTCTTGCGCGCCGACCGGAACCGGACGCGGCGCGCCACCTCCTCGCGCGCCTCGGGAACGGCGACAGCGCGGGCAGCGGTGCGCACCCGGCCGGCACCCAGCTCGGCCCGCCGCGGCACGGCGCGCACGGCGTCCAGCGCGCGGTCGACGGCCCACAGGTCGCGCTCGGCGGCCGCGCGCCGAAGCCGCTTGCCCCGGTGGGCCGGTGGCACGACATCGGGCTTGCGCTCGCGGGCGACCGCCCCCATCTGCCGGTACCAGCGGCGGCGCGACGAGGCCGGCAGCCGGCCGCCGGCGTCGAAGACCGTGCGCAGCTGGCCGAGCATGTAGTCGTAGAGCGCGGCCTGCACCGCGGGCGTGTGCGCCGCGACGTCGTTCTCCTCGTAGACCCGGGTCCACTGGTCGAACGCGTCGAAGTGCTTGTCCGTGCGCGAGCGCAGGATGCTGCCGGAGACGCGCTGCCGGTAGAGCAAGCACACGCGGTCGAGGCACGCGATGCTGCGCGCCTCGAGCATCACCCGCATCGTCCACGAGATGTCCTCGTAGTAGCCGGGGAGGAAGCGGAGGCCGAGGCGGTCGACGAGGTCGCGGCGGTAGGCCTTGTTCCAGGCGGAGTTGAAGTTCTGCAGCAGCCCCGGGAAGGCGTCGATGGTGAACACGCCGAGCGCCTCGCCGCGTCGCAGCAGGTCGGCCTTCACGTTGCGGACGGCGCCGCGGTCCCAGTAGAGCCGCGCGTAGTCGTAGTGCAGGACCTCGGGCCGGCCCGTGGCCTCGATGCGGGCGCGGATCGCGTCGATCGCGCCGTCGGCCAGGACGTCGTCGGAGTCGAGGAAGAGCAGGTACTCGCCCCGCGCGGCCTCGATGCCCGCGTTGCGGGCGCGCCCGAGCCCGACGTTCTCCGGCAGGAGGACGGTGCGCAGCGCCGGATGCTCGTAGGAGCGCAGGATGTCGGCCGAGCCGTCGGTGGAGCGGTCGTCGACGGCGATCACCTCGACGTCGTCGCCGGCCTGCGACAGGACGCTGTCGAGGCACTCCGCAAGGAAGACCCGCACGTTGTAGACCGGCACGATCACGCTGAAGGTCGTGGTCGGCACGATCCGAGAGCCTACCGCCCGAACGGGTGACCGCCCGCGGCCGGAAGGGTCAAGACCCCGGGGCCGGACGTCGATGGGAGTCCTGTGAAGCGTCGACCCGTGCTGCTGCGCGCCCTGATGGCCTCGGCGGCCGCTGCCGTCGTCGTCCTGCCCCTGCAGGGGGCGGCCGCACCGGCAGCCGACGCCGGGACCCTGCTCACCTGGACGGGCAAGGTCGACTTCGTCGCCGACGGCGACACCGCCGTCATCGACATCTGGGGCGACGGCACCGGCCCGCGGGCGGTGCGCAACAACGGCATCCAGGCCATGGAGACCGGCCAGTGCCACGCGGCCTCGGCCAAGTACGCCTTCAACAAGCTCGCCCCGGCCGGGTCGAAGGTCACGATGAAGGCGAGCAAGGCCGACGTGTACGCCGGCGGCCGGCCGCTGCGCCTGGTCTACAACGCAGCCGGTGTCGACATCCAGAAGGCCCTGCTCGACCAGGGCTGGGTGCTGCCCTTCACGATTCCCACGGACCCGATCAACCAGCCCACGTACTACCAGGCCGGGCAGATCGCGGCGTCCAAGCACCTGGGCCTGTTCAACCTCGCCCGCCCGTGCAAGACCGGCCCGTACCAGACCGCCAAGCTCAAGGTCTGGGTCTCCTACGACGCCGACGGCGACGACCTGGCCAACCTCAACGGCGAGTACATCCGCATCTACAACGCCGGCACCGTCGCCATCCCGATCGGCGGCTGGTGGCTGCGCACCGCGGCGCCGGAGATCTTCCGATTCCCGTCGACCACCAAGGTGCCGGCGAACGGCTTCGTGACGCTGCACATGGGCAAGGGCCGCGCCACGGCGACGAACTTCTACTGGGGCCTGTCGGCGCCGAAGTTCCCGAACCCGGGGATGTCGAACCTGCTCGGCGCGGGCGGCTTCCTGTTCGACCGCGACGGCGACCTGCGCGCGTGGGCGATGTACCCGTGCCTGTACAGCTGCACCGACCCGGCGACGGGCAAGGTGTCGCTGCAGGCCGACTACAACCCGCCGGGCGACGAGACGGCGAACTGGAACCTCGAGACCGTGCGGGTCACCAACACCTCCGATGCCGCCGTCGACCTCTCCCATCGGGTCATCCAGTACAAGAGCTGGACGTGGGAGATCCGCACCGGCACGGTGCTGCAGCCCCGCGAGACCTTCGTGCTCCACATCGGCGCGGGCACCCAGACCCGGCTCGTGCAGCACTGGAGCAAGCCGCGCGACATCCTCAACAACTACGACGGGGCGGTCGAGCTGCGCACCACCGAGGCGACCCGCATCGCGTGCGACACCTGGGGCACCGGCACCTGCCCCTGACCCTCCGTGAGTAACTGCCGTTGTCATCGGTTTCGAGGCCCTGAAACCGATGACAACGCCAGTTACTCGGGACCCTGGATTGGCCGGGCCGGGGGCGGGGGCGGACCGTAGGCTCGCGGCATGGCTGATCTGCTGCTGGGCGGGCGCATCGACCCCGCCACCGGGGAGCGCACCGCGGAGACCGCGAGCATCCCCACCGCCGACCTCACCACGCACGGCGTCATCGTGGGCATGACCGGATCGGGCAAGACCGGTCTCGGCGTGGTGCTCATCGAGGAGTGCCTGCGGGCCGGCGTCCCCGCACTGCTGATCGACCCCAAGGGCGATCTCACCAACCTCTGCCTGATCTTCCCCGAGCTGCGCGGCGCCGACTTCCGGCCGTGGGTCAACGACAGCGACGCCCAGAAGGCCGGCCTCGAGCTCGACGCGTTCGCCGAGCAGCAGGCGACGACGTGGCGCGACGGCCTGGGCGGCTGGGGCATCGAGCCGTCGGCGCTCGCCGGCGTGCGCACCGGCGTCGACTTCACGATCTACACGCCTGGCTCGTCGGCCGGTGTGCCGCTCAACATCGTCGGGTCCTTGGCCGCGCCCCCTCCCGGCACCGACCCGGAGATCGTCTCCGACGAGATCGACGGCTACGTGACGAGCCTGCTCGGGATGCTGGGCATCGCGGGCGATCCGCTGTCGTCGCGCGAGCACATCCTGCTCGCCAACATCATCCAGAACGCGTGGACCAACGGGCAGGACCTCGACCTCGCCAGCCTGCTCGCGCAGGTGCAGCAGCCGCCGTTCCGCAAGCTCGGCGTCCTCGAGCTCGACGCGTTCTTCCCGCCCGCCGACCGGATGGGCTTCGCGATGAAGCTCAACGGGCTGCTGGCTTCGCCGTCGTTCGGAACCTGGCTGACGGGCGACCCCATCGACATCGAGAGGATGCTGCGCACGCCGGACGGCCGCCCGCGCTGCGCGATCGTCACCACCGCGCACCTCGACGACGAGCAGCGGCAGTCGGTCACCTCGCTCGTGCTCTCCAAGCTCGTCACCTGGATGCGCCGCCAGTCCGGAACGATCGACCTGCGCGCGCTGCTCTACATGGACGAGGTCGCGGGGTACCTGCCGCCGACGGCGAACCCGCCGACGAAGAAGCCGATCATGCTGCTGCTCAAGCAGGCCCGCGCGTTCGGCCTCGGCGTCGTCCTCTCGACCCAGAACCCCGTCGACGTCGACTACAAGGCGCTCTCCAACGCCGGCACCTGGCTCATCGGCCGGCTGCAGACCGAGCAGGACAAGAACCGCCTCGTCGACGGACTGTCGAGCGCCGACGGCGGTGTCGACGTCAAGGCCGTCGCCGACACGATCAGCAACCTCGGCAAGCGGCAGTTCCTGCTGCGCCGCGCGGGCAAGGACAAGCCCGAGGTCATGACCACCCGCTGGGCGATGAGCTACCTGCGCGGACCGCTGACCCGCGACCAGATCGGCCAGGCCATGGCCCCGGCCGCTGCGGCTGCCCCGGCACCGGCCCCGGCGCCGGCGCCGGCCGCCGCGCCGCCGGCCGCCGCGCCGCCGGCCGAGGCGCCAACGGCTGCAGCCCCGGCACCGGTCGAGCAGGTTGTTCCGGCGGCTGCCCCCGCCGCCCCGGCCGCGGCCACGACGTCGATCCCGCCCGCCGTGGCCGGTGCCGACGAGACGCCGGTGATGCCGGCTGTCGCGGCGGGCGTCCCGGTGGCGTTCGTCGACCCGGCGGCGGCCTGGCTGCCCGCGGCGGGCGGTGTCCCCGGCGGCCAGCACCTGCGCGCGGCCGCGGTCGCCCGGGTGCTGCTGCGCTACGACGACGACGCCGCCGGCGTCATGCACGACGAGGAGTACGAGGCCGTCATCTCGCCGCTCCCGCAGCTGCCGACGGTCACCGCGCCCATCGCGGTCGACTACGACGACCGCGACCTCGCGCCCTCGCCCGCCAGCGGCGTCGTCTACGGCCTCGTGGCCGGCGACATCGGCAAGAAGCCCTACTGGACCGCGCTGCAGAAGTCGCTGGTCGACCACCTCGTCCGGACGAAGTCCGAGCAAGTGTGGGTCAACAAGACGCTCAAGACCTACTCCCGCGTCGGCGAGACGCAGGAGGAGTTCGTCGCGCGGTGCCAGGTGATCGCGGGCGAGAAGGCCGACCAGGAGATGACGGCGCTGCGCACGAAGTACGCCGCCAAGCTCGACCAGGCCCGGCTCAAGGTCACCGATGCCCAGATCGCGGCGCAGAGCGCGCAGCAGGCGTACGACTCGGAGTTCGGCTTCGTCGGCATCGCCACCACCGCGCTCGGCGGCCTGCTCGGCGGCCGGCGCTCGCGGTCGTCGATCTCGGCCCAGGCGCGCCGCGAGTCGACGGCGTCGGCGAAGGTGGGCTCGACCGCCGCGAAGGCCGACGCGGCGGCCCGCGCCTACGCCGATCTCGAGGCGCAGCTGCAGGCCGACGTCGTGGCGCTCGACGACGAGTGGAAGGCCAAGGCCGCGCAGGTGGAGGCCAAGGCGATCCCGCTGGAGAAGGCCGACGTCGCCGTCACCGACTTCCGGCTGGTCTGGCTGCCGGTGGCCTGAGCGCCGGAGGTCCCCGGCGTCAGGACGGCGACGGCGTCGGGCTCGGCGACCCCGAGCCGGACGGCGTCGGCCGGGTCGGCGTGGGGCAGTTGCCCGACGGGCGGGCCACGGGGGAGGCGAGGGCCTCGTCGACCTTGGCCTGGGAGCGGATCGCTGTGAACTTCGCGCCCGTGACGAGGTCGACCGTGGTGTCGGTGCGGTCGTCCTTCACCAGCGTCGCGCCCGGGACGTAGTAGCGCAGCAGCCGCGCCTGGTCGAGGCCGTCGACGCCGTAGCGGATCTCGGCGACGCCCTTGACGGTCTTGCCCAGCGGGTCGTTGGCCACGGCGCCGATGCCGAAGCCGCGGTCCTTGAGCTCGTTGGCGGTGCGGCGCGCGAGGCCGGCCCGGTCCGTGGCGTTGTAGACGTTGACCGTCACCGACGCCGGCTGCGGCAGCGCCGCACCGGGGGTCACGGTGACGGTGACGCAGGTGGTCGGCGTCGACGTCGTGGGCGCGGGGGAGTTGCCGCCGCCGCGCAGGAGCACCACGGCGCCGTAGGTGCCGCCGAAGATGACCGCCATCATCAGCACGATCACGACGACCGTGCCCCACGGGCGCTTGCGCTTGGGGCCGTCGCCCTGAGGCCCGAGCACCGAGCCGCTGATCATGCTCACGCGGTCCCCCCGCTGGTCGAGGCGGTCAGACGCCGGCGGACTGCCGGGTCGTCGAGGTCGAGGACGCGCGCGTGCAGCAGGGGCCGCCCGTGCAGGGCCGTGCGCAGCGCGCGGTGCAGGCCGTCCTCGAGGTAGAGCACGCCGTTCCACCGGACGACGTGCGCGAACAGGTCCCCGTAGAACGTCGACTGCTCGTCGAGCAGGGTCTCGAGGTCGAGCGTGCGCTTGGTGGTGACGAGGTCGGACAGCCGCACCTGGCGCGGGGCGACGTCGGCCCACTGGGCAGGCGTGACGGCATGGTCCGGGTACGGCCGGCCCTCGCCCACGCCCTTGAAGATCACCGTTCGAGTCTAGGCGGACCCCGCGGGACCGCCCGCCAGCCACGAGCACGGGCGTAGCCGTGTCAGCGGGAGGGGCGGGAGGCCGCTGCGTGCTGCGGGACGCCGGCGTCCGCTGGGCGTGCAGGGCGGGGCCGCGCACGGGCCGCACATGAAAGTGACCCCCCGCGCACCCGTCAGAGCCCACCTACCCTTGCTGCCTTCCGGCCCTGGGGGAGTTCAGCGGGATGACGCCGCACGGGGAGTCGGGGCCCACTCTACGGCAGCGGCGGCGATGGTCCGACCCGGCCGGTTTGGTGATCACCCCTGCCGCGCACGTATCCTCTGCGGCGGAGGATTCGCCTAGTGGCCTAGGGCGCACGCTTGGAAAGCGTGTTGGGGGAAACTCCTCAGGGGTTCGAATCCCCTATCCTCCGCCGACAGAGGGGCGGGAGCGCAGCGCGCTCCCGCCCCTCGTCATGTGACCTCCACGTCGAACCCAGCTCCTCCCGCAAGAACCGGCGTGGTTTCGCGGGAGATCCTGGGTTCGACGTGCCGAGGGCCGGGCGCTCAGCCGGCAGCGGCGGCCTTGAACGTGTCGAGCACCGGCGTGGCCGGGCGGCCGATGAGGCCCTCGAGCACCGACGGGTCGACGGCGAGCTCGCCGGCCTTGATGCCGCGGTCGGCGTCGGCGTACACCGCGGCCACCGGCTCGGGCAGGCCCGCGCCCACGAGGATCCCGGTGAGGACCTCGAGCGGCAGATCGGTGTAGGCGATCTCCTGGCCGGTGACCTCCGACGCGATCGCCGCGATGTCGGCGAGCGTGACGCCCTGGCCGCCGAGCTCGTAGGCCTTGCCCTCGTGGCCCTCGGTCGTCGCCACGACGGCGGCTGCCTCGGCGTAGTCGGCGCGCGCGGCGATGTTGGCGACGCCGTCGCCGGCCGAGCCCGCGACGCCGTGCGCCAGGTAGGTGGGCAGCTGGGCGCTGTAGTTCTCGGTGTACCAGCCGTTGCGCAGGAAGGTGAACGGCAGGCCGCTCGCGCGGAGGTAGGCCTCCGTCGCCTGGTGGTCGTGGGCGAGCAGCAGCGTCGAGGTGTCGGCGTTCGCGATCGAGGTGTAGGCGACGCGGCCCACGCCGGCGCGCTTCGCGGCGTCGACGGCGGCGGCGTGCTGTCCCGCCCGGTCGGCGAAGTCGCCGCTGGAGACCAGCACCAGGGTGCCGACGCCGGCGAACGCGGCGTCGAGGCTCTCGGGGTCGAGGTAGTCGGCGGGCCTGACGACGACACCGCGGTCGGCGAGGTCGGCGATGCGCTCGGTGGCGCGGCCGGTCGCGACGATGTCGCCGGCGGGGACGCCGCGGGCGAGGAGGGACTCGACGATGAGGCGGCCGAGGTGGCCGGTGGCTCCGGTGACGGCGATGGTCACGAACGTGCTCCTGTCAGGCGGTCAGTCCGGCCGCCCGGTCGGCGGCCGCTCGCCTGCTCGCAACCGGCGTAGGGTGTACCTGCTTCCCATCGGAGAGCAGGCACTTGGAAGTGCTGTAGGCACCTGGAGGTGACCATGCAGGTCAGCGAGCTGCAGGCCGGGTTCGCACCCGACCCGTACGCGCAGAACTGCCCCTCGCGCACGGTGCTCGACCGCATCGGCGACCGATGGACGGTGCTTGTGGTGGGCACCCTCTCGCACGCGCCGGCCCGCTTCAGCGAGCTGTCGCGGGCCATCGAGGGCGTGAGCCAGAAGATGCTCACCCAGACGCTGCGAGGCCTCGAGCGCGACGGGCTGGTCACCCGGACCGTGCACCCCGAGGTGCCACCGCGCGTGGTCTACGACCTGACCGAGGCCGGCCGCACCCTCATCGAGCCGCTGGCGGCCCTCGATGCGTGGGCGCGCACGCACCTCGCCGACATCGAGGAGTCGCGCCGGCGCTTCGACGAGCGGTCGGCGTCGGCCTGACGTCCGTCCCGCGCAGGAGCGGCTAGAACAGCGTGCCGGCTCCGGCGGCCCAGCCGGGGTAGGGAGGCATCCGTTGCTCCGCGTGGCGCCAGTAGTCGACGTGGTCGACCACGAGGCCGTCCTCGTCGAACGTGAGCACGGTCGTGCCCGCGAGAGTCGTGCCGGCGCCGTCCTCGTCGAGCGCCGCCCACCACTCCACCGCGGCGCGGCGCCCGTCGACCATCGGCGGACCGAACCGGCACACGACACCGGACTCGCCCGCGAAGGCGCGCATCACGTAGCCGAGCGCGCCGCCCTCCTCGGGGTCGCGGAACGGCGACGACCGGTACTGCGCATCGCGGCGGTAGAGCGCCGCGATCGCCGGGGCGTCGTGCTCGCGCCAGGCCTGCTCCCAGGTGCGCGCCCAGCGGCGCGCGGCCTGGACGGTATCCATGCCGGTGTCCATGCGGCGGACGCTAGCCAGGCCGTCCGACGGCCGGTCAGGATGCGGCAGGAGACGGGGTCGGGGGCGCGGGCTAGGGTTCCGGTCATGTCGCTGGCCCTGTACCGCACGTACCGCCCCGGGAGGCTGGCGGACGTCATCGGGCAGGAGCACGTCACCGTCCCGCTCGCCCGCGCGATCGACTCCGGCCGGGCCCACCACGCGTACCTGTTCACCGGCCCGCGCGGCTGCGGCAAGACGTCCACCGCGCGCATCCTGGCCCGCTCGCTCAACTGCGAGAAGGGTCCGACGTCCGACCCCTGCGGCGAGTGCGGCAGCTGCATCGACCTCGCGCCCAACGGTCCGGGCTCGATCGACGTCGTCGAGATGGACGCCGCGAGCCACCGCGGCATCGACGACGCCCGCGAGCTGCGCGAGAAGGCGATGTACGCCCCCGCGGCCAGCCGCTACAAGGTCTACATCATCGACGAGGCGCACCAGCTCACGACCGACGCCGCCAACGCGCTGCTCAAGCTGATCGAGGAGCCCCCGCCGCACCTCATGTTCGTCTTCGCGACGACCGAGCCCGACAAGATCCTCGCGACGATCCGCTCGCGCACGCACCACTACCCCTACCGGCTCGTCACGGCCCGCCGGCTGCAGGAGCACCTGGCGTGGATGTGCGACCAGGAGGGCGTGGCCTACGAGGACGAGGCGCTCGCACTCGTCGCGCGGTCCGGCGCCGGCTCGGTCCGCGACGCGCAGTCGGTGCTCGGCCAGCTGATCGCGGGCTCGGGCCCCGAGGGCCTCACCTACGCCGACGCCGTGGCGCAGCTGGGCTTCACCGACGCCGCGCTGCTCGACCGCGTCATCGATGCGCTCGCCGACGGCGACGGCCCGGCGCTGTTCGACGTCGTCGACTCCGTGGTCGAGTCGGGCCTCGACCCGCGCCGGTTCGCCACCGACCTGCTCGAGCGGCTGCGCGACCTCATCGTGCTGCACGAGGTGCCCGACGCCGTCGGAGCCGGGCTCATCGACCTGCCCGACACCACCGTGGCCACGATGCAGGGCCAGGTGCAGCGGCTCGGCCTCGCGCAGCTCTCGCGCGCGGCCGACCTCGTCAGCACGGGGCTCTCGGAGCTCAAGGGCGCCACCGCGCCCCGCCTGCAGCTCGAGCTGCTCATGGCCCGGCTGCTGCTGCCCGCGGCCGACGGCTCGGAGTCGAGCATGGCGGCCCGCCTCGAACGCCTCGAGCACCGGGTGACCTTCCACGTCGACTCGCAGCCCGGCGCGCCTGCTGCCGCCCCCGGGCCGACGTCCCGCCCGGCGGCACCCGCCGCCGCTGCCCCTGCGCCGGCCGAGCCTGTCGCGGCTGCGCAGCCGGCGGTTCCGGCCGACCCGTCGGGCCCGCCCGCACGGCCGGCTGCTGCCGCCCGTTCCGCGTCCGGCGCCCCCGCCGCCGGTGGGCCGCCGGCGCCGCCGCGGCTGTCGAGCGTCGCGCCATCCACCGCTCCGACCGCTGCCGCTGCCCCGCCGGCGCATCCGGCCCCGGGCGAGTCCGCCGAGCCGGTCGTCGAGGCCGCGCCGGAGCCCGCTGCTCCCGCCGCACCTGCGGCTCCGGCTGCCCGCGCCGAGGCCGATGCGCCTGCCCAGGACCTCGGCCCCGTCCTGTCGATGTGGCCTGCGGTGCTCGAAGCGCTCAAGTCGTCGAGCCGCGTGGCCCACACCCTCGCCGAGGGCGCGGTGCCGGTCTCGCGCGACCAGCGCCAGCTCGTCCTCGCCCACCCGGACAAGGTGCGGATGGGGATCCTGCGCGGCAACAAGGGTCACCTCGAGCTGCTGCGCATCGCGGTGCTGGACGTCCTGCGCCTCGACATCGACGTCGACCTCGTGCTCGACCCCGGGGCTGCTCCGATGCCGGCCGCCGCGCCCGCCCCCGAGCCGGAGCCCGAGCCCGCGGCGCCCGCCGGGCCGTCGCCGCGCGAGCGTGCGCAGGCGGCCGTGGCGGAGGAGCAGGCCACGACCGTCGCGCCCGAGGCCGACGTCGCGAGCGAGGACGACCCCGACGTCGACGACTCCGGCCTGTCCGGCCTCGCGCTCGTGCAGCGCGAGCTCGGCGGACAGGTCATGACCGAGTACGACAACGGCTGAGGCGCGCGTGTACGAGGGCGTGGTCCAGGACCTCATCGACGAGCTCGGGCGGCTGCCCGGCGTCGGTCCCAAGAGCGCGCAGCGCATCGCCTTCCACGTGCTGCAGGCCGAGCCGGCCGATGTGCGCCGGCTCGCGCACGCCCTGCTCGAGGTCAAGGAGAAGGTCCGCTTCTGCTCCATCTGCGGCAACGTCGCCGAGGACACCGAGTGCCGGATCTGCCGCGACCCGCGGCGCGACCCCACCGTGCTCTGCGTCGTCGAGGAGCCCAAGGACGTCGTGGCCATCGAGCGCACGCGCGAGTTCCGCGGGCGCTACCACGTGCTGGGCGGCGCGATCAGCCCCATCGAGGGCATCGGGCCCGACGACCTTCGCGTGCGTGAGCTCATGACGCGACTGGCCGACGGCACCATCACCGAGCTGATCCTGGCCACCGACCCCAACCTCGAGGGCGAGGCCACCGCCACCTACCTCGCGCGGATGACCAAGCCGCTCGGCCTCACGGTCACGCGCCTCGCGAGCGGCCTGCCCGTGGGCGGCGACCTGGAGTACGCCGACGAGGTGACCCTCGGCCGCGCCTTCGAGGGCCGGCGCCGCCTCGACGTCTGAGCCTCCCTCGGTGGGCCCGTTCTGACAGGCTGGGCCCATGAGCGAGCACGTCGACGTCGACACCGACCTCGAGCCCACCCCGGCCGACCTCATCGACCTGTCCGACCACATGGCCGAGTCGGCCGCGGCCTTCGTCCGCGGCATCGAGGTGATCGCCGGCGCCGAGACGCCCGACGAGGCGGTGTCGATCCTGCTGCTCGAGCTGTCGTCGCTGCTCGCCGCCGGGGCGCCGCTCGGCGCGATCGAGGACGTCGTGCCCGACGAGCGGTTCGAGCCGGACGCCGGTGCCGAGCCCGACGTCGACCGACTGCGCGTCGCGCTGCGCGAGCTGCTCGGGCCGGTCGACGAGTACGTCGAGGTGTTCGACCCCTACGCCCAGCCCGAGCTCGTGGCCGCGCGGCTCTCGGACGACCTGAGCCAGACGACGTCCGACCTGCTGCACGGTCTCGCCCACCACGCTGCCGGCCGCCCCATCGAGGCGCTGTGGTGGTGGCAGTTCAGCTACCTCGCGACCTGGGGCCCGGCGACGTCGGCCGCGCTCCGTGCGCTGCAGTCGCTCGTCGCGCACGTGCGCCTCGAGGTGCCGCTCGAGGCCGACCCGGAGGGCGACGAGCTCACCTGACGCGCGGGGCGGCTGCCGGAGGTTCTCCGGCCGGATCCCATGCGGCACAGGCTCTCACGGGCCTTTCGTCCGGCGTTTCGCGTGCTGGGACGGAGATCCCACCATTCGGACGAAGAGGCGGTGCGATTTATCCCGCCGGTATCCTGGACGCGTTTCCTGTCCGCGCCAGCTGAGGGATATCCCCCGTGGGACTCGTGGTCCAGAAGTACGGCGGCTCGTCGGTCGCCGACGCCGAGGCGATCAAGCGTGTCGCCCGCCGCATCGTGGAGACCAAGAAGGACGGCGACGACGTCGTCGTCATCGTCTCCGCCATGGGCGACACCACCGACGACCTCATCGACCTCGCCCAGCAGGTCAGCCCCGATCCCGCCCCCCGCGAGCTCGACATGCTGCTCACTGCGGGCGAGCGGATCTCGATGGCCGTGCTCGCCATGGCCATCAACGACCTCGGCTACGAGGCGCGCTCCTACACCGGGTCGCAGGCCGGGCTCATCACCGACTCCACCCACGGCAAGGCGCGCATCATCGACGTGACGCCGGGCCGGATCCGGTCGGCGATCGACGACGGCGCCATCGCGATCGTCGCCGGCTTCCAGGGCGTCGCGCAGGACACCAAGGACATCACCACGCTGGGCCGTGGCGGCTCCGACACCACCGCCGTCGCGCTGGCCGCGGCCCTGCAGGCCGACGTCTGCGAGATCTACACCGACGTCGACGGCATCTTCACCGCCGACCCCCGCGTCGCCCCGGCAGCGCGCCAGGTCCCGCGCATCACCTACGAGGAGATGCTCGAGCTGGCCGCCAACGGCGCCAAGGTCCTGCACCTGCGCTGCGTCGAGTACGCGCGGCGCTTCGACCTCCCCATCCACGTGCGCTCGTCCTTCTCGGACAAGACCGGCACGTGGGTGGTCTCCGACACGACCGCACCCGAAGGGGAAGCAGTGGAGCAGCCGATCATCGCCGGAGTCGCGCACGACCTCGGCGACGCCAAGGTCACCGTCGTCGGCGTGCCGGACCTGCCCGGCAAGGCGGCCGAGATCTTCAGCGCCGTGGCCGAGGCCGGCATCAACATCGACATGATCGTGCAGAACGTGTCGGGCTCGAGCCGCCGCACCGACGTCACCTTCACCTGCCCCAAGGCCGACGGCCAGAAGGCGCTCTCGGTGTTGGAGAAGGTCAAGGGCGACATCGGCTTCGACGACCTCACCTACGACGACGGCATCGCCAAGATCTCGCTCGTCGGCGCGGGTATGCGCTCGCACCCGGGTGTGTCCGCGACCTTCTTCGACGCGCTGGCCGCGGCCGGCATCAACGTCGAGATGATCTCCACCTCCGAGATCCGCATCTCGGTCGTCACCCGCGACGACAAGGCCGGCGACGCCGTCAAGGCCGTGCACACCGCGTTCGGCCTCGACGCCGACGGCGAGGCCGTCGTCTACGGCGGCACCGGCCGCTGACCCCACCGCTCAGACTGATCGTCTTTGCGTTATGGAGCCCCATAACGCAAACCTGATCAGTCTCACGGGAGGGTTTTCCTGCGCACGGCGGCAGGAAACCGGGCAGACCGGCCGCACCCGCGGCACCTAGCGTGGACCCCAGGTCCACAAGGGAGAACAGACAGATGCGCAGCAACCCCACCGTCGCCGTCGTCGGCGCCACCGGCCAGGTCGGCGCCGTGATGCGCCGCCTGCTCGAGGAGCGCGACTTCCCGCTCGGCGAGATCCGCTTCCTCGCCTCGGCCCGCTCCGCCGGCACCACGCTGCCGTGGAAGGGCCGCGACATCGTCGTGGAGGACGCCGCCACCGCGGATCTGACCGGCATCGACATCGCGCTGTTCTCCGCCGGCGGCTCGACGTCGAAGGCGCTGGCGCCGAAGTACGCCGAGGCCGGCGCGGTCGTCATCGACAACTCCAGCGCCTGGCGCATGGACCCCGACGTCCCGCTCATCGTCAGCGAGGTCAACCCGCAGGCGCTGGCTGACGTCCGCAAGGGCATCATCGCCAACCCGAACTGCACCACGATGGCCGCGATGCCGGTGCTGCGCCCGCTGCACGACGACGCCGGTCTGCGCCGCCTCGTCGTGTCGTCGTACCAGGCGGTGTCGGGCTCGGGCCTCGCCGGCGTCGAGGAGCTCGACACCCAGATCCGCGCCGCGGTCGAGCAGGACACCGCCGCGCTCACGCACGACGGCCGGGCAGTGATCCTGCCCGAGCCCAAGAAGTACGTGCGCCCCATCGCCTTCGACGTCGTGCCCCTCGCCGGCTCGATCGTCGACGACGGGTCGCTCGAGACCGACGAGGAGCAGAAGCTCCGCAACGAGAGCCGCAAGATCCTCGGCATCCCCGAGCTGCTCGTCAGCGGCACCTGTGTGCGCGTGCCGGTGTTCACCGGCCACTCGCTGTCGATCAACGCCGAGTTCGACCAACCGATCTCCGTCGAGCGCGCGACCGAGCTGCTCGGTGCGGCCCCCGGCGTCGTCGTCACCGATGTGCCGACGCCGCTCGAGGCCGCCGGCCAGGACCCGTCCTACGTCGGCCGCATCCGCCAGGACCAGTCGGTCGCCGACGGCAGGGGCCTGGTGCTGTTCATCTCCAACGACAACCTGCGCAAGGGCGCGGCCCTCAACGCCGTGCAGATCGCAGAGCTGCTCGTCGCCTCCGCCTGATCGCCAGCGCCAGCCTCGTGAGGGGCGCGTCCGCCGAGGACGCGCCCCTCACGCACGTCCGGTGCCCGGACGCCGACCCGCCGGGCGGGTGATCGGCGCGCAACGAGGCATCGGCGCCTGCGAGGATGCGGCCGTCGGCGCGTCAGGGGGATGCGCCCCACGGGGGAGCATCCGCATGTCTGTGCGCCGTCGCGCTATGGCCGCGCTCGTGGCCACCACCGCCCTGCTCGCCGGAGCGCTGGGCGCAGCCGCCCCGGCCCAGGCCGCCACGGGGTCCACCTACGCCCAGTTCGTCGGGACCGGCGATTACATCCTGGGCACGGGCACGTACTCCTACACCCCGGCGGGTTCGACGATCACAGCCGATCTGACGTCGTCCGCGGTCTCGATCTCGATCTCGGACGGGACCGGGTCGTGGAACCTCATCCTGCGGGCCCCCGCAGGCGACGACCTGGTCGAGGGCCAGACCTACACCGATGCGCAGCGCGCGCCCTTCGCCGAGGCGCCGCATCCGGGCCTCGAGCTGAGCGGGCATGGCCGCGGCTGCAACGTGCTGACGGGCCGGTTCACCATCCTGGAGCTGGTCAAGGACGCGGGGACCGGTGACGTCACCGGCGTCGCCGCGACCTTCGAGCAGTACTGCGAGGGGCAGCAGCCGCCGGCGCGCGGGACGGTCGGTTTCAACGCGAGCAAGTCGCCCGCCACGATCACGTCGACGACCAAGGCCACGGCCGTGATCGGCGGACCGGTGACGGTCTCCGGCACCCTCACCGATGCTGCTGGGCCGCTGGCCGGCGCTCCCGTCACGGTCTCGCGGCCGGACGGCTCGGGCGGGACGACGACGTTCGATGCGACCACCGGTGCCGACGGCGCGTTCGCCGTCCAGGACACCATGGGCTCCGCCAACCGCACGTACACCGTCGACTACGCCGGCGACGACACGCACTACGCGGCCTCGATCGACGTCTCCGTGGCAGCGGTGAAGGCCTCGAGCACGCTCCTGCTGTCGGCCCCGACGACGGTGAAGCGCGGAACGGCGTACTCCGTCAAGGGCACGCTCACCAGCGGCGGTCTGCCGGTGAAGTACGCCTCGGTCACGCTCGTCCGCAAGGACCTGGCCGGCAGCCGCACGATCAAGCTCACGACCACCAGCGCCGGGACGTTCGCCAAGAGCGACACCCCGGCGGTGGGCGGCACCGTCTCGTGGACGGTCTCGTGGGCGGGCACGGCGTCGCAGGCGTCGGCGAAGTCGACGCGCTCGGTGACGGTGCCGAGGGCCAGGACCTCGCTGTCGGTCACGACCGACAGGACGATGTACGCATACGGCACGACGGCGAAGGTGCGCGTGCACCTCGGCACCACCTACAACGGACGCATCGTGTCGGTGTACGCCAAGAAGTACGGGGCCTCGACGCCGGCGCTCATCGGCCGCGGCAAGGTGAGCTCGACCGGCTACCTCACCGTCAACTACCGGATGACGACGAAGACGTCGTTCAGCGCGAAGTTCGCCGGCGACTACCGCTACCAGGCCGCGACCGGGTACGCGACGCGGTATGCCCGGGCCAAGGTCGGCGTCGGGATGTACGGCTGGAGCGGCCGCTCCGGATCGACCTACACCTACCGTGCCGGTGCCACGGCGACAGGGGTGGTCACCGTCTACCCCAACCGCTCGGGCGAGTGCGTCGCTGCGACGATCCAGCGCAAGTCCGGGTCGTCGTGGATCACCGGGCAGCGCTTCAGCTGCCTGCCCCTCGACGGGTTCTCGCAGAACGGCTTCTACATCACGACCAACGGCGCCACCGGCTACCTGCGCCTGCAGTTCACCGTGGCGACGAACGCAGCCAACGCCGGTGCCTCCAGCGGGTGGATCTACCTGCACTACGTCTGACATCCCCGCGGTCCGTGGCAGGATGCCGGCGGGCCGGCCGAGCGGCTGCCCAGGACGGGGGGAACGTGCACGGGGGAGCCGCGTCGCCGATGCGACGCCGCGCCGGCATCGCTGTGCTGGTCTCGGCCGCGCTGGCAGCGTCGGCGCTGGCCGTGCCGTCCGCTGCGCAGGCGGCCACGACGACGACTGCCGCCCTGCCCTGGCCCACCTTCGGCGACATCGTCGCCGTCGGGACCACCGTGGTGGTGTCGGGCGGGACGGGCTCCGACGGGCTTGCGCTGCGCAACGCCGACGGCAGCGCGCGGTCGGTGCTGGCGGGTATCGACGGCGGCGAGGGGATGGCGCTGAGCGCCGACCGGTCGACCCTGTTCGTCGCGCTGCCCGACACCCACGCCGTCGTGGCCGTCGACACCGTGACCTGGCAGGAGTCCGACCGGTTCGACGTCGGCGGATCGGCGTGCCCGGACCAGCTCGCCGTCGCGGGCGGCCGCGTGTGGTTCAGCGATCCGTGCACGCCGGCCTCGACGGTCCGCTCGCTCCAGCCGAGCACGGGCGCCGTCGCGTCGACGTCGGTGACGGCGCCGGATCCGCTCCTGGCGGCGGCACCCGGCTCCCCCGACCGGCTCGTCGTCGCCGGGAGGGGCACCACCCCGGCCAGTGCCGAGGTGTATGCCGTGTCCGGCTCTGCGCTGAACCTCCAGGCCGGCTTCGACGGGACCGTCAACGGCGACCCGGCGCTCGGCGACGTCCAGGATCTCGCGGTCGACTCTGACGGGCTCCACGTCGACATCGTCGGCACGCAGCCGTGGGGGACCGTGCGCTTCGCGCTGTCCGACGGCAGCCTCGCCGGGCAGTTCTCGGGCGGCGTCTACCCCCGTGCTGTGGCGACGACCCCGAGCCTCGGCGGCCTCGTCGCCACCGGCTTCGACGACGCGCCCGACATCCCGGTGCCGAGCATCCTGGTGTACCGCAACGGTGATGGGATGGTGCACGACAGCTACAGCATCCGCGGCGCCGTCCGCGCCCGCGGGCTGGTCTGGTCGCCCGACGGGGGCCGCCTCTACGCCGTGGCGCGCGAGGGCGTCATGCGCGTGGTGGCCGATGCCGGAGTCGCCGACCCCGTCCTCGCGGTGGACGTCCCGGCGAGCGCGCTCATGAACACCTCCGTCACGGTCAGCGGCTACCTGAGGGTGCACGGGTCGCCGATCGCCGGCGCCGAGCTCTCCGTGCGCCGGGACAGCGCAGGCACCAGCACCGTGCTGCCGACTGTGCAGACGGCGGAGGACGGGTCGTACTCCTTCCAGGCGCCGCTGGGCACGGCGGATGCGCTCTACACGGTGGGCTACGCCGGCACGTCGACGGTGGCGCCGGTGCGCACCACGCGACGGGTCGTCGCCCTGCAGACGACGAGCACCCTGACGATGGCGGCGCCGGCCACGGTTGCCCGCACATCGCCGTACGCCCTCACCGGCACGCTCACGAGCGGCGGGAGCCCGGTGGCGGGCGCCTCGCTCACCGTCGAGCGCACGGACCTGTCGGGTACCACGTCGTCGTCGGTCAGCACCGAGGCCGACGGCACGTTCTCGGTGGCGGACACCCCGGCCGTCGGCGGCGACGTCGCGTGGACGGTGTCGTGGGCCGGAACGGTCACGCAGGCGCCGGCCCAGGCGACCCGGACCGTCGCTGTGAGCCGTGCGGCGACGTCGCTGTCGCTCACCACCGACCGCGACTACTACGCCTACGGCGCGACAGCGAAGGTGCGCATCGTCCTGGGGCCGACGTACAGCTCCCGCGTCGTCTCGATCTACGCCAGGAAGGTCGGCGCTACGGCGTCCACGCTCCTGGCGCAGAAGGAGGTCGGGGCCGATGGCTCGCTGACGGTGCCTTTCCGGATGACCGCCAACACGACCTTCCTGGTGCGGTTCGCCGGCGACTACCGCTACGCCTACGCCTCGGCGCAGCGGGCCGTGTGGACGCGGTCGAAGGTGACCGTGGCGATGTCGGGCTACCGCAGCCGTTCGGGATCCACGTACACCTACTCGGCGAAGGGGCTGCCCCGCGGCGTCGCCACGGTGTACCCGGCCCGGCCGGGCTGGTGCTTCGGCGCCACGATCGATGTGCTCCGGTCGGGCCGCTGGGTCCGGGCCTACAGCTCCGGGTGCCTGTACATCGGGACGTCGTCCAGCTCGGCGTTCGCGATCCAGACATCGGGCAAGCCCGGCAAGCTGCGCCTGCGCATCACGATCCCGGGGAGCAAGGCCAACGCCAGCTCCACCAGCGGCTACGTGTACATCACCCTGGTCTGACGCCACGGCGGGAGGGCCCGCCTGCGCCGGGGGGCGCCCGCGCGCTGGCACGATCGTCGGGTGGCGGAGGAGTACGACGACGGCGGACGTCGTGGCCGGTCGTGGCTCGGCACGGTGGTGGCCGGACTGCTCGTGCTGTCGGCGCTCGTCGTCACAGCGCTGCGGCTGCTCGGGATCGAGCGCGGCCCGGCTGTGTACGCCGTCGCCATGACGCCGTGGTTCCTGCTCGTCGCGCTGCTCGGAGTGCTCATCGCGATCCCGTCGCGGGCGCGCGGCGTGGCGGTGGTGGGCACCGCCGTGCTGGCGCTGCAGGTCTGGTGGCTCGTCCCGCTGTTCACCTCCGAGGCCGGCGGCCGCAGCGCGGATCTCGTGGTCGCGACCGCGAACCTGAAGTTCGGCGAGGGCGACGCCGGGGCGGTCGTGGAGATGGTGCGCGACGACGACGTCGACCTGCTCGCACTCGAGGAGCTCACGCCGACGGCCGTGCGCGCGCTGCGTGAGGCAGGGCTCGACGACCTGTTGCCGTACTACGCCGTCGACGCGCAGCCCGGGGTTCAGGGCACCGGCGTCTGGTCGCGGTCGCCGCTGACCGCCGAGCCCGTCGAGGGGCTGACCTCGAGCGCGTGGCGGGTGCGCACGCGCGGCGTCACGTTCGTGGCGGCCCATCCCGTCGCCCCGGGGGTGCGCGACCCGTCGCTGTGGCAGGAGGAGCAGGACCGGCTCACCCGTGTGCTGCAACGGATCGAGGGCCCCGCTGTGCTGCTCGGCGATCTCAACGCGACGCGCGACCACGCCGCTGTCCGGGCGTACGAGTCGATGGGCTTCGTCGATGCGCCCGACTCGGCCGGGGCCGGGATCCTGTTCACCTTCCCGCAGGGCCGTACGCCGGTGCCGGTCGCGGCGATCGACCACGTGATGGCCCGCGGGCCGGTGCTGGTCAGCGTGTCGACCGTCGTCGTCCCCGGCGCCGACCACCGGGCGCTGGTCGTCGGCCTGTCGCTGGACTGATCGCCCGCTAGCGCCGCTTGGCGTCCTCGAGCGCGTGGCCGAGGGCGAGCGCGCCCGCCTGCGCGTCGTCGACGGTGACGGCGAACTTCTTGTCCGGCTCGAGCTTGAGCATGATGCCGGGGCCCTTGCGGATCACGGCCGCGGACGCGTTCTGCCACGGGATCCAGCGGTAGCCCCAGCCGCCCCACTCCATCGGATCGACCTGGCCGGCCGCGACCTCGCGGATCTCCGAGAGCGGGATCACGCGGCGGGGGCGGTGGAACGGGCCGAAGCCGATGACGAAGGCGTCGTCCTCGACGCGCACCTCGACCGACGACAGCCACCAGCCGGACAGGAAGAGCACCACCGCGACGACCACGAGCAGCCAGCCCACCCACGAGGGCGCTCCGCCGCCGCGGAAGGCCACCAGCAGGGCGACGCCCATGCCGACGAGCACCAGCCCGAGGCCGGCCGCGAGCACGCGGAACCCCTTGCTGTCGCAGCGGCCGGTCCATCGCGTCGTCACAGCCCACGACCCTAGCCGCCGCCCCGACGGCCCTCGGAGCGAGCCCTGGGTGACATCTGCGTGAACCGGCTCGGCGAGGGCGTGCGAGGCCCTACTCTGCGCCGGTGCGACTTCTCATGCTGGGGGTCCGCGGATCGACACCGGCGCCTGGGCCAGAGTTCGTCCGCTACGGCGGCCACACGTCCTGCGTCGCGGTCTACCACGACGGCGAGGACCAGCCCTCGCTGGTCCTCGACGCCGGCACGGGGCTGCGCGATCTCACCAAGGTGCTCGGCGGAGCGCCCTACCGCGGCTCGATCGTGGTGAGCCATCTGCACTGGGACCACGTGCAGGGCCTCCCGTTCTTCGTCGCGGGCGACCGGCCCGACGCCGAGGTGGCGTTCTACGTGCCGGCGCAGAACGCGCGCACGGGCCGCGACCTGCTCGCCGCGGCGATGGCGCCGCCGAACTTCCCGATCACGCCGGAGGGGCTGCAGGGGGCGTGGTCGTTCCATGCCCTCGAGGCGGGCTACCACCAGATCGCCGGCTTCCGCGTGCGCGCGACCGAGGTGCGCCACAAGGGCGGTCGCACGTTCGGTTACCGCATCAGCGACGAGTCGGGCTCGATCGCCTACCTGCCCGACCACATCACATCGGCGGGCGTCAGCAACGAGGTGAAGGACCTCGTGCACGACGTCGACGTGCTGCTGCACGACGCGCAGTTCGTCGAGAAGGAGCGTGCGCTCTCCGACGCCTACGGGCACTCGACGGTCGACGACGCGATCGCTCTCGCGCAGGAGTGCGGGGCGCGCAGGCTCGTCTGCTTCCACCACGGCCCGGCGCGCACGGACGACGCGCTCGATGCGATCGCCGAGCTGCACGCCGACGACGCGTCCGTGTGCTTCGCCAAGCAGGGGGACATCGTCGTGGTGGGGCGCGGCCAGGTCTGACCGCGCCCGCTACCGCAGCAGGTGGCCGGCCTGCTCGACCAGCGCGCGCCCGGCCTCGCGGCCGCTGTCGACCATGCGGTCGAGCTGGTGGAACTCGAGCAGCCCCACGCCCCGCGACGACGGCGTCACGACGATCGCGCCCTGGTCGAGCGCGTGCTGCACCGCGCCGCCGCTGCCGATGAACAGCGACCGCATGAGCGTCTCGCCGAGCGCCGGGATCCGCACGCGCGGAGCGGCTCCCTCGACCGTCGGCTTCGGCGAGCCGTCGCCGCCCATGCCGATGTTGATCGCGACCACCGGGCCCTCGTCGCGCTCGAGCAGCGTGTGCACCGGCAGGTTGTCGAGCACACCGCCGTCGGCCAGGAGCCGCTGCCCGTCGCGTCGCGGCGGGAACAGCCCGGGGATTGAGATCGACGACATGACGGCGGACGTGAGGTCGCCGGTGCGGTGCACGTACGGGGTGCGCGACTGCAGGTCGGTGCTGACGCACCGGAACTGCCGCGGCAGCTCCTCGATGTGGATGCCGGTGAGCCGGCGACGCAGCGCCTTCTCCGTCTTGCGCCCCTTCACGAGCGACACCATCGGCACGGTGACGTCGTTGTAGGGGTTGTTGCGGACGAACTCCTCGTAGCAGAGGTCGATCGACGTCGCGGCGTCGTAGCCCCGCGCGTGGACGGCCGCGATGATCGAGCCCTGGCTCGCGCCGGCGATGCGGTCGACGACGATGCCGGCCTGCTCGAGCTCGAGCAGGATGCCGAGGTGCGCGAAGGCGCGCGCACCGCCGCCGGCGAGCACGAGGCCGACCGAGCGGCCGGCGATCCGCGACGCTACGGGACGCATCGGCACCGAGAACGGCGCCTGCGCCTGCGTGATGCGGTAGGGCTCGATCGCCGCCTGCCACGCGCGGACGGCGTCGGACGGCACGCTCGCGCCCACGAGGACGAGGTCGGTACCGGTGCGTCCCAGTGGCGGGCCCTGCGGCACGGGCGAGTCGGCCGAGGCCACGAGGATCAGCAGGTCGGCCTGGCGCACCGCGGTCTGCCACCACGGCTGGTCGGGGTCCTCGGCCACCACGAGCACGCGGTCGCTCTCGCGCTCCGCGCGCTCGAGCGCCTCGGGCTCCACCTGACCCGGCCGGGCGACGCGCAGCGTCGTGGCCGACAGGTGCCCGTCGAGCGCGTCGGCCACGGCGTGCACCGGCGCGCCGCGGTGCATCGCTGCGACGGCGATGAGGCGCGGCTGCGGCGGGCGGCCGGGCGCCGGCGGCGCGGCGTCGGCGAGCTGGCCGGCGAGGACCGCCGTGAGCGCCTTGAGCGCCCGCGGGTCGTCGCCGACGACGCGGTCGAAGACGTCGTGCGTGACGCGCAGCAGGTGGCTGTCGCGGCGCGCCCGGATCGACGCCGACCGCGTGCCCCCAGTCAGCAGCGCGAGCTCGCCGATCACGGTGCCGGCGCCGACCTGCCGCACCACCGCGCCGCCGAGCTCGACGTCGAGCAGACCCGCCGTGACGACGTAGAGGTCGTCGGCGGGGTCGCCGGCGGTGAAGAGCAGCTCGCCCGCGTGCACCTCGACCGGCGTGGCACCGTCGGCCAGCCGCTCGCGCACGTCCTCCGGCAGCCTCGACAGCAGCGGCGCCGAGGCGAACGGCGACGCCGCGGTCGACGGCTCGTCGTCGCGCGCCGGCAGGGTCACGGCAGCGGGGCGGGCGGCGTCGTCGTCGGCGGCGTCCTCCTGCCCCTCGCGCACCTTGCCGAGCAGCAGAGCGATGACGGCGGTGAGGACGAAGCAGCCGACCACGAACCACCAGCCGTGGCGGAGCGTCTCCACCGACGGCACGCCGAGGATCACCACGAGGATCGCGATGCCCAGCGCGGCGCCGATCTGGCGGGCGCTGGAGTTCACCGCCGACGCCGTCGCGAACCGCCCGCCCGGCACGGCTGCGAGGGCCGCGCTGCCGAGCACCGGCAGCGTGGCGCCGACGCCGATGCCGGAGAGCACCTGGCCGACGAGCCACGCGCCCCAGAAGTCGGGCGCCACCTCGACCCGCGTGGCGTACCAGACGTAGGCCAGCGCCCAGATCAGCGCGCCCGGCACGATGACGGCGCGGTAGCCGATGCGCTGCGCGAGCGGGCCGAGCCGCGATGCGAGGACGGCGGCCACCAGGGCGCCGGGCACCACCGCGAGGCCGGACACGACGACGCTGTAGCCCCAGACGTACTGCAGCCACAGGATGTTGGTGAGCAGGTAGGCGTAGAAGCCGATGCCGGCCACGATCGTCGCGACGTTGCCGACGACGAACGGCCGGATGCGCAGCAGCGCCGGGTCGAGCAGCGGCGAGCGGTGCCGGCGCGAGCTCCAGACGAACGCGCCGAGCAGCAGCAGCGCGCCCACGAAGCAGCCGATGGTCTCGGGGCTCGTCCAGCCCCAGTCGCCGCCCTTGACGATGCCGAGCGTGAGCACGGCCAGCATGAGCGCCGACAGCGTCGCGCCGAGCATGTCGGGCAGGCGGCGGCGTCCGGGCGCGCGGCTCTCGACGAGCAGGCGGCGTCCGGCCCACAGCGCGGCGAGGCCGAACGGCAGATTGATGAGGAACGCCCAGCGCCAGCTGCCGATCTCGACGAGCGCGCCGCCGATGGGCGGGCCGAGGCCCGATGCCAGCGCGGCGCTGGCGCCCCACAGGCCGATCGCGTGCGCGCGCTTCTCGCGCGGGAACGCCTCCACCACGAGGGCGAGCGACGCGGGCACCAGGATCGCGGCGCCGAGCGCCTGCACGATGCGGAAGCCGATGAGCGTGCCGACCCCCGGCGCGATCGCGCAGAGCACCGAGGCGACCGTGAAGATGAGGACGCCGTTGGTGAACGCGCGTCGCCGTCCGAGCAGGTCGGCGAGGCGGCCGGAGACGACGAGGAACGCCGCGAAGACGATCGAGTAGGCGTTGAGGATCCACGACAACGTGGAGATCGACGCGTCCGGGAACGACTCGCGGATGTTGGGGAACGCGACGTTGACGATGGTCGCGTCGAGGAAGGCGAGGAACGCCCCGAACGACGCCACCAGCAGCACGGTGCGCTGGGCGACCCGGCCCTTCAGCGGCGGGCCGTCATGGCCCTGCCGGCTGGGGCTGCGCTCGTCCGCGACCGCGGCAGTGGTCGGGGTGGTGGTGCTGGTGCCCTCGCCGCCGACGCGGTCGGCGGCTATGGCGTCATTGCCCTCGGACGGCTCTGTCCGCACGGGTATCGGTCCCCTTCTCGTCCCCTCAGGAGGAGGACTCTGGCATCCCGGACACCCTCGTCCGGTGCCTTTGCCCGAGTTCGTGCGTGGCCTGACGGATCCGGGGGCCCGCGTCAGTTCGTTGCGCCGCGCGCCAGGCCGAGGAGGTCGCGGACGGCGGCGGCGCCCGGGGTGCCGGCGTCGTGCGCCCGCCCGGCCTCGTCGAGCGGTGTGGAGCCGTCCCAGGGCGCCGGCCGCGACGGGTCGGCCCCGGCGTCGAGCAGGAGGCGGGCGGCCCCGGGCTGCCCGCCGTGGGCCGAGGCCCACAGCCAGCCGTCGAGCTGGTCCTGCGACGCCGCGGGCAGACGCGCCTGGAGCCGGTCGACAAGCCCCAGGGACGCCTCCTCCCAGCCGCCCGTCGCGGCCCCGCGCTCGAGCAGCCGCCGGGCCGCCGCCCACTGGGCGAACACGGTCGCGTCCATGAGCGGGGTGCCCGTGCCGTCGCCGATGACGCCGCCGGGCGCGTCGATGGCCGCCCCGGCTTCGAGCAGCGCATCGAGCGCCTCGACGTCGTCGCAGCTGGCCGCCCAGTGCAGGGCGGTCTCGGCATGGGAGCCGACGAACGGCGCATCGACGTCCGCGCCGCGCTCGACGAGCAGCCGGATCGTCTCGGCCACGCGAGCCCTGTGGCCCGGCCAGTCGGTGGCGACGTGCAGGAGGGTACGGCCCTCCTGGTCGCCGCTCAGGTACGCCGTGGCGAGCGTCGGGTGGGCGTCGAGCACGGAGGCCAGCGCCTCGACGTCGCCGCTGCCGATGGCCTCGACGGCCCGCGTCTGCAGATCCATGGGCCGACGCTACGTCGGCATACCGAGTTGGGGGTCGGATCGCGCTCTCCGCGACGCGATCGGACCTCCAGCTCAGGGGCTCGGAGCGGCCTCGGGGCGATCGTTGTACCTGCCCGCGGGCTCCTGGCCGGAGAGGCGCTGGATGGAGTCCATGACCTCGTCGGTGATGAGGCGCCGGGCCTTGCCGGCGGGCATCGCGCGGTGCTCGTCCGTGACGCGGATGGGGGTGCCGAAGGCGACGTCGATGCGCACGAGCTTGGGCAGCCTTGAGCCGACCGGCTGGAGCTTGTCGGTGCCGATGAGGCCTACCGGCACGATGGGTGCGCCCGACTCGAGCGCGAGCTGCGCGACGCCGGTGCGGCCGCGGTAGAGCAGTCCGTCGCGCGAGCGGGTGCCCTCGGGGTAGATGCCGAACGCGTCGCCCTTGCGCAGGACGTCGAGGGCCACCTGGAGCGAGTCGATCGCTGCGCGGGTGTCGTCGCGGTTGACGGGGATGGCGCCGGTGAACTCGAACCAGGCGCGCATCGACGCGCCGCGCAGACCGGTGCCGGTGAAGTACTCCTCCTTGGCGAGGAAGGCGACCTTGCGGGGCGCCACCATGCTCAGCACGACGCTGTCGATGAACGACAGGTGGTTGCTCGCGACGATCGCCGCGCCCTCGCGCGGGACGTTGTCCAGACCGGTCACGCGTGGGCGCCAGACGGCCTTGGCCACCGGCGGGATCACCGCGTGCGCGGCCTCGTAGAGCACGGGCCCCAGGTTCCCACAGGGGCCTGCGCCGACTCGCGCCGCCCCGGGACAGACCAGGGGGTGTCACAGAAGTCCAGGCGACGCCGCACGCGCCGTC
>JAIUOK010000048.1 GCA_020161245.1 Actinomycetota bacterium | reverse complement strand
CGACGAGGCGCACGGACGGCGCCTGGTCGCGCAGCTCGAACGCCTCGGTCACACCGTCGTGCTCGACCCCGTCGCCTGAGCAAGGGACCGCGGAATCCGTTACGGGCCAGTTCATCCGGGCTGCGCCCGGATGCTGTCGCGCCCTCCTGCACGTCATTCTCGGGTCAGTCATCGTCGGGATCTTGATCGTTTGGCGGTGGCGTCGTACGGGTGCGGCCGGTGCGCGACCGCGACCCCCGGCTCCCGCTCGGCTCGTCATCCGAGGTCTAGCCAGCTGCGTCGGGGCTGCCGTTCCAGCGCCTCGGCTCGTTTCCAGCGCCGGCGACGTACTCGCACGACCTCAGCGTCGCTGCTCCTGATCGTCATCGTCACGATGAACGTCGCTTTGGCACCAGGCAACTCAAAGAACGATCACGCGTCAGGGGCCGGTACGAGTTGGGAAACCGTTGCACCGCAGTCGATCTCGTCTGGCGGGGCACCGGCCTGGCAATGCACATGTCTGCTCAGGTTGGGCCTCACGTAGTCGCCTAGCAAGGCGCTTAGCCAGGCGATGTAGTACGAATCCTTCTCTTTCGAAGACCGCCACTCGCTCGTCCTCTCCACATCGGACGGTTAAGCAAGCGGCCTCGCCACTTGGCGCCGACGGAGTGGCTGGCGGCGATTGCGGCTGCAGGCTGCTAACAAGTGGGCCTTGTCGTGGAATCCCCTTCGCCCGAGAACTCGAGATGTAATCATTGTCGCTATGGTGCGAAGTGACCTAAAGCCCCGCAGCAGAGTCCTTGCACTAATTGCTGGTATCGCCGTCGGTGTCGGGGTGCTGTATCTACTGCTCCCTGTTCGGGGGGTGGACACCAATCCCCCGAGGTGCTACGCAGCGCTGGGTTACTCCGTCCCTTGTGGTCCCGGGTGGGCCTTTGGCGCGGCAGTCATCGCGGGTCTGCTGGCCGCTTGGGCAACTTCTCTCATCGGCCGACGAGATCGCGACAAGTAGGCGGCAAGGCCGGTGCAGCATCCGCAATCGGGCGAGGCGGGTTGGTGCATCACGTTGGATACGAGGAGCGCTCGCTCCGTTAGACCGTCAGCCAACTGTCCCAGCTGGCACCGTGAACAGGCATCCCTCTAGTTTTGTCTGCACTTTCGAGCAGGCGGATATCCGGCTCGTCCGCCTCTCGATACTGGGCGAACTACTTGCCATTCACTTGTGGGGCGCTCATCCTCTCTAGCAACGGTTGATCAACCAGGGGGCGGCCATGATGCGTTCGGGACTAGCGATCAGGGTGACGATTGGATCAGCGCTGGTGCTGACGGCTTTGATCGCCGGCCCCGCATCCGCCATCCCAGCTGGCAACGAGTCCAGGTCAGGCGTGCCGGACGTGGCGCCACTGTCGGCCACGGACGGCGTCAGCGAAGCCGAGATGGCCGACCTCACGACCCTTGCGACGCAGAGCGATCAGACTCTGGAGTCCGTGATTCGTCGTTACGCGTGGAACGACAACTTCGCACACATCGTCGGTGTCATCCGCGCTGCTTGGCCGGACGACTTCGCCGGCGCGGAGATCTCCGGGGAAACCAGCGCGTGGGTCGCGTTCCGGGCTGCCGCGCCTCAGGGAGTGTCGGAAGAACTGGGCGCGCTGAAGGCGATAGCACCCGATGTGCAGGTCGTGCTTCGTGAGGGTCTAGGCCTGTCCGAGATCGAACTGCTCCGAGTCATCGAGGACGTACATGGCCTTGCCTTGAACGCCGGCGGGGTTGAGTCCGCGACGACGACCTTCGATTACGCAACGCGCACGATCACCACGCGAGTGCTCGGCGAGAAGGCCGCCCCAGAGGAGCTGAGCGCAAGGATCCGGAGCGTGGTCGGTCTCGCGAACCATCATCTCGAGCTCGTCGTGGCGCCGATGGGGTCTGCGCCAGGCGTCGACAGTTTGAACTATCACTTCGGTGGAGAGGCGTTGAGCGGAGCCTGCACGACCGGTTTCGGCACGATCGGATCGGGAGTGCGGGGCATTTCCACGGCCGGACACTGCGGGAACGCTCAGTCTGATGACGGTTCGGCCTTGACCTACAAGGCGGGGCACGAAGGCACTCACGGCGACTTCCAGTGGCACACCGGTCCCAAGACAGAAGCCGACGACTTCTACGCTGGCAACGACACCGGACTCGAGTTCGACCTGCGAGACGTCTCCGGAATTGCTGCGCCGGTGGTCGGCATGAGCCTCTGCAAGAACGGCGCCACCAACTACAAGGACTGCCAGGAGGTCCGGTCGCTGAACGTCTGTACGGACAGTCTGTGCAACCTCGTCCAGATGGGTGCTCGTTTGGCAGCTGGGGGAGACAGCGGAGGGCCGGTCTACTGGGGCAACACGGCATACGGACTGCATCAGGGTTGGATGTATGACCCGGCATTCCCCTTCGACAGGGACGTGTTCTCCCGTGCGGATCGCATAGACAACGCGCTAGGCATCTACATCGCGACTAGCTGACGAACCGGTATCGCCGGGGTTGGTCCGTTGGTCACGCGATTCGTCATTAGCATCCAACGTCGTCCCGAACCCAAGTGAAGAACCGTTGAGCGGGCTGGCTGCATGACCTTCGGCCAAGGCATTCGGTTGTACCAAAGACGGGTGACTGATACGGCGGCAGCCGGAGTGAAGTCCTTAGCGCTCAAGTGGCGACGGAGGGGCGATGAGCTCAACGGCGCGTTCCTCGTGCTGAGGGTCCAGCGGCCGGTCAGCCGGTGACGCTTCGGGCGTTCAGCGCGATGACCTTGCCCTGGGCGAAGCCGGATAGTGCGGCGGCGATCTGCTGGTCGCGTCCGTGGACGGCGTGCTGGTAGCGCAGGGCCATGGCCGGGGTGGAGTGCCCGATGCGGGCCATGAGGTCGGCGAGGGTGGCGCCGGTGGCGGCGGCGAGGGTGGCCCCGGTGTGGCGTAGGTCGTGGAAGTGCAGGTCCGGGCGCCCGGCTGCCTCGCGGGCTGGCCAGAACGCCTTGTGGAGGCTGTAGAGGGGGATGTAGCCGCCGTAGCCGGCGTCGTAGCGGCTGAACATCGGGGAGTCGTCGGGGGCGAGCACGTGGTGGTCCAGGTGCCAGTCCAACTCGTCGAGCAGGTGCGGTGGGATGGCCACGGTGCGCTTGCCGGCGGCGGACTTCGGGTCCCCGGCGATGAACTCCCCCGGCAGGCGCACCACGGCGCGGCGCACCGTGACGGTAGCGGCCTGCAGGTCGAGGTCGGCGCGGGTGAGCCCGGCGAGCTCACCGAAGCGCAGACCGCACCAGGCGGCGAGCAGCACCATCGGGCGGAGCCGTTCGGGCATCGCGGTCACGATGGCTTCGAGCTCGGGCAGGGTGGCGATGGTGACCTCGCGCACGGCGCGGGTGTTGCCGGCGCCGCGGATCCGGCACGGGTTGGTGCTGATCAGGTCGTCGGCGATCGCGGCGTTGCAGATCGTGCGGAGCAGGCTGTAGGCGTGCGCCCGCCGGGTCGGGTGCGCCGGGTCCAGGGTCGCGTACCAGGCACGCACCGACGCCGGGGTCAGCCGGTGCAGCCCGACCTCACCCAACGTGGGGACGATCTTGGTGTCGAACACGCGCTGGTACTCCAGCCGGGTCCTGGGCTTGAGTGGGCGGGTGCGCAGGAACTCCTCGCCGTACTGAGCCACGGTGAACCGTTCCGGCTCGGCCGGGAGTTCCCCGGACGCGTGCGCCTGTAGCCACGAGGTCGCATCGAGCTTCGTGTCGAAGGTCCGCGGCGCCGAGATCAGGCGGCCCTGGTCGTCGCGGTAGCGGGCCTGCCACCGCCCCGACGCCAGCTGGCGGGGTGCTCCCGCGCCGTTCGGACGTCGTCCTGCGCGTCCCGGTGAACGCCCCATGACCACCCCTGACCCGTGCCACTTTGTGCCACAACAACACCCCTAGGATAGGGGACGCCGAGCGCGACGTCTCTAGGTCGATCACGAAACAGCAAGCGGCACAAGGACTATCGGACATCAGAACCAACGAGGTGGCACGAGCCGAGATGGCGAAGCGCACATTCGAATCCTGCCGGGGGCACCCACTCGATCGGCCCGAAGGGCCGCTCTCGTGCGTGGCCCCCCGACGGATTCGGGAGGAGCCCGCACCGACCATCACCTCTCCGGCGCGCAGCGCCGCCGCCAGGGATGGTCGTCCCACGACGACGGCTCCTGCCGGGGGCACCCATCCCCCGCCGAGTCGCCACCGGACGCGAGTAACTGGCGTCGTTATCGGTCTCCGAGTGCCAAGACCGATGACAACACCAGTTACTCGCGAAACCCCGGATCAGACGAGGCGGTAGAGGCGGGACTCCCAGGGGGCGAGGTGCTCGGCGGGGTCGTCGTGCGTGCCGAGGAGGAGCTCGGCGCCGTCGAGGGGCGGCAGGGTGTCGGGACCGGACGGCAGGACGGCGGGCTGCGACGACCAGTTCGCCACGACCAGCAGCACCTCGTCGTCGAGGGTGCGGGTGTAGGCGAACAGCTGCTCGTCGTCGGGCAGCAGCAGCGCGAACCGGCCCTGGCGCACCACCTCGAGCTCGTGGCGCAGCTCGATGAGCCGGCGGTAGTGGTGGAAGACCGACGTCGGATCCGCGATCGCAGCCTCGGCGTTGATCTCGACGTGGTTGGCGGTCACCGGCAGCCACGGCGTGCCGGTGGTGAACCCGGCGTTCGGCGAGGCGTCCCACTGCATCGGGGTGCGCGCGTTGTCGCGGCTCTTGAACGCGATGACGCCGAGCAGCCCCTCGGGGTCCGCGCCGCCGGCCACGGCCTCCGCGTAGAAGCGGGTCGACTCGAGGTCGTCGTACTGGTCGATCGAGGCGAAGCCGGCGTTGGTCATGCCGAGCTCCTGGCCCTGGTAGACGTACGGCGTCCCCTTGAGCAGGTGCAGCGTCGTCGCGAGCGTCTTGGCCGACGCGACGCGGTGCTCGGGGCCGTCGTCGCCGAAGCGCGACACCGACCGGGGCTGGTCGTGGTTCTCGAAGTAGAGCGAGTTCCACCCGACGTCGGCCAGCCCGTACTGCCACTGGGCCAGGTTGGCCTTGAGAGCGGGCAGGCTCAGCGGGACGACGTCCCACTTGAGGCCGCTCGGGCCGGAGTCGATGTTCATGTGCTCGAAGGTGAACACCATGCCGAGCTCGCCCGCCGCCTCGTCGGTGTGCGACCGGGCGTCGTCGACGTCGACGAGCACCATCTCGCCGACCGTGAACAGGCCGCGCTCGGAGATCCCGACCTCGCGGTTCATCTCGCGCAGGAACTCGTGCAGGCGCGGGCCCTCGACCACCATCGACGGGTCGTAGCACAGGCCGCCGGGGCCGTTGGCCGGGCCGTCGACGAGCGGGTAGGTCTTGCTGATGAGGTTGATGACGTCCATCCGGAAGCCGTCGACGCCGCGCTCCACCCAGCCGCGCATCATCGCGTAGACCGCCTGGCGCACCTCGGGGTTCTCCCAGTTGAGGTCCGGCTGCTTGGCGCTGAACAGGTGCAGGTAGTACTCGCCGGACTTCGGGTCGAACTGCCAGCCGGAGCCGGAGAAGAACGAGCCCCAGTTGGTCGGCTCCGCACCCGGGGTGCCCGGCTCGTGGCCCTCGCGGGCCGGACGCCAGATGTACCAATCGCGCTTGGGCGAGGCCGGGTCGCGCGACTCCTGGAACCACGGGTGCTCGTCGGAGGTGTGGTTGACGACGAGATCCATCACGAGCTTGATTCCGCGGGCGTGCAGCCCCTCGATCACCGCCTCGAGGTCGGCGAGGGTGCCGAACAGCGGGTCGACGTCGGAGTAGTCCGAGATGTCGTAGCCGTTGTCGTCCATCGGCGACCGGTACACCGGCGACAGCCACACGACGTCGACGCCGAGCGCGCTCAGGTAGTCGACCCTGGACAGGATCCCCGGCAGGTCGCCGATGCCGTCGCCGTCGCTGTCGGCGAACGAGCGCGGGTAGATCTGGTAGACGACGGAGCTCTGCCACCACGGCGCGTCAGACATGCCTCCATCGAAGCGTATGACGACGTCGTGCGGGGGCGGCCGGGTCAGGCGGCCATCACCGTCGCGAGGTAGGCGACGTCGGGGTCGTGGTGCGGGGACGCGTGGCTGGTGTAGGTCAGCCGGGACACGAGGCCGTCCTCGCGCACGGCGGCCCAGGCGGCACGGTGGTCGAGGCCGACCTCGGGGATGCCGGGCAGCAGCAGGCAGCCGGCCGCCGACACCGGCACGTCGTCGCGGTCCTCCTCGTCGTCGACCCGGGTCGCGCCGAGAGGGTGGACGACGGCGGCGCCGAGCGGATGCACGATCCGCAGCGGCTCCTCGGCGGCGGGATCGGCGACCGGCCCGAGCGCGGCGATGCGGATGAACGGCCGGCTCGCGTCAGCGGCGGCGTCGTCGACGAGTCCGGCACGGACGTCGTCGGGCCGTGTCTCGCGGTAGGAGCCGACGGCGTCGGTGTCGGACAGGTCGAGCACCGCGAACAGCAGCGGGCGCGTGACCGAGACGGGATGCAGCGCCGCGTGGGTGACGACGACGGCGAGCAGGTTGACCCACTCGGTGGTGTCGCGCGGGTAGCGGTCGTGGACCGTGAAGCCCTCCAGCGCACCCGTCACCGGGTGCAGCGAGGGCCGCATGCGGAAGCCGGGCATCTGCCCCTCCTCCCTCGCCGCGGCGCGCGCGGCGGACGTGCCGTCCCGTGCCGGCATGCGACGTCGTCGTCGGCGCCTGCCCGGGGCCTCCCCTTCCTCATCGGCCGCTCCTGCCGGGAACAGGAGCGGATCCGACGACGGTAGCCGCACCCGGCGCGCAGGCGCGGGACGTCGAGACCACTCCGTGACCGTGGCGCGCGTAGGGTCGCGGACCGTGCAGCACGACACCGCCGACGACGACGCGCCCCAGGAGCCACGTCCCGACGTCGACCGCTCGGTGCGCACCTACCACCCGCGACGCGGCCGGATGACCGAGGAGCGCAAGGCTCGGACGGCCGTGCTCCTCCCCCGCTACGGCCTGCCGGCGGGGCAGGTCGACGTCGCGGAGCTCGGCCACGGCGGCCCCGTCGTCCTCGAGATCGGGTTCGGCCTCGGCCACGCGACCCTCGAGATGGCGCAGGCCGACCCGTCGACGACGATCCTCGCCGTCGATGTGCACACGCCCGGCGTCCACCGGCTGCTCGTCCGCCTCGACCGGCTCGCCATCGCGAATGTCCGGGTGCACGAGGGCGACGCCGTCGAGCTGCTCGACGAGCGCATCCCGGAGTCGTCGCTCGCCGGGATCCGCATCTTCTTCCCCGACCCCTGGCCCAAGGCCCGCCACCACAAACGGCGCCTGATCCGGCCGGACCTCGTGCGCCTCATGGCCTCGCGCCTCCAGCCGGGCGCGCCGCTGCACTGCGCCACCGACTGGGTGCCCTACGCCGACTCGATGGTGGAGGTGCTCGACGCCGAGCCGCTGCTCCGCAACGCCTACCCGCTGTGGGCACCGCGGCTCGAGCGCCCGCTCACCAAGTTCGAGCAGCAGGGCGTCGAGAAGGGCCACGAGGTCCGCGACCTCGTCTACGTCCGGACGTAGCAGAGGCCCGGGCGCGCCGCTCGGGCGCGCTCGGGCCTCTCCTCGGAGCTCGGGTGCTCGGGGCTCAGCCGCCCCAGGGCTGCCACCACGCGGCCAGCCATCCGCGGTAGGCCACCTGGTCCTGCTCGGCGCACGAGGCGCGGTCGGGGGTGGAGGCGTACTGCAGGCCGCCGAACGAGCGCCAGAACGACGAGCCCATCTGCCACTTGCCGCGGTAGAGGCCCGACGGCGACACGGCGGTGCACGAGCCGCCGGACTCGCGGCGCACGATCATCCGGGCGTGCGACGAGTTCAGCCACGCCGAGAAGCCCACAGCCTCACGGGCGTTGCGCGAGCTGCGCGCGGCGGAGGTCATCGTCGGGTCGCCGCCGCCGCTGGGGGCCGGAGCGGGCGAGGTTGTCGACGGGCGGCTGGTCGAGCGGGAGGCCTTGGCCGCAGCCGCGGCACGCGCGGCAGCGGCCTTGCGGGCGGCGGCTGCCTTCGCGGCCGCGCGCGCCTTGGCGACGGCGGCCTTGCGCTGCTTCCAGTACTGCATCTTCGCGTCGTAGGACTTCAGCTGCGCCATGGTGAGCGGGCCGACGATGCCGGTGCCCGCGGAGGCGCCCATGCGCTCCTGGAACTCCGCCACCGCCTCGGCGGTGCGCGGGCCGAAGCGGCCGGTGGTGTCGAGCCCGAGGATGCGCTGCACGGTCTTCACCGAGCGGCCGGTGTCGCCGAGCGCGAGCACGCCCGCGGGGACGACAGAGCCGGTGAGCGGCAGGGCGTCGGGGACGGCGGCGTCGTTCACGGCGTACGCCGACGTCTGCGCGTCGACGAGCCGGTCCGGTGCGAGCGTGGCGGCGTCCGACGCCATCGGCTGCAGCAGTGCGAGGCCGAGGGTCGCCGACAGGGCGCCGACGGCGATACCCGCGCGGGCGCGGGCGCCACGGCCCGACTGGGCGGGCGGTGCCTGGGGTGCAGGCACGACGGTGTCCATGCTGGACATGGGTGTGTCCTCCGCCGCCTGCGAGGTGAGCTGTCGGGTTCGGCCCGAGGAAGGCCGGCCGCTTCCTGGCGGTGGTGCTGCCAGTCCGCGGCTTCACCCCGAGGCCGGCCCAGTGGTGCAGGCCGGCCGAAGTCGGGTCCCCCGCTCCCGCCCGAGCATTGCGGACCACGGCCGTGGGCGGGACTCGGCGGTCCGGCCGTGGTGCCCTGCTTCCCCACAGGGCCCCTCGACGCTAGCGGCAGGATCGGACGCTGTCGATGCGGTCGTCCCATCCAGCGAACACCCGGATCCCCTCGTGCCAGGGACATCCGTGCGTGGCTCCTGCGGGTATTCCGGCGCGCCACGCGGGCGCCCGTGTGACGAGGGTCTCGCGATCTTGGACGCCGCCACGTACCCTGCGAGCACCCCGACGAGGCCGATGGCACCCCAGTCATCCCGGCCAGTGCACGACCCTCGACCCAGGGTCGAGCCTCGACCTCGGGTGGAGGGTTCATGACCAACCCGTGGGTGGCGCTGCCCAGCGGCAGCGACGCTCGCGACGCCGCGCGCTCGCTGGCGCGCGCCCACTCCGGGTTCCTCATCGGCGACGTGCCCGGAGGCGTGCGCGACGTCGTGCTGGACTCCTGGCGGCGGTCGCGCGCCGTCGGCCTCGACCCCGACTCCGCGCTCGCACCTGTCGACCTGCTCGACGACGACCTCGCGGCCTACCGCGACGCCCACCCCCTCTCCGCGGTGATGCCCGTGGTGCGCCGGCTGCTCGTCGACGACGCCGTCGACACCGACCTGCTCGTGGCCGTCAGCGACGAGCACGGCCGGCTGCTGTGGGTCGAGGGAGCGCCCGGGCTGCGCAGCCGCGCGGAGACGATGAACTTCGTCGCCGGGGCGCGCTGGGACGAGGCCAACGCCGGTACCAATGCACCGGGCACCGCGCTGGCCACCGACCACGCCGTGCAGATCTTCGGCCACGAGCACTGGACCCGGATCGTGCAGCCGTGGAGCTGCGCGGCCGCGCCGATCCACGACCCGGCCACGGGTCGCATCCTCGGCGTCCTCGACGTCACCGGCGGCGACGTCGTCGCCGCACCGCACTCGCTCGCCCTCGTGCAGGCCGCCGTGCACGCGATCGAGACCGAGCTACGGCTGCAGGCGATCGCGCCCCCGCCGCGCGCCCGGCGCCTGTCGGCGCCGCGCAGCACGGTGCGCCGGCTCGAGGTGCTCGGCGTCGACCACGGCGTGCTCAACCTCGCCGGCGCGCGGCGCACGCTGAGCCAGCGCCACTCCGAGATCGTCACCCTCCTCGCGCTCCACCCGCAGGGCCTCACCACCGAGCAGCTCGCGGTCGAGCTCAGCGACGACGATCTGCCGCTGGTGACCGTGCGCGCGGAGATGTCGCGGCTGCGCTCCACGCTCGGCGATCTCGCCCCGACCTCGCGTCCCTACCAGCTGCCGCTCCCCCTCGAGACCGACGCCGGCGCCGTGGCCGCGCACCTCAAGGCCGGCCAGCTGCAGCGCGCGCTGCGCACCTACCGCGGCCCGCTGCTGCCCCATTCCGACGCGCCCGGCATCGCCCGCGCCCGCCGCCGCCTGCACGACCAGATGCGCGCAGCCGTCCTCGGCTGCGACGACGCCCACCTCATGCTCGCCTGGGGCGAGACCCCGTGGGGCGGCGACGACGCCGACGTCCGGTCGAGGGCCCTGCACCACCTGCCGCCCGGCAGCAGCGAGCACAACCTCGCCCGCCTCCGCCTCGCCGCCCTCGACGACGAGTTCTCCTAGCCGCTCTCAGGTGCGGGTCGGATCGCGTCGCGGAACGCGCGCATCGACCCCGACCTCGCCCCTAATCCGTGGATCGGTCCCCGCGGCGGCAGCGTGACTGGCCACAGCCCGCGCGGCCGGAGGCGCTAGCGGCGGGCCGACGCAGGAGGGCCGGCGCACAGCGCCGACCCGCGAGCGAAGCGAGCGCGGGTGCCGCCGCGCAGCGGCACAGCAAACACCGCAACGTCGGTGCAACGTTGCGGCACCTACCGTCCTGCCACCCAGTTCGCCGCGGTCGCCGCGGCCAGGCCATGGAGGCAGTGCATGACCGTCTACGCAGCACCGGGGACCGAGGGCAGCCTCGTCACCTTCCGCTCGCGCTACGACCACTGGATCGGTGGCGAGTTCGTCCCGCCGGCGTCCGGCCAGTACTTCGAGAACGTCAGCCCGGTCAACGGCAAGGTCTTCTGCGAGGTCGCCCGCGGCAACGCCGACGACATCGAGCGCGCCCTCGACGCCGCGCACGCCGCCGCTCCCGCCTGGGGCCGCATGTCGGTCGGCGACCGCGCCAACATCCTGGGCAAGATCGCCGACCGCATCGAGGCCCACCTCGAGGAGATCGCCGTCGCCGAGACGTGGGAGAACGGCAAGCCCGTCCGCGAGACGCTCGCTGCCGACATCCCTCTCGTCGTCGACCACTTCCGCTACTTCGCCGGCGTGGTGCGCGGCCAGGAGGGGTCGATCTCGCAGATCGACGACGACACCGTCGCCTACCACTTCCACGAGCCGCTGGGCGTCGTCGGCCAGATCATCCCCTGGAACTTCCCGATCCTCATGGCCGCGTGGAAGCTCGCCCCGGCGCTGGCCGCCGGCAACTGCGTCGTCATCAAGCCGGCGGAGCAGACGCCCGTGTCGCTGCTCTATGTCATGGAGATCATCGGCGACCTGCTTCCCGCCGGTGTCATCAACATCGTGAACGGCTTCGGCGTCGAGGCCGGCAAGCCGCTGGCGTCGTCGTCGCGCATCGCCAAGATCGCCTTCACCGGCGAGACGACGACCGGCCGCCTGATCATGCAGTACGCCGCGCAGAACATCATCCCGGTCACCCTGGAGCTCGGCGGCAAGAGCCCCAACGTGTTCTTCGAGGACATCGCGGCCAAGAACGACGACTTCTACGACAAGGCGCTCGAGGGCTTCACCCTCTTCGCGCTCAACCAGGGCGAGGTCTGCACCTGCCCGAGCCGCGCGCTCATCCAGTCGTCGATCTACGACCAGTTCCTCACCGACGCGACCGCGCGCACCAAGGCGATCAAGCAGGGCAACCCGCTCGACACCGAGACGATGATCGGCGCTCAGGCGAGCAACGACCAGCTCGAGAAGATCCTCAGCTACATCGACATCGGCCAGAAGGAGGGCGCCCGCCTCGTCACCGGCGGCGAGCGCGCCGACCTCGGCGGCGACCTCTCGGGCGGCTTCTACGTCACGCCGACCATCTTCGAGGGCGACAACTCGATGCGGATCTTCCAGGAGGAGATCTTCGGCCCGGTCGTGTCCGTCACGCGCTTCAACGACTACGACGACGCGCTGAAGATCGCCAACGACACGCTCTACGGCCTCGGGGCCGGCGTGTGGACCCGCGACATGAACACCGCGTACCGCATGGGCCGCGGGATCCAGGCCGGCCGCGTGTGGACCAACTGCTACCACGCGTACCCCGCCCACGCGGCGTTCGGCGGTTACAAGGGCTCCGGCGTCGGCCGCGAGACCCACCACATGATGCTCGACCACTACCAGCAGACGAAGAACCTGCTGGTGTCCTACCAGCCGCAGAAGCTCGGCTTCTTCTAAGCCGGCCCTGCGATGTCCGACCAGCAGGTCGAGCGGGTCGCTGTCACCCCGGAGGCTGCGGAGCTTCTCCGCAGCCTCCGGGCACAGCACGGCCCCCTGATGTTCCACCAGTCCGGCGGGTGCTGCGACGGCAGCAGCCCCATGTGCTACCCGCTCGGCGAGTTCCTCACCGGGCCTTCCGACGTCTATCTCGGCGACCTCGACATCGACGGGCCCGAGACCGTGCCGGTGTGGATGGGCAAGGACCAGTTCGCGTACTGGAGCCACACGCATCTGACCATCGACGTCGTGCCCGGCCGCGGCGCCGGCTTCTCGCTCGAGGCGCCCACAGGCAACCGCTTCCTCATCCGGTCGCGGCTGTTCACCGACGACGAGGCCGCACTGCTCACCGAGCCCCTCACCGGCTGAGCCGGACCGCCGGGCTCCGCCCCGTCGACTCCGCGGGGGCGGGGCCCGGCGCCGTCCGGGCCCGCGGCGCGGCCTGCGGTGCGGCCGCGGTGCCGGTCCGAGGCGGTCGTCCTACGCTGCTGCCCGCGGGCGGCGAGGACGGCCGCCGCCGACAGGACCGAGGTCGCGTTGCCCGACATCACGCTCGAAGTGCCCGGCCACAGCACCATCCCGGCGTACTACGCACCCGCGCAGGGCGTCGACGGCCCGGCCCCCGGGGTCGTGGTCGTCCACGAGGCGTTCGGCCTCACCGACGCGATCCGCGAGATCACCGACCAGTTCGCGACGCGCGGCTACCACGCACTCGCACCCGACCTCGTCTCCTACGCGTCGAACCTGCGCTGCCTGGTGCACGTGGCGCGCGCGCTGTCGTCCGGCGAGGGCCGCTCCTTCGACGAGCTCGAGGCCGCGCGCACCTGGCTCGCCGGGCACGAGGGCTCCAACGGCCGCGTGGGCGTGGCCGGCTTCTGCCTGGGCGGCGCCTTCGCGATGCTGCTGGCCACCCGCGGCTTCGAGGCGAGCGCCGCGATGTACGGGCAGCTGCCCAAGAACCTCGACCGCGCGTTCGGCGGCGCCTGTCCCGTCGTCGCGTCCTATGGCGGCAGGGACTCCAGCCTGCGCGGCGCCGGCGAGAAGCTCGAGGCCGCGCTCGAGGCGCAGGGAGTGCGCCACGACGTGAAGACCTACCCCGAGGCCGGCCACTCGTTCATGACGCACTCCGAGGGCGACGCACCCGTGTGGATCCGCCCGATGTCCAAGGCGCTGCTCCACGTCGGCTACGTCGACACCGCCGCCCACGACAGCTGGCAGCGCATCGACGCGATGTTCAGCGAGGCCCTGAGGTAGTCCGCATCTCACACCAGCATGCGCAGCAAGACCGGCCGGGTCAGGTGAGAGCGGTGCCGGTGATCTGCTCGAGGCGGTGGGCGCCGAGGAACCACATGAGGGTCTCGCCGCCCTCGACGCCGAGGACGGGCCACGTCGACGGCGGCATGCGAGCGGTCATGCGCATCGCGGGATCGGCAGTCGTTCGGACGTCGGAGGCGCTCCCCCACGACCACACGGGGTCGGCCGACCCGGCGTAGTGCTCGGCCATCGGCTCGAGCGAGTCGCCGGGCTGCCGCACGCGGACGTCGAGCAGGTGCACGCGCTGCTCGCCGTGCTCGACGGCGAGCGACAGCATGTGGCGGGGGCCGGCGGCCGGCTCGACGTGGTCGAGCATCACGTGCAGCAGCGTCTCGGTGCCCGCCGCGTTGCGCACGACGCCCGTGGACACCACCGATACCTGCCCGAGCGACGGCACCCATCCGGGCACCAGCGCGGGGTCGGCGGCCGCCACGAGGGATGCGCACTCGTCGCGCACCTCGGGATGGCCGTGCAGCGACAGCGCCGCGAGCGCGCAGACGCCGAGCGACGTCGACGTCGCACGCGGGTCGGACACGGCAGCGCGGGAGAAGCGCGCGAGCATCTCGTCGGCGTCGGGGCCGCGCGAGGCGACGACCTCCAGGACGTACGACGCGACGGCCTCGACCTTGAACCCGTCGACGACGCCGTCGAGGCGCCCGATGCGCGACATCAGCGCGTCGAGAGGCGGCTCGCTGCGGATGCGCTTGGCCTCCTGCGCGCGCAGCTTCGCCGACAGCGTGTCGGCGACCGGGCGGTGTCGTCCCGCGCCGGCACGGCGTCGGGACACCGGACTCATGCGTGGCACCGTACCGAGACGGCGACGACACCCGCATGTGAGCGCCGTCACAAGATCGGTGCGGCGATCGCTCAGGTCGCGCCGTCGGCGTCCGATAACTCCGGCATGAGCCCGAACAGCCCGGAGCCGATCGTGCGAGCGATGCTCGCCGCTGTGCACCGGCGCGACCACGCGCACGCGGACGGCGGCTGCCACCCGCACACGGTCGAGGTGGTCCACCTCGGCAGCGCGTCCATCGCCGTGTGCCACGACTGCGTCTACGAATCCGGTTTCGACACCGTCCGCGAGTGCGAGCGCGCCGCCTCGGCGCACCGCCTCACCACCGCGTCCTGACCCGTCCGCTCCCCCGGGGCCGGTCGACGACGTGCCGTGACTGCGCCTGACCGGCGTAGGGCACCTGCCCGTGCGTGGGGTCATAATCGCCGGGTGAGCCAGACGCCGGACCAGCCCGCACAGCCCCAGGCCGACCAGCCCGGGGCCGTGCCCGCAGCGCCTGCCGCGCCCTCGGCGGATGCCGCTCCCCCGCTTCCGGCAGGCCCTCAGGCTGGCTGGTACCCCGACCCCTCCGGCTCTCCGGTGCTGCGCTGGTGGGACGGCGGGGCGTGGACCGACCACACCCACGCCGTGCCGCAGGCCGCGCCGCAGGCCGCCCTCGCCGGCGCCGCGTCGTACGGGTCGCCCGCCGCGCCCGCCTACCAGCCGTCTGCCTACGGATCGCCCGTTCCGTTCCCGAGCGCCGAGCAGCAGGCGGCCGCCGACGAGAAGGAGCGCACCGCGAAGAAGCGCGCCGGCGCCATCGTGCTGGTCGCGCTGCTCCTGCTCGTCGCCCTCGTCGCCGGCACGGCCCTGGTGTCCTCGCTCAACGGCCCGCGGCTCAACACCGCCAACGTGGAGAAGCAGATCGCCGACGACGTCGCCAACGCCGCCGGCGCCAGCACGGTGGTGCGCTGCCCGGACCGCGTCGACCTCGTGGCCGGGAGCAGCTTCGAGTGCGCGATCGACATCAGCGACGGCCGCACCGCCACCGCCGTCGTCACCCTGACCGACGACCGAGGCGGCGTCACCTACCGCATCGAGGCCGCCAGCGCCTGACCGCCCCCACCGACTCGCCGCGTCCCATGACGGGTGAGGGTGCCCCCGCTTGCGATAGAAGCAAGAAAAGCGCCCCAGGCTGTCCACAGCACCGGCGTGTCGCCGGTGTGGACGCCCTGGCCTTCGCGGATGCACAGCTCCTCGGTGCTCGCGTGCCTGTGGACAGCCTGGGGCGGAAAACTTGCTTCTAAAGCAAGCAGGGGCACCTTCACCGCAATCGGACCCGCCGGGTGGAACGCCGGGGCCTGGGTGCGGCGGCGGGGCTGGTGGGGCTAGGCGGTCTTGGCGCGGCGGCGAGGGGCGGGCTCGGCGGCGTCGTCGGCCGCGGCAGACTTCGTGGAGGCCTTGGCCTTCGCACGCGTGGACGCCGTCTTGGCGGGGGCCTTGGCGGCCTTCTTCGCCGGCGACTTCGAGGTCGACTTCACCGCGCGGACCTTCTCCGGCTTCGGCTCAGCCGCAGGCGCCTTGTCGGTGGTCGCCTTCTTCTCGGTGCCGGCGCGGGCGCGGGCCACCGAGGCCTCGAGCGCAGCCATGAGGTCGAGCACCTCGCCGCGGCTCTCCTCCTCCTCGACCGGCGCGACGACGCCGGTGCCGCCGCCCACCTTGTTCTCGATCATGGCGAGCACGGCCTCGCGGTACTCGTCGCGGAAGGCCGTCGGGTCGAAGTCCGACGCCATCGACTCGACGAGGCTGGCCGCCATCGCCAGCTCCTGCGGGCGCAGCTCCTCGTCCTCGTCGACGCCGGGGAAGGACGCCGGCCGCACCTCGTCGGGCCACAGCAGCGTCTGCAGCGTGATGACGTCCTCGTAGACGCGCAGTGCGGCGAGGTGCGTCTTCTGGCGCAGCGTCACCATGACCACGGCGGTGCGATCGGTCTGGCGCAGCGCCTCGCGCAGCAGCCGGTAGGCCTTGACCGCCTTGCCGTCGGGCTCGAGGTAGTAGGTCTTGTCGAACAGGATCGGGTCGACCTGCTCGGCCGGCACGAACTCGACGACGTCGATCTCGTGCGACGTGCGCACGGGGAGGTCCTTGAAGTCGGCGTCGTCGAGCACGAGCATCTCGCCCGTCTCGGTCTCGTAGCCCTTGGCGATCTGCGCCTGCTGCACCGTCTCGCCGCACACCGAGCAGACCTTCTTGTACTGGATCCGCCCACCGTCGGCCACGTGGACCTGCCGGAACGAGACGTCGTGGTTGTCGGTCGCCACGAACGCCTTGACCGGGATGTTGACGAGTCCGAAGGCGACGGAACCCTTCCAGATGGCCTGCATCGCACCAGGATGTCCATATGAACGCCTCCGGCGCCACCCCCTCGACGGTCGAGATCGGATCACGACGCATCCGGCTGACCAACCTGGACAAGGTCCTGTACCCCGCGACGGGCACCACGAAGTCCGACGTCGTGCGGTGGTACGCCGACGCCGCGCCGCACCTCGCGCCGCTCGCCCAGGACCGTCCGGTGACCCGCAAGAGGTGGCCGGATGGCGTGCACAACGACCCCTTCTTCGAGAAGAACCTGCCGCGGGGCACGCCGGAGTGGATCGAGCGCGTGACCATCCCCCACAGCGACCGCGACATCGACTACCCGCTCATCCCGCACGACCCGCTCGACGCGCTGGCGACGATGATCTGGTTCGCGCAGCAGGGCGCGCTCGAGCTGCATGTGCCGCAGTGGACGGTGCGCGACTCCGTGCCCTCGACGCCCGACCGGTTCGTGGTCGACCTCGACCCGGGGCCGGGCACCGGGCTCGCCGAGTGCAGCGAGGTGGCACTCGCTGCGCGGGAGCTGCTCGCCGCCGACGGCCTCGAGGCCTGGCCCGCGACCAGCGGCTCGAAGGGCATGCAGCTCTACGCCCCGCTCGCGGGCTCCGCCCTCGAGGGCTCGGAGGCCGACGACGTGTCGGCCCACGCCAAGAAGCTCGCGCAGTCGCTGACCAAGCAGCTGCCCGACCTGGTCGTGTGGCAGATGACCAAGGACCTGCGGGTCGGCAAGGTGTTCGTCGACTGGAGCCAGAACAACGGCCGCAAGACCACGATCGCGCCGTGGAGCCTGCGCGGCCGGGAGCGCCCGCAGGTGGCCGTGCCCCGGTCGTGGGACGAGCTCGGGCCCGGTCTCGAGCAGCTCGGGATGGAGGACGCGCGCGAGCGCCTCGCGGACGACGACCCGTGGGGCGGCGCCCTGCAGCCCCCCGGCTAGGGTCGCGGCGTGGAGGGGGCGTCATGAGCGGATCGGCCGAGACCGTCGCGATCGTGCATCCGCTGCGTGTGGAGGGCGGCGTCGAGGCGGCCACCGAGCAGCTGGCCGCATGGGCGCACGACGCCGGCGTCGCCGCGCCCCACGTCGTCGCGACGACGGCGGAGGACACCGGCGAGCGCCAGGCGCGCGACGCCGTCGCCGCAGGCGCCGACCTCGTGCTCTCGTGGGGCGGCGACGGGACCCTCGGCGCCGTAGCGTCCGGGCTCGTCGGCACCGACGTCGCGCTCGGCATCATCCCGGCGGGGACTGGCAACCTGCTCGCGCGCAACCTTGGGATCCCGCTCGACCTGGCGTCGGCAGCCGCCGTCGCGTTCACGGGCACCGACCGGCGCATCGACGTCGTCGAGGTCGGCCTCGGCGGCACCGTCGTCACGAGCACCGTGATCGCCGGCATGGGCCTGGACGCCGACCTCATCGACGCGCCGGAGGAGCTGAAGAAGGCGATCGGCCCCGCTGCCTACTTCGCCAACGCGGTCAAGCTGGCGCGCACCGAGTCGATGCGCGTGGGCGTGGCGATGGACGGCGGCCAGCCTCAGTGGTTCAAGGCGCGCAGCGTGCTCATCGCCAACGTGGGGGGCCTCATGGCGGGCCTCGACGTCGCTCCGGAGGCCGACCTCACCGACGGTCTGCTCCGCGTGGTGGTGCTCCCCCTCGACCGGCCCGCAGACTGGGTGAAGACCGGCGCGCGCCTGGTGAGCCGCCGCCCGGTGTCGGACTCGTCGCGGATCGTGCTCACGGGCAGGTCGGTCTGGGTGGTGACCCACTTCCCGCAACGGCGCCAGGTCGACGGCGACGTCATGGAGGACGGCCGCACCCTGCAGGCCCGCGTGCGTCCGGCTGCGCTCACCGTGCGCGCCCCGGCACCCTGATCCGGCCCCTCGAAAACCTCAAGAAGAGCGCACGACGGCCGATCTACCTGGCACAGGCGGGGCACGGTCCCTGCTGCCAGGAAGGGGCCAGCCCGTGCGCCGCATGTCGTTCACCGCGCGCTTCGCCGTGGTGAGCCTGCTCGCGCTCGCGGTGCTCGGCGCCGCGCTCGTGGCGGCGATGGCCCAGCTCATCAAGCAGCAGGCCACCGACGACGCCGTTCGCACCGCCCAGGCCTACGTCACGAACCTCGGCACCCGCCTGACCGACCAGATGTGGCAGGACGGCGGCCTGCCGGTGGGCGCGAGCCGCAACCTCAACTCCGCCATCGGCTCGCAGGACGACCTGGTGCGTCTGCGGCTGTGGCCGATGTCGGGCGACCAGCCCATCTACGACAGCGCGATCGCCGACCCGGACGACCCCGGGGTCGACCCGTACCTGCGCGGCCTGGCCGACCGGGGCCAGACCGTGTCGCGGCCGATGCCGGTCGAGGAGCTGCCCACGACCCTGCGCGACGGCAACGGCGACACGCTGCAGGTCGTCATGCCGGTCCGCCAGCAGAGCTGGTTCCTCTACGGCGCCGAGCCCCAGGTGATGGGTGTCGCCGAGGTCGTGCTCGACCAGAGCGACGCCGTGGCCGCCACGGACGAGGCGATCCGGACCATCGCGCTGCTCACCCTGCTCGGCGCGGCCCTGGTGTGGCTGCTGCTCTACCGGACGGTGACCAGCGCCAGCCGCCGGCTTCGCCAGTCGTCGGAGGAGAACGCACGTCTCGCCCTGCTCGACCCGCTCACCGGCCTGCCCAACCGGCGCCTCCTCAACGAGCGACTCGAGAACGCCGTCCATGACGCCGCCCGCGACGGCAAGCACGTCGGCCTGCTGCTGCTCGACATCGACCGGTTCAAGGAGATCAACGACTCGCTCGGCCACGACCGCGGCGACCAGCTCCTGGTGCAGGTAGCCGACCGGCTCCGCGAGATCGTGCGCGAGACCGACACGGTTGCCCGCCTCGGCGGCGACGAGTTCGCGATCCTGCTCAAGACCGTCCGCGGCGTCGACGACGCCGTGATCTTCGCCGAGCGGGTGCTGCAGGCCTTCGACGAGCCGTTCACCGTCGACGAGATGGTGCTCCACGTCGAGACCTCGATCGGCCTGGCGCTCTTCCCCGACCACGCCGACGACGTGCAGTCGCTGCTCAAGCTCGCCGACGTCGCGATGTACATCGCCAAGGCCGGCCGCCGCGGCATGAGCGTCTACGACTCGGAGGGCGACACCAACTCCCCGGCGCGGCTCATCCTGCTGGGCGACCTGCGCCGCGCGCTCGACGCCGACGACCAGCTGACCGTGTTCTTCCAGCCGAAGCTCGAGCTGGAGACCAAGCGGATCGTCGGCCTCGAGGCCCTGCTGCGCTGGAAGCACCCGATCCGCGGCATGGTGCCGCCCGGCGAGTTCGTCCCGCTGGCCGAGACGACGGGCCTGGTGCACACCCTCACCGACCGGGTGCTGCGGCTGGTGCTCTCGCAGCTGCGCGAGTGGCGCGAGGAGGGCTTCGAGATCCCGGTGGCGGTCAACCTGTCGGCGCTCAACCTCTCCGAGCCCGAGCTCGACCGGCGCATCGCCGAGCTGCTCGCGGAGTACGGCGTGCCGGCGAGGCTGCTCGAGTTCGAGATCACCGAGTCGGCGATCATGCAGGACCCGGAGCGCGCCGCGGCGATGCTGCGCCGGATCGCCGCGATGGGCTCCACCATCGCCCTCGACGACTTCGGCATCGGCAACACGTCGATCTCGCAGCTGCGCGACCTGCCGATCGACACCCTCAAGATCGACCGCTCGTTCATCGCCGACATGGACGGCGGCAACGAGGCGCTGGTCAAGGTCGTGACCGACCTCGCCCACGAGTTCGAGATGGTCGCCGTCGCCGAGGGCGTCGAGGAGCACGGCATCGCCGAGCGGTTGCGGCTGCTCGGCTGCGACCTGGCCCAGGGCTACCTCTACAGCCGGCCCATCCCCGCCGACGAGCTGCCCGACGTCATCGCGGCGTACGGCACGGTGCACGACACCGCCGTCAACGCCGTCAACGCCACCGCCTGACCCGCAGCGGCGGACGGGGCCGTCAGGCCTTCTGCACCCCGTTGCGGGATCCTGCGAGCCACTGCGCCCACGGGATGTTCCAGGGGCCGCCGGTGCCGTTCCACGCCTCCATCGGGCGGCCGGTGCCGCCGTAGACGACGGGGTCGCCCGGGATCGTGGTGTCGTAGAACCACTTGGCGTCGTTGACGAACAGGTTCGTGCAGCCGTGCGAGCCGTTGTAGCGGCCGATGCGGCTGTTGGCCCAGGGGGCGCCGTGGGCGAACTCGCCGCTGTTGGTGAGCCGCACTGCGTACGGAGAGATCACGACGTACTGGTCGTTGGGGTCGGTGATGCCGAGCGCCTCGCTGGTCATCTCGCGCTCGACGTACTTCTCCATCACGGCCTTGATCCCGGACCTGGTGATGAAGCCCTCCTTGCCGAGGGAGACACCCATGGTGCGGATGAGCTTCCCGTCGACGTAGACCTTCATCTGGTGGGTCGCGTTGTTGACCTTCGCGACCAGGTAGCGGCCGGTGCGGAACGCGTGCACGCGGCTGGTGGTCTGCCCGCCGACGTAGCGGTACTTGGTGTCCTCGCGCAGGACGACGCCGGACAGCGAGGCGCGGATCCCGATGACGCGCTTGCCCGGCCAGAAGTACTGGGGGCGGAAGACGGCGGTGGTGCTGCTGCGCCAGTACCACGCGCCCTTCACCAGGTTGCCGTTCAGGTACACCTTGAGGTGCTGCTCGGCGCGCTTCTTGTACGACACCGGCGTCGAGAACGTCGCGGTGATCGGCATCGCGGCGCCGACCGTCGAGCCGGCGCGCGGGCTGAACGTGACACCGACGGCCACGCGCGGCAGCGGCTTCTGCGGGGTCGCGGGGACGCTGGGGGCGCCGCCGGTGCTGGTGCCGCCGCCGGTGGGCGCGTCGGCCGCCCGTGCCGGCAGGGCCGTGGTCAGGCCCAGCACCAGGCCGGCCGCCACGGCCAGCACCGTCGCGATCCTCGCTCCGGCAACCCGCCGGGAGGTCGTCGTCACGTCCACTGCATGCCCCTGTCTGCCCTCGCGCGGGCACCGGCCCGCGGTCGGCCGCCGCGGCGGCCAAGACGAGCGTACGTGCCCGTCCGCTGCCGATGCGGCAGCACGACCGTCACGGACGGGTATCGGTCGGGCCGCCCCGGTCACGCTCCGCGACCGTCCGCCGCTGCGGCCGGGCGGCCGGCGCCTGGTCCTGGCGGTCCGGGCGGGCGGGGCCGTCCTCCAGCGACGGGGTGAGACCGGAGGGCAGCGTTCCGGCCACCGCCGCGATCGCCTCGGCGGCGGAGCCCGGGTGAGCGGCCTGGGTCGGCGCCGGATCGGGCTCGGCGGCATCGATCGGGGCGCCGAGGCGCGAGGGGGCGCCTGGCAGCGCGCCGGCTGCAGCTGCGGGGGCCGCGGGGGCCGACGCCGGTGCCGCGAACGTCGAGCGCACGGCCGAGGTCAGGGGCGCGGCCAGCGCGGCGGGCCCGGGCCCGAGCAGCCCCGCCACCAGGCCCGCGGCGGCGGAGGCCGCCGCCAGGGCGGCCATCCGGCGCCTCGGGAGGTCGACCGGCCACACGCCGTGCAGGGGGACCGCGGGGAGCGCACGCCACGGCCTCGGCAGCGGTGCGGCGTCGGGACGCGCGACGAGGCCGCCGACGGCGGCGAGGTCGTGGGGGTCGATCGGCACCGGAGGTGCTCCCTGGGGTCGTGCGGGCAGGCGGCACCCTCCGCCCGTCCGGGCGTCGGGACCGACCGCTTCCCCGCGGCCCGAGGGCCGCCGATCGAGTGCGCCACAGCATGCCGGGCGAGCACTCCCCGCCCCGGGTGCGACACGCCCCCGCGACCCGATCGTGACCGGCGTCGCACGAACGCCCGCTGCGCTCGGCCGCCGGCATCGAGGACGGGATCGCGGCCTCACGCCATCTGCACGACGAGGGCCCGGCCGCATTTGTTGCGGCCGGGCCCTCGCGCGTCGAGCGGCTCTACCCGTTGAGGATGATGAGCCGCTCCTCGGTCATCTCGCGCACCGACCACGCCGGCCCCTCGCGGGTGTTGCCGGAGTCGCGCAGGCCGCCGTAGGGCTGCTGGTCGGCGCGGAAGGTCGGCACCTCGTTGACCAGGACGCCGCCGAAGTCGAGCACGCGCGCGGCGCGCAGGGCCTTGTCGATGTCGCTGGTGAACACCCCGGCCTGCAGGCCGTAGCGGGTGTCGTTGGCCTGGCGCAGCGCGTCCTCGTAGTCGTCGTAGCGGATCACCGCGACGACCGGCCCGAAGACCTCGAGCTCGCACACCTTCATGTCCGACGTCGCGTTGTCGATGAGCGTGGGCTTGAGCACGCCGTCGTCGCCGATCCGGCCGCCGGCCGCGACCCGGGCGCCGGACGCCGCAGCCTCCTCGACCCAGCCGGCCACGCGGTCGCGCTCGCTGGTGCTGATGAGCGCCGAGACGTCGGTGGCCTCGTCGAGCGGGTCGCCGACGACGAGCGTCTCGACGAGGGCGGCGAGCTCCTTGACCACGTCGTCGGCGATCGAGGAGTTCACGAACAGGCGCTGGGTCGAGATGCACGACTGGCCGGCGTGGCTGAAGCCGGCGATCTTCACCTTCGACACGGCGGTGCGCCAGTCGCCGTCGGGCTCGAGGATGAGCGGCGCGTTGTTGCCGAGCTCGAGGCCGACCCGCTTGCGCGGCGCGCGAGCGCGGATGCCCCAGCCGACCTCGGGCGAGCCCGTGAAGGTGATGAGGGCGACGTCCTCGTGGTCGACGAGCGGGTTGCCCACCGCACCGCCACCGCCGGTGACGACGTGGAGGTAGCCCTTCGGCAGGCCGGCCTCGAAGAGCAGGTTCGCGAGCAGGATCGAGGAGAACGGGGTCTGGCTCGCGGGCTTGAGCACCACGGGGCAGCCGGCCGCGATCGCCGGACCGAGCTTGTGGGCCACGAGGTTGAGCGGGAAGTTGAACGGCGCGATGGCTCCGACGACGCCGATCGGCACCCGCAGGATGAAGCCGAGCTTGCCCTGGCCTGCCTGCGACGCCTCGAGCGGCACCACGTCGCCGGCGAGCGTGCGCGCAGCGGCAGCGGAGAACTGCAGGGTGGATACCGCGCGCTGGGCCTCGGCACGCGCCGTACGGATCGGCTTGGCGGCCTCGAGGGCGATGCAGCGCGCGAAGTCCTCCTCGCGCTCCTGCAGGAGCAGCACCGCCTTGTCGAGGATCTCGGCCCGCTTCCACTGGGGCAGCGGGTCGGTCTCGAGCGCGTGCTTGGCGGCGGCGACCGCGCGGTCGACCTCGGCGGCGCCCAGCGACGGGATGCTGCCGAGCAGCGTGCCGTCGTAGGGGGCGCGGACCTCGACCGACGCCGATCCGGTCACGAGCTCGCCGTCGATGGGGACAGGGGTGACGGACCCGGCGTCGATGCCGGGGATCCCGGTAGTCGTCATGGCGCGACGCTAGTCCCCCCTGCCGGGGAGCGCGCACTCTCCCGACTGAACAACGACAGGGTCCCGGGTCGCCGCCCTGGCCCATGCGGGGCCCGGCCGACGCCTCCGTGCTGCGAACGGTTCGCAACTGGGCCGACCGACCGACAAGGGTTCCGTCATGTGGGACACGGTTGTGCCCAGGTGAGGGCCCCCTCACTCTGGACCCATGTCCGCGCACAACCGCCTCGTGGTCCGGCGTCACGTCGACCACATGCTGGTGGCGAGCGCGATGTGTCTGCCCGTCGGCTGAGCGCCGTCCACCCTGCCCTGCAGCCCGGACGAGCGTCGCCGTCCGGGCCCCTGCGTGCAGCGCGGAGATAACGATCCGCTGCCCGTCAGCCCGCTGCGGTCGACCTCGCCAACCCCCGAGGAGACCGACCCGTGGCCGCCGAGCCCAGCACCACCGAGACCGCCGCCCGCGCCCGGCGCCGCCCCGAGGGCGGCCACGGCCAGTGGGGACTCGGCGAGACCGAGCCGCTGAACCCCAACGAGACGTTCAAGCGCGAGGACGACGGCCTCAACGTCCGCGAGCGGATCGAGACCGTCTACGCGCAGGGCGGCTTCGCCAGCATCGACCCCACCGACCTGCGCGGCCGGATGCGCTGGTGGGGCCTCTACACCCAGCGCAAGCCCGGCATCGACGGCGGCCGCACCGCCACGCTGGAGCCGCACGAGCTCGACGACGAGTACTTCATGCTCCGCGTGCGCAGCGACGGCGGGATCCTCTCGGTCGACCAGCTGCGCGCCATCGCCGACATCTCGGAGACCTACGCGCGCGGCACGGCCGACGTCACCGACCGCCAGAACATCCAGCTGCACTGGATCCGCATCGAGGACGTGCCGGCGATCTGGCAGCGGCTCGAGTCGGTCGGGCTCACCACCAACGAGGCCTGCGGCGACACCCCCCGCGTCGTGCTCGGCTCCCCTGTGGCCGGTGTCGCCGCCGATGAGATCATCGACGGCACTCCCGCGGTCCGCGAGATCGTGCGCCGCTACGTAGGCGACCCGCGGTTCTCCAACCTGCCGCGCAAGTTCAAGTCGGCCGTCTCCGGCTCGCCGCGGCACGACGTCGCGCACGAGATCAACGACGTCTCCTTCGTCGGCGTCGTCCACCCCGAGCACGGGCCCGGCTTCGACGTCTGGGTGGGCGGCGGGCTGTCGACCGCGCCGCAGCTGGCGCAGCGCCTCGGCGTCTGGGTGCGACTGGAGGAGGTGCCCGACGTGTGGGAGGCGGTCATCTCGGTCTTCCGCGACTACGGGTACCGCCGGCTGCGCACCCGCGCCCGCCTGAAGTTCCTCGTCGCCGACTGGGGCGCCGACAAGGTGCGCGAGGTGATCGAGACGCAGTACCTCAAGCGCCCGCTCCTCGACGGCCCGGCCCCCGAGGCCTACCGCGGCCGGCGCGACCACGTCGGCGTGAACCCGCAGCGTGATGGCCGCTTCTACGTCGGCGCGGCGCCCACCGTCGGCCGCGTGAGCGGCGGCATCCTGCACGGCGTCGCCGACCTCGCCGAGCGGCACGGCTCCGGCGAGGTGCGGCTCACCGCGCAGCAGAAGCTCGTCGTGCTGGACGTCGCCGAGTCCGAGGTCGAGCCCCTCGTCGAGGGCCTGCACGCCCTGGGCCTCGAGGTGCGGCCCAGCGAGTTCCGGCGCGGCACGATGGCCTGCACCGGCATCGAGTTCTGCAAGCTGGCGATCGCCGAGACCAAGGGCAACGCCGCGTCGCTCGTGGCCGAGCTGGAGGGCCGCCTGCCTACCTTCGACACCCCGCTGTCGATCCACGTCAACGGCTGCCCCAACTCCTGCGCCCGCATCCAGGTCGCCGACATCGGCCTCAAGGGGATGCTCGTGCAGGGCCCCGACGGCGAGCAGGTCGAGGGGTTCCAGGTGCACCTCGGCGGCGAGCTCGGCGACGACGCCGCGCTCGGCCGCAAGCCGCGCGGCCTCAAGGTCACGAGCGCGGAGCTGCCCGACTACGTCGAGCGCGTGCTCGGCCGCTTCAACGACCAGCGCGAGGCGGACGAGTCGTTCGCCGCGTGGGCGCGCCGCGCCGACGAGGAGGCACTCGCATGACGATCACGAGCAGCACCAGCGACGACCTGCGGTCGCACGTCGAGGACGGTTCCGCCCTCGTGGCGGCGGTCGGCGACGACGTCGTCGAGCAGGCGCGCGTCTCGCTGCGCTGGGCGCAGCAGCGCTTCGGCGAGCGCCTCGTGGTGGCGAGCTCGATGGGCGACGAGGTGCTCGTCCACCTGGCGTCGGTGGCCGCTCCTGGCGTCGACATCCTGTTCCTCGACACGGGCTACCACTTCCCCGAGACCATCGGCACGCGCGACGCGGTGGCCGCCGTGTACGACGTCCACGTCCGCACGCTGCTGCCGCTCGTCACCCTCGAGGAGCAGGCGGCGGAGCACGGCCCGGACCTGTGGCAGCGCGACCCCGACGCCTGCTGCGCGATCCGCAAGGTCGAGCCGCTCGAGCGCGGCCTCTCGGAGTACGACGCGTGGGTCACCGGCATGCGCCGCGAGGACGCGCCGACGCGCAAGGACATCGACGTCGTCGGCTGGGACTCCCGCCGCAGCATGGTGAAGCTCAACCCGCTCGCCGCCTGGACGCAGGACGACGTCGAGCGCTACGCCGAGGAGCACGGCGTCCTCCTGAACCCGCTGCGCCAGCTCGGGTACCCGTCGATCGGCTGCGCGCCGTGCACGCGCCCCGTGGCCGAGGGCGAGGACCCCCGCGCCGGCCGCTGGGCGGGCAAGGCCAAGACCGAGTGCGGGCTGCACACGTGACCACGACTGCTGGAGGACCTGCTGTGACCGAGAGCCTGACCGCGGTGCGCCCCGCGCGCCGCCTCAGCCAGCTCGACGCGCTCGAGTCGGAGGCCGTGCACATCTTCCGCGAGGTGGCGGGCGAGTTCGAGCGGCCGGTGCTGCTGTTCAGCGGCGGCAAGGACTCGGTGGTGATGCTCCACCTCGCGGCCAAGGCGTTCGCTCCCGCCGCGATCCCGCTCCCGGTGCTGCATGTGGACACCGGCCACAACTTCCCCGAGGTCATCGACTACCGCGACGAGGCGGTCGAGCGCTACGGCGTCCGGCTGCTCGTCGCGTCGGTGCAGGACTACATCGACAGCGGCCGGCTCAAGGAGCGCCCGGACGGCACGCGCAACCCGCTGCAGACCGTGCCGCTGCTCGACGCGATCGAGGGCAACCGGTTCGACGCCGTCTTCGGCGGCGGCCGGCGCGACGAGGAGAAGGCCCGCGCCAAGGAGCGGGTGTTCAGCCTGCGCGACGAGTTCGGCCAGTGGGACCCGCGCCGCCAGCGCCCGGAGCTCTGGGATCTCTACAACGGCCGCCACCGCCCGGGCGAGCACGTCCGGGTGTTCCCGCTGTCGAACTGGACCGAGGTCGACGTCTGGGAGTACGTCGCGCGCGAGGGCATCGAGCTGCCGTCGATCTACTACGCGCACGAGCGCGACGTGTTCCTGCGCGACGGCATGTGGCTCACGCCCGGCGACTGGGGCGGCCCGAAGGACGACGAGCCCGTCGAGCGCCGCGTCGTGCGGTACCGCACAGTCGGCGACATGTCGTGCACGGGTGCCGTGGTCTCGACGGCGTCGACCGTCTCCGAGGTGATCGCCGAGGTCGCGGTCAGCACGCTCACCGAGCGAGGCGCCACCCGCGCCGACGACCGCCTCACCGAGGCGGCCATGGAGGACCGCAAGCGCGAGGGGTACTTCTAGAGATGACTGCGATCCAGGACACCGACGTGACTCTCGTCCCCGACCAGACCGGCCCTCACGAGCTGCTGCGCTTCGCCACGGCCGGCTCGGTCGACGACGGCAAGTCGACGCTCGTCGGCCGGCTGCTCCACGACACGAAGTCGGTCCTCGCCGACACGCTCGCCGCGGTCGAGCGCGCCTCGCGCGCCAAGGGCCTCGAGGCGGCCGACCTCGCGCTGCTCACCGACGGCCTGCGCGCCGAGCGCGAGCAGGGCATCACCATCGACGTCGCCTACCGCTACTTCTCCACCGCCTCGCGGTCGTTCGTGCTGGCCGACACCCCCGGCCATGTCGAGTACACCCGCAACATGGTCACGGGCGCCTCGACCGCCGAGCTCGCCCTCGTGCTCGTCGACGCGCGCAACGGCGTCGTCGAGCAGACCCGCCGGCATGCCGCGGCGGCGGCGCTGCTGGTAGTCCGCCACATCGCGCTGGCGGTCAACAAGATGGACCTCGTCGGCTTCGACCGCGCCGTCTTCGAGTCGATCCGCGACGAGTTCGTGTCGGCCGTCCGCTCCCTCGGCGTCGAGGACGTCGTGGCGATCCCGCTCTCGGCGCTGCAGGGCGACAACGTGGTGGCGCGCTCGGAGCGCACCCCCTGGTACGACGGCCCGACGCTGCTCGAGCACCTCGAGGCGGTCCCCGTCGGCGGGGACCCGGCGCTGGAGCCCCTGCGCTTCCCCGTTCAGTACGTCCTGCGCCCGCAGACCGACGAGCACCACGACTACCGCGGCTACGCCGGCCGGGTGGCGCACGGCGTCGTCCGCGTCGGCGACCGCGTCGTGGTGCAGCCGTCGGGACGCACCACGACCGTCGCCGCCATCGACGGGCTCGACGGCCCGCTCGACGAGGCCTTCGCGCCGCAGTCGGTGACGCTGCGCCTGGCCGACGACGTCGACATCGCCCGCGGCGACCTCGTCGCGGCGGCCGACGACTCGGCGACGGCGTCGCAGGACCTCGTCGGCGACGTCTGCGTCGTGTCCGAGCGGCCGGTCGCGCCCGGCGACCGCGTGCTCGTGCGCCACGGCACCCGCACGGTGCGGGCACGGGTCCAGTCGGTCACCGCGCGCCTCGACCTCGAGACGCTCGAGCACCTCCCCTACTCGGATCCGCTGCGCCTCAACGACATCGGCACGATCACGGTGCGCCTCGCCGAGCCGGTCGCGGCCGACGACTACGGCCGGCTGCGCCGCACCGGCGCGTTCCTCCTGGTCGACGACCAGGAGGGCTCGACCCTCGCCGCCGGCATGGCCGTCGTGGGGCGCTGACGTGGCACCCCCGTCGTACCCGGTCGTCCTCGACCTGTCCGGCCGCCGCGCGGTCGTCGTCGGCGGCGGCCCGGTCGCGGCCCGGCGCGCTACGGGCCTCGTGGAGGCGGGCGCCGCGGTCGAGGTCGTGGCGCCGTGGTTGTGCGAGGAGCTCGCGCTCCTCGTCGCTGACCGCCGCGCGGTCTGGCACGCGCGCGACTACGCCGACGGCGACGTCGACGGCGCGTGGCTCGTGCACACCGCTACCGGCGACCGGCCCGTCGACGACGCCGTGGCCGCGGCGGCCGAAGCCGCGCGGATCTGGTGCGTGCGGGCCGACGACGCGTCCGTGTCGGCGGCGTGGACCCCCGCCGTCGCGAGGACGGCCGACGGGCTGCTCGTCGCCGTGACAGGTGGCGGCGACCCCGGGCGCTCCCGGGCCGTCCGCGACGCCGTGGCCGCCGGCCTCGACTCCGGCACGCTGCCGGTGCGGCGCACCCGCCGGCGTGCGGCGTCCGGCGTCGGCACCGTCCACCTCGTGGGCGGCGGCCCCGGCCACGACGATCTCCTCACCGTCCGGGGCCGCCGCCTGCTCGCGCACGCCGACGTCGTCGTGGTCGACCGGCTCGCACCCCGGGGGGTGCTCGAGCACCTAGCCGACGACGTCGAGGTCATCGACTGCGGCAAGACGCCCGGGCACCACCAGCTCACGCAGGACCAGATCAACGAGGTGATCGTCGAGCGGGCCCGCCAGGGCCTCGACGTCGTCCGGCTCAAGGGCGGCGACCCGTTCGTCCTCGGCCGCGGCGGCGAGGAGGCGCTCGCCTGCCATGCGGCCGGTGTGCCGGTCGACGTCGTCCCGGGGGTCACCTCCGTGGTCTCGGTCCCTGCGGCAGCGGGGATCCCCGTGACTCATCGCGGCATCACGACGTCGTTCGCGCTGGTGTCGGCCCACGACGGCATCGAGCCGATCGTCGACGCCGCCCGCGAGCCCTCCCCCGCCACCACGCTCGTCCTGCTCATGGGCGTGCGGCTGCTGGCGCAGTCGTGCGAGGCGCTCGTGGAGTCAGGCCGGCCGGCATCGACGCCTGTCGCTGTGGTCGAGAGCGGCTGGACCGCGGGACAGCGCACGACGGTCGGGACCCTTGCGGACATCGCCGCGAAGGCCGAGGCTCGGGGCGTGCAGTCCCCCGCCGTGGTCGTCGTCGGCGACGTCGTCGCCCTGCGCGACCGGCTGGGTCCGTTCTCCCCCGAGCTCCCGTGACGCTGGACCACTGATGACGCTGGGTCTCCGATGACGCTGGGCGTCCTGCTCGCCCACGGCTCCCCGGACCCCCGGTCGGCGGCCTGCGTCCGGGCGGCCGCCATGGACGTGTCGTCCCGCTGCGGCTTCGGCGTCCTCGCGGCCTTCCTCGACCACGACTCGCCCACGCTCGCGGACGCCGTCGCCTCCGTGCCGGCGGCCGAGCCCGTCGTGGTCCTGCCGCTGCTGCTGTCCTCGGCGTTCCATGCCCGCGTCGACGTGCCGGCGGCCGTGGCGGCCCTCGACCGCGGTGTGGTCCTGCTCGACCCGCTGGGGCACCCGGGGCCGGTGCTCGACGCCGTCCTGCTGCGCGGGCGGCCGAGCGCCGTCGTCGTCGCTGCGGGCACGAAGGTCGACGAGGAGCGCGCCGCGTTCGCCGACGCGGTGGCGTCGTCGTCCACCCGGACGGGGGTCGCGGCGCGCGCGGTCTTCGCCACCGGGCCCGGGCCCAAGGTCGTCGACGTCGCCCCCGGGACGGCCGTCGTGCCGTGGCTGCTCGCCCCCGGACGGCTGCTCGACTCGGTGCACGAGCGCGCGGCCGACGCCGACCTCGACGTCGTCGGCGGCCCTCTGCTGGACGAGCCGCTGCTGCTCGAGGCCGTCGCCGCTCGGATCCTGGCCGCATCCCTGGTACCCTGAGCGTGGTTGTACAGCAGTTCCTCGAACGTTCTTCGGACGCCCGCGGATCGACTCCGCCGGGCGTCTCTGCATTTCAGAGCAGAGACACCGGCGCAACCAGCGAGGCACGGAGGTCGTGCCCGCGACCCGCACCAGAGGAACAGACATGGCTACTGGCACCGTGAAGTGGTTCAACGCCGAGAAGGGCTTCGGCTTCATCGCCCCCGAGGACGGCGGCGCCGACGTCTTCGTGCACTTCTCCGCGATCACCTCGTCGGGCTACCGCTCGCTCGAGGAGAACCAGAAGGTGTCCTTCGACATCACCCAGGGCCAGAAGGGCCCGCAGGCGTCGAACGTGACCCCTCTCTAAGTCCCTTCCGGACTCCTGCGCAGCGGGCCGCCCCCTGGGGGCGGCCCGCTGCCGCTTTCTCCGCCGCTGCCGTCGTCGCCCCGCCCTAGGGTGGCCGCCATGGCGAAGCAGACCGCACCCGCGCCCGCCCCGTCCGTCCACGCCGCCGACAGCCACGACGTCATCCGGGTCGTAGGGGCGCGCGAGAACAACCTGCGCGACGTCAGCGTCGACCTGCCCAAGCGCCGGCTCACGGTCTTCACCGGCGTCTCGGGCTCGGGCAAGAGCTCGCTCGTCTTCGACACGATCGCCGCGGAGTCGCAGCGCCTCATCAACGAGACCTACTCGACGTTCGTCCAGGGCTTCATGCCCACGCTCGCCCGCCCCGACGTCGACGTCCTCGACGGCCTCACCACCGCGATCATCGTCGACCAGCAGCGGCTCGGTGCCGACGCGCGCTCCACGGTCGGGACGGCGACCGATGCCAACGCGATGCTGCGGATCCTGTTCAGCCGGCTCGGCGAGCCCCACATCGGGCCGCCCAGCGCGTTCTCCTTCAACCTCGCGACCGTGCGAGGCGGCGGCGCGGTGAAGATCGAGGCCGGCCGCGGCAAGACCGAGAAGAAGAGCTTCGTGCGGCTCGGCGGCATGTGCCCGACGTGCGAGGGCCTCGGCACGACGTCGGACTTCGACCGCACCCAGCTCTACGACGAGACCAAGTCGCTGAACGAGGGCGCCCTGCGGATCCCCGGCTACAGCAGCGACGGCTGGTACGGGCGCATCTTCGCCGGCAGCGGCTTCTTCGACCCGGACAAGCCGATCGCGAAGTTCACCAAGCGCGAGCTCGAGGACCTCCTCTACCGCGAGCCCACCAAGATCAAGGTAGACGGCATCAACCTGACCTACGAGGGGCTGATCCCCCGCATCCAGAAGTCCATGCTCTCCAAGGACATCGACTCCCTTCAGCCCCACGTGCGCGCGTTCGTCGAGCGCGCCATCACGCTGTCGGTCTGCCCCGACTGCGACGGCACGCGTCTCTCCGAGGCCGCACGCTCGTCGAAGATCAACGGCATCTCGATCGCCGAGGCCTGCCGGATGCAGATCACCGACCTCGCCGAGTGGGCCACTGGGCTGCACGAGCCATCGGTCGCCCCGCTGCTCTCGTCGCTGCGCGACCTGCTCGGCTGGTTCGACGCGATCGGGCTGGGCTACCTCTCGCTCGAGCGCCCGTCGGGCACGCTCTCGGGCGGCGAGGGCCAGCGGGTGAAGATGGTGCGCCAGCTCGGCAGTGCGCTCACCGACGTCACGTACGTGTTCGACGAGCCCACCACTGGCCTGCACCCCCACGACATCCAGCGGATGAACGACCTGCTGCTGCAGCTGCGCGACAAGGGCAACACGGTGCTGGTGGTGGAACACAAGCCCGAGGTGATGGCGATCGCCGACCACCTCGTCGATCTCGGGCCGGGGGCGGGCTCGGCAGGCGGCACGGTGTGCTTCGAGGGGACCATC
>JAIUOK010000047.1 GCA_020161245.1 Actinomycetota bacterium | reverse complement strand
CGCCGGATCCGCGGGTGCGGAACAGGGAGTCCATCTCGTCGAAGAAGACGATGACGGGCATGCCCTCCGACGCCTTCTCGCGGGCCCGCTGGAAGATCAGCCGGATGTGGCGCTCGGTCTCGCCGACGTACTTGTTGAGCAGCTCGGGGCCCTTGATGTTGAGGAAGAACGAGCGGCCCTCGGGACGGCCCTCGACCTCTGCGACCTTCTTGGCCAGCGAGTTGGCCACGGCCTTGGCGATGAGCGTCTTGCCGCACCCGGGCGGGCCGTAGAGCAGGATCCCCTTCGGCGGCTTGAGCTTGTGCTCGAGGAACAGGTCGGCGTGCAGGTACGGGAGCTCGACGGCGTCGCGGATCTCCTCGATCTGCGGGCCGAGGCCGCCGATGTCCTCGTAGTTGATGTCCGGCACCTCTTCGAGGACGAGCTCCTCGACCTCGGCCTTCGGGATCTTCTCGAAGACGTACTGCGAGCGGGGCTCGAGCAGCAGCGAGTCGCCGGCCCGCAGGTGGCTGCCGAGCAGCGGCTCGGCGAGGCGGACGACGCGCTCCTCGTCGGTGTGGCCGATGACGAGGGCGCGCTGGCCGTCCTCGAGCAGCTCCTTGAGCATGACGATCTCGCCGTGGCGCTCGAACTCGCGCACCGCGACGACGTTCATGGCCTCGTTGAGCACGACCTCTTGGCCGAGCTGCAGGGCCTCGACGTCGACGTCGGGGCTGGCGATGACGCGCATCTTGCGGCCGGAGGTGAAGACGTCGATCGAGCCGTCGTCGAGGCGGCCCAGGAACACCCCGTAGCCGTTGGGCGGCTCGGCGAGTCGGTCGACCTCCTCCTTGAGGGCGACGATCTGGTCGCGCGCCTCGCGCAGCGTGGCGACGAGGCGCTGGTTCTGCGCCGTCGCCGATGCCAGCTCCGCCTCGAGGGCCGCGACGCGCGGGTCCGGCGCGCGCTCGTCGGAGTACGTCACGGTGCTCACCTCCGTCCACCCGGGCGGGCAGGGCGCCGGCGACGCGGTGCCCGCGGGTGCAGCCGATGTTCGACCCTACCCACGTCGGTGCCGCTCGCGCGCGCGCTGAGCCCCGAGCCGCGCGTCGCAACAGGTTCGTAACGAGCCGCCCGTCCGCATCCTGGACAGCGGCTAGGACGAGGGCAGCTCGTAGTCCTCGCCGTAGGCGCCCTTGGCGGGGCGGCTGCGGCGGGGCGGCAGGACGGTGCCGTCGGCGAGGCGGCGGGTGCGGATGAGGAAGCCGGTGTGGCCGTTCATCGTGTGGTCGGGACGCACGGCGAGCCCCTCGAGGTGCCAGGTGCGCAGCATGAGCTCCTGGGCGTAGGGCTCGGTCCAGCGGCCGTCGGTGCGCAGCGTCTCGACCGTCCGCGAGAGCTGGGTGGTGGTCGCCACGTAAGCCACCAGGACGCCGCCGGGCGCGAGCGCCTCGGCCGCGACCGGCACGCAGTCCCAGGGCGCCAGCATGTCGAGCACGACGCGGTCGACCTGGGTGTCGAGGCCCTCGGCGAGCCGGCCCCGCAGCGTCGGGGTCAGGTCGCCCACGGTGAGGTCCCAGGCCGGATGGGGGCCGCCGAAGAACAGCTCGACGTTGGCGCGGGCGACCTCGGCGAAGTCGTCACGGCGCTCGAAGGACGACACATGCCCCTGGTCGCCGACTGCGCGCAGCAGCGAGCAGGTGAGAGCGCCCGAGCCGACGCCGGCCTCGATCACGCGGGCGCCCGGGTACAGGTCAGCGAGGCCCACGATGGCCGCGGCGTCCTTCGGGTAGACGATGGTCGCCCCGCGCGGCATCGACAGCACGAAGTCCGACAGCATCGGGCGCAGGGCCAGGTAGGCCATGCCCATGGTCGAGGTGACGACGATGCCCTCGGGCCGGCCGATCAGCTCGTCGTGCGGGATCTGTCCCTTGGCGGTGTGGAAGACCTTCCCCGGCGTGAGCGTGATGGTGTGCATCCGCTTCTTGGTGTCGGTCAGCTGGACGCGGTCGCCCTCGCGGAACGGTCCGCGCCGGATCGCGGCGCCGGTGGGCTCGGTCGGCTGGGGGCTCTGGGGGTCGGTCACGGGCGACCAGCCTAGGTGGTCGCCGGCGCGCGGCTGACCGCGCCGATCCGGCGGATCAGGCCGACAGCGCCTTCTCGACGTCGGCCGTCGTGAGGATGCCCACGACCCGGCCCGTGCCGTCGTGGACGGCGTAGTCGCCGGACGGCACGTCCTGCATGGCCCGCAGCAGGGGCTCGCCCGACAGGTCGACGTGCAGCCGGGCCTCCGGGTCGAGCCGGGCCGCCACCGACGACACCGGCACCCACGGCCTCCGCTCGAGCGGGACGGCGGAGACGGCCGCCTCCTGCGCGACGGCGACCACCTCGCCGGTGGCGTCGGCCACCGCGATCCCGCGGGCGCCCTGCTCCTCGAGGCGGCGCAGCGCCTCGCTCAGCGGCAGGTCGTGCGGGACGACGACGACGGGGCGCACCAGCGTGCGGGCCTCCAGCCGCGGCACCCGGCGCATGACGGTGGCGCGCTTGAGCGCGTCGGACGCGCCTGCGAACAGCCACGCCGCGATGAAGCCGGAGAAGACGAACGAGAACAGGTCGGGCTGCCGGCCCTGGCGCCAGGCGAGCCAGGCGGGCACCAGGAAGACGCCCACGGCCACGACGCGGCCGGCCCAGGCCGCCACGACGGTGCCCCGGTGCTCGTCCTTGGTGATCCCCCACAGGACGCACTTGAGGACGTTGCCGCCGTCGAGCGGCAGGCCCGGCAGGGCGTTCCAGACGCCCATGAGGATGTTGGTCCAGCCGAGGGCGAAGGAGACGAAGTAGACGCTGTCGGACGCTGCCAGGGGCGACGCCGCCAGCAGCAGCCACGCGACGCCGATGAGGACGCTGCTGATCGGCCCGGCCGCCGAGATCACGCCGTCGCGCCAGGCCGAGGTGAACCGGCGCTCGAAGGATGTGTACCCGCCGAAGATCCACAGCGTGATGCTGCGGACGGGGTACCCGAAGGCGCGGGCGCTCCAGGCGTGCGCCAGCTCGTGGCCGAGGATCGAGACGTAGAGCAGCACGGCGAACACGACCGCGCGCACGAGCACGACGTTCCCCTCGTACGCGTAGCCGAGGTTGTCGCGCCACAGGAACGCGATCACGACGATGCCCAGGACGCCGCTCCACGGCATGGAGACCGGGATGCTCCCCAGGCGGAAGTCCAGCCCGCCTCCCCGGCGCCCGTCGCTCATGACCCCACCGTAAGCGAGCACGTGAGGGACCGGCCCGCCGAGACGCCCGGACGCCCCACCGGCGCGCCGCACCCGCCCCGATGTCGGCGGCCCCGCCTAGGGTCTGACCCATGAGCACGTCCCCGTCCGACCCCGGCGCCCCCGCCGCGACCCTCGCCGACCCCGGCGAGGCGTGGGAGGAGGCGCCTACCCGGGTGCCGTCGCTGTCGCCCTCGCGCGCGGGCGACTTCATGCAGTGCCCGCTGCTCTACCGGTTCCGCACCGTCGACCGCATCCCCGAGCGGCCCAGCCGCGAGGCGGTCCGCGGCACCGTCGTCCACCAGGTGCTCGAGGACCTCTTCGACCTCCCGCCCGCGGAGCGCACGCTCGACCGCGCCACCGCGATGCTGCCCACCGCCTGGGACCTCGTCCGCGAGCAGGACGAGGCGCTCGCCGCGCAGCTGTTCGAGACGGCCGACGAGGCCGAGGAATGGCTGCGCACGGCGGAGCCCCTGCTCGAGTCCTACTTCCGCCTCGAGGACCCCACCCGGCTGCAGCCCGCCGAGCGCGAGCTGCGCGTCGAGGTGGAGCTCGACGGCCTCGTGCTGCGCGGCTATGTCGACCGGCTCGACCGCAATGCCGCCGGCGACACCCGCGTCGTCGACTACAAGACCGGGCGCTCGCCGGGCGAGGGGTTCGAGCAGAAGGCGCTGTTCCAGATGCGCTTCTACGCCCTCGTCCTGTGGCGGGCCACCGGCACCGTGCCGAGGGTCCTGCAGCTGCTCTACCTGGGCAACGGCCAGGTGCTGCGCTACGAGCCCGACGAGTCGGACCTGGTCGCCACCGAGCGCAAGGTCAAGGCGCTGTGGGCGGCCATCCAGCGGGCTCACGAGACGGGCGACTGGCGCCCGAGCCCGTCCAAGCTCTGCGACTGGTGCGACCACCAGGCGCTGTGCCCCGCGTTCGGGGGCACGCCGCCCGAGCTCCCGGCCTGAGCCCGGCTGCGCCGGCAGAGCCGGCAGAGCCGGCAGAGACGGCAGGACCCGGCGCTGTGGATCCGGCGGGGCGGCCTGACGGGCCGCGGGTTAGCGTGATCACGTGCCCACCGCTGCTCGCGCCCGCGCGCTCACCAAGGTCTACGGCTCCGGCGACACCCGGGTCACCGCGCTCGACGCCGTCGACGTCGACATCGAGCAGGGGCGCTTCACCGCGATCATGGGCCCCTCCGGCTCCGGCAAGAGCACGCTCATGCACTGCCTCGCGGGCCTCGACTCCATCAGCGGCGGCGAGGTCTGGATCGGCGACACCGAGCTGTCGGGGCTCGGCGACAAGGCGCTCACCCGCCTGCGCCGCGACTCCGTCGGCTTCGTGTTCCAGGCGTTCAACCTCGTCCCCACGCTGACGGCGCTGGAGAACATCACGCTCCCGCTCGACATCGCCGGCCGCAAGCCCGACCAGGAGTGGCTCGACACCGTCATCGACACCGTCGGCCTGCGCGACCGGCTCAAGCACCGGCCGAGCGAGCTCTCCGGCGGTCAGCAGCAGCGCGTGGCCTGCGCCCGCGCCCTGGCCAGCCGGCCCACGATCGTCTTCGCCGACGAGCCGACGGGCAACCTCGACTCGCGGTCCGGCGCTGAGGTGCTTGGCTTCCTGCGCCGCAGCGTCGACGAGTTCGGCCAGACGATCGTCATGGTCACCCACGACCCCGGTGCGGCGTCGTACTCCGATCGTGTGCTGTTCCTCGCCGACGGGCGCATCGTCGACGAGATGCACTCCCCCACCGCCGACGCCGTCCTCGAGCGGATGAAGGCCTTCGAGCAGGCGCGGAGCTGATCGCCCGTGCTGCGCGCCGCGCTCCGATCCTTGCTGCAGCACAAGCTGCGGCTCTCGCTGACCCTCGTCGCCGTCGTCGTCGGCGTCGCGTTCGTCGCGGGCACCTACATCTTCACGGACTCGCTCAAGAAGTCCTTCGACGCGCTCTTCGAGGCCCCGCAGCCTGACGTCTCGGTGACCGTCGCCGACGCGCTCGGCCCGGCCCAGCCCGGCGGGGGCGGCGGCGCCGGCACCGGGGGCGACCAGGCGCCCACACTGCCGGGCAGCCTCGTCGGCGAGGTGGCCGGCGTCCAGGGGGTCGAGGCCGCGTACGGCGTCGTCGCCGCCGACGGCGCCCTCGTGGTCGGTTCCGACGGCGAGGTCGTCGGCCGGGCGGGGCCGCCCGCGCGCGGCACCACCTACATGCCCGACTCCTCCATCAGCCCGCTGTCGATCAGCGTCGGGGAGGCCCCGCAGGGCCCCGACCAGGTGGCGCTGCTCGAGGCGACGGCCGAGGCCGGCGGGCTGTCGGTCGGCGACACCGTCAAGATCGACACCCCGTCCGCCGGCCTGGTCACGATGAACGTCGTCGGCCTGGTCACCCGCGGCATCTCCGGGTCCGACGGCAGCACCCTGGCGGTCTTCGACCTCCCCACCGCCCAGCGCCTGCTCCTCGGCGAGGGCGACGTCGTCACCAGCATCGCGGTCAAGGCCGAGGCGGGAGTTCCCCAGGACGTGCTCGCCCAGCGCATCTCCGCAGTGCTGCCGGAGAGCGCCACGACGACCACCGGTGCCCAGCGCAGCGCGCAGATCGCCGACCGCCTCGAGCAGACCTTCCAGTTCATCAACACCTTCCTGCTCGCGTTCGCCCTGATCGCGCTGTTCGTCGCGGTCTTCCTGATCTTCAACACCTTCTCGATGCTCGTGGCCCAGCGCACCCGCGAGCTCGCGCTGCTGCGGGCCGTGGGCGCCAGCCGTGGCCAGGTGCGCCGCTCGGTCCTCGCCGAGGCGCTCGTCCTCGGCCTCATGGCGGCGGCCCTCGGCGTGGTCGGCGGGATCCTGGTGTCGCAGGGCCTGCGCCTGCTGCTCAAGGGGTTCGGAGCCGACCTGCCCGCCGGTCCGCTCGTCATCGAGCCGCGCACGGTCGTCGTCTCGCTGGTGGTCGGTGTGGTCGTCACGCTGGTCTCGGCGTTCGTGCCCGCCCGCCGCGCCGGCGTCGTGCCCCCGGTCGCGGCGATGCGCGACGAGATCTCGCTGCCGGCGAAGTCGCTGCGGATCCGCACGGCCATCGGAGCACTGCTGCTCCTCACCGCGTTCGTCACGGCCCGGCTCGGGCTCGCGTCGACCGACGACGGCAACCGCGCATCGTCGCTCGTCGGCGTCTCCGCCCTGTGCGCCCTCGTGGCCCTGATCGCGCTCGCGCCCGTCGTCGGGCGCGGCGTGCTGCTGGTGCTCGGCGCGCCGTTCAGCGGCTCGACCGTCGGGCGCCTGGCCCGCGAGAACGGGCGCCGCAACCCCCGCCGCACCGCAGCCACCGCGAGCGCGCTCGCGATCGGGCTCGCGCTGATGACGGCGATCGGCGTCATCGCGGCGTCGACGAAGGCCTCGGTCGCCGCGGTGGTCGACGACACCATCGGCGCCGACTACGTGATCTTCGGCGTGAAGTTCCAGCCCTTCTCCCCCGACGTCTACAACGCCGTGAAGGACACCCCCGGCGCGTCCACGGTCACCTATGTGCGCCAGGTGCCGATCCAGGTCGACGGCGACCGCACGGTTCTCACCGGCGTCGACCCCCAGAAGATCACCGACGTCATCGACCTGCAGATGCAGGCGGGATCGTCCATCCCGTCGCTCGGGCTGGGGCAGGCCATCGTCGACGACCAGACGGCCAAGGACACCGGCGTGAAGGTCGGCGACAAGGTCGACGCGACGTTCGTCAACGGCCCCGGCACGCTGACGGTCAAGGGCATCTACACCGCCGCCGGCCCGTACCAAGGGTGGATCACCAGCCTGGCGACGCTGAAGTCCATCGGCGCCCGCGAGCTCGACAGCGCTGTCTACGTCCGGGTGGCCGAGGGCGCCGACCCGGCTGCCGTGCGCGCCGAGCTCGACCGCGAGCTCGAGGCGTTCCCGAGCGTCGACGTCCAGGACCAGGCCAGCCTCAAGGACCAGGTCAACACCCAGTTCGACCGGGTGTTCGGCTTCATCTATGCCTTGCTCGCCCTCGCGGTCATCGTCGCGTTCATCGGCATCGTCAACACCCTGGCCCTGTCGGTCTACGAACGGCGGCGCGAGGTGGGCCTGCTGCGCGCCGTCGGCACCAGCCGGCCGCAGATGCGGCGCATGGTCGTGCTCGAGGCCGTGCTCATCTCGCTGTTCGGCGCCGCGCTCGGCATCGCCCTCGGCGTGGCCTACGGCGCGCTGCTGCAGAAGGTGCTCGAGCCGCAGGGCGTCACCCAGCTCGCCGTGCCCGCGGGGCAGATCGGCTGGTTCCTCGCCCTCGCGGTCGTGGGCGGGTTCGTCGCCGCGCTGTGGCCGGCGGCATCGGCCGCACGGCTCGACGTCCTCAGGGCCATCGCCTCGGAGTAGCGCGGGTCAGTCCCGCGGGCTCCACTCGTACGACCAGGCGCCGAGCTGCTCGGGCGTGAGCCCCTCGAGGGTGTCGATCACCCGCACCCCGCGGCCGGGCTCGATCGGCACCAGCGAGGGCACGGCGACCACCAGCGCGCCCGAGTCCCGGCCGGAGGCGACGCCGGTGTGGGAGTCCTCGAGCACCACGCAGTGCTCCGGCTCCACCCCGAGCCGCGAGGCGGCCAGCAGGTACGGGTCCGGGAAGGGCTTGGTGCGCTCCCCCTCGTCGCCGGCGACCGACGTCGCGAACACCTCGTGGCCCACCTCGTGCAGCACCGCGTCGTGGACGGCGTCGACGAGGTTGCGCCACGACGCCGACACCAGCGCGCACGGCACGCCGGCGTCCTCGAGCGCCGCGAGCAGCTCGCGCGCGCCGGGGCGCCAGTGGACCTGCTCGGTGCGCAGCTTGCGCTCCATCGTGGCGAGCAGCAGCTCCATGACATCGTCGTGGTCGTGGCCGCCGCCGGCGTGGCGGACCATGTAGGCGACCGCCTTCTCCAGCGGACCGCCGATGAGCGCCTCCTGGTGCTCGGGGCCCCAGGGCGCGCCGAGGGAGGTCATGATCTCGAGCTCGGAGTCGTACCAGAGGCTCTCGGTCTCGACGAGGGTGCCGTCCATGTCGAAGAGCGCGGCTGCGGGCAGCCTCATGTCGCGTTGAAGTACTTGGCCTCGGGGTGGTGCACCACGAGGGCCGACGTCGACTGCTCCGGGTGCAGCTGGAACTCCTCGGACAGCTCGACGCCGATGCGGCCGGGCTCGAGCAGGTCGACGAGCACCGCCTGCATCTCGACGTCGGGGCAGGCCGGGTAGCCGAAGGAGTAGCGCGAGCCCCGGTAGCCCTGCTTGGCGATGAGCGTCTCCATGTCGGGGTCGTCGTCGCCGTCGAACCCGAGCTCCTGGCGGACGCGGGCGTGCCACATCTCGGCCAGCGCCTCGGTCAGCTGGACGGAGAGGCCGTGCAGCTCGAGGTAGTCGCGGTAGGCGTTCTCGCTGAACAGCTTCGCCGTGGCCTCGGAGACCCGGTTGCCCATCGTCACGACATGGAAGGCGATGACGTCGGTCTGCCCGGACTCCTTCGGGCGGAAGAAGTCGGCCAGGCACAGGTGGCGGTCGCGGCGCTGGCGCGGGAACGTCAGGCGCACGCGCTCCTGGCCCTGGAGCGGGCCGTCGTGGTGGGCGATGACGAGGTCGTCGCCCTCCGACCAGCACGGGAAGTAGCCGTACACCACGGCGGCCTCGAGCAGCTGGTCGGTGTGCAGGCGGTCGAGCCACATGCGCAGCCGCGGCCGGCCCTCGGTCTCGACGAGCTCGTCGTAGGAGGCCCCGCCCTCGCCGCGGCCCGGCTTGAGTCCCCATTGGCCGAGGAACGTCGCGCGCTCGTCGAGGTAGGAGACGTACTCGGCGAGCTGCACACCCTTGACGACGCGCGGGCCCCAGAACGGCGGGGTCGGCACGGTGTTGTCAGTGGCGACGTCGGACCTCGCCGGCATCTCCTCCGGCGCGGTCTCGGTCGGGCGCACCGTGGTGGATGTGACGCGGCGGCCACGGGGTGCGGGCAGCTCGGCTCCCGGCTCGCCGCGCTTGACCGCCATCACCGCGTCCATGAGCCGGAGGCCTTCGAAGGCGTCGCGGGCGTAGCGCACCGAGCCCTGGTAGATCTCGGCGAGGTCCTGCTCGACGAAGGCGCGGGTGAGGGCGGCACCGCCCAGCAGCACGGGGTACTTCGGGGCCGCCCCGCGGAGGTTGATCTCCTCGAGGTTCTCCTTCATCACCAGCGTGCTCTTGACGAGCAGGCCGCTCATGCCGATCGCGTCGGCCCCGTGCTGCTCGGCCTTCTCGATGATCTCCGAGACGGGCACCTTGATGCCGAGGTTGACCACCGTGTAGCCGTTGTTGCTCAGGATGATGTCGACGAGGTTCTTGCCGATGTCGTGCACGTCGCCCTTGACGGTCGCGAGCACGATGGTGCCCTTGCCCTCGTCGCCGGTGCGCTCCATGTGGGGCTCGAGGTGGGCGACCGCGGTCTTCATGACCTCGGCGCTCTGCAGCACGAACGGCAGCTGCATCTCGCCGCGCCCGAACAGCTCGCCGACGGTCTTCATGCCCTCGAGCAGGGTGTCGTTGACGATCTCGAGCGCCGGGCGGGTCTGCAGCGCCTCGTCGAGATCGGCCTCGAGCCCGTTGCGCTCGCCGTCCACGATGCGCCGCTGGAGGCGCTCGGACAGCGGCAGCGTCAGCAGCTCGTCGGCGCGGGCCTTGGCCAGCTCCTGAGCGTCGACGCCCTCGAACAGTGCGAGGAAGCGCGCCAGAGGGTCGTGGACGACGTTGCCGTCGGCGTCGTAGCGGCGGCGGTCGTAGACGAGGTCGAGCGCCGCCTCGCGCTGCTCGTCGGGGATGCGCGCCATCGGCACGATCTTCGACGCGTGCACGATCGCGGAGTCGAGGCCGGCCTCCACGCACTCATGGAGGAACACCGAGTTGAGCACCACGCGGGCGGCCGGGTTGAGGCCGAACGACACGTTGGAGACGCCGAGCGTGGTCTGCACGTCCGGGTGGATGCGCTTGAGCTGGCGGATGGCCTCGATCGTCTCGATGCCGTCGCGCCTGGTCTCCTCCTGGCCGGTGGCGATCGGGAAGGTCAGGCAGTCGACGAGGATGTCAGTGACCGACATCCCCCACGTGCCGACGAGGTCGCGGACGAGGCGGTCCGCGACACGTACCTTCCACTCGGCGGTGCGGGCCTGGCCCTCCTCGTCGATGGTCAGGGCCACGACCGCGGCGCCATGCTCCTTGACGATCGGCATCATCTGCTGGATGCGCGATCCGGGCCCGTCGCCGTCCTCGTAGTTCACCGAGTTGACCACCGCGCGGCCGCCGACGAGCTCGAGCGCGGCCTCGACGACCGGCGGCTCGGTGGAGTCGATGACGAGCGGGATGGTCGACGCCGTAGCGAAGCGCCCCACGATCTCGCGGATGTCGGCGACGCCGTCGCGGCCCACGTAGTCGACGCAGACGTCGAGAAGGTGCGCGCCGTCCTTGATCTGGTCCTTGGCGATCCGGACGCAGTCGTCCCAGCGCTCCTCGAGCATGGCCTCGCGGAACGCCTTGGAGCCGTTGGCGTTCGTGCGCTCGCCGATCGACAGGTACGCGGTGTCCTGGCGGAACGGCACGTGCATGTAGATCGACGAGGCGCCGGGCTCCCGGCGGGGACGGCGGGCGGCGACCTCGCGGCCCCCGACCCGCTCGACCACCTGGCGCAGGTGCTCGGGCGTGGTGCCGCAGCAACCGCCGACCAGTCCCAGGCCGTACTGGCGGGTGAACAGGTCGTGCGCCTCGGCCAGCTCCTCGGGCGAGAGCGGGTAGTAGGCGCCCTCGCCGCGCAGCTCGGGCAGGCCGGCGTTGGGCATGCACGTCAGGCCGATCTGCGCGTGGCGGGCGAGATGGCGCAGGTGCTCGCTCATCTCGGCCGGGCCGGTGGCGCAGTTGAGGCCGATCATGTCGACGCCGAGCGGCTCGAGGGCGGTCAGCGCCGCCCCGATCTCGGAGCCCACGAGCATCGTGCCGGTGGTCTCGACCGTCACCGAGACGATCACGGGGAGGTCGGCGCCCTCGGCCCGCAGCGCGCGCCGCGCGCCCACGATCGCCGACTTCGCCTGCAGGAGGTCCTGGGCTGTCTCCACCAGGATCGCGTCGGCGCCGCCGAGGATGAGGCCCCGGGCCTGCGCCTGGTAGGCGTCGCGGAGGTCCGCGTACGGCGCGTGGCCGAACGAGGGCAGCTTGGTGCCGGGACCGACCGAGCCCAGCACCCACCGGGGGCGGTCCGGGGTGGCGTAGCCGTCGGCGACCTCGCGGGCGATCTCGGTGCCGGCGCGTGCGAGCTCCTCGATCCGGTCGGAGATGCCGTACTCGCCCAGGTTGGCCAAGTTGGCGCCGAAGGTGTTGGTCTCGACGGCGTCGACGCCGACTGCGAAGTACGCGTCGTGGACCGAGCGGACGATGTCCGGGCGCGTGACGTTGAGGACCTCGTTGCAGCCCTCGAGCCCTTCGAAGTCGTCCAGGGTGGGGTCCTGCGCCTGCAGCATCGTGCCCATCGCGCCGTCCGCCACGACGACACGGGTGGCGAGGGCGTCCCGGAGGGCGGACGCGCGGGCGGGATCGTGGAGGCTGCGGCCAGTCATGGTGAGGCCAGCCTATCGGCGCGGGAAGGCCACGCCGTGCGGGCGTTGTTAGCGTGGTGCCCGCGAGAACGGGCCCGGACGGGCGTAGGTTGGCCGGATCCCGGCCAGCCGGGGTGCCGGACCGGCTCGGCCGACAGGTCGATCGAGCAGCGAGGGGTGACGGGTTGATCGAGTTCGAGGGCCTCCCCGACGCGCTGCCCGACCTCGTCGATCCGGTCATGCTGTGCGCGTTCGAGGGCTGGAACGACGCCGGCGACGCGGCCTCCGGAGCGGTGCTCCATCTCGAGGACGTCTGGTCCGCGACGCAGATCGCCGAGATCGACCCCGAGGACTACTACGACTTCCAGGTCAACCGGCCCGAGATCGTCCTCGAGGACGGCGCGCGCACGGTGGTCTGGCCCACCACCCGCATCTCGGTGGCGCGGATCCCGCTGGCCACCCGTGACGTCGTGCTGGTGCACGGCATCGAGCCGTCGATGCGCTGGCGCTCGTTCACCCAGGAGCTGCTCGGCGCCGCGCGCGACCTCGGCGTCGAGATGGTGGTGACCCTCGGCGCACTGCTCGCCGACACCCCGCACACCAGGCCGGTCCCGGTGTCGGGGACGTCGTCCGACCCGGACATCGCCGCCCGCATGGGCTACGAGCCGTCGACGTACGAGGGCCCGACCGGCATCGTCGGCGTGCTGCAGGACGCCTGCACGAAGGCCGGCATCCCCGCGGTGTCGCTGTGGGCCGCCGTGCCGCACTACGTCGCGCAGCCGCCGTGCCCGAAGGCGACGCTCGCGCTGCTCGGCCGCATCGAGGACCTGCTCGACGTCCCCGTGCCCCTCGGCGACCTCCACGAGGAGGCCCGGGCCTGGCAGCTCGGCGTCGACGAGCTCGCCGCCGAGGACGACGAGATCCAGGCCTACGTCCGCCAGCTCGAGGAGGCGGTCGACACCGCCGAGCTGCCCGAGGCCTCCGGCGACGCGATCGCCCGCGAGTTCGAGCGCTACCTGCGCCGCCGCAACGTCGAGCCCCCGAAGTAGAGCCGGGCCGGCTCAGGCCAGCAGCCGCTCGGGGACGGCCCACCAGGCATCCGGCCGTCGGACCACGACGGCGCCCGGCCCCTGGGCCTCCACGCGTGCTAGCCGCAGCAGGAACGCCGCGATGCCGGCTGATCCCTGCATCCAGGACGGGCTCGGGCGGAGCAGCGGCTCCTCGGCGCGGTGCTCGACGAACCGCCAGCGAGCACCCTCGGCGTCGACGACGGCCCGGGCCAGGAGGGCGTCGCCCATCACAGCGGCGGCACCGAGCAGGCGCCGCGCCTCGTCGGTGCCATCGGCGGACTGGGCGGCGTCGAGCAGCATCATCCCGACACCGGCGGTGCCGCAGCAGAGCCCGTCGTTGTCCCAGAAGCCCGGATGACGGCGCTCGGGGACGCCGGACGCGAGCACCGAGGCGATGCAGCGCGACCGCCAGACGCCGCCATCCGTGCCGCCGACCGGTGCATCCGCACGCTGCAGCGCGGCGAACAGGTACGACGTCCCCGTGGGCCCGTGGCACCACGAGTAGGTGAACTGCTCGTAGCCCTCCTTGTAGGGGATCCGCATCGGCAGCCGGAAGCCGCCGTCGGACCTGTCGGCGAGGGCCAGCAGGTGCTCGGCGCCGGCGACCGCGGCGGCCACCCACTCCGGCCGTCCCTGCGCCGCGCCGCCGAGCGCGAGCGCGGCGGCGGTGCCCGCCGTGCCGTGCGAGAAGTTGGGCATGTCGACGTCGTGTCCGGGCGTCATCCGCCAGCGCAGGCCGCCCTCCGCCTCCTCCGCCGCGGCCATGAGCGCGAGGCAGCCGGCCTCGACGACTGCACTGCTGTGCTCGCCCCCCGCGCCGAGCGCGGCCATGACGATGCCCGCGGTACCGAGCCCGACGTCGTGGAAGACCTCGCCCCCTCCCGCGAGGGTCGTGCGCCAGCCGTCGGCCCGCGCAGCGGCGGCGAGGCGGGCGACCGCGGTGCGGTCGGGCGAGCCGAGCGCCCGCAGCGCGCCCGCGAACCCGGCCAGGCCGTCGAACAGGGACGGCTCGGACGACTCGAGCGACGACACCTCGAGGCGCTGCCGGAGAGCCGCTGCCAGCTCGGCCTCGTCCGCGTCGAGAGGCCGCGCCTGCGCCGCCTCTGCCACGAGCAGGGCCAGGCCGGCCGCCCCGACGTACAGGCAGTCGCGGTCGGGCGCCGGCCCGTCGGCGTCAGGAGGCACGTGCTCGGGCACCCAGGGCCCCAGCTCGTCCCGGCGCACCTGCGCCAGCGTCCATCGCAGGGCCGCCTCGCCGACGGCGCGGTGCTCCTGGGCGCCGGGCACCCGTCAGCGTCCGCGCAGGCTGCGGTAGCGGAGGGCGAGCGCCGCGGTGCTCGGGTCGAAGTGGCCGAGGTCCGGCACGTCGGCGGCCGTGAGCGCCGGCAGGAGCTGGCCGGCCATCACCTTGCCGAGCTCCACTCCCCACTGGTCGAAGGAGTTCACGCCCCACACGACGCCCTGCGTCAGGACGACGTGCTCGTAGAGCGCGACGAGCGAGCCCAGTGCGTAGGGCGTCAGCCGGTCGAGCATGAGGGTCGTCGACGGCCGGTTGCCCGGCATCACCTTGTGGGGCACCAGCCAGTCGGCGACGCCGTCCGCCGCGACCTCCTCGGCGGTGCGGCCGAAGGCCAGCACGTGGGCCTGCGCGAGGCAGTTCGAGATCAGCTTGTCGTGGTGGTCCCCCACCCCGTTGACCGGCTGGGCGAACAGCAGGAAGTCCGCCGGCACGAGCGTCGTGCCCTGGTGCAGCAGCTGGTAGAAGCTGTGCTGGCCGTTGGTGCCCGGCTCCCCCCACCAGATGGCGCCGGTGTCGACACCGACGGGGCCGCCGTCGAGGGTGACGGACTTGCCGTTGCTCTCCATCGTGAGCTGCTGCAGGTAGGCAGGGAACCGCTCGAGGTACTGCTCGTAGGGAAGCACGACGTGGGTCTGGGCCCCGAAGAAGTCGCGGTACCAGACGCCGAGCAGGCCCATGAGCACCGGCAGGTTGCGGTCGAGGTCGCTGTGGCGCAGGTGCTCGTCGACGGCGTGGAAGCCCGCGAGCATGTCGCGGAACGCGTCCGGCCCGATGGCGAGCATGAGCGAGAGGCCGATGGCGGAGTCCATCGAGTAGCGCCCGCCGACCCACTCCCAGAAGCCGAACATGTTGGCCGTGTCGATGCCGAACCTCTCCACCTCGCCGGCGTTGGTCGACACCGCGACGAAGTGCTTGGAGACGTCGGCGTCCGGGCCCAGGCCAGACAGCAGCCAGCCGCGCGCAGTGAACGCGTTGGTCATCGTCTCCTGGGTGGTGAAGGTCTTGCTCGAGACGATGAACAGGGTCTCGGCCGGGTCGAGGTCGCGCGTGGCCTCCACGACGTCGGTGCCGTCGACGTTGGACACGAAGCGGAACTCGATGTCGCGGCGCGACTGGTGGCGCAGCGCCTTGTAGGCCATCACGGGTCCGAGATCGGAGCCGCCGATGCCGATGTTGACCACGGCGCGGATGGGCTTGCCGGTGCTGCCCAGCCACTCGTCGGAGCGGACGCGGTCGGCGAAGGCGCTCATCCGGTCGAGGACGTCCTGCACCTCGACGACGACGTCGACGCCGTCGACCACGAGCGACTCGCCGCGCGGGTAGCGCAGGGCGCCGTGGAGCACACAGCGGTTCTCGGTGGTGTTGATGCGCGCGCCCGAGAACATGGCGTCGATCCGCTCGGGCAGGCCGCGCTCCTCGGCCAGCTCGACGAGCAGGCGCAGCGTCTCGTCGGTGGCACGGTGCTTGGACAGGTCCGCGTGGATCCCGGCGGTGTCGTAGGCGAGGCGGGTGGCCCGGCCGGGCTCGGCGGCGAACAGCTCACGGATGGTCAGCGCGCCCACCTGCGCGTGGTGCTCGGCCAGCGCCTGCCAGGCCGCTGCGGAGGTCGCGGGTCCACGGTCGGCTCGCCAGTCCTCGGTCACGTCGTCTCCTCGATCACGACTTCCCGCGCCGGGCTGGCACGGTCGCCTAGTCTCGGTCACGACCCTAGCGACCACCGCGGGGCTACGAGCGCGCACGACGAAGGGCATGAGCATGGCCACGGACACACCCCTGCAGATCGGCATGGTCGGGCTCGGCCGCATGGGGGCCAACCTCGTGCGCCGGCTGATGCGCGACGGGCACTCCTGCGTCGTGTTCGACGTCAACCCCGACGCCGTCGCGACACTGGTGGCGGAGGGTGCGACCGGCGCGGACTCCTACGCCGACATGGCTGCCAAGCTCACCGGCCCGCGCGCCGTGTGGATCATGGTCCCCGCCGGCGAGATCACCGAGTCGACCGTGGCGGCGGTGGCGGAGCACCTCTCCGAGGGCGACACCATCATCGACGGCGGCAACTCCTACTACCGCGATGACATCCGTCGGTCGAACTCCCTGCGCGACAAGGGGATCCACTACGTCGACTGCGGCACCTCGGGCGGCGTCTTCGGCCTCGAGCGCGGCTTCTGCCTCATGATCGGCGGCGACGACGTCGCGGTGGACCGCCTCGCCCCCGTGTGGCGCACGATCGCCCCCGGCGTCGGCACTGCTCCTCGCACGCCCGGCCGCGAGGGCGACATCCGCCCGGAGGAGGAGGGCTGGCTGCACTGCGGGCCGCCCGGGGCCGGCCACTTCGTCAAGATGGTCCACAACGGCATCGAGTACGGCCTCATGGCGGCCTACGCCGAGGGCCTGAACATCCTGGCCAACGCCGACGAGGGCACCCGCTCGCGCGAGCAGGACGCCGAGACCGCCCCGCTCGACCACCCGGAGTACTACCAGTACGACCTCGACATCCCGGCCGTGGCGGAGGTGTGGCGCCGCGGCTCGGTCGTCGCGTCGTGGCTGCTCGACCTCACCGCGACGGCGCTGCACGAGTCGCCCGAGCTCGAGGAGTTCTCCGGCCGGGTGTCGGACTCCGGCGAGGGCCGCTGGACCGCCATCGCCGCCGTCGAGGAGGGTGTGCCCGCCCCCGTGCTGTCGGCGGCGCTGTTCCAGCGGTTCTCCAGCCGCGGCAACGCCACCTACGGCGACAAGGTCCTCTCCGCCATGCGCAAGCAGTTCGGCGGCCACAACGAGAAGAAGTCCTGACCCACCCGCTCTGGAGGGGTGAGCGACCGCTCTAGCCGTCGCTCACCCATCCAGAGCGGAACTGCTACCAGCTGAAGCGGTCGCGGCCGGCGCGCTTGGCACGGTAGAGGGCCGAGTCGGCGCGCTCGACGAGGGCGTCGACGTCGCTCGAGCCGTCGTCGAGCGCGAGGCCGATGCTCACCCGCACGTCGCTGGCCTCGACCAGCGACAGCGCGCGCACGTTGTCGAGCACCGCCTGCGCACGGCGCTCCACAGCGCCGGAGTCGGGCACGGCCCGCAGCGCCACGATGAACTCGTCGCCGCCGGCCCGGGCGACCATGTCCTCCTCGCGCACAGCAGCCGTGAGGCAGTCGCCGACCGAGGCGAGCACCTTGTCGCCGACTCCGTGGCCGTGGGTGTCGTTGACCTCCTTGAAGCGGTCGACATCGAGGTAGAGGACGCCGACGTGGCGCCCCTGCTCGTGCGCCGCCTGGAGCTCGGCGCGCAACCAGGCGTACGCGCTGTCGCGGTTGAGCAGGCCGGTGAGACCGTCGTGATGGGCCATGTGCGCCAGGGCCTCGCGCCGCTCGACGTCGGCGTGGACGTCGCGCAGCGACACGAGGACGCCGTACGACTCCCCCGTCGTGCCGGTGAGCATGCGCCAGGCCGCACTCATCCAGAGCGGGGCGCCGTCGACCGTCCGCATCCGCAGCTCGTCGCGGCCGGAGGCCTCGACGCCGGTGATCACGGCGTCCACCCGCTCCTGCGCCGATGCCCGGTCGAGCTGGTGGACGAGGTCGACGACGGGGTGCCCGACGACGTCGTCGGGCGCGAACCCGAGCACATCACGGATCGACGGCGACGCCCACGCGATCACGCCCTCGCCGCCAGCCTCGAGGATCACGTCGCTCGACGCCTCGACCATCACGCGGAAGCGCTCGCCCTGCGCGGCCGCCTCGTGGGCAGCGCGGCGGTAGGACCGGATCACCGACTGCGTCGCGCGCCGCCCGACGGGCGTCTCGCCGACGTCGCGGAACCTGGCCATGACTCCGAGCAGAGCGCCGTCGCGAGCTGTCAGCGGGTCGGCGTCGATCTCCAGCCAGACGAACGTGCCGAGCCCGTCCTCGGTGGGTGCCGCAACGCCCATCACTACGCCATGCACCGGTTCGCGGGTACGCAACGACACCATGGCCGGATGCTGGTCGCCGGGGACCTCGGTGCCGTCGGATGCGCACGCCTGCCAGCGGCCGTCCGTGGAGGTCACGCCGGTCAGCTCGTCCCAGGTCATGTGCAGCAGCCGCAGCGCCTGCTCGTCGGCCCCGACGATGCGGCCGTCGAGGATCTGCACCGTGCGACCCACTCCGGGCTCGATCGCATGCGCGGCCGCTGCCTCTCGCAGCGCATCCGGGGCGAGGACGTCCCAGCGCATGCCCCCGTCCCCCTCGGAGATGCCCTGAACGGTCACGGGCGAACGGTAACGCGGCGCCGCCGACGTCCGCGCGCCCCTGACGCCGTCCGATACGCGGACCCGGCGGTCACCAGCTGACGGTGTCGCGCCCGCTGTTCTTGGCCCGGTAGAGCGCCTCGTCGGCCCGGCGCACGAGGTCCTCGGGCGACTCGGCGCCGTCCCACAGCGCCATCCCGATGCTGGCGGTGGAGTCCGGCATACCGGGGTCGCTGGGCCGTCGCAGGGCGCGATGGACGTCCTGCGCACGGGCCTCGAGCTGCTCCGGCGACGCCGTCTCGAGCACCACGAGGAACTCGTCGCCGCCGATGCGGGCGACCACGTCGTCATCGCGCAGTGCGGCGGTGAGCCGGTGCGCCGCCTGGATGAGCAGCCGGTCGCCGGTCTGATGGCCGTGCTGGTCGTTGACGTCCTTGAACCGGTCGAGGTCGAGGTAGAGGACGGCGGGGGTGCGCCCCTCGTGGGCCTCCACCATGAGCGCCGCGAGCTGCTCGAGCGCGCTGGCGCGGTTGTGCAGCCCGGTGAGGACGTCGTGCGCCGCGAGGTACTGCAGCTCCGCGCGGCGGCCCACGTCGGCGTCGACGTCGCGCAGCGCGGTGAGGCCGCCGGTGATGCGGCCGGCGGTGTCGCGCATGGGTCTGGAGAGCGCGTTCATCCAGCGCCAGCCGCCGTCGCTGGTGCGGTAGCGCAGCTCGAGACGGCCGTCGTCCGCGGCGTCGACGAGCGCCAGGCGGCGGCGCTCCTCCGCCGCGGCCAGGTCGTCGGGGTGCACGAGCTCGACCATGCGGCGGCCGATGAGCGAGGACGGGTGCCAGCCGAGGTGCTGCAGGACAGCGGGCGACACCCACACGCGCAGCGGGAGTCGAGATCGGTCTGGTACACCACGTCCGCGGCGTTCTCCGCGAGCGCGCGGAAGCGGGCCTGCTCCTCCTGCAGTGCGGCCACGACCGTGCGGTAGCTGCGCATCACCCGGCTGGTGGCGATGGCGCCGTCGTCCCCGTGCGAGACATCGTGCACATGCAGCACGGCGCCGATGCGCTCGCCCTCGACGTCGACCGGCCAGGCGTCGACGGAGAACCACCGGAAGGGCTGGACGTCGTCGCCGCGCGGCTCGAACCCGGCCAGCGACCCCAGCACGGGCTCGCCGGTGCGAAGCGCGACCGCGCCGGGGTGCGTTTCGGCGGTGAGGATGGCGCCGTCGACGTCGCAGCCGAGGAACCCCACCGACGCGAGCGCCAGCCCGCAGACCCGGTCGGCCGTCGTGCCCAGCCAGCCCGCGAGCCGGTCGTCGATCGCGGCGAACGTGCGGCCCGCGTCGATGACGCCGACCCCGGCGCCGTCGGGGTGCTGCATGGCATCGACGGCCGCACGCAGCCGGTCGTCGGCCGACTCGGCCCATGGCATCGCACTCACGGCTGACTCCACCGTGTCCCCTCCCGGCCGCACCCCGCAGGACGAGCGTAGGGAGCCCGCCGCGGCCGATTCTCGTCGAGCGTGCGGTCATGACCGCCGTCCGGCGCAGGACGGCTACCGCTCGGCGACGGCGTCCCCGCAGCCGGGGACGTCCGCGGTCCGCGGGCTAGAGACGGACGCCGAGCAGCGCGTCGACGGCGTCGCGCACAAGGGCGCCGGCCGACGCGTCCTCGTGGCCCGCAGCGCCGCCTCGGAGGCGGGTCGCCTCCGCCCAGCGGTCGACGGCCGCCAGGGCGCCGGGAGCGTCGAGGTCGTCGGCGAGGCGCGCCCGGACCTCGGCTAGCACGACGTCGGCGGGTGCTGCAGCGGGAGCGTCGACGGCAGCGCGCCAGGCCGCGAGGCGCGCCTCCGCCGCGGCCAGCCCGTCGTCGGTCCAGTCCCAGTCGGCGCGGTAGTGGTGGGCGAGGATCGCGAGCCGGATCGCAGCGGGGTCCACGCCGGCCGCGCGCAGCCGCGAGACGAACACGAGGTTGCCGCGGGACTTGCTCATCTTCTCGCCGTCGAGGCGCACCATCGCGGCGTGCGTGTAGTGGCGGGCGTAGGGCCACGAGCCGGTGGCCACGTGCGCCTCGGAGGCGCCCATCTCGTGGTGCGGGAAGGCGAGGTCGCTGCCGCCGCCCTGCACGTCGAGCGGGGACCCCAGGTGGTCGAGGGAGATCGCGGTGCACTCGATGTGCCAGCCGGGGCGCCCCTTGCCGAACGGGCTCTCCCAGGACGGCTCGCCGGGCCGCTCGAGCTGCCAGACGAGGCAGTCGAGCGGGTGCTCCTTGCCGGGGCGGTCCGGGTCCCCACCACGCTCGGCGAAGATCTCGAGCATGCGCGCCTCGTCGAGGCCGGCGATCGCTCCGAACCGCTCGTCGGCGTGGACCCGGAAGTAGAGATCGCCGTCGACGGAGTAGATGGAGCCGGCGGCCCGGAGCTTCTCGATGTAGCGCAGGACGGCGGGGATCGACTCGACCGCGCCGATGTAGTGCCGGGGCGGCAGGACCGACAGCGCCTCCATGTCCTCGCGGAACAGGTGCGTCTCGCGCTCGGCGAGGGCCTCCCAGTCGTCGCCGGTCTCCAGCGCCCGGGCCAGCAGGGGGTCGTCGATGTCGGTGACGTTCTGCACGTAGTGGACGTCGTGGCCGGCGTCGATCCACACGCGCTGGACGAGGTCGAAGGTGACGTACGTGGCGGCGTGCCCCATATGCGTCGCGTCGTACGGCGTGATGCCGCACACGTAGATCCGGGCCTCGGGGCCGGGCGAGGTGGGGCGCACCTCGTCGGTGGCGGTGTCGTGGAGGCGGAGAGGGAGGCCCTCGCCCGGGAGGCTGGGGATGCCCGGAGCGGGCCACGCGTGCATGGCGTCGATCCTAGGCCCGGGGTCCCGTGCCGGCCCCAGCAGCGCCGCCGGTCAGAACGCTGGCCACGGGAGCGAGGGCCATCCGTCGCCCGGCACGGGGTAGGTGCCTTCGCGCAGCCGCCGCTTGACGCGCTGGATGGTGCGGGCCATTTCGCGGCGCGTGAGCAGCTCGGCGATGGTCGCGCCCAGCCCAGCGTCCGCCTCGAGGTCCTCGAGCAGCACCTCGAGGTCGGCGAGCAGCTCCGCCTCGACCGGCTCGCCCGCCCAGCCCCACAGGACGGTGCGCAGCTTCTCGTCCTGGCTGAAGGTGACGCCGTGGTCGACGCCGTACGTCGCGACGTCCCAACCGTCCTGCACCCGACCCACCAGGACGTGGCCGCCCTTGCGGTCGGCGTTGTTCACGACGGCGTCGAACAGGCACATGCGACGGAGGTCCGGGTGGTCGGCGTGCACGAGCGTGACCGGCCGCCCCCCGGTGCCGTGCGCGTCGACGACCTCGAGCCAGCCGGGCGGCGTGCGGCCCTGGTCGACGACGTCGACGAGCCCCGCTCCGGGCTCCATCTCGCCTCCGCCCTCCGGCGACACCCACGCCTGCGCCATGCCCTGGCCGAAGGGCCCGCCGTCGCGCCACACCGTCGGCGGGACGACGTCCCATCCGAGCGCGGCCCCCACCTCGTACGCGGCCACCTCGCGCATGCCGAGCGTCCCCTCCGGGAAGTCCCAGAGCGGCCGCTCCCCCGCCGTCGGCTTGTACACGCAGGCGATCTCGACGCCGTCGAGCACGCAGCCCGCGAGCAGCGTCGCGTTGCTGGCGTCGACCAGGCGGCCCTCGACGGTCAGCTCGCCGTGGCGCAGGACCTCGAGCAGCGCGGCGCGGTCGAGGGAGGGGCTGCCGGGCACGGTCAGCGCCGGTAGCCGTTGGCCCGCGGGCAGATGTGGCCGCCCGGCTCGAGCGGGAGGTTGCAGAACGGGCACGGCGGACGTCCGGCCGCGACCACCGTGAGGGCCCGCTTGGCGAAGGCGCGCGCGGCGGCGCCCGTGAGGCGCACCCGCAGCACGTCGGGGCCGTCCTCGGGGTCCTCCTCGAGGTCGGGCACGTCGTCCTCGTCCTCGGTGACCTCGTGGGCCTCGATGATCACCAGCTCCGACTCGCCGTTCCAGCCCAGGGCCATGGCGCCGACGCGGAACTCCTCGTCCACCGGGGCGTCGAGGGGGTCGAGGTCCTCGCTCCCGAGGGGCGCGGCCGCCGGCACGGGCGCCTCGCCGCCGGAGCGGCGCACCACCTCGTCGAGCAGCGAGTCGACGCGCTCGGCGAGCAGCTGCACCTGCTGCTTCTCCAGCGCCACCGACACGAGGCGCTGCCCGTCGCGGGCCTGGAGGTAGAACTGGCGCTCGCCGGGCTGGCCCACCGTGCCCGCCACGAAGCGGTCGGGCTGGTCGAAGAGGAAGACCTGGCGCACGCCGTCGACCCTATCCCGCGCTGCGCCGCCCTGCCCGGGCACGCGCACTGCCGGACGGCCCGGCTCCGCCGCCGACGACGGCGTCGGACGACGCCGTGGACCGGCGTCCCTTCTTCGCGGGCGGCGGCACGAGGCCGGCGACGTCGCCGCCGGTGTCGTTCTGGCGCAGGACGAAGGGCCGGACGTCGGTGTAGCGGACGGCCGACACCGAGCAGGGGTCGACGACGATGCGCTGGAACTGGTCGAGGTGCAGGCCGAGGGCGTCGGCGAGGATCGCCTTGATGACGTCGCCGTGGCTCACGACGGCGAGCACGGCGTCCGGCCCGTGCTCCGCCTCGATACGAGCGACCCACCGGCGCACGGCGCCAACCGCCCGGGCCGCCATGTCGGCCAGGCCCTCGCCCTCGTCGCCGGGGAAGACGGCGGCGCTCGGGTGCGCCTGCACGACCTTCCACATCGGGTCCTTGACCAGGGTCTTGATCTGCTTGCCCGTCCAGTCGCCGTAGCGGCACTCGCCGACCCGCTCGTCGAGGTGCAGGGGCGGTGCCGGGTCGCGCCCGACCAGCAGCGCCTCGGCGGTCTGCACTGTGCGCTCGAGCGGGCTGGCCACCACTGCGGCGAGCGGCACCGGCAGCAGTCGCTGCGCGGTGGCACGCGCCTGCTCCACGCCCGTGTCGTCGAGCACCACTCCGGGCGTCCAGCCGGCCAGGACGCCGCCGGCGTTGGCAGCCGTGCGCCCGTGCCGGACGAGGAGGACCGTGGCCATGCGCCGACCTTACGTCCCGGCGGCGTGCGGGCTGACACGATGGGGCGGTGATCCGCGGCATCGGCCTGTACTGCGACGGCGCCCCGCGCGCCGAGAGCTCGTCGCCCATGACGGTGGGGACGTCCTTCGACCCCGGCGACGCGGCCGTGCTGCGCGCGCTGTGGGACGAGGCCAGGGCGGCCGGTCCCGAGAGCTTCGTGTGGCTCGGGCTGCGCAACGCCGACCACGCGGAGATGGCGCTGGTCGCCGAGGTCCTCGACCTCGACCCCCTGCTGGTCGAGGACGCCCTGACGCCGACGCAGCGGGCCAAGGTCGACGTCGACGACGGCCGCGTGACGGCGGTGTTCAAGGTGCTCAAGTACATCGAGGCCACGTCGGACGTCGAGACCGGGCAGATCGCGGTGTTCGTCGGGCCGTCGTACGTGCTGTCGGTCCGGCTGGGCGAGCCCGGCGACCTCGCCGACATGCGCTCGCGCCTCGAGGGCGACACCGAGCGGCTCAAGGCCGGGCCGCTCGCCGTGCTGCACGGCATCCTCGACGTCGTCGTCGACGGCTATGTCGCGGTCGCGGAGGAGGTGGCGGTCGACATCGAGCAGGTGGAGGAGCAGGTCTTCTCCCCCGCCCGCACCGACGATGCCGCGACGATCTACAAGCTCAAGCGGGAGAACCTCGAGATCCGGCGCGCGGTCGAGCCCCTCACCCCGGTGGCAGGCGACCTGCTGCGGGGCAGGCTGGTCAACATCCCCGAGGAGCTCCGCCCGGCCTACCGCGACCTCGGCGACCACCTGCTGCGCGTCGTCGACCTCTCGGTGCAGCACGACGCTCTGCTGGGCACGGCGCTTGAAGCATCGCGCTCGCGCCAGGCGGTGCAGCAGAACGAGGACATGCGCAAGATCTCGGCGTGGGTCGCCATCGTGGCCGTGCCCACGATGATCGCGGGCATCTACGGCATGAACTTCGACGTCATGCCCGAGCTGCACTGGCAGTTCGGCTACGGCTTCGCGCTGCTGCTCATGGCCGGAGCCTCGTTCACGCTCTACAAGATGTTCAAGCGCTCCGGCTGGCTGTAGCCGCTCATGTCGTGAGCGTGCCGGTCGCCAGCATGACCATGAGCGCGGCACCGAGCAGGATCCGGTAGATCACGAACGGCAGGTACGAGTGCGTCGTGACGTACCGCAGCAGCCAGGCGATGACGGCGTAGCCCACCACGAACGCGATGGCCGTCGCGAGCAGGGTGGGGCCCCACGCCACCTCGCCCGCCTCGCCGATCTTGCGCATCTCGAACAGCCCGGACGCCAGGACGGCGGGGATGGCGAGCAGGAACGCGTAGCGCGCCGCGGCAGCGCGGGTGAAGCCCAGTGCCAGACCCGTGGAGATAGTTGCGCCGGACCTCGATACCCCCGGGATGAGCGCGAGCGCCTGGCCGAGGCCGAACAGGATGCCGGTGCGGGCGTCGAGCTGGTCGAGCTCCTTGGTCTTGCTGCCCAGCCGGTCTGCAGCGCCGAGCACGAGTCCGAACACGATGAGCACCACGGCGACGAGCCACAGGTTGCGGGCGGCGGTCTCGATCTGGTGGGAGAAGGTCAGACCGAGAACGGCGATCGGGATCGTGCCGATGATCACGTACCAGCCCATGCGCGCATCGATGTGCCCCCGCAGCGAGGGATCGGCGAGCGACCTCGCCCAGGTGCCGACGATGCGCACGATGTCGTGGCGGAAGTAGATGAGCACCGCAGCCTCGGTGCCGATCTGCATCACCGCGGTGAAGGCTGCACCTGGGTCCTGCCAGCCGAAGAGCTGGCTCACGATGAGGATGTGCGCCGACGAGGAGATGGGCAGGAACTCCGTGAGGCCCTGGACGATCCCGAGGACGACCGCCTCGACCCAGGAGATCACTCGCCCAGGCCGGAGGCGTCGAGCACCTCGGCCATGGTGCGGAGCATCTGCAGGCGCTCCTCGATCGTGCCTGAGTACGTCGCCACCGTCAGGGTGGTGACGCCGGCCTCGGCGTACGCGTGCAGCCTGTCCTGCACCCTCGCCGGAGGGCCGATGAGCGATGTCTGGTCGATGAACTCGAAGGGCACGGCCGCCGCCGCACCCGCGTAGTCGCGGGCGAGGTAGCGGTCCTGCACCTGGCCGGCGGCCTCGTCGTAGCCCATGCGCGACGCGAGCTGGTTGTAGAAGTTCTTGTCGCGGCTGCCCATGCCGCCGATGTAGAGCGCGCTGTAGGCGCGCACCGGGCCGGCGCAGGCCTCGAGGTCGTCGCCGAAGACAAGCGGGACGGTGGGGACGATGTCGAAGCCCTCGAGGGTCCTGCCCGCCTTCTCGCGGCCGCGGGCGACGGCTGACACGTGGTCGCCCGCATGCTCCGGGGCGAAGAAGATCGGCAGCCACCCGTCGGCGATCTCCCCGGTGAGCTCGAGGTTCTTGGGCCCGATCGCCGCCAGGTAGATCGGGATCCGCTCGCGCACGGGGTGCACGGTGAGGGTGAGCGCCTTGCCCGGGCCGTCGGGCAGCGGCAGCGTGAAGAACTCGCCCTCATAGGTGAGCTTCTCCCGGCGCAGCGCCTTGGTGACGATGTCGACGTACTCGCGGGTGCGGGCCAGCGGCTTGTCGAACCGGACGCCGTGCCAGCCCTCGCTGACCTGCGGGCCCGAGACGCCGAGGCCGAGCCGGAACCGGCCGCCCGACAGCGTGTCGAGGGTCGCCGCTGTCATCGCGCAGTTGGCCGGGGTGCGGCCGGGGATCTGGAAGATGGCCGAGCCGACGTCGATGCGCTCGGTCTGGGCCGCGACCCAGGCGAGGACGGTGGCGGCGTCGGAGCCGTAGGCCTCCGCGGCCCACACGACGGAGTAGCCGAGCCGGTCGGCCTCGCGGGCGAGCGCGAGGTTGTCGGCGTCGTTGCCCGCGCCCCAGTAGCCGAGGTTGATGCCCAGCCGCATTCGGCCGCCCTCTCTCATCGGTGCCGCGGCGAGCCGCGTGGCCGGACATCGGGTCCGTCCCGGCGAGCCTAACGGCGGGGCCCCGTCGAAGGGTTCCCCGGCCCCTGTGAGTCGCGGCGCAGGCAGGCGGCCCGGGCTCGGTAGGGTCGGCGGCATGCAGCTGCGTCCCGTCGGCCGGTCCGGCCTGCTCGTCTCGCGGCTCGGGCTCGGCACGATGACGTGGGGCCGCGACACCGACGAGCACGAGGCCCGCGACCAGCTCGTCGCGTTCGTCGAGCAGGGCGGCACCCTGGTCGACACCGCCGACGTCTACGCCGACGGCCTCTCCGAGCAGATCGTCGGCCGCCTCGTCGAGGAGGTCGGGCGCGAGTCCGTCGTGGTGGCCACGAAGGCCGTGTCGCGGCCGGGCTCCGAGCGCCGGTTCGACGCCTCGCGCGGCCACCTGCTCCAGGCCCTCGACGCCTCGCTGAAGCGCCTCGGCCTCGACCATGTCGACCTCTGGCAGCTGCACGCCTGGGACGCCCGCACTCCGCTCGAGGAGACCCTCTCGGCGGTCGACGCCGCCGTCGCCTCCGGCCGCGCGCGCTACGCCGGCATCTCCAACTACAGCGGCTGGCAGACCGCGAAGGCCGCGGCGCTGCAGTCGGCCAAGCCCGGCGCAGCCCCGCTCGTCTCGACCCAGGTCGAGTACTCGCTGCTCCAGCGCGGCATCGAGCGCGAGGTCGTACCGGCCGCCGCCGATGCCGGCCTCGGCCTGCTCCCCTGGTCGCCGCTCGGGCGCGGCGTCCTCACCGGCAAGTACCGCTACGGAACCCCCGCCGACAGCCGCGGTGCGTCGTCGCACTTCTCGTCGTTCGTGTCGCCCTACCTCGACTCCCGCTCGCGGGCAGTCGTCGACGCCGTCTGCACAGCCGCCGAGGGGCTGGGTGTCGCCCCCCTCGAGGTGGCGATCGCCTGGGTGCGCGACCGGCCGGGCGTCGTCGCCCCGATCCTGGGCGCCCGGACGGCCGCGCAGCTGCGCGGCGCCCTCACCGTCGAGGACCTCGACCTCCCCGAGGAGATCGTGTCCGCGCTCGACGAGGTGTCCGAGCCCGAGCGGGGCTACCCCGACGACGGCTGGAACCGGCGCTGAGCGCCGTCGCCGACCTGCTGGGCGCCGCGGCGCGCGCAGGGCACACCGTCCTGCCGCTCGACGTCGTCCTGCGGTCGTGCTCCCAGGCCGATGTCGACGCCGCTCTCGCCGACGGTTCTGCTGTCGACGTCGAGTACGCAGGCGCGCCCGCGCTGGCGCTGACCGAGCTCGCCGAGGCCGAGGAGCTGCTCGCCGACGGCCTGCTCTCCCTCGCCGCCGAGAACCGTCTCGCCGTGGTCGCGGGTCCCGATCCCGACGCCCGCAGGCGCTCCCTCGACCAGGCGCTCGGCGGCGTGCCCGCCGTGGTGCTCGACGACGCGCACCGGCTCGGCGTCGAGGAGGTGCTCGCCGCGGTCGAGGACCTGCAGGAGGACGCCGTCCTCGCGCTCTGCCTCGACCCGGCCCTGCCTCTCGGGCCCGTGCCCGGCGCCGTGGCGCTCGACCTCGCCTCGACCGGCTCGTGCCCGGTGCTCAAGGCCGAGGGTCCCCCGCCGCGCAGCGCCCTCGACCGTGCCCGCACCGACGTGGCGGCGGGCCGCTGGTTCTCCACCGCCCGCGACGACCGCTCGGTGGTCGAGGTGCGCGTCGGCTCGCCGGAGGAGGCCGTCGTCCGGGTGGAGCAGCTGGTCTCGACGTCGATCCCGCGCGCCTTCGGCAACGGGCCGGCCGACGTCGCCGTGCTGCTCGGTCCCGGATCCGTAGAGACCGGGGCCGTGCTCGCCTCGTTCCAAGGCACCGCGCCCCGGGTGCTCCCGCTCGACGCGTCGGCCGCCGACCTCGCGGTGCCCGCCGCCGTGGTCGTCCTCGGCCCGCCCGGGCCTGGGCTCACCCGTGCGCTCGTCTACGCGGGTCTGCGCTGCGGCGCGCGCCACGTGTCGGTGGTGCACGGCAGCGACCCGGTAGCCCTGGGCCAGGCCATCGCCTCCGGGCCCGACCGCCCGCGCCGGACGCGCCTCGCCGCACTGCTGACGGCGTAGCCCCCACGACGCCGTCCTGATGACTCCGGGCCCGACGTCCCGGGGTGCTCCCGTGCGCGGCCGCCGGCCTGTGCCAGCATGAGGCATGGCGGCGAACCGGGCGTCCACGTGGGAGTACCGCGAGCTCACCCTCCCCCGCGGCACCAAGCGCGACGCGGCGCGCGCCGCCCTCACCGAGCTCGCCGAGCACGGCCAGTGGGAGCTCGCACGGCTGGTGCTCTACCCCGACGGCCGCCGTCGGGTGTGGCTGCGCCGACGGATCATCCGCGTGCCGCGCACCGCCTGAGGCCCAGCTGCCTCACACCGCGCGCAGGAAGCGGCCCAGCACCCGGGTGCCGAAGCGCAGCGCGTCCACCGGCACCCGCTCGTCGACGCCGTGGAACAGCGCGCCGAAGTCGAGCGCCGGCGGCAGCTGCAGCGGCGCGAAGCCGTAGCAGCGGATGCCGAGGGTGCTGAAGGCCTTCGCGTCGGTGCCGCCGCTGAGCATGTACGGCACGGCGACGGCGTGCTCGTCCTCGGCCTTGAGCGCGGCCGCCATGAGATCGATCGACGGCCCGTCGAAGGTCGTCTCCAGCGCGATGTCGTGGTTGATGAACTCGCGGACGACCTTGTCGCCGAGCGCCTCGTCGATGCGCGCGAAGGCCTCCTCCTCGTAGCCGGGGAGGAACCGCATGTCGACAGCGGCCTCCGCGCTGCCGGGGATGACGTTGGCCTTGTAGCCGGCCGAGAGCATCGTCGGGTTCACCGTGTTCTTCAGCGTCGCGCCGACGAGGCGGGCCATCGGGCCGAGCTTGGCGAGCGTCCCCTCGATGTCGTCGGGGTCGAGCTGCGCGCCGGTGGCGTCGGACAGGACGGCGAGGAAGTCGCGCACCGCCGGCGTCACGTGCACGGGGTAGTCGATGGCGCCGATGCGGGCGACCGCCTCGCACAGCGCGGTGACGGCGTTGTCGTCGTTGAGCATCGAGCCGTGGCCCGCGCGGCCGGCGGCCTTGAGGCGCAGCCACCCGATGCCCTTCTCCGCGGTCTGCACGAGGTAGAGCCGCAGGTCGTCGCGGACGGTCATGGAGAAGCCGCCGACCTCGCCGACCGCCTCGGTGACGCCCTCGAAGATGTCGCGGCGGTGCTCCACCAGCTGGTGCGAGCCCACCCAGCCGCCGGCCTCCTCGTCCGGGAGGAACAGCACGACGACGTCGCGCTCCGGCGACACCCCGCCCCGCGCCCACGACCGCACAGTGGCGAGCGTCATGGCGCACATGTCCTTCATGTCGACGGCGCCGCGGCCCCAGAGCATCTCGACGCCGAGATCCTCGGCGGTCTCCGCCGCGAACGGCGGCACGGTCCAGTCGTCGGCCTGCGCGGGCACGACGTCGAGGTGCACATGCAGCAGCAGCGCGCCGCGGCTGCGGTCGCGTCCGGGGATCCGGACGACGACGCCGTCGCGCCGCGGCCCGCACGAGAAGACCTCGGGGTCGAGCCCCACCTCGCGCAGGCGCTCGGCGACGTACGCGGCCGCCTCGGCCTCGCCCGGCCCGGACCCGTCGCCGAAGTTGCTGGAGTCGATCCGGATCAGCTCGGCGCACAGGTCGACGACCTCGGCCTCCGCGTCGGGCAGGGGCTCGGGCAGGACGGTCGCGGCGGCGCTCGTGTCGGTCACGGGACCATCGTGGACCACCCGGTCCGATTTCGGCCCCGCCGATCGACCGTTGTATAGTTCCGGGGTCGCCGACCGGGTTGCCGGGCGGAGACGCTGTCCGGGTGGCGGAATAGGCAGACGCGCTAGCTTGAGGTGCTAGTGCCCGCAAGGGCATGGGGGTTCAAGTCCCCCCTCGGACACCACCACGTGGGGCCAGTCCCACGACACGAGCGGGGCCACCCGGGATCGTCCCGGGTCGGCCCCGCTCGTCATGCAGGCGGTCGCTGCCCTCCCGTCGGCACCACGTCACGGGGCGGCTGGCGGCCCGGCGGCGCCTCGGACGGTGCCCGCCATGAGGAACCCGACCACCACTCCCATCGCCCCCTTGCGACCCCCGGCGCGCTTGTCCGCCGCGGCCGCCCTCCACGACGCGGAGCGCTTCCAGGCCCGGATGGCCGCCGGCAAGCGCGCCGCCGCCGAATCCCGCGCCGAATCCCGCGCCGAGCGGGCCGCGCTCGACGCCCAGGCGTCCCTGCCCGGCCTCACGCTGCCCCGCACCGGCGTGTACGACCACGGCGTCGCCCGCGTCGACGACCGGGGACGCGTCAGCGAGCGGGACCTGCTCGACCTGCTCGGCTGGGAGGCCGGCCAGCAGGTCCACCTCGCCCTGGGGCGCAACCGCCTCACCGCGACGACCGAGGCCCCGCACGGGGTGCTCAGCCGCCCGGCGACGCTGGACGGCCGGCGCCGGCTGCTGCTGCTCCTGGCCTACCGGGACATCCTCGCCATCGCCCCGGGCGACCCGGTCGTGCTCTCCGCCGAGCCCTCCGCCCGTCTGCTGGTCATCACCAGCACCCGTGTCCTGGACGAGGTGATCCGACGTGGTGCGTGACCTGACCGATGCCGACGTCCGCAAGCTGGAGTCGGCCACCACCATGCTCGAGAGCATGGGCCTGTCCCCCGAAGATCTGCGCTACTTCCTCGACCACGGGCCCGCCCACCCCGACTGCCCCACCGTCGCCGACTGGGTCCAGAAGGCCCGCACGACCGTGACCGAGGGCACGCTGCGCGCCTACGGCACCTACTGGGACCGGATTGCGACCGCCTACGGGGACAAGCCGCTGAGCAAGGTCACCGTGTCGGACCTCAAGGCGATGGCGCTGGACGCCCCCCGCCTGGCGGTCCAGCGTCGGAACAGCAACGGCGGCAACGGCGCCCGGGAGAACTTCGTGGCCGCGGCCCGCTGCCTGTTCAAGCTCGCGTGCGACGAGCAGCTCCTGCGCTCCAACCCGGCCTTGGACGTCCCCAAGCCGGGGCGCGTGGCCAACAACCGCCGGGCGCTGCTCCCCCACGAGCTCGCCCAGCTCTCCCAGGTCAGCCGCGCGACCGGCAAGGACGCCCCCCTCGACGCCTTGATCGAGCGCTTCGTGCTCGAGACCGGCGCCCGCCGCGAGGGCGTGCTCAACCTCGAGCTCGGGCCCCTGGACCGGCAGCGGTGCCTGGTCGTGCTCGACGAGAAGAACAACCAGCGACGCCAGCAGCCGGTCTCCCCCACCCTCATGCACGCCCTGCTCGAGCACGCGTGCAGCCGCGGGGCGACCGCGGCGACGGACAAGGTCTTCCGCTACAAGCCCGGACCGGGCGAGATCGTCGGGGCGCCGCTGACCGGCCGGCGCATCGACTCCCTCCACGCCCGCTGGGCCGGCCACCTGGACTGGGCCCGGCGGGACAACGTCAGCCTTCACTGGCTGCGCCACACCGCCATCACCACCGTGGACCGCATCGACGGGTACTCGGTCGCCAAGACCTTCGCCGGGCACAAGGACAAGGGCGGCAGGGACGGGACCACCCTCATCTACAGCAAGGCGAGCCTGGAGGAGGTGTGCGCGGCGCAGTCCCGGATGACCGGCGAGGAGCACCCGCTCGCGCCCGGCGCCCTGGACGGCTACACGTGGCCGGAGGTACCCGTCGGCTGGCAGTCGCAGGCGGCGCGGGAGGACCGCTGACCGGCGCGTTACCCACGCCGGTCGGCCAGGCCGTCTACCGTGTCCGAGTGAGCAGCATCGCCATCACCGGAGGCCTGCCCGACTTCGGCGCGACCTTCCGCGACATCGCGCGAGCCTCGGCCGTGCCGCAGATGGTCGGTCTGGCGCGCGCATTCGAGGCGCAGCAGCTGCAGACCAAGCAGGCGATGGAGCGGGCGCTCGGCATCCAGGCCCAGTCCGAGCAGCTCGCGCGGTCGCTGGCCGCAGCGACGCTGCCCGCTCTGCGGCTCAGCGAGCAGCTCGCCGGTATGCAGCTCGTTCCGCAGCTGTTCGCCGCCGAGACGCTCAAGCTGAACTTCCAGCTCGAACGCCTGAACGTCGGCAAGAGCATCGCGGATCATCTGCGACTCGCGGACTTCAGCGCTGTCCTGCCGCGGCTTGATGTCGACACCGCGTGGATGGCAGGCCTGTTCCCGGCTCTGCCGAAGACGTTCCTCGACGAGGCCCTCGAGGCCGGGCCGCGCATCGCGCGCGAGGCCGTCGACCTGCTCGTCGACGAGGTGCCCGTCGAGCTGTCACCGGAGATGGAGGCCGCGCTCCAGGAGGCGGCCGATGCCGTCTGGCACGTCGGGCTGGAGGACCGGCTGAGCCGGCTTCCGGCGGCGACGCTGCGGATGCTCCTGGTCGCCATCGCCAGCAGCCCGATCCTGATCACGTACATGACGCTCGTGCCAGATCCGGCTTTCGACCCGTTCTCCCTTCTGGTGACGATCGCGCTCGGGCTCGTGCTGGCCGCGTGGCCGGGCGACGATGCCGCAGAAGATTGGGACGGCGAGGACTAGGTTCTGCCGCCCAACCGGTCCGCCTCCTGCCGCGACAGGTAACCGGCTACCACCAGCTCGTCGCGT
>JAIUOK010000046.1 GCA_020161245.1 Actinomycetota bacterium | reverse complement strand
CTGGTCTGCCGCGTCGTGCGCGTCACCGGCTGGTCGGCGAGCGAGCCCGCCTGACGGTCAGGAGGCCGACAGCTCAGGCTCGAGGTCGCGTAGCGCCATCACGGCCCTCGTCTCGGGCCCGACCCCCAGACGCGCGGCGGCGTCGAGATCGGCGAGGGTGTCGACGTCCTGCCGCGCCGTCGGCGGCGCGTCGTACAGCTCGACGAGCCCGAGATCCCGGTGCGCGCAGGCAGATCCGGGCCCGTAGCGGGTCTCGGTGGCACCGGGCGGCAGCACGATGAGCGTGGTACCGGTGCCCTGCCGGTCCGGGACGAAAGCACCGCCGGTGCCGGCGGACGCGGCGATCAGCGCGGTGACGTCCTCAGCGCTCAGGCATGGCAGGTCGCCCGGCACCACGATGACGCCGTGGGACGCCTCGGATGCGCCGATGCGCACTGCGTCGCGCAGATCCTGGCCGCCGTCATGCACCACGCGCACCCCCTCGATCTGGATGCGGGCCGAGACGACGTCGTCCGACGTCACCACGACGACGTCGCGCACGAGCGGGCTGCGTCGAACGGCGTCGACAGTGTCGAGCGCGAACGCCAGCGCCAGGTCGGCGCGCTCGTCGTCGTCGAGGAGGAGGCGCGACTTCGCGCGGGTGAGCGGCTTGACGGGCACGACAGCCGTGACCGGAGCACACCGGGCGATCGCCGAACGGGTGGCCTCACGCACCTGAGGCCCCGGACGCGCGGGGGAGCCGCAGGTGCATGGAGGTGCCGCCCGGGCCGGACGATCCGACGACGAGGTCGCCGCCCATCACCTCCGCCAGCCCGTGTGCCAGCGCGAGGCCGAGGCCGATGCTCTCCTCCTGCGCCGCGTCGGCTGCCGCGGCGTAGCGGCTGCTGCCCGACGGGTTGCGGCCGTGCGCGAAAGGAAGGAAGAGCCGGGCGAGCAGCTCGGGCGGGATACCGGGGCCGTCGTCGTTGACGCAGACAAGGACCGTGCCGGGATCGGTGTCGGAGCGTGTGCACACGTGGACCCGGCCGTCCACGTGGCCGTGGCGGATGGCGTTGGTGACGAGGTTGAGCAGAACCTGGCGGAGGCGGCGCGGGTCGGCGAGCACGACATCCTCGCCGACATCCTGCGCCAGCTCGACCCGGCGCTGCGCGGCCCGCGACGACACGAGCCCGAGCACCTCCACCATCACGCCGCGGAGCGGCACCGGCTCCAGCGAGATCGGGAGTGCGCCTCCCTCGAGACGGCTGATGTCGAGGACGTCGGAGAGCAGGTCCATGACGTGGCCGGCAGCGGCACCGATGTGATCGAGCGCCTCGCGCCGGTGCGCCTCGTCGAGCTCCATCGTGCTCAGCAGCTCGGCGAATCCGACGATCGCCTGGATCGGCGTGCGCGCCTCGTGCCCGACGGCAGCCAGCAGCTCGGACTTCGCCCGCGACAGCTCCTCTGCCGTGCGGCGCGCAGTCTCTGCCTCGAGCCGGGCCCGGCGGTCGCGCATCGCGGTGGAGTGCTCGATGGCTACCGACGCGAGGTGGCTGTACCGGTCGACGAGCTGCTGCTCACGCGGCGAAGGGCTGTGCGGGTAGGGGTGGTAGACCGCGAAGGTGCCCACCGGCAGACTATCGCGGCCGTCGATGGGGGTCGACCAGCAGCTGCGCAGGCCGGCCGTGGCTGCGACGTCGCGGAATGCGACCCAGCGCGGATCGGTGCGCACGTCGCTGGCGACCACGGCGATGTTGAGGGCGGCCGCGGTACCGCAGGATCCCGCGCCGTCGCCGATGACCAGGCCGTCGATCGCCGCGACGTACGTCTGAGGGAGGCTCGGCGCAGCGCCGTGGCGAAGCCGTCCCTCCTCGCGGTCGAGCAGGAGGACCGAGCACTGCGCCTCGGGCATGAGCTCCTCGAGCGACGAGAGGATCCGCGACAGCACCTCGGGCAGCGGCGCGGCGCGGGCTATGAGGCCGAGGACCTCCGCCTGCTGATCGAGCATGCGGACGGCGTCCTCCTCGAGGAGAACCCGCCCTGCGGGCTCCAGCGCGGTCATGCGCAGACCAGCTGGTAGCCCACGCCGCGGACTGTGCGCAGCAGTTGCGGGTGCGACGGGTCGGGCTCGAGCTTGAGGCGCAGTCGGTGCACGTGCTCGGTGACCGTCGCCTCGCCGAGCCACGCCGAGGACGAGTTCCACACCCGGTCGAGCAGCTGGCTGCGGGTGAAGACCCGCTGCGGGTTGGCCGCGAGGAAGGCGAGGAGGTCGAACTCCTTGGGCGTGAGGTCGACCTCGGCGCCGTCCTTGACGACGCGGCGGCTCGAGGGCTCGACGCTGAGCGACCCGATGACGATGGCCTCGCCGCCGGAGTCCTGCGACCGCCGCAGCACCGAGCGCACGCGGGCGGCGAGCTCGCCGGGGGAGAAGGGCTTCACCAGGTAGTCGTCCGCGCCGAGGTCGAGTCCAACGATGCGGTCGCTCTCGCCGCTTCGGCCCGACAGCACGATGATCGGGGTGTCCGACCGGCCGCTCTGCCCGCTGCGGACCGTGCGCAGCACGTCGAGACCGCCCAGGCCGGGAAGCGACAGGTCGAGGACGACGAGGGTCGGGTGGTCGTCGCGGATGCGGCGCAGCGCTGTCGCACCGTCGTCGGCCTCCACCACACGGAAGCCGTCGTCCTGGAGCTGCCAGCGCACGACGGTGCGGACGGCGGCGTCGTCGTCGACCACGAGGACGACGGGCTGCCGCGCGTCTCGGGAAGGCTCGGTCGCGGACGGGCTCACGTGACGATGGGTACCACAGGCGGACGGGGGTCGCGAGGGCCCTCCGCGGCGACGTTGTGGCGACGTTGAGGGATCAGAGGGTTCTCCCGCCGCGGGGCTCGCTGCAGACTCGGGCGCATCCCTCGCCCCAGGAGGACTGCATGGCGTCGTCGCCGACCGAGCTCGCGACGGAGGAGCTCGTCTCCTCGGCGTCGCTGCGTCGCGACTCCCTGTTCGGCACGCGGGTCACCTACTCACCGAAGGTGTTCATCCCGCTCACCACGATGTGCCGCGACCGCTGCGGCTACTGCACGTTCGCGGAGTCGCCGCGGACGGCGGCGTCGCCGTTCCTCGAGCCGGACGCCGTCCTGGCGATCGCGGAGCAAGGGGCGGCCGCCGGCTGCCACGAGGCGCTGTTCACGCTAGGGGAGGCGCCCGAGCACCGCTACGCGGCGGCGGCCGAGTGGCTGGCCGGGCGCGGATACCGGTCGACCGTCGACTACCTGGCCCAGATGGCCGCCCTCGTGCTCTCCGAGACCGGCCTGCTGCCGCACGCCAACGCAGGAGCGCACGGCCCTGACGAGCTCGCTCTACTGCGCCGCTCGTGCGCGTCGCAGGGAATGATGCTGGAGAGCCTGCGCCCCGACCTCGCAGCCCATCGCGGAGCGCCCGACAAGGAGCCGTCTCGGCGTCTGGCGACGCTGGAGGCGGCCGGCGCCCTCGGCATCCCGTTCACCACCGGCATCCTCGTCGGTATCGGCGAGACCGAGGCCGACCGCGTCGCGGCACTGCAGGCCATCGCCGCGTCGCACCTGCGGCACGGCCACGTGCAGGAGGTGATCGTCCAGAACTTCCTGCCCAAGCCCCGTACGGCGATGCGCGACGTCGATCCCTGCTCGCACGAGGACCACGTCCGCGCGATCGCGCTCGCCCGCCTCCTGCTGCCGGACGACGTCCACGTGCAGGCCCCGCCGAACCTGTCGGCGCCCGAGGAACTCGCGGGCCTGCTGTCCGCAGGCATCGACGACTGGGGCGGTGTCTCGCCGATCACCGCCGACCACGTCAACCCCGAGCGCCCGTGGCCCTCCCTCGACGCGCTCCGCACCGCGACAGAGGCGGAGGGGATGCAGCTGGCGCCCCGCCTCACGATCCACCCGCACCTTGCGGCGGACCCCGAGCGCTGGCTCGACCCCGCACTGCGCTTCCCGGTACTCGACCGCGCCGATGCCGACCTGCTCGGCCGCGACGATCCTGGTGCGCTGTGGCCCGAGCGGCACCGCGAGGCGGTCAACGTCGGCACGGGTGCCGAGGTCGTGCAGATCGGACGGCGGTCGACGGCGTGGTTCTCCGGCGCCGACGTGGCGCCCGTGCCGGTGCGGCCGTCGTCCGGCCCGGTGCGCGGACGGGTGCGCGAGGTGGTCGACGGGATCCGGCGCGGCCAGGACGCCGGTGCCGAGGAGCTCGAGGCGCTGTTCGCCGCCCGCGGCGGCGAGGTGGCAGAGGTCGCCGCGCTGGCCGACGAGATCCGCCGTGAGGTGGTCGGCGACCAGGTGACCTTCGTGGTCAACCGCAACATCAACTACACCAACGTCTGCACGTTCAAGTGCACGTTCTGCGGCTTCTCCAAGGGCCCGCTCTCGCTGAACCTGCGCGGCAAGCCCTACCTGCTCTCGCTCGACGAGATCGCCGGCCGCACGGAGGAGGCGGCCGCTCTCGGCGCTACCGAGGTGTGCCTGCAGGGCGGCATCCACCCGAGCTTCGACGGCGAGTTCTACGTCGACGTCACCCGCGCCGTGCACGAGCGGGTGCCGGACATGCACATCCACGGCTTCACCGCGCTCGAGGTGCTCGAGGGCTCGCGCAGGCTCGGCGAGCCGCTCGCCGACTACCTGGTGCGGCTCAAGGACGCCGGTCTGCGCTCTCTGCCCGGCACGGCCGCGGAGATCCTCGACGACGAGGTCCGTGCGGTGCTGTGCCCCGACAAGATCACCACGGACGAGTGGCTCGAGGTGCATCGGACGGCGCACGAGGTGGGGCTGCGCAGCAACGTGACGATGATGTTCGGCTCGGTCGAGCGGCCCGAGCACTGGGTGCGCCATCTGCTGCGGACCCGCGAGCTGCAGCGCGAGACCGGAGGCTTCACCGAGTTCGTCGGGCTCCCCTTCGTGCACATGGCTGCACCGATCTACCTCAAGCGCGGGGCCCGGCGCGGCCCGACGTGGCGGGAGACGGTGCTCGTCCACGCCGTCGCCCGCATCGCCTACGCCGGCGACATCGACCACGTCCAGGCCTCGTGGGTGAAGCTGGGGACGGTGGGCGCCCAGCAGCTGCTGCAGTCCGGCGTCGACGACCTCGGTGGCACCCTCATGGACGAGAACATCAGCCGCGCCGCCGGTGCCAGCCACGGCCAGGGGCTCACGCCGGCCGAGCTCGCGGCTATCACGGCCGATATCGGCCGACCGCTGCGCCAGCGCACCACTCTCTACGGCGAGGTACCGCGATCATTCGAGGCGATGGCGGGGTAGCGCGATGATCGTCCGCATCGTCGAGGCGTCGCTTCCCACGGAGGCGGGGCGGTTCCGCGCGCTCGGCTACCGGGACCCGGCCACCGACCAGGAGCACGTCGCGCTCGTACGCGGCGACCTGCGCGGTGCTGCGAGCGCACTGGTGCGCATCCACTCCGAGTGCCTCACCGGCGACGCCTTTGCGTCGGCGCGCTGCGACTGCGGGCCGCAGCTGCGCGCTGCCCTGCACGCCGTCGTGGCCGAGGGCTCAGGAGCCGTCGTCTACCTGCGCGGCCACGAGGGCCGCGGCATCGGGCTGGTCGACAAGCTGCGCGCCTACGCCCTGCAGGACCAGGGCGCCGACACCGTCGACGCCAACCTCATGCTGGGCCTTCCGCCCGATGCCCGCGACTACTCGGCTGCCGTCGCCATCCTGCGCGACCTCGGCGTCGACGCGGTGCGGCTGTTGACCAACAACCCGTCGAAGGTCGACGCGCTGCTGGCCGGCGGGATCGACGTCGTCGAGCAGCTGCCTCTCGTCACTGCCGTGACACCGTCGAACGTCGTCTACCTGCGCACCAAGGCCGAGCGCATGGGACACACCCTCGTCCTCGACGATCCTGGGGCAGCCAGGAGGTGAGCCCGCACCTGCCGGTGTCCGCCTCGCCGCTCGCGGGCGATCACGATCGTGTGACGCGCGCCCGCAGGTTGCCGAGCCGCCTCGGGCGGCCACGTACGCTCCGCAGCGTGACCGTCACCCTGCGCCGCACCACGTCGATCTCCGCCGTCGTAGCCCTGGTGGCAGGCCTGCTGGCCGGGGGCGCCGTGGCCTCGGGGGGTGCGGCGGCTGCCGTCGCGCCGACCGCGCTGGCGTCCGAGCACACCCTCGCGGTGAGCGGCGACGGCGTGGGCGTCTACCCCAGCACCGCGCCGCTCGATCCTGACGTGGAGCGGTTCGCGATCACGACGACCGAGGCCACGACCGGCACCGTGACCGTCGCGGCAGCGAACAGCCGGCCCGGTGGCAGGGTCTTCGTCGACGGTGTGCGCCTCACCGGTCCGAGCCGCACCATCACCGGGCTCGAGGAGGGCGACGAAATCTCGGTGATCTTCGTCGACTCGGCGTCGGCGGCGCCCGAGGTGCACTCGCTGATCTACCTGCCGGCAGGCTTCCCGGCCCTCTCCGCGGCCGACATCGCTGCGGGGCCGGAGCCGCTGGGGGACGGCCACGTCATGCTCACCCTGGGCAAGTGGGTGACGCCGTCCCCGTTCTTCGAGACCGCGGTCGACCGCAACGGCGTCCCGGTGATGGTCACCGCGCAGACGGCCAGCATGGACCTCAAGTCGGTCGCCCCGGGCAGGTACTCGGTCTTCCGTCCCACGGCGACGGCCGGGCGTACGGGCTACGACCAGCTCGACCTCGATTCCTCCTTCCGCGTGATCGGCCGCCACCGCACCGTGGGCCTGGAGAACACCGACGGGCACGACGTCATCGTGCGCCCGGACGGCAGCCGGTACCTCATGGCCTACGAGCCGGACGACGCCACCGGCAACACCGACGCGGTGATCCAGCACATCGCCGCGGACGGCACCACCGTCCTGTTCGAGTGGGACTCGAAGGATCACGTGGACCCGGCGGCCGAGGGTGTCGCCACCGGCACGCAGATGGAGAAGGACTACGCGCACATCAACTCGTTCCAGGTGATGGACGACGGCGACCTCCTCGTCTCCTTCCGGCACCTCAGCTCGGTCCTCAAGATCGCGCGGGTCGCGCACGACGGACACGCGGCAGGCGACGTCGTCTGGCGGTTCGGCGGTCGGCTCAGCGACTTCGCGTTCACCGATCTCGACGGCCACGCCGACGGCGGCCCGTGCGCACAGCACACCGCGCAGCAGCTGGCGAACGGCCACATCCTGGTGTTCGACAACGGGGCCGGGGCCGGCGGGAAGCTGTGCATCGACCCGGCCGACCCGACCGGCCCCGTGGTCGCCCGGACGCCGTCGCGCGTCACGGAGTGGTCGTACGACGCCGTGTCCGGCGTGGCCACGATGGTGTGGAACTACAGCGTCCCCTCGCGCTACGCGCTGTTCGCCGGCTCGGCGCAGCGGCTCGCCAACGGCAACACTGTGATCGGCTGGGCCTCCTCGGTCGAAGCGATGGCCAGCGAGGTGTCGCCGACCGGCGCCCTGCTGTGGGACCTCAAGGACACCGGCACTCCCGCCTACTTCACCTACCGCGCCCAGCTGACCGACGTCCCCGACGCCGTGCGCCCGGTGGTGGCGCTGGGCGCCTCGATCGACGGCGCGAGCTACCGGCAGGACGACGTCGCCTATGCGCACTTCTCCTGCACCGATCGGGGCGGGTCGAGCCTGCAGAAGTGCTCGGGCACCGTGCCCGAGGGCACGCTGCTCGACACGCGCAACGTCGGCACCCACTCGGTCGTCGTGACCGCCAAGGACGGCGCGGGGAACACCACGACGCGTACCGCGACCTACCGCGTCGTCGGCGCCTACCGTCCGGACCTCGCGGCCCGCAGCAGCACGTCCTCGTGGCGCGGTGTCGGCTACTACGCGCCCACGCCCCAGAGCCTGCCCTTGACCGTGCGCCGCACGCCAGGCAGCCGCACCGTCCTCGTGCACGTCACCAACCGCGGGTCCCGCACCGACGGTGTCGCCCTGCGGGGCGAGGCGAGCACAGCGTGGTGGCGGATCAGCTACCGGTACGGCGGCCGCGACGTCACCAGGGCGGTGACGGGCGGGACGTTCCGGGTCACGGGGCTCAAGCCCGGCGCCACGATCACCGTCGCGATGACCGTCACACGCACGTCCGCCTCTGCCAACGGCTCGGAGCGAGGGCTCACGCTCACGACGACGTCGCTGGCGAGGCCCGCCCTCGTCGACCGGTTCGTGGTGCGCGCGCTGGCCCGTCCCTGACGCCGTCGGTTCAGCGCAGCCGTCCGGTCTCGTAGGCCCAGAGGGCGATCTCGACGCGGTTCCGCACGCCGAGCTTGGCCATGAGGCTGGCCAGGTGCGACTTCACCGTGCTCAGGCTGATGTGAAGCTCGTCGGCGATCTCGGAGTTGGTGCGTCCGCGCGCGACGGCGAGCAGCACCTCCTCCTCGCGCGGGGTCAGCGGGTCGACCGGCTGCCTCGGCGACGCCGCCGGCGTCGATGCGAAGGCGGCCAGCAGGCGCACCGTGACGCTCGGGGCGATGAGGGCCTCGCCGTCCGCGGCGGCCTGCACCGCCTGCGCCAGCAGGTCGGGCCCCGCGTCCTTGAGCAGGAATCCGCGCGCCCCGGCCTTGAGCGCCCCGTGGACGTACTCGTCGAGGTCGAACGTCGTGATGACGACGACGGCGAGAGGGTCGGCGACGTCGGGGCCGGCGAGCTCGCGCGTCGCCGCGATGCCGTCGAGGCGCGGCATCCGGATGTCGAGCAGGCAGACGTCGGGCCGCAGCTCTCGGGCGAGGCGCACCGCTTCGGCGCCGTCGGCCGCCTCGGCGACCACCTCGATCCCGGGCTGAGCGTCGAGGATCATCCGGAGCCCGGTGCGGACCATCTCCTGGTCGTCGGCCACGAGCACCCGGATCATCATCGTCCCTCACCTGTCGTCGGCAGCACCGCATCCACGACCCAGCCGCCGCCGGAGGCCGGGCCGGCCTCGACCGATCCGCCCAGCAACGCGGCGCGCTCGCGCATCCCCACGATGCCGAACCCGGCGCCGGTCGACGGCGGCGGCGCGCCGTCGTCCGTCACCCGCAGGCGGATCCGCGCGCCGTCCTCCGTCACCCGCACGTCGATGCGTGCCGCCCCCTCGGCGTGGCGCAGGGCGTTGGTGACCGACTCCTGGGCGATGCGGTAGAGGGCGGCAGCGACTGCGGGGTTCACGTCGTCGGCGTCGGCATCGATGGTCACCGTGACCGCCGGGCCCCCGCCGGCCGGGCGCGAGAGGCCCTCGACGTCGCGGAGCGATGCCGTCGGTGCGACCTCGGGCCCGTCGCCGATGCCGTCGCGCAGAGCGCCGACGATCGCGCGCATCTCGCGCAGGGTCCGCGACCCCTCCTCCTCGATCAGGCGCAGGGCGTCCACAGCAGCCGCGGGGTCGGTGGCGGCCACCACCCGGCCGGCCTGGGCGCGCACGACCATCGCCGACACGTGATGCGCGACCGTGTCGTGGAGGTCGCGTGCGAGCTGCACGCGCTCGGACGCGCGCACGCGCTCGAGCTCGCGCGAGCGCGAGGTCGCCTGCGCACGGACGGCGAGGGCGACGGCGATGGGCAGCGACAGCACCACCAGCTCGGCGACGATGTCGGCGGGCGATCTCCAGTCGCGGCCGCGGCCCAGGAGCACGAGCGGGACGAGCAGCGCGAGCAGCAGCGCGACCGCGCGGCCCGAGCCCCAGCGCACGGCGGCGTAGGCGACCAGCAGGACGCAGGCGGACGAGATCAGCCCCACCGACGTCGCCGTCCCGAGCACCAGACTGGCCGCCTGCACGAGCACGATCCCGCCGAACGCGACGGCGACGCAGGCTGTGGGCCGCACCCGGCGCCAGGGGAGGCAGGCGACGATCACCACGGCGAGCGCCACGGCCACCGGCCGCCACGTCACGTCGGAGCGCAGCGAGCCTTCGAGCGCGGTAGCGACGAGCAGGGCCGCGACGAGCAGCCAGTCGCGGGGCCCGGGGCCAATCGCGCCGTCGGCCGCCGGCGTCGTCCAGAGCGCGCGCAGCCGGCCGGTCACGGGGTCAGCGTAGGGATCGCGGCGCCCGGCGTGCCCGCGGTCGCCCCGGGACGCTGCCCGGGCACCGCTGCCGGGCGGCGCCGGATGAACCACTCCGCCACGGCGAGGTTGATGGCCCAGCCCGCGCCCATGAGCCCGGCCCGCACCATCGGCGACGGCTGCCCGAACGCGAGCACCCAGGGGAGGGTGGTGAGCACCTGGGTCCCCGCGCCGATCCCGATGGCGTAGCCGCGCATCATCCAGTTGCGGTGCCGCACGAAGTCGCGACGCCGCACGGCCGCGACGGTGAGCACGAGGGCGGCGAGCATCCCGGTGCCGACGACGAGGCGCATCGCCATGAGCACCTCGTTGTCGCTCGCGGGCAGGTCGTAGCGCACGGCCATCCAGAGCCCCGATGCTGCCGCGACGATCCCGGCCGGGACGACGACGCGGCCGGCGCGCCGGTGCCACGCGCGCCGCCGCAGGGTGGGGGCGAACTGGAGCGCGCCCAGCAGGCAGAAGACGGTGGCGCTCACGATGTGCAGGACGACCGGCAGCGGGGACGTCACGAACCTCGCGTTGTCCGCCGTGGCGACGGCGCCGCCCGCGAGCTGCGCGAGCCGTGCCGACCCTGCCGCCACGGGGACGAGGCTCAGGGCGATGAGTCCGGCCGGCACGAACCAGTGGTGCTTCGACGCCACGACGACGCCCTCCCTTCCGGGCGCCATCTGCGCCCTGGAAGCAGCGTCGTGCGGAGCAACGGCCCGGGTCATCGGCGCGCAGGCCCGAGCCCTCCCCTGCCGCAGGAGGGTGCGGCCGTAGTACTTCCGGCCGATCCGAGAGCGGGGCCTGCGCACGAGGCCGGCGCTGCGTCGACGGCGGCAGGCTCGCCCTCAGGGTGTCGGGACGAGCAGGGCGTCGATGAGCGTGCGCGCCAGCCAGGCGCGGAAGCGGTCCTCGTCCCACTCGAGCGAGGTGTGGGTGAGCATGAACACCTCGTGGCTCCCGACGGCCCACACCGTGTCGACGGCATCCGCGAGCGGCACGCGCAGCCGCTCCGCCGGGAGCATCGCGACCACCGCCGAGAACGTCTCGTGCCGGCGGCGCTGGTCCGCAGCGAGGCGGTCGGCCACGGACGCGTCGACCGCCGCAGCCTCCCGGTAGGCCGACTGGATCGTTGCCGATCGCGTCTGGATGGTCGTGATCAGGGCGGCGATCTGGGCGAGCTGCTGCTCCGGGTCCGCGGTCGCTGCGATCCGCTCGATGTCGGCGCGCTCGGTCATGCGCACGGGGTCGTCGTCGCCGGCCACGGCGAGGTCGACCGCGAGGTGCAGCAGCTCGGACTTGCTGGCAGCGACGTTGTAGACCGACTGCACCGCCACCCCGGCCGCGCGTGCGATGTCGGTGATCGTCGTCGCGCGGTACCCGCGCTCGACGAACAGCGCGTGGGCGGCCTCCACCACGCGGGTGCGGGTGGCTCGCTTCTCGGCCTCTGCCCGTTCGCGACGACGGCGGGCGTCGTAGCTGCGACGCTCAGGTGTTGACATTGGAACGGCCTTCCAATCAGAATGGAGTTCCATTCTAATCACGGAGGCGCCCCCAGGCAGCACCTCGAGCGCCCTCGACACGTCCGGGCCGGCCGCTGCGGCGCCGACACTGCCCACCGCCCCCACCACCACGCACCAGGCCCGAGCTGCACGACTGGAGGATTGCCGTGACCACCACTGCCCCGATGACGATGAACACGATGATCCACGCCGCATTCCGGCGTGATCTGGACCGATTCCTCGTCGCGCTCGCCGCGTTCCCCGCCGGGTCCCGGCAGCGCGCGGACGACCTCGTGCGCGCCTGGCGCAACGTCGAGCATCAGCTCCGCCACCACCACCAGGACGAGGAGACGATCTTCTGGCCCGTGCTGCGCCGCCACGGAGTCGATGCGGCCCTGGTCGACGACCTCGACGGGGAGCACGAGGCCATGGTCGCTGCGCTCGATGCAGCGTCTGCCCACATGACGTCGCTCGGCACGGAACCGACCGCCGAGCGTGCCGCGTCGGCCCTCGCGGCGGTCGACGCGCTGCGCGACGTGCTCGAACGCCATCTCGCCCACGAGGAGCGCGACCTCGAGCCCATCAGCAACTCGCTGGAGGACACCCCGGACATGAGGGCCGCGAAGAAGGCGGTTCAGAAGGCGTTCCGTGGACAGACCGGCACCTTCGTCGCGTGGCTCAGCGACGGCGCGGACGAGCGGGTCCTCGCGGGGCTCCGCAGCGAGATGCCGGCGCCGGTCCTGTGGGTCATGCGTACCGTCGGCGGGCGCCGCTACCGCCGCAGCATCGCCCCCACCTGGCGCTGAGCCCGCTCGGATCCGACGCGGCGGTGCTCGCGCGCCGCCTCGAAATGTCGACGCGTGGAGCCCGGCGAGGCGCGAGAGCCGAGGGTGCGGGCGCGGACAGCGCAGGCGGAACGCGGCGTTCCTCGGCCGAATGGCTGGGCCGCGCGAGTGGGCCTGCGCGAGTGGGCCGCCTGGGGATCGAACCCAGAACCCGCGGATTAAAAGATGACTCCGATGCGTCGCATGAGATGCCGGAGGGTTCGTGATGGGTCTATTTCGTGCTCAGATCCGTCCGCGTGGTGCGTTGTCGTGATGGTCAGTGACTGCGTTCACCGGCGCGTTTGAACACAGTTCTGAACACAGCCAGTGGCCGACGAGGTCGCCGTTCACAAGTCCTCGACCGCGTTCATCACATCGGTGGCACCGAAGACACGGCGGTAGCTCCGCCCTGTCAGCTCGTGCAGTACGCCGATCTCGCAGAGCCGGTCGATGGTGGACTTGGCCGTGGGCGCGGAGACGCCGTACTTGTCCTGGACGAAGCTGGCGGAGATGACCGGCCAGTCGATGAGGTCGTCGACGAGCGAGGCGATCGTGCCGTGCCAGCCGCGCTCGTTCAGGGTCTGCCTCACGCCTGCCACCCAGATGTTGAGCCGGTCGACGATGCCGACCGAGAGCATCGCTTGCTCCGAGACGGCTTGGCAGAAGAAGTCGATCCAGGGATCCCATCGGCCGGTCTGGCTGATGGCCAGGAGGTGGCCTTGGTACTCGGAGCGGCGCTTGAGGAGCCACGGCGAGATGGTGAGTGCCGGCTCGGTGAGGGCGCCGAGCCGGATCAGCTGAAGCACGATGAGGAGGCGGCCGAGACGACCGTTGCCGTCGCCGAACGGATGCAGCGCCTCGAACTGGTAGTGCCCCATCGCCGCCGCGACCACTGGTGGCAGCCCAGGGTGCGGCGCGTCGATCCAGGCTTGCCACAGCTCGAGGCCGGCGGTGAGCCGGTCGTCGGGTGGCGGCGGGATGTATCGGGCGTCGTACACGGTGGAGCCCTCGGGGCCGATGACGACCTGGTGCTGGCGGACGCGGCCGGGGTCCCGTTGGGTGCCGCGGGAGTCCGCCGCCAGGACGCCCTGGAGATCGCTGAGCATTGCGATCGTGACGGGCCGCTCCTTGATCCAGTCGAAGGCGGTGTGGGCGATGCGCTCGTAGGCGCGGATCTCGGCGACCTCGGGGGACGGCGGCCGCTGCTCCGACAAGCGTGCTTCGAGGACGTCGGCGAGGGCGCCGTGCGTGCCTTCCAGCGCGGAGGTGTCCAGGGCCTCGCGCGCCAGGGCAGGGGCGATGAGCAGCCGAGGGTTTGGCAGCGTCGCGCAGGCCTGCTGCAGCCGGCCCAGCGCCTGCGATGCCTCCGCCACCCGCGTCCACGTGGTCCCGTCGAGCTGGACGGTCTCGGGCAGGGGGTCCGGGAGGAACGCGAAGTGGGAGAACTCGCGCAGTCGCGCATCGTGGCCCTGGATCGGCACGAGCTGCCCCACGGGGCTGTCCTGAATGCTGTCGAGGTCCACAAGTTAAGTCTATCGGCTCCGGACCTAAATTTCGACGGTGACATTTAAGGGGCGCGCTAAGTGGGCCGGTCCTAGGTTAAGGCGGTAAGCGCAGGTACTTAACGTTTCAGAGCGCGACTGTAGGGGCGCCCGAACTTCCGCCCGGCCTCGTTCGAGGCCGATGACGTCGAGAGCGCAGTCATCCGGAGGCAGCGCATCGCTACGTCGGCTTCACGGGGAGGCAGTCATGAGCACCTCGGAGTACCCCAGCCGCCCCGCCCGCATCGAGGGCTCGAGCCCGAGGGGCGGGCTCGGTGTACCGCCGCTGCGGGTGCCGCGGCCCAGACGGTCGGCAGCTGGGCCGCCACTGCCCTGACCTGCGCGACGAGCGGCACGGCACCTGGACCCTCGACCTGCGGATCCCCGGCCCCGTCGGGGCCGGGAAGGCGCGCCGCCTGCGGCGCGGCGGCTACGCGACGCGCGCGCAGGCGGACCGCGCGCGCAAGAACCTGCTCAGCGCTCCCACACGCCGCCAACGGGCGGCGGCGTGGACCACGTCCTCTTGGCTGCACCACTGGCTCGAGGCCGAGCAGCGCTGGCGCGACACGACGCGGCGCAGCTACGCCTCGCACGTCGTGCACTACCTGGAGCCCTACCTCGGACGGGTCCCGCTCGACGAGCTCGCCACCTGGCAGGTCCAGGCGATGTTCGACGACCTGGCCCGGAACCCTTCGCCGAGCGGGCACATGCTCGCTCCGGCCACGCTGGTCCGTCTCCAAGCGACCTTGCGCGCCAGTCTCAACGCCGCCCTCCGCGCGGGCATCCTCGAAACGAACCCGGCTCGTTGGCTGCGGCTGCCGCCCCATCCCCACATCCGCGCAGAGATATGGACCCCCGGCCGGGTCGCTGTCTGGCAGGCGACCGGAGCGCGCCCCGCAGCCGAGGTCTGGACGCCGGAGCACCTGGCCCAATTTCTCGAGAATCGGGCTGCCGTGGGCGACCCGCTGCTCCCGCTGTGGCGCGTCATCGGGCTGCGTGGCCTCCGGCGCGGAGAGGCATGCGGACTTCGGTGGGAGGACGTCGATCTTGACGACGGCACCGGCCACGGGACCATCCGCATCGTGCAGGCCCTCGTCGACGTGGCCGGCCGCAGCGTGGTCGCTCCGCCGAAGACAGCGGCCAGCCGACGCCTGATCACGCTGGATGCGGTCACGACCCGCTGCCTGTCCCGACTCCGCGAGGGCGCACGCGACGCGCACTACGACCATCGGTACGTGTTCACCGACGGCGACGGCCGCCCGCTGCGACCGGAACGAGCAACCCGCGCGTTCCACAAGGCTGTCGAGGAGTCCGGGCTGCCACCCGTGCGCCTGCACGACCTGCGCCATGGCGCGGCGAACCTCGCGCTCGCGGCCGGAGCGGACCTGAAGACTTTGCAGGAGCTGCTGGGCCATTCGACGATCATCACCACGGCCGACATCTACGCCCATGTCCTGCCGGTGTTGCACTCCCGAGCCGCCGACGCAGTCGCCGAACTCGTAGATAACGCCGATCGGAGACGCATTCCCCTGAATGACCTCTCCATGTAGCGACGGTGGTTCGTTGGACCAGCACCAGCGTCGAGGCGGTTGCCGGTAGGCTTCCGGGCGGCACGATGCCGGGGGACGAAGGGGGAACGATGGACCTGAGCTCGATGGCCTTGACCGCCACGCTGGTCGCGGTCGGCTTCTACCTGACCTACTGGGCGGTGCGCCTGGGTGTCCGGCACGGCATGACGGACGTAGAGCGCCGGCGGCAGGCGGAGCACGACGCGGTTCGCTGACCTACCGCACCACGCGACGCCAGGGTCGTCCGGCGTCGGGCTGGGCGAGGCTGCGCGGGTTGCTGCGCTTGCCGGGCGGCTTAGGCGCGACCTTGCGGGTCTGGCCACCGACGGCGACGTCGTCGTAGGTGATGGGGTCGGTGCGGACCGCCTGCTCGAGCAGGCGGTAGAACAGCAGGCCGGGCTTGCGGGCGTGGCGGCGGTTGAACCGGAACTCGAACTCCCACAGGTACTCGTCCATGTGCTCGCGGCTGACCGCGCCCTGGTGGGTGCCGTGCAGCCACCGCTTGAGCTGGGCCTGGACGCGGGACACGGCGGGGTAGAGGTCGTGGGCCTTGCTGCCGGACCGCTTGGTGTTGATGGCGACGTGCTCGAACCCCTTGAGCGCCTTGGTCAGCGAGCCGTAGGCGTCGGTGAGGACCTTCGCGTCCGGTTCGAGGTTGCGCACGAGCTCGGCGTTGATGGTGGTCGCCTGGTAGTTCGGCAGCGTCACCAGCCGTGCTCGGCCGATGCCCTTGCCGGTCCCGCCGGCGCCGGAGCGGCCGAGGTTCTCGACCATCGTCAGCACGATGATGCGGTTCGGGTGCAGCGCCCGGCCAGGGTGCCCGGGGAGGTTGCGGCCGCCGACGATGGTCTCGTCGACCTCGACCATCCCGGAGAGCTTCGTCCGGCCTGGCATCACCATCGCGCGGCGGTAGCGGTGGGCCATCATCCACGCGGTCTGGTAGCTGCCCAGGCCCAGCGTGCGCTGCAGCGTGCGTGCGGACACGCCGTTCGGCCGGGCGGTCATCTCCCACGCGACCCGGAACCACACCGTCAGCGGCGTCCGCGTGCGGTCGAACAGCGTCCCCGCGGTCACCGAGCTGCGTGAGCCGCACGCCCCGCAGTCGTAAGCCCGGCCGTCAGCGCGTCGCCAGCCGTGCGCGATGGACCCGCACGACGGGCAGACGAACTCCAGATCGCCCCAGCGCAGCCACGCGAGGTAGTCCAGGCATGCCTCGTCATCAGGGAACCACGCAGCGAACTCGACGAGGTCGCGCGGGTACTCCACGCCACCCACAGGATTCGCCATGGGGCCACGGTAGAGACCAGTGCCTCACCGTCGCCACATGGAGAGGTCATTCCCCTGAATCACTGAAAGCGCAATCGATTAGAGCGTCACTTCGATCGGGACATTGATCTGGGCCGCTACGTCGGCCCAGAGATCGAGGTCGATCTCGGCCGACTCGATGGAGACGATGAGCGCATATCTCACCTTCAACTCCTCACGGTCGACAGACTTGGCCTCTTTGGTCCATCCGCCGACGGGGAAGACGGCTATCTCGCCTCGAGACGCGAGTTCGGCCGCGCTACCTCTCCACACGTCCGAGTGCAGTGAACCGCGGACGCGCTGAGTTGACCCGAGTACCCATTGCGGCCCGTCTGACGCAGCGGAATTGCCGCCTGATTCGAGGTCATCCGCAAGCTTGTTCAGCCGTTGGTTCATCTCCTCGCTTGTCTCCGTCGGCCGACGAACATCGAAGCGCAGGCCGTGCGACGCATAGCCGTATCGTCCTTGCCAACCACGTCGGCTGGGGTTCGGTTCGATGAAGTACGAAAGTGTGACTCGCAGGTCTACTTCCGTCGCGCCGAGCGACTGCAGCACTTGAACGGGCCAGGGCAGCCGATGCCGATGCATCTCCCGAAGTCGCCCGTCCGCGCTGAACGGCGAGATGTGCTGCTGCACGACCAATGTCAGCGAATCGCTCGCGCTGCGGGTGGCCCGGACCAGCGAGGGCACACCCATCCCATACCGGCGGAGCAGGGACGTCTTGGCCTGTTTGGTGGTCGCACTCGCGATTTGTTTGGACATGGGACCTGTCCAACGCGCGGACTGCACGACGAGTGCGCGAACTGTCTCGGGCCAGAGTTGCGGGTATTCAGCCATCACTGCGGCAGCGAGGTGCGCGGCGGCCGCTGTCGCCGGTGACGTTCCCGCCACGGTTGTGAACGGGGCCGCGACCGCATCCATGCGTCTCGTGGTCAGTGTTTCGAGAGCCGCGCAGTGATCAACGGTGCTGCCGGTGGCATCGATGGCGGCGTTGCCACCTTCCATCACGATGTCGGGCTTCAGCACGGATACCGCCGGCCACGTTGTAGACGTCCGCGAGAACGGGGAAAGCTCCCCATGGGCTGCGAGCGCCGTGTAACCGTGGAAGGCAGCCGGCGCGTGTTGCATGTCGACGCTCTCTGTGTACGCGCCGACGGTCAGCGCGTTCCACGCTTGAGCAGGATCCTCGATGGGGCGCAGGTCGCTTACGTCGAGGTGGTTCGGGGTCAGGTGATGCGACCTCACGTTCCCGGCAGACACCACGAAGAGGCGTGGGGCTCGATCATTGCGGTCATCAAGGAGCGTCACGCCAGTGGCCGTGACATCCACGGCGGCACCGACGGCCAACGCGTCGATAGCAGCCGACCACGCGGTCGGGCGCTCCCCGGACACGTCCTCGGCCGTGGTCGCCAATGAGAAGACTCTGCGACGTGTCGGTGCCTGTGTCTCTAGGCGCGCCACAGCGTTCGCGGTCACGGCGCCGTAGACCTCACTCGCCTGGGCGTGACCGACCTGATTCAGAATCTTCACGGACTCGAGCCGGTGACGCAGACGGACGGTTGACGTGGTCGCGGCAGCAGCTGCCACGTCGCCGTAAAGGGCTATGCCGGCCATCGTCGTGCCGTGCCCGATTGCGTCGTGGAGTCCCCAGGCCTGGTGGAGCGTGTGGGCGTCAGAGGCCCTGAGGGAGTGGTTGAGGAGAGGGTGCCCGAACTGGACGCCCGAATCCAGCAAGGCTACCGCCAGCTCTTCGTCAGTGGCCGCCTGCGTTCGCGACAGCAAATCGTCGACCCAGTCCCGCTGCTCGAAGGCCTGCTCGGAGGCGAGCCAGGCCATGGGAGTCGCTGGTCGCCGGATCTCCGCCATCTCGTCGATCGAGTTCAGGGTGACGGAGAGCTGGCGCAGCGAACACCGGGCGTTGAGGACCAACCGATCGCGAAATCGGATCGTAGCAAGGGACAGTTGGACCGACGTCGCCTCCGCGAAGTCTGCGAATCGGTCCAATTCCCCGGGCCTGCGCCGGAGCCAGAGTTCCAGCCACACAACCTCGTCGTCGCCCGGCCGGTCGTCAATGCGGTCCGTCCAAAGCGCATGCACCGTTGCGAGGCTAATCTCATCAATCGTGTCCAAGAGGGCGCGATGCCTTGGCGCATCCTCCTGCAAGGTGTCGCGGTATTGGTTCAGGCGCCGCTGGAAGTAGCTGGCCTTCCCATCGGGGAGGAACACGACCGCCGTCTCGACTCCGTCGTCAACGGTCAGGGCACGCAACTCTGGTTGGGGTCCGCGGGAAGCAGGGTCCAAGGACGTGAGCTTGAGGGCGGTGCCGGGCGGGCTCTTGAACGTCAGGTAGACGCCCGCGATCGCCCCGGGTACCTCGACGGCGTCAGTCGTTCGATTGCTGATGCCGCTCGCGAGCGCCGCCTCAAACCCGGAGGTAAGGCGATCAAGATGTGCCTGTCGAGATGCGGGCGGGTTCGGCCCACTGCTGCGGGGGCTAGTCCGTGGGCGGTAAGGCTGCACCTGCGGCGCCGCGTCAAGGAAGAGATGCGGACGATTCCGTTGTGCCACGACGCGTCAACTTGCCGTCGGTCGCTGACGGCTGATGAGCGACTCCACGACGCGAGCAGTTGTCACGGTCTTGCGTCCGGCGAGGATTGCTTCCTTGGCGGCTGTTTCCGCCGCGGCCGTGAGGTCAGCGTGGCTCAGACCCTGTGAAGCAGGAAGGATGCGGTTCCAAGCCAATCGCGACCCCATTCCAGCGAGGCGATTCTCGAGCACCGCTCTGGTCACCGACGGCGATGGCAACGGGAAGTTGATGCGGACGTCGAAACGGCGACCGAACGCGCGGTCCAACAGTTGGGGGTGGTTGGTTGCGGCAACCAGCAGGCTATCGGCGCCGTCTTGCTCGAGGAACTGGAGGAACGAATTGAGCACACGGCGGATTTCACCGACGTCGTTGCCCGTCGATCGTTCTCCGGCAAGCGCATCCACTTCGTCGAAGAGGTAGACCCCCCGCGTGTCCTGCATCGCGTCGAACACCAACCGCAGTTTGGAAGCGGTCTCGCCGAGATGCTTGGTGATCAGCCCGTCGAGGCGGAGCGTGAAGAGCGGGAGTCGCAGATCGCCGGCCAGTGCCCTCGCGGACATGGTCTTCCCAGTCCCCGGGGGGCCAACGAACAGGCAGCGCCGGCTGGGCGCGAATCCGTGCGCGCGAAGCACGTCACGCTGACGTTGCTCGGCAACGATCCTCTCGAGGCCGTCTCGGACGCCACCGTCGAGCGACAGGTCCGTCAATGAGATGTCGGGGTAGGCGACCGTAAGAAGATCGGACAACTCGCCCCGAGGCTGCGCGACGGCGGTTACATGCGCGGTTCGGGGTGAGGCCGAACGAGCCTCATCGATAAGGCTCTGCAGCTCCTGTGCTTGGCGGCCCTTTCCCCCGCGCGCGGCGCGAGCCGCAACCTGCATGGCGATGGCGTAGAACCGCTCATCATCACCCGCTCCGTGACTGGCGATCAGAGCACGGAGCTGATCTGCCGTGGCCACTCGTCCTCCCCCTGCCGCTCCGGAGGGCGGTCGTTCGTTAAGTGAAGCGTATTGGCGGATGCTCGCGTCCAGGGCGCGCCCCCGGCAAACGCTAATGCCTCCGTCGGACCATCTGCCGAAGGTGAGGTCGCACGGCGGTCTCACACTGGTCTCACGGAATCCCGGAGCACACATGGCAGCGAGTCCGCAGTCGCGTATCGGTGCAGGTCAGACGGGTGGGCCGCCTGGGGATCGAACCCAGAACCCGCGGATTACAAGCCGACTGTGTCGCTTGGTGTCTCGTTGCAGCGCTTCGTGCGTGGCGAGGTCCGCGTGGTGTGTTGGCGAATGTTCTCGTGGCCCTTACCTTCTGCGCGTTTGAACACAGTTCCGAACACAGTCTGCGTCCTTCGGGATGTCATTCGGCCGGTGCCGCTCGCCCATCGAGCTTGGCGTCGGCTCGTGTCAAGTGGCCCGTCGCATTTTCGCCGTCAAGGACGCGCTGCAGGCAGGCGGTTGGGATTCGGATGAGCTTGCCCATCCGGACAACTGGGGTCGGCCACCCGCCACTGCGTACAAGGTCGTAGGCGAGGCTTCGACCGATGCCGAGGACACGAGCTGCAGTGGGCACGTCGACCATCGCAGGCAGCTGACCGAGCTCCGAACGGTTCATGGCGTACTCCTGATCTCCAGTGAAGACGCACGCGCGCCCATTACAAGGTGCGCGGCGCCAAGCACCGACAGGAACGGTTCCACTCCTGGACACCACGGACGTCAGGGGCTGTGGCTGCCTCGCCGCGCTTTCGCCGAGCGCCCGCGCTGTGCCACTCCAAGAGCCCGTCGGGGCGGCCACCACCCGTGACGTCGCTCGGCGATGGTTCGTGCACATCTGAAGGAGTCGGCGTGTCGTCCCCAACCTTCGTCGAAAGCCGCTGGGTGCGCACTCGACCTGGAGCGACGCTCCTCGCTGGCCTGAAGGAGGCACCGCGTGACCGAATTCGATTCGTCCGCCCAAGCTCGGCTCTGGGGAGCTCTGGAGTCCAGCCTGTCGGGGCTTCACCGCGCCACTTTGGCCGCGTCGATCGCTCGCGACGACACCGAGGCCATCGTGGTGGCGGTCGGGATGCGGGAGGCGCTTGAGCGCATCGCCGACCTGGCGGCGCCTGCCAAGGGTTCGCTGCCGTCCGCATCGGCCTTCGGCAAGTCGAGCGTCGAGGCGACGAGATTGGTGCGAAGTGGTCGAGCCGCGATCACGGAGCTCCTCGCCGTCCCCGTCGTGCATGACGTCGCGCCGGCGAATCTGCTGCTGCTGGCCAGGGTGGCGCATCTGCTGGCGCGGGCGGAGGACCTCTCGGCTGAGGCTGCGGCGTGATCGCCCCGGTTTCAGCGGGTGCTACCTACGGCGAGCTCATGCACACCGCGACTAGGCATGTGGCCTGGGCGGCGATGATGGTGACTACCGAACGTTTCGCCGACCGTGCAGCAGCGTTCAGCGCCATCGATGCTCATCGTGCGTTGCTGGTGGCCGCGGGCGGGCATTTGCTGTTCCTGGCTGGCGGTCCCCACCGTGGCGAAGGCCTGGTGTCGGCGCCGGACCCGTCGGACCGGCCCGCGCTGGCGCTTGCCAGGGCACTGCAATCGCTGCATGCCCGCGACGTGGCCGACCGAGATCAGGGCCTCGGCGGCCCGGCGCAGTCCTGGGCTGCGGCCGTGAAGGCGTTGGGCGCGGCCCGGGACCTGGTTGCCACACACCGCGATGCACGGGGCGCTGACCGCACCCCGGACGCTGGCGTCCTGGACGACGGCGCCGAACGCGCCGCCGGCTACCTGCTGGTCGCAGACCTCGTCGACACGGTCGCCGCGGCAGACCGTGACCTGGCGCTGCGCGCGGCCCAGGCCGGCATCGCATGGTCGAAGGTCGAACGCGCGATGCCCGACCTGACCCGGGTGAGTGAGGCAGCGCGGGTGCTGCGTATGCGGGCCGCCTACCCCGCCTCGGGCGCGGCACGCCTCGCCCGCCTCCCCTTGGCCCGGCCGGGCGTCACCTCGCCCACACCAGCCGGTGCGCTGCTGCAACGCACCGACCGGCTGCGGCTCGGCGCCTGGACGCTGGCGCGCCATCCACGGCGCGCCACCGCTGCGGACCTGGTCGAGTACGCCGCAGCAGCGGCCATCCTGCACACCCACCTCGCCGCGCACGCTTCCGCACTGGAGGATCCCGCCCTGGCGGGGGCGTGGTCGCAACAGCGCACGGCTTGGGTCGACCAGCACCGACTGCTCGCCAGGTTCACCAGCGGCACCCCCGCGACCCCGGGCCTGCGGGCCAACGTCGCAGCGCTGCCCGCCGCCGCGGCGATCGCCCTCCCCCTGACACGTGACGCAACCGGGATCCGCGCCTACGGCCCGGCGCAACTCAGCCCCGCGCAGATGCTGGAGCTGTCCGCAGCGTGCACCGAACTCGCGGCAACGAACCAGACGACGCTGCGCGCCTTGGTCGACCGGGACGCCCTGTTCATCGATGCCCGCTACCTCACCGGCGACCAGGTCACCGACCACACCGACCTCATCGAGGCCAAGATGGCCGGGCGGTACGTCCCCGCCGCAGCAAGCGACCTGACGCCCGCCCTCGCCGGCTACACCACCCTCGCCGCAGCCCAACCCACCGCATCAACCTTCCCGCCGGACTGGGCTCCCGCCGATCGCCTGGTAGCGACCAAACGCGTCGACCGACCCACCCTCGAGCGCACGTGACCGGCTCGCCGACTTCCCGCGAGCCCGTCACCGACTCCGTCACGAGTACGAACCGACTCAGTCACGAGCTCGAACCGACTCCGTCACCGACTCCGTCACCGGCGAGAAGGGCCGCTATCGCCGCAGGTCAGGGCGCTGCCGAAGTTCGCGACGGAGTCCATGACGGAGTCGGCCACCACGCTTGCCCCGCATCGGATCCATCGAGAGGAGGTCGCTGTGGCGACCAAGCACATGCTCGATGTTGAGCCCCGATCGGGCGGGCGCTGGCTCCGACGTGGACTCCGTCATCGACTCCGTCTCGAAGCTAATCGGTCGGTCGAGAGGCGGTTCCTTCCTCGCAAGTCACCCGCGACGGAGTCCATGACGGACTGCCTCACAACGCTGGCCCTGCCATCGACCAACCCGATGCAGGAGGATCACATGACCGCCATCACGACCCTGGATCCCGCCCACCCCGCGAGTGAGCCAACGGCGGTCCTGCACCGCACCCGCATGAGCCTGCTGGCGCACCTGGACCTTGTCGACGTCCACGGCTGGGACAGCGCTGCCGGCTGCGCACTGCTCGCGTACGTCCGCGACACCGTCGTGCGCCCCCAGGTGGCTTACCGTCGGCTGACGGGCCCGGTCGCAGCGCAGGCGGAGGCCACGGCGTGGACGATGACGTGGCGAACGCTGACCTCGCCCCGGATCCGCGAGGCCGAGTCGCCCTGGGGGATCCTGTGGTCCGCCGCGCGCCGGGCGATCGAGGACGAGTCGATCGCCGCCGCGTACGGCACACAGCCGCGCAAGGCCTGGCAGCAGCGCGCACTTCAGCGTCTCGCCGACCGCAGCGCCGACCCGTGCCTCGTCAGCGTTTCGCTGCCGCCGTTGAGCTGGGAGCTCCTCTCCGAACATGGGCTAGAGCCCGCAACTAGCGTCAGCGAAGGCACTTGGTCGGTCAGCAACGGACCGATCCTGTCCGCGGTGGTCGCGATCCTGCTCGAGACCGGTTGGCAGCTGGAGCCGGCCTCACGGGCGCTGCTGTCCATCGCCGCCCGCAGTCGCCACCGCGACGGCCGTCCGCATGTCGAGGGCGGGTACCGCGGCGTCGCGGCCGACGCGACGATCCCCGGCTGGCAGGCGCGCCGATTGGTGCACGTGCTTCTCGGCACCCAGCAGTGGCCCGGCCTGATTGAACGTCTTGCGGCGCGGCCCGAGCGAGGCCCGCTCGACGTCGTCATGCACGCGGCCCTGCAAGCCACGCTCGACAAGACGCTGACGAGCCCCGACCTGCTCATCCGCAGCGCCACCCTCAAGGACGCGTCGTGACCCGGCCGGCGAGCCGCGGCGGGAGCTGTGGTTCCAGGTCACTCGATCGAGTACATCCGGAGCGCGCGTCGTCCACAGGTTCCGGCGAACCGGGTGCCGCGTGTCACCTGTGCGCGGTACAAAGAACGGATCGACGGGGGAACGTCCCGCCACACCGACGCAGCAAGGCGGTGGTGACGATGATCAGCGGCCATGCCTGTCGTCCGGTGCTCGCAGCGCTACTTGGAGCCATCGTCCTCGTCGGCTGCACCGAAGGCCCGCAGGACCCGCTTCCTACCTCGACGTCGCCCGGTATCCGACCCTCGGCCTCCTCGGCCACCCCGACCGTGTCCACTACAACGCTCACTGAGTCCGTCGAGGCACTGGCCGCTTACGACCGGTTCTGGGCGGCGAAGGTTGCCTCGCAGGCGGATCCCACCAAGGAGCCGCCGAAGGCACTGCGCGCCAACGCCATCGACAAGGCCTTGTCCGATGCTCTCGCAACGGTGCTCCTGCTCCGCCGCAATGGAGTGGAGATGCGCGGGGAGCCAACTCACGAAACATCCGTGGTCTCGGTCGCGGCTGGGGCGCGGCCCGAGGTGGCCATCACGGACTGCCTGGACTCCACCGGCTGGCTTCCGGTGTTCGTGGCGACCGGCGACTCTGCGCTCGCCCCAGGCCAATCACCGCGCGTCGTTGTGGAGTCGGTGGCGACCATCTTCGATGGGCGCTGGGTCATCAAGACGTCGACCGCGTTCCGGGATCGCTCGTGCTGACGCGGGTCGTCGGGTCGCTCGTGGTAGCGGCGATGGCAGGGCTCGGGACCGCAGCTAACGCGGAGGCGACCGGCACCTCCGGTGGCGTCACGTGTCCACCGGATCAACCCATCTGCATCATCGTCGTAGAGGGGCCCGGCACCCCCGGGTCGACGCCGACTCCCACCCCGGGCGGCGGTGCGACGCCCGAGTGCCGCCTGTCGATCACGGGCGAGGCAGTCGACTGCTACGACCCCACCTTCGGCTGGTGGAGCAACTCCCACGGCTGCTATTTCATGCTGGTCGACCCTCAGCCGGCCAGTAGCGACCCGGTCTGGTCCGGACGCCCAGCCGGGGGCGCCATCTACTTGGCTACGTGCCTCAGCACGGGAGGCTCCGGCGGGGGGTGGGTGTGGCTGCCGGGACCGCCCGACGGCTACGGCGGCACCGCGACGCCGGCGACGTTGGCGCAGCGGGCGCTGGACTCGATGCGTCTGGACGGTCCGGACATCGGCATGGCACCGGATCCCTCGGGCACAGGGCTCGTCGGTCTGCCGGTGTGGATGTGGACTGAGGTGCGTGCCTCGACGTGGGGTCCGACGTCGGCGACGGCGTCGATCCCGGGGACGTCGGTGACGGCGACGGCGCGGGCGTCGAAGGTGGTGTGGGACATGGGCGATGACCACCTGGTGACGTGCACGTCGCCCGGCACCCCGTACACGACGTCGGCCGGCGATTCCCAGTCCCCGACGTGCGGGCACGTCTACACCCGGTCCTCGGCCTCGCAGCCCGGTCACGCGTACGCGGTCACGGCGACCACGACGTGGGTGGTGTCGTGGGCCGGCGGCGGGGAGTCCGGCGTGCTGACGGTGACCCGGACGTCGTCGACGAGCGTGCGCATCGGCGAGCTTCAGGTGCTGGTCACATGAGCACCGGTGCGCGGCGTGCCATGCCACGGGAGGTGGAGCTGTGACGACCACGAGCTCAAGTACGGCCCGGGCGGACGGGTCGGCGCGGGCGATGAAGGTCGCTGCACCGATGCGCGCCCCGCGGCCGCGCCGCCGTCCGGGGCTGCTGGCCCTGGGGGTGGCCCTGGTCGCGGTGGGGGCGCTCGCGGCGGCGTGGCTGGTGTCGACCAGCAGCGCCCGCGTCGCGGTGCTGGTCGCGGCGCGCGACGTCGCCTACGGGACGGTCCTGACCGACGCAGACCTGGGGACCGTCGAGGTCGCCGGCGCGAGCGGGGTCGCCGTCATCCCGGCGGGCGAGCGTGACCGCGTCGTGGGCCAGGTCGCTGCGACCACGATCGTGGCCGGGTCGCTGCTGGCGCCCGCGCAGCTCACCGCCGCGACACCCCCGGAGGCGGGGGAGGTCCTGGTCGGTGTTCCGCTCAAGGCCGACCGGCTGCCCGCGGGTGGCCTGACGCCCGGGGACCGGGTCCTCATCGTCGAGACCCCTGGCGCTGACGGCGACCCGCCGACCGGGCCGCCCGCGACTCTGGCGGCGACCGTCGTGCGCATCGGCCCTGCCGACCTCAACGGGGTGTCGGTGCTCGACGTCACCGTCGCGGCCGGGGACGGTCCGGCGCTGGCGGCGCGGGCCGCGACCGGGCGCATCGCGCTGGTGCTTCTGCCGCAGGTGGCCGCGTCATGACCGTGATCGCGGTGTGCTCGGCCAAAGGCGCGCCCGGGGCCACCACCACCAGCCTGGCCCTGGCCCTGGCCTGGCCGCTGAACGCGGGCTCTGTGCTTCTGGTCGACGCCGACCCGGCCGGCGCCGACCTCGCCTCGGGCTACCTGCAGGGCGCGACTGGGCCGGGCGCCGGCGCCGGCGCCGTCGCGTCGGCACGCAGCGACCTGCTCGACGCGGTCCACGGTTCCGCGGTCGCGCTCGACGCGACCGGGTCACGGCTCCTGCTCGCCGGTCCCGCGCCGTTCCCGCCGACCAGGCCTGGCGCGGCTCCGGCCTGGTCGCGGCTGCGCGAGCTCGACAGCACCGGCGAGGAGAGCTGGACGGTCCTCGTCGACGTCGGACGACTGCCTGCGGGCGCGGGCGCATCGCTTCTGGCGGCCGCGGACCTCGTGGTGCTCGTGACCGGGTCGTCGTTGCGCGCGGTCGCGGCAGCACGCCCCGCCGCGGCCGTGCTCCGCGCAGCCGAGCCGGCACACTCGTCGTCGCCGCGGCGGTGGCTGCTGGTCGTCGGTGAGCGGCGCCCGTACCCGGCTGACGAGGTCGCATCCTCCCTCGGACTCCCGCTGCTCGGATCGTTGGCCTGGGACCCTCGGGCGGCCGCGGTGCTCAGTGACGGCGCGCCCGCCGGGCGCTGGTTCGCCCGCACCGCGCTGATGCGCTCAGCCGCCGCCGTGACGGGCCGGCTCCGCGACCTCGCTGACCCGCTGCTGTCGCCGTTGTCGCCTCTGAAGCCGGACGCGACACCGCTGCGCTCTTCCGCATCGGCCGCTAACCAACGGACGGTGGTGGGGTCGTGACCGAGCAGCTGCGCGCCTGGCAGGTCGACGACCTCGACACGCCCGCGCTGCGCGCGTGGCCCGAGCCCGGACCGCCCGCGGCCGACCCGGGGGCAGGGTTGTCGGTCGATCACGGGCTGGTCCGGGAGCTGCGCCGCGAGGTCGCCGAACGCCTCGCCGCCCGCCTGCAGACCGACCCGCTGACCGACACCGCGGCCCGGCAGGAGCTGTGCCGCTCCCTGCTCGCCGATCTCCTGACCGCCCGGTCCCGCGACGCCGCGCGAGCCGGCGCCCCGGGGTGGAGCGTGGAGGAGGAGTTCGCGCTCGCCGACGCGGTCATGTCGGCGCTGTTCGGCCTGGGGCGGTTGCAGCCGCTGGTCGATGACCCGATGGTGGAGAACATCGAGGTCAACGGCCATGACCAGGTCTGGGTGTCCTACGCCGACGGCCGCGAGGAGCGCGGCCCGGCTGTTGCGGACTCCGACGCCGAGCTCCTCGAGCAGCTCCAGCACCTGGCCGCTCGGGTGGCGGGCAACGAACGCACCTTCACCACTGCGAACCCGCGCCTGCACCTGCGCCTGGAGGACGGGTCGCGGCTGGCGGCGATGGCGTGGACGACACCGCGCCCTCAGGTGGTGGTGCGCCGCCACCGGGTCCGCGACGTCGACCTCGACGACCTGATCGCCCTCGGGATGCTGGACACCGCGCTGGTCGCATTCCTGCGCGCGGCGCTACGGTCCGGGAAGAACATCATCGTCACTGGGCTGCAGAACGCGGGCAAGACGACCATGATCCGGGCGCTGGCCAACGAGTTCGACCCGATGGAGCGGTTCGCAACCATCGAGCGGGAGTACGAGCTGCACCTGCACGAGCTCCCCGACCGGCACCCCCGGGTGGTGGCGATGGAGGCCCGCGAGGGCTCCAGCGAACGCGACGCGTCTGGCCGCCGCGCGGGGGAGGTGACGCTGTCCGAGCTGGTGGTGGATGCGCTGCGGATGAACCTGCGGCGCATCATCGTCGGGGAGGTCCGCGGCAGCGAGGCCGTCCCGATGCTGGAGGCGATGTCGACCGGCGACGGGTCGCTGTGCACGATCCACTCCCGCACCGCCGCGCACGCCCTGGACCGCCTGGTCACGTTGTGCCTGTCCGCGGACATCGGGATGACCGACACGTTCGCCTACCGCCTGGTCGCAGGCTCCGTGGACCTCATCGTTCACGCCCGGCTGCTGGACGAGACCCACATCGGGGGGCGGCGGCACAGGTTCGTGTCCGACGTTGTGGAGATCAACGGGATGGGCGAGTTCGGCCGCCCCACCACCACGACCGTGTTCGCGCCCGGACCCGACGGTCGCGCCGTCCCCACCCACGCACCGGCGTGCCTGCCGGAACTGATCCGGGCCGGGTTCGACCCCGGGTTCCACGACCACCGCACAGGCACCTGGGCCACGCCGCTGGACCTGGTCGGGGCACCGTCATGACCGCCGTCCTGGCCGCGGTCGCCGGCGCGATCCTTGTCGCCGGCGTGCTGCTGGTCGTCGCCGGGCTGTTCCCCGCGCTCGCACCCGCACCGGTGCCGCGTCGCACTGCGACGACGCACCCGCGGCGGCTGCCGGCCGGGTCGCAAGCGCGCGCCGTCGTCGCGGTTTTGGGTGCGGCTGCGGCGTGGCTGGTCACCGGGTGGCCGGTCGCCGCACTCATCGTCGCCGCCACCGCGTGGGGCCTGCCAATCCTGCTCGGCACCTCGACCGTCGCGGCCGCGGGCATCGACCGGATCGAGGCGCTGGAGGAATGGACCCGGCGCCTGTCCGACGTGCTGGTCGTCGGTGTCGGTCTCGAGCAGGGAATCGCCGCGACCGTGCGCACCTGCCCGCAACGCCTTCAGGGCGAGGTGTCCGCGCTGGCGGCGCGGCTGGACGCCCGCTGGTCGACCGAGGCCGCGCTGCGCGCGTTCGCCGACGACCTCGACGACGCCACCGGCGACCTCGTCGTCGCCACGTTGATCCTGGGTGCCCGCCGCCGGGGCCCTGGCCTGGCACGGGTCCTGGCCGCGGTCGCGGACTCCGTCGCCGAGGAGGTCGCCATGCGCCGCCGGGTGGAGGCCGAGCGCGCCAAGCCCCGCACCACCGCCCGCGCGGTCACCCTCATCACCCTCGGCGTGGTCGCCGTCGGCGCCCTCAACGGCACCTACCTCGCCCCGTACGGCACCCTGCTCGGCCAGCTGGTCCTCGCGGTGATCGCGTGCGGGTTCATCGCATCGCTGGCGTGGATGCGGGCGCTGACTCTGACCCGCCCGCAGCCGCGACTGTTCCTGCCCACCGGATCAACCCGGCTCGGCGACGCCGCGGACCCCGCCTGGACGCCCGCCGCTTCGGGGAGGACCGGCTCATGATCGACCCGTGGGTGATCGCCGCTGGCGCGAGCGTGGGCGCGGGCGTCGCGGTGCTGATCCGCGCCCTGGTCCCCGACGTCCCCGACCTCGCCGCTGCCCTGGCCCGCCTGGACACCGCGGACCCCGAACCCGTCGCCGTCCACGGGGCGTCGCGGTGGCAGCGAACCAGCGACGGCGTCTTCACCGACCTCGCGGCCCGCCTGCACCTGGACCGCTACGCCCGCGACCTCGCCCTGCTCGGCGAGACCCCAACGGCGCTGGCCGCCCGCAAGACCGGCTACGCACTGCTCGGGCTCGCGTTCCCGCCAGTCCTGCTCGCCGCGGTCGCACTGCTGGGCATCGTGCCCCCGCTCGTCGTGCCCGTCGCGGTGTCGCTGCTGCTGGCTGCGGTACTGTTCTGGGTGCCAGACGCGGACCTTCGCCGCCGCGCGCAGACCGAGCGGGACGCGATGCGCCTGGCGGTGTGCGCCTACCTCGAGCTCGTCGCCCTCGAACGCGCCGGCGACGCCGGCACCGTGCAGGCCCTCGAGCGCGCCGCCTGGGTCGCCGACGCCCCCGGGTTCGTCCGGATCCGCGACGCCCTTACCCGCGCCGAGCTCGCCGGGCGCCCGCCCTGGGACGCCCTCGGCGAACTCGCCGAGCAGGTCGGCGTCCCCGAGCTCGGGGACCTCGCCGACATCATGCGACTGTCCGGCACCGACGGCGCCGCCGTCTACGCCACCCTGCGCGCCCGCGCCGCCTCGCTACGCCACCAGCTCCTGGCCGCGTCCGCGGCGGAGGCCAACGCCGCCAGCGAGCACATGATCATCCCCGTCGCCCTGCTCGGCATCGCCTTCATGGCCCTGATCGGCTACCCAGCCTTCGCCCGGATCCTGTTCTCCTAGAAGCACTTCCCATCCCACCCTGCAATGCCCACGCACGCCGTACCGGACAGGAGCACCACCAGATGACCAGCACCCTGCTCGCCGCCCGCGTCCTGCTCGCCGGCCACCTCGCCCGCACCAGCCGCACCCTGCGCAATCGGGGTGAGGACGGTGTCTCCACCCTGGAGCTGGTGATCATCGTGCTCGGGCTCATCGCGGTCGCGACGCTCCTGGTCACCGCAATCACCCTGGCCGTCACCCGCCGCACCGACCAGATCAACTGACCACGGCCCGCCGCAGCTATGCCCGCCCGCACACCGGCAGGAACCGACGGCACCGCCCGGTGCCGGGGGTGGCATGCCCGCGGGCAGGACGGGTCGGTGAGCCTGGAGATAGCGATCCTCGCGCCCGCACTGCTGCTGCTGGTGTTCTCGATCGTCCAGGGCGGCCTGTGGTTCCACGCCCGCAACCTCGCCCAGGCCGCAGCGCAGGAAGGCGCAGCCGCGGGCGCTGCCTACAACTCGACCACCGGCGCGGCGGTGGCGCGGGCCCGGTCCTTCCTCACCGACCACGCCGGAGACTCCCTGACCGGCACGACCGTCACGGCCGCAGGCACCACAACCGCGTTCGTCCGGATCGAGGTGAGCGGCCGGGCCCTGTCGGTGCTGCCCGGCGTCCCCGGCCTGACCGTCACCCAGGACGCCCTCGTCCCGGTCGAGCGTTTCACCCCGGACACCCCATGACCGGCACACACCCGGGACAGCGGCGCGTCGCGGACCACGCTCTGGGCGCGGCCATCCGCGCCGACGCGGGGTCGGTGACCCTCGAGCTGTCGATCCTCGCTCCTGCCGTGCTGGTCCTGCTCGCCCTCGTCGTCGTCGCCGGCCGGCTGTCCATCGCGCACCAGGAGGTCGACCGCGCCGCCCAGACAGCCGCACGCGCCGCGACCCTGGCCCGCGACCCGGCGGCCGCCACCAGCACGGCGACCGGCGCCGCGCGCCGCGAGCTCGACGCCGGCGACCTGCACTGCGCCACCGTGCGCGTCACCGTGGACACCAGCGGGTTCGCCGTCCCCGTCGGACGACCGGCATCGGTCACCGCGACCGTCACCTGCACGGTGTCGCTGTCCGGTCTCGCCGTGCCCGGCATGCCCGGAAAGCGGCAGGTCACCGCGACGGCGACCAGCCCGCTGGACACCTACCGGGGCCGGTCATGACCCCCCGACGTCCCACGCGGCACCGACACGGCGGGCGCTCCGAGGACGGGTCGGCGACGGTGTTCCTGTCCATCACCGTCCTCGGGCTGCTCGTCCTCATCGGCCTCGTCGTCGATGGTGGCGCCAAGATCCGCGGCATCCAACGCGCCGACGCGCTGGCCGCCGACGCCGCGCGCGTCGCCGGGCAGCGCATCGTCGTCCCCGACGCCATCACCGGCCGGGACCCCACCCTGGACACCGGCGCCGCGACCGCGGCGGCCCGCGCCTACCTCACCGCCCGCGGAGTGACCGGCACCGTCACCACCACCGGTACCACCGTCACCGTGACCGTCACCGATTCGACCCCGACCTTGTTCCTCGGCCTTGTCGGTATTCACACCCTCACCGTGACCGGGCGTGCCAGCGCCACCCTCGTCCCCGGCATCACCGGAGCCGCACCATGACCAGAGCCACCACCCAGGCGACCAGCCGCGGGGCAGAGTGCGGGACCCACGCCGGGCGCCACCGGCGCGGCGCCGAGGTCGCGCGCGCCCTGGCCGCCCTGCTCGCGCTCGCAGCCCTCATGGTCGGCATCCCCGCACTACTGCTCGTCGTCGCCCCGGCGCTGGACTGGCCGACCCTGTCCTGGCAGGCAATCACCTCCGCGCTGACCCGCCCCGACGACGGGCACCTCCTGCTGACCGCGCTGACGCTGCTGGCATGGGCCGCGTGGGCGGTGTTCGCCGTCTCCGTGGTCGTGGAGACGGTCGCGATGCTGCGCGGCCTGCCCACGCCACGACTCCCGCTGGCGGGTGCGCCGCAGAAGCTCGCCGCGTCCCTGGTCGCCTCGGCCGCGATGTTGCTTACCGCACCCACCGGCACCGCACCCGGACACTTCCCTCCTGTCCCGGCCGTCGCCGCAGACCCGGCACCAACCGGGTCGGCTTCGTCGGCCCAGCTCCCGACCTCGGCCCCGGCTACGGGGCGCCCTGCGGCGCAGCCGACGGCCGCCCCGACCTCGCCTCAGCCGCGGGCCGGCCACGGCGCAGCCCGCGAGTCCGTATCCTCGACAGCGGTGCACGCGCAAACGCATGATCAGGTCCATCAGGCGCGCCGGGCTGCTCGCGACCGCACGATCACCGTCGTGCGTGGCGACACCCTCTGGGACCTCGCAGCCACCCACCTCGGCGACGGAGCACGCTTCCGCGAGATCGCCCGCCTCAACTACGGGCGCCCCCAGGCCGACGGCCGCACCCTCACCGACACCCACTGGATCCACCCCGGCTGGGTCCTGCTGCTGCCCGAGCAGCACGCCGCCGCACCCGACACCGCCCACGCGTCGAAGCCGTCGCCGCAACCGGCGACGCGGAACGGCGGCTCGGAGCACCGCACCTATGTGGTGCAGCGCGGCGACACGCTCTGGGACATCGCCGACAAGCACCTCGGCGACCCCATGCGCTACCGGGAGATCCACCGGCTCAACCGCGACCGCACCCAGCCTGACGGCCAGCACCTCGACGACCCCCGGCTCATCCAGCCCGGCTGGATCCTCCTGCTGCCCACCCGTCACGACGCCGACCCGGCTCCTGAGACCGCGCCGACGACACCACCCCGGACGCCCGAAGCGCCTCCCGTCGACGAGCCGGACGGTCGAGCACCGGTGATACCGGCCTCGACGGCGCCGCGAGCTGTCACGGCCCCGCCCCACCGCACGCCCGCACCAGAGCCCCAGAGCACAGCCGCAGCGACGCCCGCCCCGACGGGGCCGAGCGCGCCGCAAACAGCCACCCCGGCGGCGGAGGCCGAAGCCGGAGACGCGATCGGCAGGAGCTGGTCGCAGCTGGTCCTGGGACTCACGGCCCTGACCGCCACCGGGTTCCTCGCCGAACTTGCCCGACGACGACGCCGCCAGCAGCAGCAACGCCGCCCCGGGCAGCGCCTCCCCCTGCCCACCGGGGACCCCGCCGCCGCGGAACGCATCCTGTGCAGCGCCCGGACTCTAATCACCCTCGACACCGTCGCGTCGGCACTGCAGCAGATGGCGGACGGCTGCCGCGCCACTGGACGGCCCATGCCACGGCTTCGGGCCGTCCTCGTCGGCCAACACCAGCTCGACATCATCGTGGACGTCTCGATGGGGGACGCCACCGCTGGCGACGAGCCTCCCCCCGCTGCACCGTTCACCAACGCGCCAGCCGGAGAAGCGCCCGTCGGCGACAACCTCGTGCTGTGGCGGCTCGACCCGACGGCGCTGGCAAGCGCACCCGGCGAGCATGCGGCGCCCTCGACGTCCGGGATCCCCGCCTACCCCGCCCTGGTGACCCTCGGCACGGTCGAGGACCGCATGCTCCTGCTCAACCTCGAAGCCGCCGGCACCCTCGAACTGGCTGGCGACGGCCATTCGGCGGCCGCTGTCCTTCGGACGCTCGGGGTCGAACTGGCCACCAGCCCCCTATCCGCTGCATCCACGCTCATCCTCACCGACCACCTGCGCGACCTCGCCGACGTCGCCGACCCCGACCGCGTCGCCGCCGTCGACGACACCGCCGCCGCCCGTCGCGCGGACGTGCGGCTCGCCACCGTGCGCCAAGCAC